>JABGRN010000128.1 GCA_018648265.1 Prolixibacteraceae bacterium | reverse complement strand
CAAAGTTTCTGTAAATTGATTTAAAGCATTGAAGAAAGCCTCAATTAAGTATAGTTTAACTTCATCAAATGCACCTCTAAATTTATCCCAACGTAAATTTATTGGAATTTGATTACTTAGGAGTGCTGACATACTAATTCCTGAAAAATAGAAAACCACCATACTTCCAAGCAAATAACTATCAATAGACCTGACTCTTTTAGTCCAATCGGGTTCATAATATCCGTATAATATTTCAGGTGGTGCATATGTAAAGTCTCCACTGAAAGGTAATTTTTTATGAGGTGCATCCATTATTTTTGCAACTGCTCTTCCTAAATCACCAATTTTTGAGTTTTCGCCAAATAATAAAATATTTGAAGGTTTGATGTCTTGATGTGAAATGTCAATATTATGTAATTGTCTTACTCCAACTGCGATATCATGAAGAGATTTTAATTTCCATGCATAATCTAGTTCATTATTAAATTTGATGAGTTTTCGGACATCACCATCCGCCATATCAAAAATTAGGTAAGGGACTACAGGAATAGTAAAACCTAAAACTTCTTCTTCTCCAGCTTCTTTAACAACGGCGACTTTAGAAAGTCCATTATTTTTACAAAGATTTGAGATATCTTTTTCGTATTTAAAAGCATCAATCATTTCTTTCATGTAATCAACAATTGAACGACCAGGAAAATCTGGATTGAAAAACTTTGCGAAATCGAATGCTTTTAAAAAACAAATTTCATTGTCTTTTTCAACTTTATAAGCAACTGAAAAGAATGAACCAGTAGAGTTTTTATCTTTCGCAATCTTTTCAATTACATTCCAACCGGATTTAAGTTTTAGTCCAAGAAGATTGTGTGCTGCGTTTGAAATATCCATTTTAATTATATTTTAGGTTCGTTTTTTTAACCTTGCCCATAACGTGTTTGTTTTGTCACTTTTATTCTTATTATTTTGCTAATATACAAAGCAAAAGGTGTCATATATATCCGTATCAGGTATGTTTTTATCACTCTTTAAAGTGCTGTTTTTAATACTATCCGGATCAACTATTTTTTGATTTTCTATGGAGTTCATTATTTGAAGATCGTATTCAAGGTTTGTTTATTTTGGTGGTTTAAAAGTAGTTAAGAATTTTGAACCGGACAATATGTTACAAGAGTTATTTTTAAACATTTGTCTTAAACTTTGATTTGTGTGATTTTACTGATTGTGTGATTATGATTAAAACCTGAGGGATTCCGTTAATCCTATTAATCACGGTCAAAACGTTTTTAAAATTATCGGGATGCGACTTTGCATCGCTTCACAAAATACTTAATTAAAACTCCAAAGTAGTGTCTAAAGTCCCTGCTCCCGCACGATTGCATCGTGTGGTTTTTATTTTATATCATAATGGAACGCGATGTAATCGCGCACCAGCGATGCCAACAAATTTATTTAAAACTCAATTGTGGTGTCAAAAATCACAGGGTTATTTTCATCGGAATTTAAAATCACTCTAATATTATACGTCTCTCCTTTTTTGAAAAGTTTGTTTGTTGTTAAAGAAACATTTGCTTTTTCAAAAGATTGAAGTGGCGGAACTTCACCTGTGGTAAGTTCTATCTCTTTTTCATCATCGAAATAAATAATTTTTATTGGTGTAATTTCAGAAGCCACTTGTCCAAAATTCTGGACTTCTACATTAATCTGAAATCCCGAATCTGTAAAAATAACTTTTGGTTTTCGCGCAGAAAGTGCAGGTTCAATATATTTAACTTCGGGTAAACAAGAATATCCAAAAAGCAATTTACCATTGGTAGTTTTGCCCAAAAGTTTTGCCGCAAAATTATTGTCGGTAATTCCATTTCCTTTTCCGTTGAAAGTAACAATCAAATCGTCGCCCGATTTTTTGGTTTCTAAAACATTACATCCCCTGCCAAAATTTACTTCTTCTGATGCTCCAAACCGTATTGAGTTCAAGTCAATATCAGTGTGCGGATTAAATCCATCTTCGGCTTCAATTTTTAATTCGATAGTTTCTGTTTCCGCTGTTATTGCTTTTTTATTTAAAATGGTAATTAAGCGGCCAACGGTTAAAGGAATAATTATATGTTTCGAACTGTGGTTGTCGTTTGGTAAATCTTGTCTTTTTAGCGTATCGATAACTGCAAAATGCGCCTGTGTTGCCCGACCGTATTTATCCTGAAGAACTTTAAAACGTTCGTATTTAAACCAGTCAACAACAGTCCCTTCTTTGTATTTTGCTATACCCGGCAAATACGCTTCGCCCGGATCTACCTTCCAGTTTATCCCGTCTTTCGAGCGCAAATACCAGGCAATGCGTCCCAGCCAGTCGTTAACAACTAAGTGGTATTGAATATTGGTTTTCCAAATTACCGGGTCTTCAAAACGGCCGTCAACCGGCGGATAAACACGTTTGTCGGTTACTTGATTATACGAAGAAACTCCGGTCTCACTAAACCACACACCGCCACCCCGGCAAACCATTAAATAACTTCCATCTTCTCGTTGTGCAAAAGAAAGGTTCGACAAACCTTCTATAATTTTTCTGTCGCGGGGATCGAAGTCGAATTGATTATATTCCCACGGTCCGTCGAAATTATCGCCGATGTAATAACCACTAATTACAAAAATTACAAACCGCCCATCTTTTAGCTGAAATATCTCAGGATTGTTTCATTATGTAATTTATATGGCCCAAATGAGTTTTCTGCAACTGCATGATAAACAGTGGAATTTCGCCAGAACATGTGTCCTTTTGGAGAGTTTTCGGGCCAGCCACAAAGAAAAAGATGGTATTTTCCATCGTCCCCCAATTTTGCATTTCCGCCCCAATATGAATTTACATTATCCTCAATTCCATTTTCGATGTAACGAGGAATAATTTGTTTTGACCCCCAGGTTTCGCTGGTTAATTCACCCATAACCGGCATGGGTAGAAATCTATCCATAAATCTTCCACCAAAAACCAGGTTTTCCCATTCTGCCGGAATCTGGCGTTCGGTAAATTGAGCTGAACTTGTTAAACATAATATGAAAATTATTAAGAATGAAAAGGTGAAATTTTTAAATTTCATTTTGATTTTATTTAGTTATTGCCGAATCCAGTTTTTGTTTGAGTTCATTTATTATGACCGAATATGCAGGATTATCAATTAAATTATTCAATTCTTTTGAATCTTTTTCCAAATCATACAACATGCTAAAATCAGCATTTACTTTGTCCTTTCGCCATTCGGTATATCTGTATTTTGATGTCCTGATTCCGTAACCTCGCGGACTTCCCATTGTAAATTCGAAATCTTTGCCTGCCTTGTTAACATCATTTAATTGCGGATTTAAACTTTGGCCGGAAAGACGATGTTGAGATTTGATACCAGTCAATTCACAAATAGTTGGGTAAATATCAATCAATCCGGTAAGATTTGTACAATTTTTTCCCTTTACTTTTTGTCGGGGATCAACTATTATTAACGGTACCCGGCAAGCTTCCTCAAACATCGAAGATTTGTGCCAGTGACCGTGTTCGCCCAAATGAAATCCCTGGTCGCCACAAAAAACGATAATTGTATTATCGGCCAGTCCTTCATTTTCTAATTCCTGTATTAATTTACCAGCCAAATCGTCAACAAAATGGATTGCAGCATAATAGGCGTGTGCATAATTTATTCCGTGTGTATCAGGAATAAAATTAAATCCAGCATCTTTTAAATGCCAATTTATTTCAGGAATATCATCACGATCATTTTCAGGAACAAAGGGAATCCGGAATTTAGAAATATCGATTGCATCCCAATGTTTTTTAGGAACAATCATTGGTGGATGCGGACGATAAATTCCATAAGCCAAAAAAAATGGCTTGCCGGTTTTATTCGAATTATGCTCTTTTAAGATTTGAATGGCATTATTTAAACCTTGTCCATCAGCCATTTCAGAATCTTCTATTTCAGGATTATCATAAACCACACTCACGCCAGTTCCCCTTGTATTTCCAACGTGAATTGCTTTTTCCCAAACCTTTATATCTGCATCGTAACCGGTATTATTTATAGCAACATCCCAAGCCAGAGTATCATCGGTTCCAGCGCCACCGATTCCTCCCGGAATTCCCATATGAAAAATCTTTCCTACGCGTGCTGTAAAATATCCGTTTTCACGAAATAATCTGGGAAGTGTGGTCACACCCGGAAGATGTTCGTTAAAACTTCCTGCTGCATTTGTTGTATATCCGCTTTCGAATGGATAAAGCCCGGAAAACAGCGATGCCCGACTTGGACCACAAGTTGGGTACTGGCAGAAATTATTTGAAAAAACTACACCCCGACTGGCTAATTTATCGAGGTTTGGCGTAACCGCAACAGTATCTCCGTAACAAGTTAGCCGGTCGGATAAATCATCGGCAATTATAAATAAAACGTTCGGAGCTTGTTCTGTTTTTGATTCCTGGCTACATCCAACAAAAAGGAAAAGCAAACAGCCTGAAATAACAATATTTATTTTTTTAATCATTTTTACTAATTCAAAGTGTCCGGTTCTGATTTATTTATTCGCAATTTAATTAACAATTAATTTAAATTCTGCTGATATTAAATTTTTTGATTTTGCAAGTAGCCGGATCTCACCTGTCTCTTTTTCCGATTTAATAATTACCAAACATCTTCCTTTGTATGCTTTCCTTTGTGGATGCTTAAAATTTTCAATGCTCATGGGATTTGAACTAGCAACTGCAATAATTTCACCCGGTCCTTCAATTTCAAATTGAACAAGATTATCCGTTTTTGGATGAAGCAAATTATTCTCATCAAGCAATTCAACAACAACGTAACTTAAATCCTGACCGCTTGCTTTGATTTCTTTTCTATCGGCTTTCATTTGAATTTTTACAGGTTGCGATGCCGACTTTAAAACATTAGAAACTATTTCCCCATTTTCTTTTGTGGCAAGAACTTTTAATTCACCAGCTTCGTACGGAACATTCCATTTTGCGATCTGCTGATTTTCCAAATTTGTAACTTTTTTACCCAATGATTTTCCATTCAGAATCAGTTCTGCTTTTTCGTAGCCCGAATAAACCACAACTTCTAAGGGTAGATTTTCAAACCCTTCCCAGTTCCATTCAGCAACCAAATCGTGCCAGTGCCATTTACTCCAGCTTGCGCGATTCTCTTTTTTAGGGAATGAAGGAACCGGAGGTTTTACAAAAATGGAAAGTCTGTTTCCAACTTCCCACAAAACATCGCGGTAATACGATTGCGGACGTTTGAAACCACAAATATCAATATCGCCACAAAAAGCATGATTCCACGGATAAAAGTTTTCGTGGTGCGGATATCCGCACCAACCAATACTTGCTTCACCCAAATAATCGAAACTTGTCCATACAAAATCACCTAAAACATAGGGATATTTTACGGCATCCATCCAGGCACCAAAAGCTTCCAACGGATAGGATTCAGCACAATACATAATCCGATCGGGAATCCGTTCATGGTCTTTTTCGAAAATACTTTTTTGACCATGATCGCCGCCAAAAGAATAGTTATAACCTGAAATATCGAGTGTTGCAAAATAAGGATCTTTATCGGGTCCCAGCCCGTTTACAGCCGCTGTAACAGGCCGTGTTGAATCCAACGTTTTTATATATTCAACCATCATTTTTGAAGTTTCAGCACCTTCAGGAGATCCCCTTTCCGGAATTTCATTTCCGATGCTCCACATAATAATTGAAGGATGATTGCGATCGCGCAAAACCATGGCATCCACATCTTTTTGCCACCACTCGTCGAAATAATTTGAATAATCCTGTGGATTTTTTGGCAAACGCCACATGTCGAAAGTCTCATCAATTACTAAAATCCCCAACCTGTCGCAAGCATCTAAAAATACCTCTGACGGTGGATTGTGTGCACAACGAATAGCGTTAAAACCGTTGGCTTTCATAATTTCCACGCGTCGTTCTTCCGCACGATCGTAAGCAGCAGCTCCAAGCGGGCCATTTCCATGATGCATACAACCGCCCTTTAAAAGTGTTGGGTTTCCGTTTAGTAAAAAACCATTTTCAACACTGAATTCAATGGTTCTGATCCCAAAAGTTTCTTCAACAATATCCAGAATTTCACTTTTTTCATTTTGAATTTCTATAATCGCAGTATATAAATTTGGATGGTCAGGCGACCACAATTCAGGGGATTCAATTTGAAGAATTTGATTCACTTTAATTTCTGATTCCCCATTTATTTTCTGATTATTAATATTTGAAACAACCTCTTTTCCTGAAGCATCCAGAATTTTAGTAACAACTTGAATTGTAATATTTTCCAAATTTTCATTTTCAATTTGAGTTTCAATATTTACTATAGATTTTTCAACCGTAACTTGCGGTGTTGCAATTGAAACTCCCCAGGTTTTTACATGAACAGGTTCGGTAACTTTTAGCCAAACATGGCGGTAAATACCAGAACCGGTGTACCAGCGACTATTACGGCCTTCGTTTTTCACCTGAACTGCCAGCACATTTTCCTCTCCCAATTTTACCACATCTGAAATATCAAATTCAAAAGCAGTGTAACCGTATGGATGATTTCCCAGATGTTCGCCATTTAACCAAACATCGGAATTCATATAAACACCTTCAAAATATATTTTCAGTTTTTTACCCGAATATTCTTTTGGAATATCAAAAGTTTTACGGTACCAGGAAGTACCTCCCACGAGATAACCTGCATCAATTCCGCCAATTGCAGTGGAATCGAAAGGGGAATTTGTACCGGGTAAATCTTCAATGCTCCAATCGTGTGGCAAATCGATATTTCGCCAATCTGCATCGTTAAATTCAATTAATTGCCCGTTTTCAACATCTCCCCTATGAATCTTCCATTCGAAATCGAAAAGAATGTTTTGTCGTGGATTCTCTGCCAATTTATCTTGTTTTTGATTACAACTTGAAATTGTAACTGACAAACAAACAATTGCTACAAACCTGAATATCATTGTGTTCATTTACAAATCTATTTTAATTTGGAATTCCATTCCGTGACTATACCTTTGAGAATCGATTTATAATTCTTATCCGAATCATTAATAACTTTATTTCCAACTTTTTCAATGTCGTCTTCTTTGGTATTATTGTAGCGAATTGGTGGATTACCATCGGTACAAAACAGGTAATTATCTTTTACCAAATTTGTTGTTGCCTTATGAAAACGAAGGGGAGATTTGGCAATATTGTATATCAAATTGTTTTCAACTATTACATTAGTAATTCCTTCGTCTAAAAACATCCCGTTGCTTTCTGCACGACCAGCATTTATTTCTACATCGTGAATGTGGTTATTAATTAATTTACTTCCTGGCTGTAATCCAAGCATATAAATTCCACCACCATCACTAAGTTTTTGCATAATATGGTGAATGTGGTTTCCATCGATTATATTATCGCGGCACGGCGTTGGTTCTGGGCTCCACATCCAGCCGATTGAAATTCCGGTATAAGGTAATTCGGTGATTTCATTATTTTGAATTGTAGTTTCTGCGGTCAATCCACACCATATTCCCACAGCTCCATAAAATTGTTTTCCGCAATCTGATACCAAGCAATTTTTAATCGTATTTCCCAAGGCAGTTTGTTCCGGCGTACTTTTCCACCATGCTTCACCATTTACAACACGATCGCGCCCTTCGCCGATCATAATTCCATTACCTGAAATATTTGTAAAATCGGAATTTGAAACTGTACAGTTTTTACAGCCCGTACTTAACCACAATCCAGAACCTCCCAGGTTTTGAAAAACACAATCCTGAATAATACAATCCTCGGCCCAAAATGCAATTACAGAGGCCGGGATAACACTCCATCGGTTTGCAGACGGACGCGAATCGAAATGGCATGCCTGAATACCACAATAACCCATTTCGGGAATTTGCCAGGCACAATGCTGAAATGTAATTCCCTCAAAATAAATATTTTTAATTGGATGATTTTCGCTTCCTTTTAACTCTACCAGACCTTCAGAAAATGGAATAACAATTTGTAATTCCTCCGGATTTTTGTTTTCCGGCAATTTCACATAAACCTTATTTTTATTTGAATCAAAAACCCATTCAAAATCTTTATCCAAAAATTCAAGGGCATTTTCTAAAAAGTAGCGGGGTTGTTTTTCCCAATAATCGAGGTTGAAAAAAGCGGGGTTTTTAGCACCGATAGAATCAACCGCGGTTAATTTATTTTCATCCGAATTAATCTCTTTTACACTAATTCGTGAGATCGACCAGTCGTGAAGTAAAACTAGTTCAACACCTTTTGTTTTTTCAGGAATTGGAAAATCACCTTTTTCGAAAAAGAAATTTGTGCGTCGGTCGTCGCCAACTTTTTTGATTCGTAAATAATTATCATTTGGGTATCGGGCACGGGAAGCTCTTTTGTCTTTTATAAAGAGTTCACGGGGTTTCCAGTTTCCTTTCTTTTTTTTTGGTAATTCCATCTCCCAAATCCCGGCCTCATTTTTTTTCCATCCTTGCAAACGAATACCACCTGAAACAACAGGATTTGCATCTAACAAAGCTTTTATTGCTATTTTATTATTCCCATTAAAATCATTTGAATCAAAAATTACAGGATTTTCTATTTCGTATAAACCATCAGCTAACCAAATTATACAATTTGTATTTTTATCTGTTTTAATCAAGCTAATAACTTCTTGTTTGGCACGTTCAATTGTTGCAAATGGATTATCGATCAATCCTGAATTTGAATCGTTCCCAGAAGGAGAGACGTAAAAGTCGGCTGCAAAAACCGAAATTCTTATAAAACTAATAATCAAAATAAAATAAAATCTCTTGAAAAAATATGAATAATCCATTCGCTTAATATATTTGAATTAGGTTTTTATTTCTAATATTCGTGTTTTTTTGCAGAAAATAACAAATAACAATTATCAAATTACAAATAAATCACAAAAATCAATATCAAAATTACAAATTGCTTGAAAAATAATAAGGAATAGTTTAGAATTTGAATATTTAAAAAATTGAAATTTATTTGTTTTTTGTTTTTTGAGATTTGTCTTTTCCAGTTTAATTGGGTTAGATTTTTAAAATTACCTGAAATTGTTGAAATTCAAAATGAAAAATGATAAAATAAAAGACTCCATCCAAGCCCAATTATAGTCTTTTTCGCTTTAAAAGGGATTTCCTGAATTGATAGTTTTAAAAGCTTGTTTCCATTTTTATGTTACGTTAATTTTATTTGATTTTGATGCGTTTTCTAACTGTTCATTAAAACAAACGAGAACATTATTTTTTTCACCTTGCCAGAAATGTAAGCCATTTCCCTGGCAGTCATCAAAATTGTTGCAGGCTTCACATTTTCCTATTTTGGTCCAGCTTCGATCCCTGAATAAATCGTATTTTGTTTGCCAGATTTCATAAAAATTATCAGTATAAATATTTCCCTGAGAAAAAGACCTGTCGATATTTGGACATGCTGAAATTGAGCCATCAATTAATATTGAGCCTATATTTATCCCTGCCCTGCAAAAAAAATAGTTATCTCTTACTTTAAGTTCATATTTTCCAACAAATCCTTCGCAACTAAATTTTATATCAATTGCCAATTGTTTTCTTGATTCACTTATAAAATCCAACAACTCCTTAAATTGATAATCTGATAAGAATAAATCGGTATTTTTTTTCGCCCGCCCAATGGGGGCAATTGTAAATAACCTCCATGCTTTTACCCCCTTTAAAATAAGATAATCACGAATTTGTGAAAGTTCATTTAAGTTTCTTTTGTTTACACAAGTAACCACATCGAAGTTTAGCCGCCGGGAACTTACTGCTAAACCTATTGCAAAATCAACCTTTTTAAAACTTTTGCCGGAATTTCTCAACCAATTATGAGATGTTTCTAAACCATCTAAACTTAAAGTTAATGCCCCGATACCTGCATTTAACAATGAGATATGTTTTTCTTTGTCATACAAAAGGCCGTTTGAAACCATTGCCCATCTCATTCCACGTTTTCGTATTTCCCTACCACATATTTCCAGGTCTTTTCGTAAAAGAGGTTCTCCACCTGTTAACACAACAATAAAATTTTCCGGGGGCGTTTTAATTGTATCCAGCGCTATTAAAAAATCGGCAAGTGGCATGTTATTGAATACACTATTTTTTGAGCAATCGCTTCCACAATGTAAACAGTTCAGGTTACACCTTGTCGTACATTCCCAAAACAAATAGTTCAATTCGTGAAGTTTAATCTCCGATTGTTTGAATTTTCGAAATACCCTCTTTTTAATTGCCGGCAACATCTAATTCTCGTCCAAATTGATATCTAAGAAAATTTTATCGCTAATACCTGTCAGAACTGTATCTTTATTTTGATATCGTCCATTTTGTATTGAATCAATATCTTCGAACATAATTTTAACAGTATCAATTAACTCCGTGTAAAATGAGAATTGCCCGTCATCATCGGTTAAACTATATTGGATACTTTCGGCAATTGACACTTTAATCCCATTTATCGGCAATCCTGAAGTTTTTGATTTTACCTGCCCTTCAATTAATAAATCAAATCCATAGTCCTGCGGTGTCCCATAACATGCTTGAAAAATAAACATTGCCGAGGTAAAACTCAATCCACCCATTATTTTTCTCAACCAATTTTTTTTCATTTTCCCAGGTTTTAAATCGTACAAAAAAAATATTATTAAATTTAAGGAAGAATTTTGTCTTTATCAATTAATTAAGAGACTCGTTTAAATTGGACAAGGAAATTAATTTTCACATACAATTGTGCTAACCTGAATTATTCATGAGTTTTTCGTTATGAGAATTCAAAATGCACAGAA
>JABGRN010000163.1 GCA_018648265.1 Prolixibacteraceae bacterium | reverse complement strand
TTGCTAAAATTTATGCTTAAAAACAAAACCAACCCGAATTATGAAGTGAGCCTTGATAATCTCTCCATTTTGTTTCTACAACAATTGCTGTTTGTGAAAATGAATAAAATGAAATACATTTAAACGGGGTAAAAGTTACCGATTACAAAGAGGGCGATCCGGTTCCCGAAAGAAAATTCGATTTCGAACCATACCCTGGGGCGCGTCCTGAATTTGGCTACATTGGTGCACAAAACCATGGCGAAAACGATGTCGTCTTTTTTAAAGAAATTGCAGTAAGGCAACTTCAAAAATAACAAAAACCTGAAATTATTATCCCGGAAAAAACAACTTCAATAAAATCAAAAATGAAAAAAACTAAGCAAAACCCGGAAAGAAATAACTTGTCGAGACGGAAATTTGTAGGAATGACTGCGTCGGGCATGGCTGCATTTTCTGTCCTTCCAAGTTTTACCGTTAGCGGATTGGGACATGTCCCGCCCAGCGACAAACTTTATATTGCAGCCATCGGTTGTGGTGGAGAAGGTGCCGCTGACATTCATACCTTAATGAAAACTCCTAAAAAAAATGCAGTTATTTCGCATCTCTGCGACGTTGACGACAGGATGGCTGCACCCCGCCGTAAAGAATATCCACAAGCACCATTTTACCACGACTGGAGGGAATTGTTTGACAAGGAAAGTAAAAATTTTGATGCGGTTACCGTGGCAATCCCTGACCATAACCATGCAGTTGTTGGTTTAGGAGCCATGCAATTAAACAAACATTTATATCTTCAAAAACCTTTGTCGCACGATATTTATGAATCAAGGGTCTTGACACAGGCAGCAAAAAAATACAAAGTAGTTACTCAGATGGGAGACCAGGGAGCATCAAGTGAAGGCATGCAAACTTTACGCGAATGGATTGAGGCCGGATTGCTTGGCGATATTGAGAAAGTATATTGCTGGACTGACCGGCCTGTTTGGCCGCAAGGAATTCCATGGCCCAAACAACCGGCAAAAATTCCCAAAGAACTGAACTGGGATTTGTGGCTTGGTACGGCGCCTGAAACAAATTACATTGAAAATCTGGTACCTTTTAACTGGCGCGGTTGGTGGCGCTTTGGAACTGGTGCATTGGGAGACATGGGATGCCATATTATGGGGCCTCCATTCAAATTACTAAATCTTGGTTATCCAACAGATGTGTCGGGCAGTGCAAGTACAATTTACGATGGTATTTTTTCAGAAGCGCAATACCCGGAAAGTGGTCCGGTCTCGAGTTCAATCAAATTTAAATATACTCTTAAAAACGGCAAAAACCTCGACCTTTATTGGATGGATGGGGGAATTACACCTGAACGCCCGGTTGAATTGGAGGGTGATGCAAATATGAATGATATTTTAGGTGATTTTACAAAACTAAACGACTACGAAGGAAGTACGCTGTTTGTGGGGACAAAGGGGAAAGCTGCATGTGGCTGGGGAGGCAGAAGCCCAATTTTATTGCCTCTTTCCTTAAACAACGATATTAATGTCCCAAAAAAATATCCACGGGTAGAAGGAGATATGGATGGACATTACTGGCAATGGATTGATGCTTGTATTGCCGGATATGGAAAAACCGAAGTGAGTTCGCCATTTGAAGGTTATGCCGGGCCGCTTACCGAAACTGTTTTGATGGGGAATTTGTTGTTACGTAGTTTCAATATCCGTGAAAAAATAAAAAGAATAGATCCGGTTTATGGTGAATTGGAAGGGTTTATATTTCCCGGGCGGTATATAAATTATAAATGGGACGGTCCAAATATGCGCGTTACCAATTTCGAACCAGCCAACCAGTTTGTAAAAAGAGAATATCGGAAAGGTTGGGGAG
>JABGRN010000127.1 GCA_018648265.1 Prolixibacteraceae bacterium | reverse complement strand
ATTATAAACTTCGAAATTGCCATGCGGCATTTCAAAGTACAATTGGTATTATTTGTCACCCAAATGTTTATTGATTATTTTATAAAATTCGTCGAAATAATTGTTACTGGCTGCAATAATTTCACCTCCAAAAAGCCAGTTTTCTCTACCATTAAAGTCGGAAATTTTACCACCGGCTTGTTTTAAAATGAAAACCCCGGCAGCCACATCCCAGGCATGAAGTGCATGTTCGTAAAAACCATCGAACCGTCCGGCAGCTACGTACGATAAGTCAACTGCAGCAGATCCCAGCCGCCTGATTCCACGTGTTGATTTCATAAATTCGCGGAGTGCTTTTATATATTTTTCTGTTTTTTCGAAATCGTAGTACGGAAACCCGGTTGCAATAAGTGTGTCCTCCGAAGTGCTTGCTGTTGCCACTTTTATTTTTGTCCCGTTTAAATAAGCCGGGCTATTTTTCCAGGCATAAAACATTTCTTTTAAACCAACTTCGTAAACAACTCCAAGTACCAGTTCATCAGCTTCCATTAAAGCAATGCTAACCGAGTGAGGGCTTATTCCATGGATAAAATTAGTGGTTCCGTCAAGAGGATCGACAAACCAAACAAATCTTTCATTTTTACGGGAAGCAGTTCCTTCCTCTGCTACAAAACCTGAACCGGGAATTAATTTTTTGAGGGCAGAAACAATGTAAACTTCGGCAGTTTTGTCAACATAAGTAACCAGGCTGGCAACACTTTTAATCTCAACATCTGACGACGAAATTTTTTTACCCTCTTTTTGAATAAAATTGCCAGTCTCGCGTGCAATTTCCTGTACCTGGGCACAAAGTTTTTTGTAATCCATTATTGAAAGTTTGAGGTAAAAGTAAATAAAATATTGAGCCTAAAAATCAAAGGCATTATTTCTGTTGGTTAGAATAAAGATTAAATTTTAAAATCCAATTCATTCACCCGATTTTCAAGGTCGGTGATATAATTGGAATTTTCAGCTTGAAATAATCAATTCCTCAAAAGCCCTCCGGTAAAACTGATTTGTTTTCAACACTTCATTGTGGCTGCCCGAAACCGAGATAGTTTTATTTTCTATAATGTATATTTTGTCGGTGTGGCGGGCAAGTTGAGGGCGGTGTGTAACAAAAATAATCGTCATCTCTTTTTTTAGTTGATTTAATAAATCGATAACAAAATGTTCCGAGCGACGTCCCATTGCTGCAGTGGCTTCGTCTAACAATAAAAGTTGCGGTTGACTGTAAAGTGCACGGGCAAGTGCAATTAATTGTTGTTGCCCTCCCGAAAGATTCGTGCTGTTTTCGTTTATTATGGTTGAGTAATTCTGTTGAAACTCCATAATGAAATTATGAAATCCATATTTCTGACAAAACTGAACCAACTTTTCCACATCCGGTTGTTCATCGAGAGAAATATTTTCTAAAACAGTTCCGTTAAAAAGTTGAACGTGTTGTGAAACTAAAGCTACCTGATTGCGCCAATCCATGGTTGGAATGCTGTTCCAGTTTTCTCCATTTACTTTTATCGTGCCTGATTCGAAAGAGTGAAACCGTTGTAAAACACTCAATAAGGTACTTTTTCCACAGCCAATCTCTCCAAAAAATGTTACAATCTCCCCTTTTGTTATCGAAAAGTTAATATCTTTCAGAAGCAAACTTTTACCCGGGAAACGGAAATTAAGATTTCCAATTTGAATTTTTTCAATTTGAATATTGTCTGAATCTCTGTCACTATTTTCGATTATAAATTCCGGCTCAGCCGATGCAAACTCGTACATTCTGTCGAAAGCAATCCGTGCTTCCTGCAACTGTATATTTGCCATAGCAATATTTATCACCGATGTAGCCAAGCTTCCAACAAGCGTAATAATTGCCATCATCTGCCCAAGTAGCAATTGCTCTTTTAAAACAAGGTAGGCACTCCACGAAATAATTCCGGTAATCAGTAAAGAACTGCCAATGGTAATCCACAAATTAAGTTGTATTCCAAGAAGTCCTAAATCGTACATTTTTTGCATAAAAAAACCGTAAACTGAGTTTATTACTTTCGAAAACAGGTTTTCGCGATTAAACGTTTTTATGGTTTTTATTCCGTTTAATGTATCGATGTATTTACTTTCGGTGGCGGCGTATGTTTGCATTGTTTCACGTTGGGCTATAATTATTTTGCCGTTGTATCGCCAAGCCAACAACCCAAACAATGGGATTGAAAGTAAACTTAACATTGCAGTAGAAAACGAGTAGAAAAAAATGTATCCGGCAGAGGTAAATGCAATTAGTATATCGATAATAATTTGGCTGCTCATGTTTACAACCACACGTTGAATGCGTTGTGCGTCGTTCATTCGGGCAACCATATCGCCGGTAGATGTACTGTCGAAGAAAGGTTTGGGCAGATAAAGTAATTTGCCGAAGAAGCTGGAAATCAGGCGTATGTTCATTTCTTTACTTTGGCGAACAAGAAAAATTCCCCGGACATAACTAATTAACGCTTTTGCCAATAAAATTAATCCAAAAATAATAACACCTAAAATTAACGTGCGGATATCTTTTTCGGGTAAAATTTTGTCGATTAGTTTTTGCGAAAAAATAGCTGTTGCCAATCCTAAAATAGAAATAACAATTCCGAGAAATGCAGCGATTCCCAATATAGGATAGTCGTCAATAATAAGTTGTAAAAACCATTTGCGTTTACTTTGTGATTTGTTTTTACGAGTAACAAAATTTTGATTGGGCGTGAGTTTTAACAGGGCTTTACTTTTCCAAACTGCCTCTAACTCTTTTTCTGTATATTCTGTAATTCCGGAGCCGGGGTCGCCAATGGTAAATTTTCCGTTTTCGAATCCGTAATAAACTACAAAATGTTCCAGCCTTTTGTATTTAATAAAATGTAAGATAACCGGTGCATCTAACTCTTTCAGGGTATCAATTTCGGCTTCGTACCCGGCAACTTCGAAGTTTAATTTTTTTGCAGCCTGGTATAATCCCAACAAACTTGTCCCGTTTAAAGTGGTTCCGCTTGTTTCGCGCAATTTATCCTGTGTAGTTTCGCCACTGTAATATTTTACCACCGATGCCAGACAAGCCAATCCACAATAAAATTGACTGTGCTGCTTTACAAAAGTTTTTTTTATGTGGTTGATAGTGGATTTCCTTTGCATATTCTTTTGGATTATTTTAATAGTCACAGCGTGAGTAATTTAATTAACTGCACTCGTTTTATTATTTTATAAAGGTATCGATGTACAACTCACACCGCGACTTATAACTAATCATTTTTTCTTTACTCTAATAAGAATATCTATGGATACCACGATACAGATTAGAAATAGAGAAATTGTAGGTACAATATTATCTGGTTGAATAATAAAAAAGTAAACTATTTGAGTTATTGCTATAAGTAACAACGAGATAAGTAAGATATATTTTTTTTTCATTTTTAAACTTTTTATATCCCCTTGCAAAAATATGCAAGGGGATTAATTAACTATTTAATCATAAACTAAGGATCCCATGCACCAAAGCATTAATCCTCCTGATACAATAACACCACCAACTCCTGCCGTTGCGACAGTTGCTGCAACTACTACCCACGAAAAGACTGCTAATGAAGCAGCACATTGAAGAACACCATCGTTTCTTCCAAAAATTCCTCCTCCTTGCACTTCTTCCATTTGTTCAAAATTTAATTCTCTCATACTATTTTGATTTAAATAATTTTAACAAAAATTTCTTCTCTCAAAAAAGAGTTTGTAGTTTGTATCTTTGCCCCCGAGAGGGGCTACCAAAACTGAAATGCAATGCTCATTGTTTTATGGTTTATATGGTTTTCTCCTCTCATCTTTATTTAGCTCAATACCCTTTTTCAGTTAAAAAGCCGGTTAATTTTTGCCCCAATCCCATGCCCCAGGTTTGCGCTATTTGCATCGATTCTTTTGTTATTGCACTTATGGCAACGGTTAGTTTTTTACCCAATGGCGATTCATAAAATTTTATCAATCCTTTAACATCGTTGTGGGTGAGGTGATTTTTGTAAATCGGGATTAACTGTTTGTTAAGTACAACAATTTCTTTGTCGAACACTTCGGTGCGTACCTGTTTCCAAATGGAGTCGGGTGCATCGGGTTTCATCATTTTAAATTGGGCAACCATCTGGTCAAATGCCATGTCGTAAGCAGCCGAACTGCCGTTAATTGATAAAAGTTTTTCGATGTCTTTTTCAAAATCGTCGGTTTGCCCGTTAGCAGTTAAACTGATTAAACTTGCCAACAATACTCCGAGGTAAAAAAATAATTTTGTCATAATAAATTTGTTTAAGGTTTATTTAAAAAAACTAAATGTTGTCAAAAAATCTTGTGTATAGAAATCTAATAATCTTGTATCTCCTCAATAATAGCTTCTGGTTTTGTTTCACCCAAAAATTTCTTTTTTAGTTTGCGCTCTCTGTTGTAAATATACACCGAAGGGATAATTGCTTTGCCAAAGTTTTTTTTGAAGAGGTTGTTTTTGTCTAATAAAACTTCAATATTATCAACTTCCCACAAATGGTAAGTGTTGCAAAATTGTTTAACGCGCTGCAACGAATCGTCGGCAGTTACCATTACCAACTGGCAATTTTTAAAAGCTGCCGCATTTTGTCCAACCTCATTTGCTTCGTACCGGCAGTGCTCGCACCCGGGGTGAAAATAGATGATAACCAGCGGAATGTTTTTATCGTAGCTTTGTAGATTAACAGAAGCGCCTTCCAACGAAATAAACTGAACGTTGGGTAACGTTTGTGCTTTTTGCTCCGCAATTATGCTGTTTTTATATCCGGCAGTAACATTGTAAATTAAATAGCCAACTATTAACAACAGTAGCACTACAATAACAAGTTTGAGAATTTTGCGCATTTTAGCTCATGTTAAGGGTTAAGAACATTACAAACAGCACCCATAAAAGAAGCCCACTGCCATACGATGTTGCCGCAATTTGTAACGACCTGCCAAACTTAATGGGTTGCTCAGGGTTTGCCTCGTTTAAAACCGAAACAAGCAACCACCCCATTACAATAAAGTACCCCAGCTCAAAAACATTAAGCAAACTTAACGGATAAACAAACAGAATGTCAACCGTGCTACTGTTCAACAACTCCATTACCGAAAGTGGCTGAAACTGTAAATCTTCCAATGTGGAAACCTCTTTAAAAAAGATAAGGATTACAAGTTTGGCGAGTGCCGCTAAAACAAAAACAAAATCGGCAAGCAGGGCAACTTTAAACAGTTTACCAAAATCTATTTTTAGTTCGGTGAAAAATACGCCGATGTAGAGGAATATTGTGGTGTAAAAAACACGTAATAAAATAACCACAGGGATTATTGCATATCCAAACCATTGCCACTTTTTTGATAGTTCGAGCATTTGGTCGATGCGGGTTAGTGAAAGCTGCTCGTTATATGTTTGGTAAAATATATTATCGTTGTTTAAAAAAATATATTGTATTGCAAAAACAAGTATCACAGTAAAAAATAGCAGTGTAAAATAGATTTTATAGTTTTTGATTTTTAAAGAGTTAGTCATTCTATTAACTAGTTTTCTTTCTTTTCCATTTGTCGTAAAAAATTCCATAAATAATTAGCGAAAAAATCAAAATTGTAATACATAATGGTGTTGTTTCACCAAAATGCATTCTGTAGTAAATTGAATAAAATCCTGAAAATAACCCAATTATCAATAATAAAGCGAGTAAATTCTTTTTAATGTATTTCATAATTTGTTGAACAATAAAAAATTAATAATACCATGTAGATTAATTTATATAAAAGAAATTAGTGCAAGAAAGATTCCTACACTAATCAATAAAATAAAATCTAAAATATTCATTAACGTTTCTTTCTAAGCAGATATGATGCAACAAGAGCTAAAGAAGATATTATTACAATATAAATTGCAAAATTTTGACAAATTGATATTCTTTTAATTATCACATATAAAATTGAAATTATCAAAATAAAAATACTCAAAATAAAAAATATTGTTCTCATTTTTTTTAATTTCATGTTGTAGCACAAGCAATTAGGCTCAATGCTCCTCCATATAAACCAAATATGGCTAACCCAGCTGCGGCAGCTCCACCAGTAAATAAGATCGCTGAACCCCATGCTGCAGCATATAAACCTATGGCAAGACCACACCCAAGACTAATTTTACCACCTTGAACTTTTTCCATTTGTTCAAAACTCAATTTTTTCATAACATTAAAATTTAAAGTGTTAAGCACCGGACAAATGCCCCAACTTTTGTAACCGGCCGGTAATACTAAATACGGTTTGCAAAAGTGCGTCCCGAATGGTAGTTTTGTGTGGGCGGTTTACTAAAACTGCCTGCCTCTCCGGGCCGGGAGCAAAGTAAGACGTGAGCCAGCTCCCGGAGAGGCTTACCCAATGAATTTATTTTTACAATTAAGAGTTAATAGAACCATTATATTGCTTGTTGTTCCTGTAATTCGGGGTACGAAGAGCAGGGATTGTTCTGGTATTTTAAAACTAAGTTAAAACATGTTTTTGTAAAATCAAAATTTATTTTGCCATGTGAGAACAGATATGATTTTTTTATGGGTGGAGTAGTGTGTTGAAGTTCAGCGCGTTGTATGGATGCTAAAATTTAACGTTTCATAGTATATTAAAAATGTTTAAAAGGAGGGTTACCATTGCATGGTTCTGGAAGCTTGAGGAAAAGATTTACTGTTTTCAAAAGTATTGCATCGTTTGGTGTGAGATTATGATTTACTATTCCAAATTAATAAGAATTATATTTTGAAATTTATTGAGCCGAGTGAAATCTTGTGTCTAAATTCTATTTGTCTTTTATCTTGCCAATCCTTTATTCTATTTCTACCGCAACATTTCCATTGGGTAAAATTGAGTTTAATTTTACTGACCCCAATTTATTCACAAGGTTTTCCTGGTAGGGGACTTCAACTTTTATATAATTTCCAGTAAAACCAACCATTTTTTCTTTGTTTTTCTGTGCTTCAAAAAGTGCGATTTGAGAAGTCCCTAAATGATTTTCGTAGAAGGCCCTGAGTTTTTTTTCTGAAAGATTGATGTACATTTGTGTCCGGCGTTTACGATCTTTTACTTCTACCTTCCATGGAATTTTAAGTGCCTGAGTACCACTTCTTTCGGAATAAGTAAAAGCGTGTAATTGTGATATTTCCAGACTGTTTATAAAATCGTACGATTCCTGAAAAAGTTCTTCTGTTTCACCATTTGTCCCTGCAATAATATCGACACCGATAAAAGCGTTCGGGACAATTTCGCGGATTCGTTTTATTCTTTGTGAAAATAATCCAGTAGAATATTTTCGTTTCATTAACGACAAAACTTCATCGGAACCAGATTGTAAAGGAAGATGAAAGTGCGGCATTATTACTTTCGATTTTGAAACCAATTTAATTATATCGTTTTTTAAAAGGTTGGGCTCGATTGATCCGAGACGCAATCTTTTCAGTCCTTCAACTTTTTCAAGAGCTTTCAATAAATTCAGGAAGTTTTCCCCGGTGGATTTTCCAAAATCCCCGATATTTACACCGGTTAAAATTATTTCTTTAAATCCTTTTTCAATAGCTTTTTTTGCTTCGGCAACGGTGTTTTGAATATTGTCATTTCTGCTTTTTCCACGTGCAAAAGGGATGGTGCAAAACGAACAATAATAGTCGCAACCATCCTGGATTTTAAGAAAGCTCCGGGTGCGGTCGCCCCACGAAAATGCTTTGTGATAGTTTTTGATATTGGCCAGTCGGGTAGTTTTTATTTCGGTAGTTTCCCTTTTTTCTAAATTACCAAGAAATGCAGGAATGTGAAATTTCTCTTGAGTCCCCAAAACTAAATCAACACCTTCAATATGACCCACTTCTTCGGGTTTCAATTGCGAATAACACCCCACAACAATTACCATGGCTTCAGGGTTTTTCTTCACCGCCTGCCGAATTATGTTGCGGCTGGCTTTGTCGCCCTGGTTAGTTACCGAACAGGTATTAATTACATAAACATCAGCCTTCTCTTTAAAATCAATAGGTTCAAAACCAACTTTCTTAAAAGATGCAGCGATTGTTGAGGTTTCAGAAAAATTGAGTTTGCACCCAAGTGTATAAAAAGCAGCTTTTTTCCCTTTGTAATCCATTTTGAATCATTCTAAATAGGCTGCAAAGATAGAAAAAAGTCGATTATTGGAAATCGGTTAAAGTAGGTTGCTTGCCAGTTCTGCCAAATAACTTCTTTCGCCTTTTACAAGATTTATGTGTGCAAAAATATCCTGGTTGCGCAGCCGGTCGGTCATGTACGCCAGACCATTCGATTTCATGTCTAAATAAGGTGAATCTATTTGCTGCAAATCGCCTGTAAATATCATTTTAGTACCTTCCCCTGCCCGTGTAATAATAGTTTTAATTTCGTGGGGGGTCAGGTTTTGTGCTTCATCGATAATAAAAAAAGCATTCGATAAACTTCGTCCGCGAATAAATGCCAATGGTGTGATTACCAGTTTATCTTCCTTTTGTAATTCTTCTATTTTCAAATATTCCTGGCTACGTGGGTTAAACACGTGTTTTATTACACAAAGATTATCGAAAAGTGGTTGCATGTAAGGATTTATTTTTTCGGACGCATCGCCTGGTAGAAAACCCAGATCACGGTTACTAAGTGCAACAATAGGCCGGGCAAGTAAAATTTGATCGAAGGTTTTGTGCATCTCAATTGCAGCTGCCAAAGCCAGTAATGTTTTTCCGGTACCTGCTTTTCCGGTTAGGGCAATTAATTTTATTTCGGGGTCCATCAGCATATCAATGCTAAAAGTTTGTTCTGCATTTCGGGGTTTAATTCCATAAGCCGATTTTTTTTCAACCCTGAAAATACGTTTTGATTTCATATCGTAACGCGCCAAGACACTTGAATTTATCCCCTTAAGGATGAAACATTCATTTGCATCTGCATTAAATCCTTTGCCCATTTCTTCTTCTTCAAACGAACCCTGGTCGTACAATTTTTCGATTAGCCGATCTTCGAAATTTTCAAAGGTAGTTATGGTTTTATCCAAAACATTTTGATCGGTAACTTGGTCGGTTTTGTAATCTTCGGCCTGAATTCCCAGTGATTTTGCTTTCATTCGCAAGTTGATATCCTTGCTAACTAAAATGGTTTTTCGTTTTGGGTAAGCTTTAACAGTATGATCGGTAATTGCCAAAATCCGATGGTCTGGAATATCCTCTCTAAATGATGCTTTTATAGCATTTGAAAAGGGTTTGCCGGTTTCAATACGAAGTTTCCCCTTTCCTTTACCTAACGATTTTCCACCATTAAACAACTCGTCACCAACAATATCGTCGAGAACCCGAACAAATTCGCGAGCCTGAAAGTTGATTAACCCATTTCCACGTTTAAATTTATCCAGCTCCTCAAGAACGGTTATCGGCAGAATTACATCGTTGTCCTGGAACTGGTAAATACAGGTGTGATCGTGTAAAATTACATTCGTATCCAGAATGAAGATTTTACTTTTATTATTAGTATTTGGCATATTTTAGAATATGAATTTTTTAAATGTAGAAAAATTAGTAATATTTTATTACACCTTTTTATAATTTTAATAAACTTGCAACGGTTAATAAACTTTTTTGCATTGAATTATAAAGAAACAATAGATTATTTATTTAATAAGCTGCCAATGTTTCACCGCACCGGGCCGGCTGCTTATAAAAACAGTCTTGAAAATATAATTAAGTTGGATGGTTTCTATTCTAATCCACACAAAAATTTCAAATCGATACATGTAGCTGGTACCAACGGGAAGGGATCGGTATCGCACATGCTGGCCGCAGTTCTTCAAAAAGCAGGCTATAAAACCGGTTTATATACTTCGCCGCATTTAAAAGATTTTAGGGAAAGAATCCGTGTGAATGGTAAAATGATTCCAATGGATGAAGTTGTGGATTGGGTCAGCCGGTATAAAACAATGAATAAAATATGGAATATCGAACCTTCTTTTTTTGAATTGACAGTAGCGCTGGCATTCGATTATTTTTCGAAACAAAAAGTGGATATTGCAATTGTTGAAGTTGGTTTGGGTGGAAGGCTGGATTCGACAAATATTATTTCGCCGGAAATTAGTGTTATTACTAATATTGGTTTTGATCATACAGATTTGCTCGGAAATACATTAAAAAAGATTGCAATTGAAAAAGCAGGAATTATAAAACCGGAAGTTCCAGTAGTTATCGGTACCACACAGGTTGAAACCAAACACGTTTTTTTGAATGCTGCAAAAAAAGCTGGATCGTTAGTTTATTTTGCCGATCAGGAAATATCAGTCGTTTATTCCCTGGTTGATTTGGATGGAAAACAAGTGGTGGCGATAGAAAAGAGAGGAAAAAAAATATTCCCTCAACTTAAGCTTGATTTACAAGGATTTTACCAGAGAAAGAATTTATCCGCTGTACTTAAGGTATTTGAATTAATGCAGGAAATGGGCTGGCAAATTTCTGAAAACGATATTTATAATGGGCTGGCAAACATTTCGAAGTCAACAGGATTAAAAGGACGCTGGCAAGTAATTGGCAATAATCCTCTCATTGTTTGCGATACTGGTCATAATCAGGAAGGAATAATTGAAGTTGTTGCCCAAATAGAACAAACTCCCTTTAAAAATTTACATTTTGTTTTTGGTCTTGTTAGCGACAAAGAATCAGAAAAAATATTAGGACTATTGCCCCAAAATGCAACTTATTATTTTACAAAAGCTAATCTTCCACGTGCATTAGATGATAAAATTTTAGCTGAAAAAGCTGCACGGTTTGGATTAAAAGGAAATAGCTATCCTGTTGTGTCGGAGGCGTTTATGGCTGCAAAAAATAACTCTCAGAAAAATGATTTAATTGTTGTTGGAGGAAGTACTTTTGTGGTTGCGGAAATATTGTAAGTATTTTTCAGCAATTTTTTTGCAGAACTGAAAATAGGTTTTATATTTGCATCGCTTTTTAACAAAGGAAGTACGTTTAGGAAAAGCAATATATTTTGGGAGCTTAGCTCAGTTGGTTTAGAGCATCCCGATTACATCGGGAGGGTCACTGGTTTAGAGAGCAAAATATGGGAGCTTAGCTCAGTTGGTTTAGAGCACTTGGTTTACACCCAAGGGGTCACTGGTTCGAATCCAGTAGTTCCCACAAAAGCCACTCGTTAAAACGAGTGGCTTTTGTTATTTTTGTGCCATGTATTACTGCTATATTTTGTATTCTGGTAAACTTGATAAATATTATATTGGAATAACGGCTCACTTCATAATTCGGGTTGGTTTTGTTTTTAAGCATAAATTTTAG
>JABGRN010000126.1 GCA_018648265.1 Prolixibacteraceae bacterium | reverse complement strand
TTGTCTCTGAAAAACTCTGAAAATTTTGATGTGAAGGAGTTTTTAGAGATGCCCTATAGTTTTAAATCTAATAACAGAATGATTTAAGCAGGAATTATTAAAAATAAATTTCTGCCATTATTTTTTCAAACGAAACTCCCTTTTCAATCAGTAGATCCCGAACTTCAACCACCATTTGCGCTTTCCCGCAAATATAATACAATACATCCGGAAATACTTCTATCTCTGAAAGGTACTCCGAAACGCGTCCGGGAATAACATCACAAGAAGATTCGCGCGAAGAGCACCGGATGTAATTTTTATCCAACTCCCAATTAAATTCATCTTCAAAATAAAATTGATTTAAAAACCTAACTCCATGAATGAGTTTTTTATTCTCATATTGCCCTGACAAAAACATACTGTAAAACGGGGCAATTCCGGTTCCGGTGGCAATCCACCAGGCTGGTTCCTTTGTCCCTAAAAAGCTTCCGTAAGGTTCCGAAATTAAAATTTTGTCACCGGGAATCATATTTGCAAGTTTTGGAGTTAAAAACCCATCGTCATTTATATTGAATAAAATTTTAACTTCTTTTTCACTCTTCCCGCTGCAAATACTGTAAATGCGAGGCGGGCTTTTCTGATCGATCCCTATTTTAATTACCTGCCCGGGAATAAAATCAAAATTTCGATAAAAAGAGATTAAATGAACGTCGGGAGAAATTTCTTCGTTATTAGTTAGTGAAACTTCAATCAACGCGGGATCTTTTTTTATAGTTGTTTTTTTTGGCATTGAAATAAAATGCAACTTTTTAATAGTTCCTAAAGGAGAAGGTAACCACAAGATTTTCTTCAGAACTCACAAACATATTCTTTACCCGGTAATAAACATTTAGTTCTTTCATGCCGATTACTTCGTCCGAATTCCCGTTTAGCTCAATCGTAGTTATATGGTGTGCTTTTAACAAAACAGATTCCTGACAATCAAAACCTATCCCGGGCTGGACCATCTCCAATTCATAATCGATGTCCGAATTATTTTTGATTTGGACATATTTGGTTTCTTCATTTTTAAGTCGAAGTGGAGAATCGCCGTATTCCAAAGATGCAAAAAATAAAGGTTCCAAAAAATCTGGCTCGCCCATTAATGTATTGTCAAAATAAACAGCAGTTCTACGGTTAAAAAGGGCTTCTTTAATTCCACCCAAGGTTCGGCTTTTTGCAAAAACAAGTGTCATTGGCCTATGGCTATTTTCCAATTCGAACGACATACCAATAGGCCCGTGTACATCGGTATTACAAAACATAGTTAACTTCTTTTCGTTGGCCCAATCCAGGGCTTCGGGATAATAAGACCTACTATTAAAAACCTCTATTCCATGTAACAAATCATTTTTCAAAAGCTCAGAATGCTCCTCCCACCAAAGCGTGGTGTCGGGTTGCTGGCTTTTCCATCCGGGGTGGTTCCATAAAATAAATGCGCCTTGTTCCCGGGCCTCTTTTAGTGCATCGTTTACATCCTCGCGATCAAGTAAATTTGCGTTTCGTATAAAAAGGGCATTTAAGTGTCCCGGCGGCATCCCCCTGGTTATTTCTGCTGCCTGGATCAACAAAACATTTAAATTTTCTGCCTTTGGTTCTGCAATTTCGAACGACCGATTATGCCCTGAAATAATGTCCTTAGAATGTGGTCGATACTCAATGTGATCTGTAATCGAGATAGCGTCTAATCCTTCCCGCCATGCTTCTTCAACTCTAATAGTTGGCCAAACCGTCCCATCTGAAAAAACAGTGTGCATGTGAAAATCGCATTTCAAAGTCTGGTATCCCAAAATATCAGGAACATTAATTATTTTTCTTGATTGTCCGGCTGCCAACTCAACAACAAACAAAATCGAAATCAGGAAAAGAGTTTTTCTAAAGTGCATAACTTTGAGGTTTTACTGAATTATTTAAAAGTATAAAAATATCAACTATTTTTCTCAAACAGTTATAATTTGTTACTTGAAATATTTATTTATTGTTTCTGAATCATTAAATTTAACAAAAACAGCCCACCCTTTTTAAAAAAATTAAAAAGAAACTTGCTCAATGTATATTTTATCTCGATCTTTACAACATATTTAATATGGAGAAATTATTCAAAAATAGCAGTAACCAAAGCCAGGCAGTTGAAATTAAAAAAATAAGCCATAAAAAACACATATTAAAAACTATTTATTTTAATGGCCCTTTATCAAACTCCGAACTTTCGAAACTTATTAATTTAAGCACACCAAAAATTAACAGTTTGTTGGTTGAACTGGTTGAAGACAAATTGGTAGAGGAATTAGGAAGAGGAGATTCAAGTGGCGGGAGACGACCAAATATGTATGGTCTTATTGAAGATGGGTTTTATGTTGTGGGCATAACCATAAATATTAATCGGACAATTATTTCTATTTTTAACAGCAATAACAAACAAGTAAGCGGGCCACATTATTTCCCAATTAAAATGCAACCAAACCTGGAAATTTTTATGCGGGTAAACGAAAAACTGGAACAAGTTGTTAAGGGCAGTAACATCGACCGAAACAAAATTCTGGTTGCAGGAATCGAACTCCCCGGATTAATCAATCAAAAGTTGGGAATAAATAAAACCTATTTCCCTCACATAACAAATCTTTTTGAAGACCTTAAAAAAATATTTGGAATTCCCGTATATTTTGATCATAATTCAAAAGTAAGAACTTTTGCTGAGCAACATTTTGGGCTGGCAAAAGATAAAAAAAACGTTTTAATGCTTCAGGTTGATTGGGGTTTAGGCCTGGGAATTATTATTAACGGGAAATTGTATGCCGGAAAATCTGGTTTTGCGGGGGAATTTGGGCATTTGCCTATAGCCGATAACGGGATACTTTGTAGCTGCGGAAAACAAGGTTGCCTCGAAACGATTGTATCGGCAACGGCAATTGTTCGTTTAGCCAAAGAGGGAATTAATAAGGGCAGTTCGTCGTTAATGGAAGAATTGGTTATGGGGGATATTGAAAAAATTGAAATATCGACTGTAATCCAGGCGGCCAATTCAGGTGATCAATTCGCCATCTCCTTATTTTCAAACCTTGGACACTGGTTAGGAAAAGGGATTGCTTACCTGATTCAGGTTTTCAACCCCGAACTTATAATTATTGGTGGACATGTGGCCGAAGCCAGCCAATATATAATGGCACCTATTCAGCAATCTATAAATACTTACGCGAACCGCGATATTAGCAACGATACGATAATTAAATTCTCTGAACTGGGGTCGAAAGCAGGAACTATTGGTGCTGCTGCCTACGCCCTGGAAAGGATATCATTTTCAAAATAAAAAAAATGAGAGTAAATTTTTCAAAAGTTGAGCAAGCTTTTTTCGAAGAAACCGGCTTAACAAAAATTTCAACACGTATTCCATATATTTCAGTTGAAAGTTTTCCAAAACTAGGACTGCTTTCTGCCCTCAGTTTTATTGAATGGGCCGGCGAAAATCCGACCGGGGTTGTTAGTCTTCCAACAGGAAAGACTGCCCAGTATTTCCTTAGGTTTACCGACCTGATTATGGAAAACTGGAACAACAAAAAGGGGAAAGAAATCCTTGATAAATATGGATTGGAGAAAACTAAAAAACCAAACTTGAGCGAATTACAATTTGTCCAGATGGGCGAATTTTACCCAATCAGCCCAGAACAACATAACAGTCTTTTTAATTTTGTCGAGAAATATTACATCGAAGGTTTTGGTCTTAATAAAAACAGTTCTCTTTTAATAAATTCAGACAAAATAAAACTCGCAGCTAACAAACATTTTTCAGAAGTTTTCCCCGATTATAAAATTGATTTAACACTTCGTTACCGTGAGGCAAAATCGCATTTGGAACAACTTCAGCAAAAATCGATTTTTAAAATCGACAACTGGTGTTCAGATTACGAAAGCCAGATCAGGGAAAAAGGTGGAGTTGGATTTTATCTTGGAGGAATAGGTCCCGACGGGCATGTAGCGTTTAACACCCGAGGTTCCGATCATTTTTCAACAACCAGGTTAACAAAAACCAATTTCGAAACACAAGCAATTACTGCTGCCGATTTGGGCGGGATTGAAGTATCTAAAAACAGGCTGGTAATCACGATTGGTTTGGGGACAATCGGTTTTAACCCCGATAATAAAGCCATTATTTATGCTGCCGGCGAAGCTATTGCAGGTACAATTAAAAAATCGCTGGAAAATGAAGCATCTGTTACTTATCCTGCTTCTTCGTTCCACAGGTTAAAAAACAGCCGATTTTATTTAACCGATGGTGCAGCCGTAAAATTAGATGACAGTGTTGAATGTTTTTACAATTGCGGAGAATGGTCGCATCAGAAAACCGAAAGGGCAGTTATTGAATTATGTGAGAAAATAAATAAATTCGGACGCAAACTGGAATTGGAAGATTTAAAAGCAGATAAATATTGCAGACGTATACCTGATTTGAATGAGAATTCTGTTCAAACAGTAATCGATTCTATTTTGGCAAAAATTGAAAAGGGGATGCAAAAAGACACCAATCAGGTAATTTATCATACCGGCCCGCACCACGACGACATTATGCTTGGAATAATGCCGGTAACTAACCGCCAATCCCGCGAAACAAGCAACGAACTTCATTTCTCTGTATTAACGTCTGGGTTTACAGCAGTTACCAATAAATTTCTTTACGATTTATTGATCGACACAAAAGATTTAATGAACCAGGGAAAAATTGAAATGGTAGATTATCCCGACTTTTTTAAAGACGGCTATAAATACAAGTGGGATAAAGATATTTACCATTACCTCGATAATATTGCAGCGCAAGATAAAGAAGAGAAACGACGTGGTGTTTGTCACAGAGCGATCCGGGCACTGGTTTCAATTTGGAAAACAAAAGACAAAGAAGAGCTGCGAGATGCTATTTACGAGGTTCTTTCATCGCTAAAAAACAGCTACGATGGAAGCAAAAATCCCCCTAAAATTCAAAAACTAAAAGGGATGATCAGGGAGATGGAAGAAGAACTGGTTTGGGCGCATTTCGGGATAATGGTAAAAAATGTACACCATCTCCGGCTCGGATTTTATCAATCGGATGCATTTGCCAGCAAGCCTGACATGGAAAAAGATGTGCTGCCCATTTTAAATGAATTCAGAAAATACAAACCAAACACCATCAGTTTGGCCATGGATCCGCAAGGTAGCGGCCCCGACACACACTATAAAGTTTTACAAGCCATTGCCAGGGCAGTTGAAGAATGGAAAAAAGAAGAGGATTTAAGCAATTTACGGATTATTGGATATCGGAATGTTTGGTTCCGGTATAACCCGTGGGACGTGGAAGTTATAGTTCCTGTTACGCTCAATTCGCTGGCAACAATGGACAAATCATTTTCAGAATGTTATGTGACTCAGGTAAATGCATCTTTTCCCAGCTACCAACACGATGGTAAATTCAGCGAACTTACTCAACGTGTTTGGCTTGAACAGCACAAACAAATTCAGTTATTGTTGGGAAAAAATTTCTTTTTTCAAAATAAATCTCCACTGCTTCGGGCAACCCATGGTTTTGTTTACATTCGAGATTTGAATACGGATCAATTCCTCGAAGAAGCATTTTCTTTGGAAAAATCGATGGAAGGGATTTTTTGATCCAGTTTCTTTTTTTTAAAATGATAAATAGGGTTTCCTGAAGATTTATACCGATTTAACAACCAAATGTCGCATACTTTCGTTTTACTCAGCATACTCCTTTGTTGTAGTATCGGCATTAACCATTATAAACTTCGAAATTGCCATGCGGCATTTCAAAGTACAATTGGTATTACTTCGTAATTACCCTTTTTTCTTTATTGTCGAAAACGACTTAGGAGGAATTTCGACAAATACAAATTTTATACTAAAAGTCCTTGTACCCTATTTTCTATTTAACAATTGGTATATGCTTTATACCATAAAAAAGAAAGTTGCATTCCCAATTTAATTTTAATATTTTTAAAAAGTTATTTATTTGTATGGGATTTTATTCGAAACCAACAGTAATGTTACAAAAAATATAAGATTATGGAATTAGAGCAAGTAAAACAAAAAACTAAAAAAGTAGTAGCAAATGTCTTAAAAATGGATGAATCGGAAATTACCGATGATGCCAACTTTATTTTCGACCTTGGCGCCGATTCAATGCAAAGCATGTTGCTTATTGCAGCATTTGAAGAAGAATTTGATATTGAAATGGATGTCGAAAAAGCACAGGAAGTACAATCCATTGGAGGTGCAGTTGAATTTATTTCAGGCTACCTGTAAAATTCAGGGTCCATTTCAATATCAAATCATTATTAAAACAGTAAAACCAAATTATGACTAAAAGAGCAGATCTTCACAAGAAGAATCTCCAAACACTTTTTTATCCAAAATCGGTAGCCATTGTTGGAACAAACAAAGTTAAGGGAACGGTTCCAGGCGATATTTTCACGAATATCATGAAAGCAGAATTAAATGGTGTTGTTTTCCCGGTCAACCCAAGAGAAAAATTTATTGGTGGCGTAAAAACATACAAATATGTTATCGATGTACCAGACGATGTTGACCTGGCAATAATTGTTTTCCCCAGTTCGGTGTGCAACAGGGCACTGGAACAGTGTGGGCAAAAAGGCATTAAAGCAGTTATTATTATTTCTGCCGGATTTAAAGAAATAGGCGGAAGAGGGCTTGAAAGGGAAAAAGAACTTCTTGAAATAGCTGATAAATACGACATGTCGTTTATTGGTCCCAATTGCCTCGGTGTAATAAATACCGACCCACTTTCGCGGTTAAATGCATCTTTTGCAAGGGAATTTCCGGCCGAAGGAAATATTGCATTCCTCTCGCAAAGCGGTGCTTTGTGTACTGCGGTTCTCGATTATGCTCTAGCGAAAAAGATTGGTTTTTCGAAATTTATTAGTTTTGGAAATAAAGCTGACATCTCGGAAATTGACCTGATGTATTACTTAATGGAAGACGAAAAAACAAAAGTTATTTTAGTTTACCTTGAGGAAATTTCTAATGGTGCGGGATTAATGAAGGCTGCCCGCGACGTTATGGAAAAAAGCGGAAAGCCAGTACTTATTTTGAAATCGGGAAGGACTTCCGAAGGTACCTCAGCCGCTGCTTCACACACCGGATCACTTGCAGGAAGCGATGAAATCTGCGATGCTGCATTCAAACAGGCAGGAATTATCCGTTGCGAAAATATTGAAGAGATGTTTAATATTGCCATTGCTTTTGCATATCAACCCAAGCCAAAAACTAATAAAGTCGCCATTATCACAAATGCAGGTGGTCCCGGAGTTTTAACTACCGATGCTGCAATTAAACAAGGTTTGAAAATGGCTAAATTTAGCGACGAAACTACCCTTCTTTTAAAAAGAAGCCTTCCTACAACAGCAAATATTAAAAACCCGGTTGATGTAATTGGCGATGCCCGGGCCGACAGATATATTGCAGCAATGGATGCCGCTTTTAAAGACGATGATGTTGAAGGTGTGTTTGTAATTCTTACCCCACAGTCGATGACGGACATTGAAACTATTGCGGAAGAAATTGCAAAAGCAGCACAAGCGTCCGAAAAACCAGTTTACACTTCTTTTATGGGCGAAGCAGATGTAGCTGCAGGAATAAGAATCCTTGAACAATATCAAATTCCACATTATTCACTGCCGGAAGCAATGTGCAAACCATTTCACACTGCTTTTACATTCAACAAAGTTTTACAGGAAGAAAAAGTTAAAACCATTGAATTTGCCGATGTTGACAAAGAAAAAGCTCAATCTATTTTAGCTGATGCAGAAAAAGAAGGAAGATCGTACCTGCCTGAATATATGGCTGCTAAAGTAATTGAAGCTTATAAACTCCCGGTTGTTGGAAATGGTTTTGCCACTTCTGCTACCCAGGCGGGCGAAATTGCCGATGGCATTGGATTTCCGGTGGTAATGAAAGTTATGTCGGACGATATTATTCATAAATTTGATGTGGGTGGTGTTGTTTTAAATATTAATTCAAAACAAGAAGCTTCGCAGGTTTTTGATGAAATTTATGCCAACGTCAATAAAAACATGCCCGAAGCGAAAATAGATGGTATCCATATTGCAAAACAAATCCCCAAAGGAACCGAAGTTATACTTGGCGTAAAACGCGACCCTTCGTTTGGTCCGGTAATTATGTTTGGACTGGGGGGTATTTTTGTTGAAATATTTAAAGATGTTAGTTTCAGGATTGCTCCTGTTAGCAAAAAAGCTGCCCTTGATATGATTACCCAAATAAAATCTTCTGCCCTCCTTCAGGGTGCCAGAGGAAGAGAAGTTATGGATATTGAAAGTATTGCTGAAGCAATTATGCGACTCAGTCAATTAGCAATTGACTGCCCTCAAATAAAAGAATTAGACATTAACCCATTGATAGTATTGGAAGATGGGAATGGATGTTTTGTAGCCGATACAAAAATTATAATCTAAAAAAATCAAATTTAAAATCATTTAAAAATTAAGTACAATGAGAATATTAATGCACGACAATTATCTTCAATTAAGTAAATGGACCGCACATTACATTGCTAAAAGAATTAACGAATTTAATCCAACTTCCGAAAACCCATTTGTACTGGGACTTCCCACCGGATCTTCTCCAATTGGAACTTACACAGAGTTAATCGAATTGGTAAAACAGGAGAAAGTTTCATTTCAGAATGTAGTTACTTTTAATATGGACGAATATGTTAATATTCCGGAAGACCATCCTGAAAGTTATCACTACTTTATGGATAAACATTTATTCAACCACATCGATATTCCCCGTGAAAACATTAATGTTTTAAATGGAAATGCACCCGACCTTGAAAAAGAATGTGCCGATTATGAAGCAAAAATTGCAAGTCTTGGTGGAATCAAATTATTCCTTGGCGGAATTGGCCCCGACGGACACATTGCCTTTAATGAACCGGGCTCGTCGCTGACATCAAAAACAAGGGTGAAAACGTTAACTTACGATACTATTATTGCAAACTCAAGGTTCTTCGGAAACGATTTAAACAAAGTGCCAAAAACAGCATTAACTGTTGGAGTTGATACTGTTATGAAGTCTGACGAAGTGATAATTATTATCAGCGGTTACAATAAAGCACGGGCATTGCAAAAAGTTGTTGAGGAAGGAATAAATCACATGTGGACCGTTTCCGTGCTTCAACTTCACGAAAAAGGAATGATTGTTTGTGACGAAGATTCAACTTATGAATTAAAAGTAGGTACAGTTAATTACTTCAAAGACATTGAAAAAGACGAATTAAAAAATTTACCTGAATTATAGAATTTTATATGAGTTATAGGAATTTAACCAACAATGAAATAACAGCCCTGAAACAACAGGGCTGTTTTTCTATCGAGTGGGCAAGCATTCTTGTGAACAATGGTTTTAAAGTTAATACCATTTATGACACTCAGTTCGCTGGTGAAATAAAATTAGGTTCATTCACCGGAAACGTTGAGCTCGAAAAAGGCATCTCGAAACAGGCAGGTATTCGCAATAGTTATATTGAAAACTGTGTGATTGGCGATAACGTTTATCTTTCAAACATTGGAAGTCTTGTAAATTATAATATTGGTGACAAGGTTGCCATTGAAAACGTTGGGACAATTGCAGTTACCCAGGAAAGCACGTTTGGGAACGGCCACGAAATTGAGGTTTTAAATGAAGGCGGTGGCAGGGAACTTCCTATTTTCGATCAATTATCGGCACAAATTGCTTATCTGTTGGTTGTTTATCGCCACAATAAACCCTTAACCGAAAAGTTAAAAAAGCTGGTTAAAAACTATGTTGACAGCAAAAAATCGCTTATTGGAAATATTGGGGATAATACAAAAATATTGCACAGCAAATCTTTGATAAATGTAAATATTGGTGCTTATTCCAAAATAAGGGGGGTGTCTGTTTTAGAAGAAGGAACAATTGTTAGTTCACGACTTGCACCTACAATTATTGGCGAAGGAGTTGTTGGCAAAAATTTTATTGTTTTATCGGGTTCAAAAATTGACAGTGGTGCTATTTTTACTTCCACTTTTATTGGTCAGGGTGTGCAAATTGGCAAGCAATTTTCGGCTGAAAATTCGGCATTTTTTGCTAATTGTGAAGGATTTCATGGAGAAGCTTGTAGCATATTTGCCGGGCCATACACAGTAACTCACCACAAATCGACATTGTTAATTGCCGGAATGTTTTCGTTTTATAATGCTGGAAGCGGCACAAACCAAAGCAACCACATGTACAAACTGGGCCCCATCCACCAGGGAATAGTTGAACGGGGTGCAAAAACCAGTTCATTTTCGTACATGCTTTGGCCTTGCCGGGTTGGGGCTTTTTCGGTGGTAATGGATAAACACGCGGCAAATTTCGACACTTCCGAATTACCCTTCTCTTATATTTCGGTGCAGAATGGGAAAAGTGTGGTGACCCCGGCAATGAACCTATTTACTGTGGGTACTGCCCGCGACAGCAAAAAATGGCCAACCCGCGACAGGCGGACGGACACAACCAAACTTGACTTAATTAACTTCGAATTACTAAACCCTGTTACAGTACAAAAAATAATCGATGGTTCAAATTTGCTTGCAAAACTTCACGAAACCGCACCAAAGAACAGGGAGTTTGTCACACATAAAGGTGCGTATATTAACAGGTTGATGTTACGCACATCGAAAAGATATTACGATCTCGCAATAAATGTCTATCTCGCAGAAGAGTTAATAAAACGATTAAAAAAATCTGACTTAAATTCTCTTGGTGAAATAAGGGAGAAACTTACCCCTAAATTAGAACCTCAACAAAATAAATGGGTCGATATTTTAGGGATGGTTGCAGATAAAACGCAAATCGAAAATTTAACTGATTCGCTTATTGAGGAAAAAATAAATTCGATCGACGATCTACTTTCCGGGTTTGAAAAACTCAGGGATGAATATGAAAACAGGGCATATTCATGGACTGTAGCTACCATTAAAAAACAATTAAATATTGATGTAGAAATCATTTCTAAAGAGCAACTTCTAAAGATTGTTAGCGAATGGAAAACCAACTCCATAAAATTCAATAATATGATTTTGAAAGATGCGGAAAAGGAGTTTGACCAACTAAGTAAAATTGGTTTTGGACCAGACGGCGGGGAAGACGAAAAGTTTGCCGATTTTGAAGCCATTCGCGGGAATTATGAAACCAATACATTTATAATTGGCTTAAAAAATGAAAGTGATAAAATTGAATCTGTTTCTGTGAACCTAACTAACCGGTTAGAAAAACTACCAGATTAATATTCAAACCGAGTTAACTTTGGATCAGTTTAATTATCGGGTTGGTGGGATAAAAAGTTTTCTTTTATCTT
>JABGRN010000021.1:52977-63897 GCA_018648265.1 Prolixibacteraceae bacterium | reverse complement strand
GAATATGTCATTAGCAACTTGTTTCAGGGTCTAAATAAAAAATCTGTCATTGGTAGTTTATTTTAGAATCTCAAATTATTAAAAAGAGTTACAACTTGTTCAGTTTGACTAAAAATATACTTTCTGTAAATCCATAACAACGAAATATAATGGGCTTATTCAAATACTATCCAAGCAACCCAAAAAAACTGGATCACGAACTGGAAAAACGGATTTTTTTTCACAGTATGGTTTTTCCGGTAATTTTTGTTTTCGTAATTTGGTTGATTGAAATTATTGAACAAACAACTGGGTTTAGTTTTGTAAAATTTGGTGTTTATCCGTTGCACTTAAAAGGATTGCCCGGCATTTTGTTTTCCCCTTTTATCCACTCCGATTTTAACCACTTGATTTCTAACACAATTCCGTTTTTTATTTTGTCGTTTGCACTGGTTTATTTTTATCGGCGCATTTCTTACCGCATTTTTATCCAGGTTTATATTTTGGCCGGATTGTGTGTTTGGCTAGCCGGGCGCGAAGCCTGGCACATTGGGGCAAGCGGAGTGGTTTATGCGCTTGCTGCATTTCATTTTGTTAGCGGAATAATACGAAACGATGTCCGCTTACTCACACTTTCGGTGGTGGTAGTTTTTCTTTATGGTGGAATGGTTTGGGGAATGTTTCCAATTAACTCTGACGTTTCGTGGGAAGGCCATTTGTGGGGGGCGGTTTCTGGAGTAGTAATGGCTATTTATTACCGAAAATATATTATCCGGCGCGACAAGTTTGACTGGGAAGAGGAAGAAGAGGAGGAAGAAAGTGAACAGTCGCAGTCGCAGTTTTCAGATATGGATTCTGGTAAATCTGGAAATTTAGATAACACAAATCATACCGGTCAATATTAACATTACGGGAGAATATTTTCTATAACAGTCCCTTTTCATTTAGATTGGCTTTAATCCTTTCGTGATTTTCCCAGAATTTAGTTTCCATTACTTTAATTAATCTTTGAAACTCTGGATCTTTTCTCATGTTGTCGTATAATGGACTATCTTTAAATACACGTATTCGTTGATAAGGAGGATTGTAATTTTTAACAATTATTCTAAGGTTTTTAAGAGCATCTTCCAAGTTTCCTTCCAGTGAATATAATGTAGTTAGTTGAATATATGTCATCACCCCGTATCTAGCACCATCCAACTGTCCAACATACTTTCTAAACCTATCAAGGTATAATGAAGCTTCCTCTTCATCACCAAGTTTATCGAAGATGAAGGCAAGTCGACCTGTATAAGATCCATTATATTCTGAAATATTTATATTTACTAATGAAAGATATTTTTGATGATATTCTAATGCAGATGTAAACTCTCTATTCATTAAATGTGATACTCCAATTAATCGGTAAGAACCGTAATCCGTGGAATCTTTATTTAATATTTCTTGTAATCTTTGAATTGATTGGTCATAATCGCTGTTTGAATCAACAATCAATTCAGACATTTCTCTAAGAACATTTGTATAATCAGGATCTATATCTAAAGATTTTTTATAGTAAGTTTTGGCTTGTCTTAAAAATCCAAGATGACGAAATGCTCGTGCAAGATTGTGATAAGCATCTCTTAATTTTATAATGCCAGCACTGTCTGATGGAATTTCTAAATATATTGCATTCAGAGCATATTCAATGTATGATTCCAAATTAGGACTCCCGCCTGCAAAGGGATTGTTTAATGCTCTCAATCTATTATAAGCTTCGTATGAATTCGGATTATATTCCAAAACCTTTTTAACGTATAGCTGTGACAATTTATAATTTCCTAAATATAGATGAAAATTAGATCTTGCGAAAAGACTTTCTGGCAATTGATTATCTAGCAAAAGTGCCATTTCTGAATTCCTGTCAATTAATTCTTCACGCTCTCTTTCAGAACGAGAATATTCCAAATAAAAATGACAATTAGATAGTTGAGCATAAGCTAAAGCAAAATTGGAATCTTGTACGATTGCTTGTTCGAAATAGGCAATTGCAATAGGCAATCTAACCATAATTCCTTGGTTCATAACTTCCTGCCCCATTAAGAATAAATTAAATGCTTTGTCATTTTCCGTTGGTTTTTTTTCAATCCTATTCATTTCTTCTGGGGTAATAGTTGCCCGTATCTCTTTTGAAATATCTTTTGCCACATTTGTACGTATATCCAGATATCCATCAACATTTGCAGGGTTGATGTATTCATTAGACCACAAGTGTTTGTCTGTGGCGGATTCTATTAATTGTACTGTGAGAATTATTTGTTCGCCAATCAATTGACCACTACCCTCAACTATGTAATTCGCATTTAATTCTTTTCCTATCTCTGGAATTAGTTTAAGATGTTTTCTGTATTTTTCAACAGATGTTCTGCTTATAACTCTTAAATCTTTGATTTTTTGAAGGTTAGTAAGGATGGATTCCATCAATCCATTTATAACATAAACTTTTGTAGAATCATTACTGTCGTTTATAAAAGGTAAAACTGCGATAGACTTTTCGAGTTCTGGATCTATTTTACTTGCAGTATCTCCTTTAAATAATTTTGGATAAGCAAGAATTATAACTACAATGATCAGTATTCCAATAATAATATCAAACACTAAATACTTTTTACGAAACAGACCAATTTTAGGAGAAATATTTTTCTCTTTAGTAGAATGGGTAACTTCAATTCCAGTTGGTGTTACATCGAATATCCAGGAGAAAATGACAGCAATTGGGAAGCCAATTCCCAATAGCACAATTACAAGGGTCATCACCCACTGAGGCAGATGCAAGGGTTCTATTAAAATACTTATAAGTTGTAAAAGGATAAAAGCTGTAGTTGCATAAACAATAATAACTCTGACTACTTTCCTACGTTTCAACTCTTGCCAGAATTTGGAAAGTTTACTTTGTTTCTCAGGCATTTGTGTGAATTTAGTTTTGAATAAAATTAAGGGAAAAAGTTATAAAATCCAATAATTACAGCTAATTTAAAAATCATAATTTCACGTTGATAGATAGTATTTATATATGTTACCCTAAAAAAATAAACAATTATAAATTATGAAATACATCGTGGAATTCAAAAAAGTACTATTTTTGCCGCCATTAATTTACGAAGTTCATTAAAGAATGATTAGCAGAAGGATAATTCGGACAAAGGTGTTGCAAATTTTATACGCCTACTACGCTTCACCTGAGAAATCGATCAATAAAACTGAAAAAGAACTCTTTTTCTGCATCCACAAATCGTACGATCTGTATCACTACTTGTTGGCTCTGATACTGGAAATTGCCGATTATTCAGAAAAACGGATTGAAATAAAAAAGAGCAAACATAAGCCCACTTACGATGATCTGCACCCAAATACAAAATTTGTAACTAACCGGGTAATCAGTCAACTTCGTTCTAACAAACAATTAAATTTATACCTGGAACAAAAAAAGTTGAGTTGGGTTAACCACCCTGAACTTGTAAAAGAGTTGTACCTGTTTTTAGAGGAATCGGATTTTTACAAAAAATATGTTGCTGACAAAAACTTGTCGTTCCTTGATGATCGGAAATTTGTTGACAAGATATTCAACGAAATTATGCTGATTTCAGAAGATTTATACATGGTACTTGAGGAGCAAAGCATTTACTGGAACGACGACATAGAATTTGTGATCTCTATGATTTCAAAAACTTTAAAACGATTTAACGAATACTCAGACTCCGACCAAAGATTAATGCCGATGTTTAAGGATCAGGAGGATAGGGATTTTGCCAAAGATTTGTTTCGTAAAGCAATAATAAACCACGACGAATTAAGGGAGTTAATTAAAGTCCACTCGCAAAACTGGGACATTGAAAGAATTGCCTTTATGGATATACTGATTATGCAACTGGCAATTTCCGAATTACTTTATTTTCCTAGTATCCCTACCAAAGTTTCGCTAAACGAATACATCGAACTTTCTAAATTTTACAGCACAGAAAAAAGCCGGAATTTCATTAACGGGATTCTTGATAAAACTTTAAAAGATCTAAAAAAATCGGGGAAAGTAATTAAAACCGGACGTGGATTAATGGGTGAGTCGTAATGTATAAATTCATGTTCCTATTTTTGGGTATCGTTTTGTTTGGCTGCAATGGCCAGAGCCGGGAAAAACGGGAAGAAAACAACATCGTGCCTGAAAAAGAAACAATTCGAATATCAGAAATTGAGTTTAACGAAGAAATGCATAATTTTGGCACTTTGCAATCGGGTGAAATTGTAGCTTTTACTTTTGTTTTTACAAACACCGAGCCCACAAGTTTAACGATAGAAAAGGTAGAAACCGATTGTGGTTGTTTGAATGCAAAATTTTCGAAAGAACCAGTTGGAACTGGCAAAACAGGAATTGTAGAGATTGAATTTGATTCGTCGGGACTATTTGGGAAACAATTTAAAACCATTGAAATTTATGCAAATTCGAAAGAATCAAAACATTTAGCTATTTTTGCCGAAATACAAAACGAACAATTAGAATTTAAATATTAAAAATTAAAAATGATGATGAATATTATTTTAATGATGCAACCTCAGGATGGTGCAGAAAGTAATCCCTTAATGAGTTTTCTTCCTCTGTTATTAATCGTAGTAGTTTTTTATTTTTTTATGATTCGCCCACAGATGAAGCGACAAAAAGAAACCCGCCAATTTCGTGCAGGTTTGGCCAAAGGTGACAAAGTTGTAACTACCGGTGGGATTTATGGAAAAATTGTGGAAATAAAAGAAACTACGATTATTTTAGAAATTGCCAAAGATGTGCAAATTAAAGTAGATAAAAACGGAATTATTAAAGATATGAGCGATGCTCCCCAGCAGCGATAGTATTCTGTTTTAAATGAAAAAGGGTTGGTCAAATAAATATGGCCAACCCTTTTTTGTTTTATCAAAAATCTAATTGTCTGATTCCCCCGAATTATTGGTCGAATATAAAGTCCGAATTCAAAACAAAAAATAAAAATCCCAATCGACAAACACCAAAATACAAATAAATCACAATGACCAAAATCTCAATATTCAAAACTTTTTAGAACATGTAATATCATTATTTGGTGTCAATTTGTATTTTGATTTTTGTTATTTGATGCTTCTTTTCAATAATCCGGTTTTATGGACAAATTTTAATTACACATTAAACCTAAAATGCAGTATATCACCATCTTTAACAATGTATTCTTTTCCTTCAACGGCAATTTTCCCTGCATCCCGACATGCATGTTCTGAACCCAACATAACGTAATTTTCGTATTTAATTACTTCGGCGCGGATAAATCCTTTTTCAAAATCGGTATGAATAATCCCCGCTGCCTGGGGTGCTTTTGTTCCTTCCTCAAAAGTCCAGGCCCGGCTTTCATCAGGCCCGGTGGTAAAATAAGTTTGCAGATTCAACAAATTATAAGCGGTATGAATTAATTTGTTTACCCCTGGCTCATCTAAACCAAGCTCTTCAAGAAAAAGTTGTTTCTCTTCATATTCTTCTAATTCAGCAATATCAGCTTCCGTGGCGGCAGCTATTACCAAAAGTTCGGCTTCTTCATCCTTAATTGCTTCTTTTACTTCTTCCACGTATTTGTTGCCCTTTTTAGCCGAAGTTTCATCTACATTACAAACATACATAACCGGTTTATTGGTTAACAGAAAAAATTCTTTTGCAATTCGAGCTTCTTCTTCGTATAGTTTTAGTGTACGCGCCGATTTGCCGGTTTCCAAAACCGCTTTGTAACGAACTGCCAATTCGAACATTTTTTTAATCCGTGGATCATTCCCATGCCGGGCTTGTTTTTCAAGCTTATCAATCCGGCCTTCAATGGTTTCCAGATCTTTTAATTGAAGTTCAATATCGATTACTTCTTTGTCGCGAACCGGATTTATAGAACCATCAACATGAGTAATATTTTCATTGTCGAAACACCGTAAAACATGTAAAATAGCATCGGTATCGCGAATATTCCCTAAAAATTGGTTACCCAAACCTTCACCTTTGCTGGCGCCTTTTACTAAACCGGCAATATCGACGATTTCAACAGTAGTAGGGATAACTTTCTTCGGTTTATCGATTTCGGCCAGTTTTATTAATCTTTCGTCGGGCACTGTAATGACCCCAACATTTGGTTCGATTGTACAAAAAGGAAAGTTGGCCGATTGCGCTTTTGCACTCGACAAACAATTAAACAGTGTTGATTTGCCTACATTTGGTAAACCAACAATTCCGCATTTTAATGCCATTATTTCATTTTTAAATTGCGGTGCAAAGTTAATTGTTTATTGATTTTTAAATCCATATTTATTTAAAACTTCAACAATAATAAGTTTTAAAATTTCTTATTGTTATTATTACAAAATTATAGGAGCAAAAAAATGCAAAAAAAAGGATGTCAAATTGTACATTTGCCAAAACTGTTAAATTATGATCTTAAAAAATCTTTCTGTTGACTGCGTAATATTCGGTTTTAATAATAATAAAATAAATGTGTTATTGTGGCAGGCCGAACCTGAATTGCTCGAAAAATTTCTGACAACTAAAGAAGAATACGAACAAACAAAAGATCTTTTTGAGAAAAACCCTGCACTTGGTTCCGGAAATTTCTGGGGGTTTATTGGGACACATTTACCATCTGAAGAAGATTTGGATGAGTATGCCAAAAAGATATTACAGGTTACAACTGGCATCGATAATATTTACCTAAAACAGTTACAGGCTTTTGGCGCTACACACAGGGTTCCACACTATCGCGTACTTACGGTGGTTTACTATGCGCTAATCAATCCCAATTACCACGATTTAAAACTCTCGCCAATTTCAAAATCATTAAAATGGTTTGAAATAGACAATTTGCCAAAGGTAATTTTCGACGTAAAAGAGATTATACAAAAAGCCTTAAAAAGGTTGCGTGCTGAGGTTCAATACCACCCCGTTGGATTTCACCTGCTACCTGATAAATTTACCTTAACAGAGCTGCAAACTTTATATGAAGTAATTTTAGGCAAAAAACTGGACACACGGAATTTTAGAAAAAAAATACAAAATATGGGTTTGCTGATCGACACCAACGAAAAACAAACCAATGTAGCACACCGCGCCGCAAAATTGTACTCTTTTGATGTTGAAATTTATCAAAAACTTGTTGAGGAGGGACTAAATTTCAGAATATAATTTCTGATTAAACCTTTTTAGGATAAATGGATCAGATTGTAAAATTACGATAAATGGATAATGACGACCGTAAACTTATTGCCGACCTAAAGCAAGAGAACAAAAGGGATCTTGCTTTTCATGTGTTGGTAAAAAAGTACCAGGAGCGGTTGTACTGGCACATCCGGAAAATTGTAATGAACCATGATGATGCCGATGATGTGCTTCAAAACACATTTATAAAAGTGTGGAAAAGTATCGATAAATTTCGTGAAGAATCGAGCCTTTTTACCTGGCTTTACCGAATTGCAACCAACGAATCGTTAACTTTTATAAATTCAAAAAAGCGAAAAAATTTTATGCCATTAAATGATGTTAGCGAATATTTAATCGAGAATCTAATGTCGGACCCCTATTTTGAGGGAGATAAAATCCAGATGAAACTTCAGGAAGCAATTCTTCGTTTGCCCGATAAACAAAGGATAGTTTTTAATATGAAATATTTCGACGAAATGAAGTATGACGATATGGCAAAGGTATTGGACACATCGGTTGGGGCACTTAAAGCTTCGTATCATCATGCAACAAAAAAGATAGAACACTATTTAAAAAGCACAGATTAAACTTTCGACATTAAACTTTTTTAAATGAATAAAGTCAAACAAACAAATCGCTGAGATGAATAATTTAGATAATAAAAAAACGGAACTGTCGAAATTAAAAAGGGAATATCCTTTTGGGGTTCCCGACAATTATTTCGACGATTTTTCTTCGCGCCTTCAAATAAAACTTGAGGCGGAAAAAAAGGCGATCCCGAAAAAAGAAAACCGAATTATTCAATTTCTAAAACCTGCCATTGGTTTGGCGGCTGGTTTTGCCATAATAATTTTGTTAGTTAATTGGCCCTTGAAATCTCATTTGCCAGAACAGGTAGTAAATAACAATAATGCTGAAACTGAATTTAATAATGAAGAATATCTTTCGTTGGTTGAAAGCATTGATGAAAACTCGTTTTATGCTTTGTTAGACGAACCGGCAACTTCTGTAGAATTCTCTGACGAGGATTTAATGAATTATGTAAGCGCAAACATTTCGGAATACGAAATTTATTTAGGAACTGATTTTTAAATATTATGAAACGATTAGCAATTATATTTACAATTACTTTTTTTATCCTATCTGGTTTGGCAGTAAAAGCCAAAAATGATTCACACCAGGATAGAAGGGAAAAATACCGCTCAGAAAAAGTAGCTTTTCTAACATCAAACCTGGAACTTACACCAGCCGAGGCAGAAAAATTCTGGCCGGTTTATAACCAGATGGATCAAGAAAGGTGGGAAGCCCAAAAAATGCGACGTGAAATGGAAGCAAAAGTACGAGAGACAAAAGTTTCTTTGCCTGAGAAAGAGGTAATTGCACTTACAAGAAAATTTGCAGGAAGTTTGCAGGAAGAAGCAGATATGCTTGTAAAATACAACGAAAAATTCCTGAAAATATTACCACCTCAAAAAGTCCTTAAATTATACCAGGTTGAAAATGAGTTTAGAATGCACATGATCAGTAAATATAGGGAGTCGCGTAAAAGCGAAAATTAAATCTCATTTAGTTTATAAATAAAAAAGACAGGCGAACAACCTGTCTTTTTTATTTAGCACAATTCCGTTTTATACAAATTTAAACCAATCCTGAAAATATTTCCCAATTACTGGCGATTCCTTTTTTTCGGCCTGAATTGATCCTATTAAACTCAAAATCCAAAGAACCAAAGTTACAATCCATCCAAAAACATTTATAACAGGAATAATACTAAGAACGATTCCCAATAAATAAATACCGAGAGTTTGGCGAATATAATAACTGGCAAATTCGTCCTTTTCAGTACTGTTCAAAACCAGTGCTATAATCCAGCCAATAATGGTAATGTGTGCAACAATTGCTTTTGTTTTTCCATCCATATTTATATAATTTAAATGTTTTTTAAAGTTCGAAAATAAATTAGATTTAACAAAAACCTATCAAAACTTTTTAAATTATTCCTCGACCATTACTTCTATTTGGTTAATACCATAGTTTTTGTTGCACGAAAATCACCAACTTCAAGCTGGTATAAAAACAACCCGGGCTTTATTTTCTCCGAATCAAACTTAATTAAATGTTTTCCCGGGGGTAATTCCTGATCGACGACAACAGCAACTGCTTGCCCCAAAATATCGAAGACGGTTAATTTTACCTTTCCCTTCTTAGAAATTTCAAAGGGGATTGTAGTTTGAGTTTTATATGGATTTGGGAAATTCTGAAACAATTTCGTAAATCCATTACTTGTCAAACTGGCATCGGTAAGTACGTATCTCACCGGTGCAAGAAGCCCCAGGAAAATTTTGTTATTAGCATCGGAAGTTAATCCAATCGCATTCTGACCTGTTACAGAGAGTAGTGAATAAGCATTGTTTATTGACACTCCCCCCGTATTTCCAGGCGCGTACAGCGGAATTTGGTACTGCCCTTGAGCAGTTCCAAATAATAAGCCTAACATTAATATTAAAATTATTTTTCTATCCATGATCCTGATTTTTTAAATATTATTTGATACCAGAACTCGAAGATAATTTTGACGATTCTTTAAATGATTCAACCTGCAAAGGGTTCTCGATTGCGTAATTGTCTTTTCGTGTTCCAACAACCTGCCACGAAACTTTCATTCCTGCATTTCCCCCGGCAATTTTGAATCGATTATTTTTCACCTCACTGGCTACATACAAATTGGGTCCGGGCGCACCAATTGGTGTAAGCTGATACCTGAAATTTTCATTCAATGCATCAAACCAATCAGGAAGTTCCACCTCTGCGGTTCCATTTTTATCGAGTTTGGCATTACCATTATAAATATTGGCTATTTCATTTGTTTCGATACTGGAATGATGTAAATATTTATTTTCGGGATCAAGCGGATGATCGATACGGAAATCTTTTTGTTTAGCTATAAGCAATTCACATTCTATTGTACCTCCCTGGATTGTTGTCGTATTAGTAGCATCTTCAGGATTTTGAACAATTATTATCCCATTAAATAATTCATCTCCACCATGATAAGAAGTTCCATCTGTATTCTGATGATGAATCGGGGTGCCATCAGGACCATTTATTTCCAATCCGCCTTCGGGTGTAATCCTGATTAGACCACCTTGTGGCAATGGAATCTCAATACCTTCTTCGTAAGTTTCAAGCCTTTTATGATGGGAAGTGCCATCGGGATAAAAAGTAGTTACAGCATCTCCACTGGCATCGTAAATAGTAAACCCATTTGAATCAATTATAATACTTCCTCCATTTTCAAGTGGGATCTCAAGTCCACCAAAATATGTTTCTTTACCAAAATGTTCGGAAGTGCCATCGGAGTAAAATGCGGTTACAGGATATCCACTGGCATCGTAAATAATAATCCCGTTTTCATCGATAACAATTTTCCCTCCATCGGCAAGAGGAATTTCAAGCCCTCCAAAATAAGTTTCTAAACCATAATGATATGAAGAGCCGTCTGGAAGAAATGAAGTTACAGGAATTCCTCTGGCATCATAAATGGTAATCCCATTTTCATCGATAACAATTTTCCCTCCATCGGCAAGAGGAATTTCAAGGCCACCATAATATGTTTCTAAACCAAAATGATAAGAAGTGCCATCGGGATAAAATGTAGTTACAGGAAATCCACTAGCATCGTAAATAGTAATCCCGTCTTCATTAATAACAATTTTTCC
>JABGRN010000021.1:0-52877 GCA_018648265.1 Prolixibacteraceae bacterium | reverse complement strand
TCCATCGGCAAGAGGAATTTCAAGGCCACCATAATATGTTTCTAAACCATAATGATAAGAAGTACCATCGGAATAAAATGTAGTTACCGGAAATCCGTTGGCATCGTAAATAGTAATTCCATCTGAACCGATTACAATTTTTCCTCCATCGGCAAGAGGAATTTCAAGGCCACCATAATATGTTTCTAAACCATAATGAAAAGAAGTGCCATCGGGATAAAATGTAGTTACAGGAAATCCTTCAGCATCATAAATAGTAATTCCATCTGAATCGATGACAATTTTGCCTCCGCCTTCAAGTGGGATTTCTATTCCACCTTCATAAGTCTCCCTTCCACTATGCCAGGAAGTACCGTCGGGATAAAATATGCTCACCGGAAAGCCATCTTTATCGTAAATAGTAATAGTCCCGTCAGGATCTATCTCCACACCTGCTCCGGTAGGATCGGCTCCAACCCATAAACCACTTTCAAACCATTCGTATCCCATGTGGTATGATTCTCCCGTTGCGGCATCAACCCAGAATACAATATTACCTGCTGCATCGCGCACAACAAAATCCTCACCTGGAATTCCTACTACGCCGGGATCCCCTTGAGGTCCTTGAAGCCCATCTAATCCATCCAATCCATCAAGACCGTCAATACCATCCACTCCATCAATACCATCTACTCCATCCCATCCATCTAATCCATCAAGACCGTCAATACCATCTACTCCAGGAAGCCCCCTTGGCCCCTGGATTCCTTGTGGGCCTGGAGGACCCATCGGACCCATTGGACCAACGGGGCCTGGGGGGCCTGGCCATGCCCACCACCAAAATTGCCAGCTAACTTTATTTATAACATGTACCAGAGAATCAAGCCGGATTGATTTTACAATCTGGTCGTTTAAAGTATCCTGAACTAAAACCCTTAAAAAAGTATCAACATCAGGAACATCTGCAATTCGTAATTTCCCTTCAATATCAACTTTTGCAAGGGGTGAGAGTGTACCTACACCAACATCGCCGTCGGCCGGAAAAACATTTGTAGAACCATAAACGGCACGCGCAGATAAACTATAAGTTGCCGGATTCAAGGCAAGGCGAGGAGATAATTCCACACCTCCCGCTACTGACAATCCAACAAAATATTGTATATCGAATTTTAAATTCAAGGGTGTTACGGTTCCCAAAACAATATTTGCTAAACCGTCGCTTACATTTACACTTTGGGTTTCATTCCAAAGAGCAGCTCCTCCGGTTAAAACATTGTATAATGCAACAGTTACATTGTAAGCACCGTCCGAAACAGGATTGCCTGCACCATCGGTTAGGAGCATTTGAACAGTTGGGGTTTTAGGAATCTGAGCTTGACCATGAACTCCTATTCCGACAACTAATACAATTGCCAAAAAGGCTTTTAGTAAAGTAAATTGCTTCATAATTTATGAGTTATAATGGTTAATAAAATCAATAAAAACATCTATTCAAATAATCTAAAAAGATAAGATGGATCTATTTTTAATCAAGTTATGACTTTTATCAACACGAAGCAAGTACTTGTAAGTTAATTATTTAATTATGTTTTCAGGGTAATTTATTTTGTTGTGCAAAGCCCTGTTTTCATTGGTAAAACGGGATTTTAATTTTTTGAATAAAGGATATTTGTAAAATCGACCAGTATTAAGCCAATTTCATAACGACCATAAGGTCGAAATGTTATTGTCATAAATTAATTTAAGAAGCACCTAGCATAATTCTACAATTAATTTTGGCTAAGGTTTAAATAATTTTAATCACCTAACTGTTTAATCTTAAATCTCTCAATTTCTGCAGATGTATGTTCCTGAATAAAAAGAGCTTCAATTTTTCGAACTACTTCGGGATTTTGTTTTGAAACATCATTCAATTCCTGAATATCTTCTTCTAAATTATATAACTGAACCTGAAGGCTGTCTTTGAATATATTTTTACGGATTCCTTTCCATTTTCCCATTCTAATTGCCTGTTGCCCACCTGAAGCTGGAAATTCCCAGTACAAAAACTCATGTTCTTCCTGCCCTTTTTTTCCTATAAGAGTTGGAAGAAAACTTTTTCCATCAATATCTTCAGGGGCTTCAATTCCTGCAATATCGCAAACTGTGGGCAGCACATCGTAAAAAGCTGAAATCAGGCCGGTTTCAGAACCTGCTTCAATTTTTCCAGGCCACTGGGCAATCATTGGCACACGGATTCCTCCTTCTGTAACATTTCCTTTTCCCCAGCCACGTTCACTTTTAAATGGTTTTGCACTGTCGAACCATGGGGAATCTGCACCTCCACTGTACGTTGGACCGTTGTCGCTGCTAAACATGATTATCGTGTTTTCGTACAATCCCTGTTCTTTTAATGTTGCCACAATCTCTCCAACCTGTGCATCGAAATACGAAACCATTGCCGCATAACAAGCATGTGGGTAGCGATGTGGAAAATAACCACGGCTACCGTCGTAAGGATCTTCATTGCCAAATTTTTCGACATAATAAGCGATCCAGTTTTTAGGAGCCTGCAAGGGATTATGCGGAATGGGATTGGCATAATACATAAAAAAAGGTTGTTCTTTATTTTCTTTAATAAAATTGATTACTTCTTTTTGCATCAGCTCCGAAGAATAATCGGTGAGCCAAAAATCAGCATACGTTTCCTGTTTGTACAAATCGGCATCTTCGGGAAGTTTAGTCCGTGGAGGCACCATTTTGTTATTCAGCAATACTTTTGTTGTGTCTTTCCAAAGGTGAACCGGAAAAAAAGTATGTGCCTGCCGCTGGCAATTGTAACCGTAAAAAAAATCGAAGCCTTGTTTATTTGGAATACCTTCTGTTAGCGGTGCACCAAGTCCCCATTTTCCAACAACACCCGTTTTGTAACCAGCACCTTGCAAAAGCCTTCCAATTGTTTTAGTCCCCGGTTTAAGTGGCCGCTGCCCTTCCAAATTCGGGTCTTTTGCCATGGCTTCAAAATCCCAAACAGGACCTCTCGATGCCCACTCGTCGTTTCCTCTAATTTGCGCGTGACCCAAATGTTTTCCGGTTAAAAGAACGCAACGGGATGGTGCGCAAACAGGGGCCCCGGCATAATGTTGTGTAAAACGCATTCCGTTTGCCGCAAGTAAATCAATATTTGGAGTTTCTATTTTTTCCTGTCCGTAGCAACCAACTTCAGAATAACCCAAATCATCGGCCAAAATGTAAATAATATTTGGTTTTGCAGATTGTTCCTTTTGGTTTGTACTTTGGTTGCAGCTAATTATAGTTGTCGCAATTAAAACTAAAGCAAGTAATTTAAGTCCCGAGTTGTTTGATTTCATTTTAATTAGGTTTTAGATATTCTTAATATGTAGATCGATCAGTGTCTTCGTACAACACTTGCAATTTAGTTAATTCCGTTTTTAAACCGATAATTATTTCTACATGTTTTTCGGAGTTAATCAGATTATCCATTTCTTCCAGATCGGTTTGTAAATCATATAATTCCCATTCATCAATATCATTATAAAAATGAATTAATTTATAACGGTCGGTTCTAATTCCATAATGTCGTTTCACGGCATGTTCATTCGGAAATTCATAATAATGATAGTAAATCCCATCTCGCCATTCAATATTTTTTTCTTTTGAAAGAATTGGCTTTAACGATTTTCCCTGAATTTCAGCAGGGATGTCAACTCCTGCAAAATCTAGAAAAGTTGGTGCAAAATCGATATTCTGAACTAATTCTGCAATTTCACCTTTTTTAGAATAACCTTTTGGAAGTCTCATTAACAAGGGAGTACGCAACGACTGTTCGTACATAAATCTTTTATCGAACCAACCGTGTTCTCCCATATAAAATCCCTGGTCGGAAGTATAAACAACAAGTGTGTTTTCGTCCAAACCATTTTCTTTTAGATAATCTAAAACCCGTCCCACATTTTCGTCAACAGAACGAATGCAGGCCAGATAATCACGCATGTACCTCTGATATTTCCAAAGATATAATTCGTCCCCTTCCAGATCTTTTCCCAGAAAATCTTTGGTAATTGGTTTGTAATGTTTCTCCCATGCATTTTTCTGTAATTCATTCATTCTACTTGTGTGTTTCATCCGTGGGAAACGAGATACAATCCGACCTTCCGAATCTTCCATTTTCAAATCATACTGAATATCCATGTCTGCAGCACGGATACTTAATTTCTGTTCAGCAGCTGCCAAACGGCCTTCATAATTATCAAAAAAGTTTTCCGGAACCGGATAAACTTTGTCTTTAAATTCAGCAAAATGAATTGTGTCGGGTTGCCATGTTCGGTGGGGTGCTTTGTGATGAAGTAGTAAACAGAATGGTTTTTCTTTATCGCGATTCTCCAACCAGTTCAAACCGAAATCGGTAGTTAAAGTTGTGCAATATCCTTCAAATTGTTTTTTCTCACCCATTTCAATAAAATCGGGATTGTAGTATTGACCTTGTCCGGGCAGAATATTCCAGTAGTCGAATCCAGTGGGATCGCTTTTCAAGTGCCATTTTCCTACCAATGCAGTTTGATAACCTGCCTGTTGCAACAGTTTTGGGAAAGTTACTTGCCCCCCATCGAATGTATGAGAATTATTTATTTGCCCGTTTTTATGCGTGTGTTTTCCTGTTAGAAGAGTGGCACGACTGGGTGCGCAGATTGAGTTTCCGACAAAACTATTTTTGAATAATACTCCTTCGTTTGCAATTCTATCGAGATTGGGAGTTTCAATTAATTTATTACTGTAAGCACTTAATGTTTGGTACGAATGGTCGTCAGTCATTATAAAAAGAATGTTTGGTTCTTTTAACGGCTTTTCAGGTTCGGAGCAAGCCGATAAAATTCCAAATAAAAATAGTGTTGAAAATAAAATTGTATGTGTTTTCATTCTTTTAGATTTTTATAAATAGTCGGCACCATTAGCCGATTTTTTACAGGATTCAATCCAATTTAACAGTTCTTTTTTCATTCGTTTTGCCAACTCCTGTTTCTCTTCTATAATATTCTCTTTTTCACTTGGGTCGTCTATAAGATTGTATAATTCGAAAGTTTCTCCTTTGTCAGTACTAATTAATTTGAATTCTTGTGTCACCCAAGACATTTTCCCTCCATATTGAAAACCCATTGGTTTCTCTCTATTAACAGATTCTCCGTTTAATAATTTTGAAAGGCTGACTCCGTCAATCGGTCTTTCAACAGGATAATCAAGATTAAGAATTTCTGTTATTGTTGGTAGATAATCGCTGGTAAATGCAGGGAAATCTGTTTTTTGATCTGCCTCAATTTTATTTGGCCAAACACAAAACGCGGGCACGCGAACACCCCCTTCGTAAAGCGAACGTTTTCTTTCTCGAAACGGACCGGAACTACCCGGTGTATCTCTTTCCGGGCCATTGTCGCTACAAAACCATATCATTGTATTTTCTGCCTGGCCTAGTTCCTCAAGTTTTTCCCAAAGTCGCCCAACTTGTTCGTCCATTCCAGAAATTGTTGCGAAATAAATTTGTTCCTGATGCGAATATTTACTGTATTCTGCCATCATCTTTTCGTTAGCTACAACAGGTAAATGCGGTGTTTGAAACCAAATTACAGAAAAGAAAGGATTACTATTATCGGCTGAATTCTCAATAAATGGAATCACCCTGTCCATTACTACTTTTGAATTGTCACCCTCCATATTTGTTGTTTCGGCATTTTCAACTCCCTTCCAATAATGAGTACCATATTTTTCAGCATCATTTTTATTTTGAACCGCTTTCCAACCATATCTTAAACCTTCGCCTTTGTCAGTATCAAACATTTTTGGTTTCCACATTGGGTCATAAGTTGGTATCTTCGATTCGGTTACAAAATAAGAGTCGTAACCGTGCATGGTTGGAATACTATAATTTGTTGAATCTCCGGGTTTACCACGGTTAGCATCTTTCACTTTTGTAGTGAGCGTTCCCAGATGCCATTTCCCAAAATGACCAGTTGAATACCCACGCTCTTTTAGCAATTCGGGCAAGGTAATTTCCTCAATTTTCATGTGCCCGGCATTTGCCGTTGGAATTCCGTATCGATAAGGATTTCTGCCCGTTAAACAACTTCCGCGGGTAGGAGAGCAAACTGCCGATGCCGAATAAAACCGGTTAAATGTAATTCCTTTCCCTGCCAGAAAATCGAGATTGGGAGTTTGGATAATTTCATTTCCATTAAATCCTGTATCTCCCCAGCCAAGGTCGTCGCACATAATTAAGATGATATTTGGATCTTGGGATTCCGGGATTTGTTGGCAGCCTACAAATAGAATGGATGTTAGGATTAGTAGAATTAGGTTGATTTTCATTTTAAATTATTGTTTTTACCCCTCTCCCCTTCGGGAATCTCCCCTGAAAACAGGGGAGAAGTTAGGAGTGTTTAAGTTCATTTTTTTGATAAATCGGCACAAATTAGTTGGTTGTCGTTTCGTACAAAAACATGTTTATTAGCAAATGTCGGATGAGTCCAAACCACACCTCGCGGGTGTTGTTTTTTTGATGGTTCGATTAGTTTAGCCCGGCTTATTTCTGTAAATCCCTGTGGTGAAAGTTTCGAAATTATCAATTCGCCTTGTTCGTTAAACATCCAAATTTTGTCTTTATTCTGAACAAAATGAATGTTTGCCCAGCGGGCCCGGTTTACCGCCGTTTGGTCTTCCCAAATACGATCTCCGGTTTCAAATTCCAAACATCTCAATTCACCGTAACTATCAACACCATAAATAAAATCGTCGATAATAACCGGAGTATTCATAACACAATGCAATGCATCGGTTTTTCGTTCACTTTCGCCGCTTCGTTGCCAAACTTTTTCAGCAGTTGTATAATCTTCACCCAGTTTTATAAGTAGCGAGCCACTGTAAAAAGCACTTACAAAAATGTGGTCGTTGTATAAAACCGGTGTGGCAATGCTCATGCCCGAACCAGTTTTCCAGGGAAACCTCCAAAAGACTTCACCTGTTTCCGGATTTAATCCTGACAAACTGTGTTCTGTCCAATTAACTACTACACTTTTATCCATTTTTTCAATAAGAATTGGTGCTGAATAACCAGCCCGATCATCAAGATTTCGCCAAATTTCTTCCCCGGAGTTTTTATTAAATGCAACAACACCCGCATTTTTACTGCCACTTACATGAATTATAATTTTATCATCAATTATTAACGGAGTGGAAGCAATTCCCCACGTTGGCATTTGAATTTCATATTCTTTATTGAGATTTTTCTGCCACAATACTTCACCATTTTCGGCATTAAAACAGAATAAATTCCCCATTGTACCAAGCGAATATGCTTTGTCATCGTTAATAATAACCGAAGCTCGCGGACCGGCAGGATATCCAACTCCTTCGTAAATACATTCGTAACGGAACTCCCATATTTTTTCTCCGGTTTTTTCGTTGAAACAAAGTACACCTTCCGTTTGCGAAGGTTTAACAAGCAAATCGCTTAAATAAACTTTTCCATTAGAAACTGTAGGGCCACAATAACCGGAACCAATAGGAACCGACCATTTAGTTTTTATTGTTTCTGAATCAAATTTTTCAATAATCCCAGTTTCATTCCAGGTTCCATCGCGGTTTGCCCCGCGCCAATCTGGCCAATCCTGAGAATTGGCGCAACCAAAACCAAAAGTCAGCAATACAATGTAAATAATTGGTAATTTCATAAGTGTATATTTAATTTTCTATATAATTTTTACTCAACTTTAAAAGTTCATTTATAAAAAGTTAAAGCTCTATTTGTAATTTTTGAAGAAAAATGATGATTTTCAGCTCCCAATTCGTCAGGTCCGGGTTTTATAAAATCACTTTGAATCCCTTTGATTTTCAAAATTCCTTTTGAACTAATTTCTACCATAGCGAAAACAGGTTCCCGATAAGGTAAGGTGTATTTCAAATTTGGATATTTTTCTTCAATACTTTCCGGGAAACGTCCCGAATATTCTAATTTACTTCCTACCCAGGCATACGATAAACTATTTAATCCAATGTGATGAACATCATCAATTTCAGCATACCTGTCCTCATGATCATGTCCACAAAAACAGGCAACTACTTTTTTCTTTTTTTGATTGGCTTCCTTAAATATACGATGAATTTCTGTGCGGTTTTTTATCCCGCCCCAATGCTCCAGGCTTTGATGTGAAAACACCACCACCAATTTATCGGTTTGAGAAATATCTTTTTTTAGCCAATTTATTTGCTGTGGTGGAATATATGCTCTTGATTCCAGATTAGCAAAATAATTTCCATTTTCGTAACCTACATATTTTTCTCCGGACTTAAAAAAATTAGCATCTAAAACTATAAAATGAAAATCACCCCTTTCAAACGAGTAATATGACTTTTCCATTCCCCAAAAATCTTGTGTAACAATTTTAGGTGAAACGTCCATATCGTGATTTCCTAAAACATGATACTTCTGTCCCTCAAAAGAATTCCAAACTTTCAGAAATGGTTTATTTTTTTCAAGAGGCATACAAAAGTCGCCAAGTTGAATAATAAAATCAACCTTCTCCTTTTCAGCTACTTTAATGAATTTTTCAATCCTGTTTGTTGCATCGTATATCAAATCGTGATGAACATCTGTACAAACAGCAAATCTTATTGTTTTTCCTTTCTCGCATGAAAAAAGAAGTAGAATAATAAACAGGAAAATTAACTGCTTCATTTGTTATTGTATTGCTTACAAAACTAATGAATAGTTGTAAGATAATTCAAACAACACAATAACAAATTAAAATTTAAATGCTTAAATGAATATCACGAAAAACAGCCAATATTTTATTTTTGAAAATTTGCCGGGGTTAAACGTTCATACCTTTCTTAAAGGTTACAAATCGTAATTAAATCCTTTAAGGTGATGTCCCATGCGGTCGCGTTTGGTTTTCATGTATTTTTGGTTATGTTCGTTGGGTTCAACTTCCAAAGGGATTATTTCTACAACCTCCAAACCAAAACCTTCCAGGCCAACCCTTTTTACCGGGTTATTTGTTAACAATTTCATTTTTGTTATACCAAGATTAGATAAAATTTGTGCCCCTACTCCATAGTCACGTTCATCGGCTTTAAATCCGAGATGAAGATTTGCATCAATAGTATCCAGGCCTTGATCTTGCAATTTATATGCTGCAATTTTATTTAACAATCCAATTCCACGTCCCTCTTGCATCATATAAACAATTACACCTTTCCCTTCTTTTTCAACAAGTTCCATCGATTTATGCAACTGGTCGCCACATTCGCAACGCAGCGATCCAAAAATATCGCCTGTCATGCACGATGAATGCACCCTCGCTAAAACAGGTTCATTTGCATGCCAACTACCTTTGATAAGGGCAACATGTTCCACACCATTTGATTTTTGCCTGAACGGAACAATTCTAAAATCTCCCCAACGGGTTGGTAAAACCACTTCTTCACCCCGCTCGATTAAACTTTCCTTTTGAAGTGAAAATGAAATCAGGTCTTTTATAGTAACTATCTTAAGGTCGAATTTCTTTGCTATTTCCGCCAGTTGTGGCAAACGTGCCATTGTTCCATCGTCATTCATTATTTCCACTAAAACGCCTGATGGATACAATCCTGCCAAGCGGGCCAAATCAACGGCAGCTTCAGTATGCCCACTTCTTCGAAGTACCCCTCGGTTTTTTGCTTTTAATGGAAAGATATGTCCGGGACGCCCCAAATCGCCCGGTTTGGTTTTTTGGTCAACCAACATTTTTATAGTAATTGCCCTGTCTTTAGCTGAAATTCCTGTGGTAACTTCAGGATCAATTGCGTCAACAGAAACCGTAAATTGTGTTTCGTGCGACGATGTATTTTTACCTACCATTAATTCCAGGCTCAATTCTTCGCACCGCATTTCGGTTAATGCAACACAAATTAATCCTCGTCCCTGGATAGACATAAAATTGATTATCTCAGGAGTAATTAATTCTGAAGCAACAATAAAATCCCCCTCATTCTCCCTGTCCTCATCGTCAACAACAATTACCAATTCGCCCTTTTTAATTGCGGAAATGGCTTCAGGAATTGTATTCAGCTTAATTTCAGTCATGCAAAAGCTCTTTAAAAATCAGCACAAAATTACATTAAATATTCGAATGTGAAGTAATGCGGGCAATTAGTCAGTGGTTAAATAACCTTTCATTAATCGTAATAAGGAAAAAAATGATCGAAAAAGTATTTCATTAAGGGGCTAACAGATTAAAAACGGGTACTATTAATTGCCCCTAAAAATTAAACCATCATTTTATTAAATAACCGGCAGCAATTTCAACTTCTTTATACCACTCTTCACCGTATTTTTTAATAAGTGGTTCTTTTAAAAATTTATACATCGGAAGTTGTTCCGATTGCCCGCAAGCCCGACCCGGTTTACAAATGTCAAGTTCCTCGTAATTTATGGCATCGAAACGTTTGTATTCTGTAACCCTAATAGGAAAAAGATGACATGAAACTGGCTTTTTGAATTTGATTTTGCCTTCAAAAAAGGCTTTCTCAATACTACACTTTAATATTTTCTTTTTATCGTAAAAAGAGTAAACACACTGTTTGTTGTTTACTAATGGAGTAACCAAATCGCCATCGCTGTCGATAATCGAAAATCCATGTTTTTCGATTTCCCTTCGATGTTTGCCAGAAATATAATTCTGAAAGTGAGGGTAGTCGCGCGCAATAATTTTTGCTTCTTCTTCTGTTAGCGGGGCGCCCGAATCTCCTTCAACACAGCACGCACCTTTACATTTTGACAGGTCGCAAAGAAAATGTTTTTCAAAAATATCGCGGCTGATTATTGTACGTCCGATTTCGACCATTTTTATTTTATTATCAATTTATCATTCTCTGCGAGTTGGAACAACATTTTATAATGCCCAAATTTCTTTCCCTCGCAAGTATAATAAAAGGATTATTTTATCAAATTTTTACCCGTCATTTCTTTGGGAATTTCCAATCCCATTACAGAAATCAGTGTAGGGGCAACATCTGCTAAAATCCCGTTTTCAAGTTGAATAATTTTTTTGTTATTGATAAAAATACAGGGAACAGGATTCAGCGAGTGTGCTGTATTTTCCGAACCATCTTCATTAATAACATAGTCTGCATTTCCATGGTCGGCAATAATCATAACATTATAATCCCCTTCCAGAGCAGCTTCCACAACATCTTTCACACACCGGTCAACCGCAACAACGGCTTTGTAAATGGCCTCGTAAACTCCGGTATGCCCAACCATGTCACCGTTGGCAAAATTCAGGCAAACAAAATCAGCTTCACCGTTTTTTAATTTTGGCACAATCGCTTCCTTTACTTTTGGTGCCGACATTTCGGGCTGTAAATCGTAAGTAGCAACTTTTGGCGATGGAATCAATATTCTGGTTTCACCTTCAAATTCATCTTCACGGCCACCACTGAAAAAGAAAGTAACATGGGCATATTTTTCGGTCTCGGCAATCCTGATTTGTTTCAATCCTGCTTTCGAAATTACATCACCCATAGTATTTGAAACATTCTCTTTGTCGAAAATAACGTTAATTCCCTTAAAATCGGCTTTATAATTTGTAAGGGTAAACCATTTCAAATCCATAGTGTGCATACCAAATTCGGGAAGATTTTCCTGGGTAAAAGCAATGGTTGTTTGACGTAACCTGTCGGTGCGGAAATTAAAACAAATTACAACGTCTCCATTTTCAAATTTACCGATCTGGCTACCTTTTTCATCGACCATTACAATTGGTTTCAAAAACTCATCGGTTACCCCGTTATTGTATGAAGCCTGAACTGTTGCCAGCAAATCGGTAGATTTTTCACCTTTTCCTTTTGTGTACAGATCGTATGCTAATTTAAGGCGGTCGTAATTTTTATCCCGGTCCATTCCATAATAGCGGCCAATTATTGAAGCAAATCGTGCATTTGTACTTTCCAGTGCTTTTAAATCGGTTTCTAAAAAACCATGGCCCGAACGAGGGTCGGTATCGCGGCCATCGGTTAACCCATGTACAAATATGTCGTTTAATCCCATATCTGTAGCAATCTGGCAAAGTGCCACCATGTGGGTACTAAGAGCGTGTACCCCTCCCGGGCCAATTAAACCAACCAAATGCACCTTTTTATTGTTTTCTTTGGCGTACGAATATGCTTCAACAATTTGCTGATTTTCCCACAACGATTTATCGCGAATTGATTTTGTAATCTTCACCATATCCTGGTACAATACGCGGCCAGCACCAATACTAAGGTGCCCAACTTCAGAATTCCCCATTTGCCCATCGGGTAACCCCACATTTTCGCCCGATGCAAGCAATTGCGAATGCGGGTAATCTTTCATTAGTGAATCAATAAAAGGAGTTGGGGCAGTTGCAATTATATCGCTTTTTGTCCCATTCCCAATTCCCCAACCGTCGAGGATCATTAACAGCGTTTTTTGTATCTTGTCCATCCTGTATTATTGTTGTTTAATTTTATTAATTTGAACAGGCAAAAGTATCTTTTTTTTTATTCATCTTGAGAATAACAACCAATCCGCCATATTCAATTTAACAAATTCTTTTTGGAAGGAGAGCATCTAAATTGCAGATAAAAATTATTTTAGTTTTTTCAACTTGTTATTTCCAAAACAAGACATTTCCTTTCCGGGGAAACCAACATCGAAAATAGTTTCGATTTCAGATTCGTTTTTAATGTTGATTGTAAAACGGGCAGTTCCTCCGGGAACAAAATTTTCAATACTTTCGGACTCAAAAATAAATGTCGATTCGCTGGAAACAGAATCGTTTAGAATATATTGATTTATAAAACCCTCGACATGAAATTGACGAAAAACAAAAATTTTACGTGCCTTGTCGAAACTTATTATTCCATAATCTTCGTGAATTTCCCCTTCTGGTTGTTGTGGAGTTGGTTCAAATTCGGAACGGTTTTTTACTTCAATAAATGTATTCTTCATTATCCAGTTAAATTCCGATTGAATCACTGATTTTGAAGAACTGAAACCAGAACCTCCACCTTCCCATTTTCCAATAAGTGTATTAAATTTTTCGAGTGGGTTTTCCTGGGCGAACAGAAAAGTAGTTGAAAATAAGAGGGTAAATAATGTTAAAATTTTTGTGAATTTCATTTTTGTTTTTTACGGTAAAATATTAGAATTTTCTATTTCATTAATTAATTCAATTGCAATATCGGCATCTTTAACCCAATTGTATTGGCCAACCGATCCTTTTCTACGGTATAATTTCATTTCTTCCGAAATCAATTTCATTTCTTCGATACCTTGTTCAATGAGCATTAATAATTTTTCGTTTTGAAATTCTAAACCGCGATTCCAGATTCGTTGTGAATAATAAACCTGTGCATAAGCTTTCCGTAATTTTGCACTCATTAAAGTACGATTGAAAGTGTGGAAAATAATATTGAATTTTTTTGAATCCGAACAAAATGGCTTCGCTGAGTTGACTATTGAAATTGCTTCTTTTGCCAAACTCACACCAAACTCTTTTTCTGTTAGAACATAACTAAGAAAAATTGTATCCATTAACTCTTCCGGCTGAATCCACTGGTTTTCAAAAACCTCTCCCAACTCTTTCAGGTTCACACCTTCAGCAAGCTTTCGATTGGCAGGCGCCAGATGGTTGACAATATCAGTCCAATAATGAAATTCTTTGTTCACACCGTGATCGATCTGGATTTCCGGTTTGTCCATCCAGCGACCTGAAACATGGCGAGTGTAAATTGAGCGATAATCAAAATCGAGTTTTGAGTGATTTGTTGTGTTTAACCCAAGGGTATAAAACGATGATAAAATTATTTCAGGGGCCTTTTCAAAAACCGGTTTTAGAGTCGGAATTGCCGCTGAATCGTATTTTTCAGCAATAAATTTTTCAATTATTTCGTCAACTTTTATTTCAGGGTTTTTTGTTGATTCGTGAACGGCGAAAAGATTTATTTCGGATGGGGTTCCTAGAATGGAGGTTTTTCCATAACGGTCGGTACGAATGGAATAGCCAATTACATTTGGTAATTTTTGATAATGTTTCCATCGTTTTAAATGTGTTTCGGGGAAAATGCTGGCAACAATTCCCTGTCCGTTAAACTCGTGAGCGCAATCAAATTCTATAATTACTGGAAATGGAATATCCTCAATCCACCACGAAACCGGGTGGGTCACGAAAAAATCGTGTGGCGTTTCCTTTGCCATTACAACAATATCGGGGCATTTTATCAATCCAAAACACTGCATTAAATTCTTTAGCTCGTCGCGATTGTACATAAAACTGCGAATGTACAATTTCAGGTTTCGCTCGTTTACAATCACAGATGCCACCGAATCGACAAGAGCTGCCAGTTTTTCTTGTGGTGTTTTTAAGATTTCGGAATGTTGGTTTTCAACTCTTGCACCTGTTTCAATAAATGTTAAAACGATACCATTTACTTCAGGTATTTTGTCGAGCATTTTTCGGTAGTCGGTTTTAAACCAAAGCCAGAATTCAGGATTATCGAGATTGAGCAAACCACTTTCTTTTATTTTGAAACGGTCGGGGTAGTAATCAAGATTATACAAGGCATGATCCCAAACCACTACTTCAGGAATTCCAGCTTTATGTGCTTTTGTTGTCAGGTTATTAACAATGTTACGGTTCCATTGGTGTTTAACATCTTTTAAATCGTGGCAAATTTCGTGTGAAAGTTGCAAGTGGTTAACTTCATAGTTTTTGCTGACTTCAATAGTTTTTAGAGCAGTAGTTGTATGATCTGTTAAAATATTCCAGCCACGTATTTTTATTTTTTCTTCATTTTGATTTTGATGTTCGCAGCTTTGGCCAAAAAACAACAAAACCACAATAATTAATTGATGTGATTTTATCATACGATTAGATAAATGTTGGAAGTCCTAAAATAGCAAATTTCTTTTTAATTCGAATTACCAAAAGGAATTGTAAAACCTATCAAAGGTGCAGCAATAAAAACATCCATATCCTCTGCCACCGGGATTGCAAGAATAAAGTCGAGAGCGGCTTTTCTGATTATCCATCTTCCCCCCAGTCCAATTACTCCAAGCCCGTAACCGTCAACGTTTATGTAATAGTTTTCGGTAATAAAATAGCCACGGCTAGAAACCCGGAATAATCCGCTAAAATTAATTAATGGCGACTTTGCCCATTCGCCTGCTGCAAAACCATAACCAAGGCTTAAACTCACATTATTATCGCGTGTCCCATAAGTTGAAAGCCCATAAACAATCCCAAACCCGGTATCTGGTTCTCCTAAAACAGTTCCCAACAAAGCACCCCCGCCAATATTGAATTTGTCTTTTTCAATGGGAATCGAAAATTTTGGGGTGATAAAAACGGGGGTTGGCCCACCAGCAAATAAAAATAGTGGAATTACCCCGCCTCCAATCGAAAAATTATCGGTAACTCCAACGGCAAATTGGTTCCAAAGCACATAAATATTTTGGTAGTATCCTTCTCCTTTTTTTAAACCATAACCATTTGGTGCCCAAAAATACCGTGTTGCCTGCGGATTGTCGAACCATAATTTCCCATCTTTTATTTGTTGGACATTTACCTTCTCCCGAAATTTAATATCGTTTTTGGAAATAGAAATTTCACCTAATTTTTCTGTTTTTAATACTAGTTTTAATGAGTCTTCACCAACTATTTCTCCCATAAACCAGTTCCCGTCATTGGTTTCAACCCTTATAATTGAAGTGTCCTGTTTAGTTTGTGCCTGTAAAATATGGCTTGCCAAAAGAAAAAAAATAAGCAATAAAAAAGTTATTGTCGTTTTCATAATTTTAAAATTAAGTTTGACACTATATAATTATTTCAAAAGTTAAGGATTTTTTTTATCTCAGCCACATGTTCGCAATAATAATAATTAAAATTTTTTCCTGAAGTTTTTGTTGTAGTTTCCCTGTTTACCTCCCTTTTTCCTTTTATTAAAATTCCCTTTTCGTGGATTACGGTTTAAACCAGATATTTTCCATTCGGGTCCTTCGCCTAAACGTGCAGGCATTGGGATTTTAAAAACTTCCTTTTCGATTAATTGTTCAATCTGGTGAAATTTATACATGTCGTCTTCATTTACCAACGTCAGTGCCACACCAGTTGCATCGGCCCGGGCTGTTCGGCCTACCCGGTGAACATAATCTTCAGCATCCTGAGGGACATCGAAATTAATTATCAGGTTAATATCTTTTATATCGATTCCCCGGCTCATTACATCCGTGGCTACCAGTATTCGTGTCCTTTTCGATTTGAACCCCTGTAAAACTTCTTCCCGCTTATCTTGTTCTAAATCGGACGAAATTGGCTCTGCCTGAAATTTGTTCTTTTTTAATGAGCGGGCTAACTCTGTTACTTTCTTTTTTGTGGAGCAGAAAATCAGGATACTTGAATAATCAGGTTTGTCGGAAATGAGCTGGTTTATTAGATCGTTTTTTTGATTGTTATAACAAAGATAAGCTGCCTGCAAAACTCCTTCGGCAGGTTTCGACATGGCAATATTTATTTCAACCGGATCAACCAGGATCCTTGAAGTGAGTGTTCTTATTTTAGGTGCCATCGTTGCGCTGAACATCAGCGTCTGTCGCTTTTTAGGAAGGAAAGAAATAATTTTTATGATATCGTCATAAAATCCAATGTCCAGCATTCTGTCTGCTTCGTCGAGAATAAGAAATTTTATGGTATCGAATTTTACGTACCCCAAATTTAAATGCGAAATGAGTTTTCCGGGGGTGGCAACAACAATGTCTGCTCCTTGTGTGAGCGCAAGTTTTTGTTGTCCCCAATTATCGCCATCGCCCCCGCCGTAAATTGCAATGGAATGAATTCCCAGCACATACCCAACACCCTGCACCTGCTGGTCGATTTGCATTGCCAGTTCGCGCGTGGGAACAATAATTAAAGTTGTTGTTTCTCCTCCCTGCAAATCGGCAAGTAAATCGAGGATGGGCAACAAAAAAGCAGCCGTTTTCCCAGTTCCGGTTTGAGCGCAGGCAATTAAATCTTTGCCAGCCAGTATTTCCGGAATTGCCTTTTCTTGAATTGGTGTGGCGTTATCAAAACCCATGTACGAAATGGCATCAAGCAGATCGTCGTGTATTCCTAATTCAGTAAATTTCATACATATATAAATTAAATCTCTAAAGTTAAGTATGTAACTCGCGATTAAAATTATTGGCATCCTTTTATGGAAAGCAAAGCGAATAATTTTTATGTTCGTTTCATAAAAATCAGTTACATTTTTTGATGCTTCAAAAGTAGCTAAAATGTTTACATTCAGTTGAAGTTATCTGATTTCTTGTCAGGAGCGTACCTTTTTGTAACTTTCCCAATCGAAAGTATTAATAAAATCAATGGCTTTTTTTGCACCTAAAAGGAAAAGTTTCTTTTTCTTTTCATTGCTCATTTTAAAATTCAACCAATTAAAATCTTTATCGGCATCGATAAAACAAATCAGTTTTTTAAAGTCTGGGTTTTGAATTAAAAATTCATTGTCAGAATCGTGACGCATTGTGTTTATCATCGATCCCATCAAGCCACCTAAATCGTCAACATCAGCACATTCTTCGCGATACGAACTTAGTTTAACACCGAATGTGGGTTTGCGAGGTGTTGCCCCGGTTTTTGAATGAAATACGTTTATTGGGAAATTGGAAATCATTCCCCCGTCAACAAATTTTACTTTTTTGGGAATTGGCCCGTGAAAATTTGCAGAATCAATCCAGGCTTTATTTGCAGGTTCGCCACCTCCCGGAATATTGTCAATTTCGAACGGAACAAAAAAGAAGGGAACAGACATTGAAGCCCGCACCATTTTGGCCGGCGACTCTGTCCACATTTTTTCTCCCCAATATAAATGTGCCATTTTTGGGAACTGTACTTTGGTTTGTGTAGTCACATCGGCTGTAATAATATGCATGTGAGAATAATCGTCGGTTAAGGGCTCTCCCGAAATGCGGTGTTTCAATCCGGCAGGAAAGTATGCTTTTCCACGTTTCTTGATAAGTTCGCCAATGCTTGTAATTTGGTTTGGGGATTCTAACAACACTTTTTCAATCCACTTTTCAAATTCTTTCCCGGGATTCAAACCAAGATTTACAAACAATGCTTTTTTTACTTTTTTGTAATTCCACATTAATTTCCCCAAAACCTTTTTAAAGGGAGTACCGTCAATCACTTTCTGGATTATACCTTTCAATACAGGGTCGCCATCCACAAAATCGAATAAATCCTGTTTTGCAAGAATATCTAAAACTTGTTCCGATTTTGCTTTGTCAATGCTATCAATTCCAGCCAATACAAGTGTATTAATTGCACCTGCCGAAGTTCCTGCCAGGTGAAAAAAACGGATTCCCGCAGTTTCCAAAATGTAGGTATAACCAACAAGTGCTATTCCCAAAACTCCCCCTCCTTCTTGTACCAGATCAACGTACTGGTTGCCTTCACCATCAATTACATCAGAAAATATTTTTCCTTTTAAATTCTCAGCATCTATAAGCATTTGCCGAAATTCAGGTTGATTTGTAAAATCTTCGTAAGTCATTTTTTAATAATTTAATAGTATAAAATTTAATTTTGCGGATAAAAAGATACGGAATTTAGACGGAATATAAATAAGGATGATGGATTTTAAAAAACTATCTTTGAAGAAATACCACAATTGTCACAATTTCCATTAGAATCGATTTGAATAATTTTTGTTAGAAACCAATTTCGCTTAATTAACATTTCGCCACATTCCCGGCAATAAGTTGATGATCGTTTTTCATCATTAACATTTCCGAGATAAACATGCTGAAGGTGTTTTTTTGCAATTTCGTAAAGCGATTCAAGTTTTTCAATTGGGGTTGGAGAAAGATGTAATTTATGTTGCGGAAAGTATCGCGAAAGATGCAATGGAATTTGATTGCCCAATTCAAAACTAATCCACTTTACCATAATTTCAAACTCTTTTTCATCATCATTTAAACCAGGAATTATAAGGTTTGTAATCTCCAAATGGGTTTTACTTTCAGCAATAATTTTCAGGGTTTGCAAAACTGGTTCCAGTTGTCCTTTTGTATATTTATTGTAAAAATGGCTGGTAAAAGCTTTTAAGTCGATGTTGAATGCATCGAGAAAAGGAAGAGCAAATTCTAACGGCCCGGTGTTTATGTAACCATTTGAAACCACAACATTTTTAAGTCCTTTTATATGAGCAAGTTTTGCAGTGTCGAGCATAAATTCATAAAAGGTAAACGGTTCGTTGTAGGTGTAAGCAATACCAATATTCTGATATGTTTTTAATGCTTCGTTAACAATTTGTTCTGAAGTTACATTCTTAAAACCCCTGAAATCGCTTGCAAAACATTGCGATATATTATGGTTCTGGCAAAAACTGCAATGTAAGTTGCACCCAACTTCACCAATTGATAAAATATTTTTTCCGGGGTGAAAATGGTACAGAGGTTTTTTTTCTATTGGGTCGGTTCCAAGAGCTGCCACTTTATTGTAAACGCCGGTGAATAATTCCCCGCCTACATTAATCCGTACTTTACAATTTCCAGTTTGCCCTAAATTTAATTCGCAATACCACGGACAAAGTTCACAGCGAACTTTGTTGTTTTCTTGTTTTGAATAAAAAAGTGCTTCTTTCATTTTACCTTCTCCGTTTTTCCAAAGTTACAAAAAGGGGAGGAGACGATATCTTTTTTAATAATGATATTATTTGATGGAATTTTGCTTGTTTATTCACCCGGTGAACTGAAGTCAGCGGGTGAAACGTTGTTTAGTTGCTTGTATTTTTCACCGGGTGACTAAAGTTCACCCGATGAATATACTAATACCAAAAACATATCAAAATGAGTGATAAAAATTGTTTCTTTTTCCCTTCTTCTTCATTGAAAAACAGTTTCGTAACTATGGCTATGAAAAGATTTTTCGCTTCGAACAAGAATAAAATAATCCAATTTTTTCATCAATCATTTTAATATGCATTTGGTATAATATCATGCTTCTCCAACTTTGGTTTTAGGCAGGACTAAATTTAAAATTATCCCAACAGTTGCAGCCAATCCAATTCCGGCCAGTGAGAAACTTCCATACTGAATTATGGCACCCCCGATTCCAATTGTTAAAACCACTGAAACAATTACCTGGTTACGTGTTTCTGCTAAATTTGTTTTCGAATCAATCAGGGTTTTTATTCCGATAGAAGCAATCATTCCAAAAAGAAGCAACATAATTCCTCCAAGAATTGATTGCGGTATAGTTTTCAGAAAACCACTTATTTTTCCGATAAATGCAAAAACAATAGCTGTGATTGCTGCAATCCGTAAAATAAATGGATTAGTAATTTTAGTCAGCAAAATTGCACCGGTTATTTCTGAATATGTGGTATTTGGAACACCGCCAAAAAATCCGGCTAACGCAGTAGCAATCCCATCGCCAAGTAAAGTGCGGTGCAATCCTGGTTTCTCAACAAAATTTTTATCGCAAACCCCGCCAATGGCGTACATATCGCCAACGTGTTCTATAATAGGCGCAATGGCTACCGGTATCATATATAAAATTGCCTGCCAGCTAAATTTTGGTGTTGTAAAAGCGGGCAGCGAAAACCATGCTGATTCCTGAATTGCAGTAAAATCAACCTTTCCCCAAATTACTGCAACAATATACGCAACACTAATTGCGATAAATATTGGAATAAGTTTTATCATTCCTTTCCCAAGAATAATTACCAGGATTGCAATTGAGAGAGTAGTTACTGCTAAAATCCAGTTGGTTTTGGCCATGTCAACTGCAGCCGTAGCAAGCGATAACCCAATAATCATAATCACCGGCCCGACCACTACCGATGGGAATAACCTTTCGACAAATTTTAAACCACGAGCTTTAATTATTGCAGAAACAATTCCGTACACAATTCCCACAGCAATTATTCCTGATAATGTACCCGGCCAGCCAAATAATCTGGTGGCTTCAATTATCGGGGCAATAAATGCGAAGCTACTTCCTAAAAAAACGGGAACCTGCCCTTTAGTAATTAAATGAAAAAGTAGTGTGCCAATCCCTGCTGTAAACAAGGCAACTGCCGGATCGATTCCTACCAGCAACGGTACAAGAACTGTGGCTCCAAAAGCAACAAAAAGAAATTGAACACCTAAAATTGAATTTTTGAACGTTAATTGATCACGGAATGAAATAGGTTTCATAATGTTAGGTTCTAATAAGTTTGATGCAAGAATAACTTTTTCTGCCTGTTTTATCAAAAAAAGATGTTAACGGAAATATATGAAAGTGTTGGTAACTCAATAAAAGAGCAAAAAGAAACCCGCCTCTTTTGGAAACGGGTTTGTAAACTTCTAATATTTTTTACTTTAAGAATTCCTTGGGAATTTCTTTAATCGGTTTTACCTGAATGCTTTTAACAAACATATCTCCACCTTCAGATTGTAACTGAATTTTTCCACCTGTTAATGGAATTACTTCCCCGTTTTCAACTTTCCCGGTGTTGTTGTTCACCATTGTAACTTGCCCGTTTACAACATGCACTGTTGTTCCGCCAACACTGTACAATTCAACTGTGTTCCACTCGCCCAGGGGATTTTCTGCATCAACAGCTTTTTTAATTCCAGCCCCGTTAAATTCTTTGCCAAACTTTTTTACTTCACCGTCTTTGGTAAAAATAAACCTTCCGTCTTCTTCTCCAACGGCTGTTTCGCAATAAGTATTATTCATTAAATAAGTATCTCCCAGGTTTTCGTGTTTTAACTGGCACTCAATATTTACCATCCAGGTTCCTATGGCTGCACCAAAATCGCCAAAACTATGGTACAAAAGTCCACTGTTTCTTGTAGTATAAACGGTTTCGCCCCATTTAAAAACAAGTTGCAAATGATAATCAGAAAAAGATTCCCGGGTTGCTAATGAGCCGTTCACCTCTCCGGATATTTGAATTATTTTTTCGCCGTTTTCTTCAATAACGGAAAAAACATTTTCGACAGAAGCTAACTGTGCTAAACTATCGAACCCTCTAAGCGGAGTGCCTAAATATTTGTCCCAATTGTCCAGGTTTTCGCCATTGAAAAGTGGTTGCCAGGGTTGTTCGGTTTCACACGAATTAAATGTCAGAATTGTAACTGTGATAAGAAATAAGAATAATATTTTTTTCATGGTAAAAGGTTTAGAAAAAGTTAATACAAAAAAACTGCCCGATAAATATAGGACAGTTTTATTAATATTTTTAATGAAATCTCTGTTTTTTGTTAAACTGCTTCTGCTTCTAAAATTTCTTTGGCCCTGTCGAGTATGGCTGAGTCGTCGATAAGTACTATTCCGCCGTTTGGTCCCGGTTCCATGTGAATTCCTACTGCTGCCCCGTTGGTGTAATTAGCGCCACCAAAATAATTCCTGACGGTTTCCTCGGTTACTTCAAATTCTTGCGCCATTTTTCTAATTGAACCGTCAGGTAAGCTGTCTTTGATTTTACGCAGCTCGTTAAAAGTGATTTTTCGCTCCATATCTGTAAAAATTTATAGTATTAATTATTTAAAGAACTTCTCTGAAAACGTAAAAATAGGATTTATAATTAAATAACCACAATTAACTATTAAGATATTTTTAGTTTTCCCTACCAGTAAATTTCTACGAAAAAAAGTTGTTTAAGGTTATCTTTTGTAAACGATTGAATTTTAAACAATAAGAACGATGTAATCGCCTGTTTAACAGAATGTTTCCGCTATTAATATTAACATTTTTTAAGGGTTAATCAACGCTATTTGGTATATTGTCGTAAATGGCCTGGTGCATTGCAGTTCGGATATTTAGTCGATATAATTTTTGATTCTCACGTGTTGGGTAAACGCGGTTCGACATAAAAATAAATAATAGCTGATTGTCGGGGTCGGCCCAGGCAAAAGTGCCGGTAAAACCACTGTGCCCAAAACTATTTTCACTTGCATCAACTGCCGGATAAGCATCTTTTAATTCATTTTTAAAATTGTCGATTAATGGTTTATCAAAACCTAATCCGCGCCGATTGTCATTTTCAGGAAACTGAATCCTGATAAATTCATTTATAGTTTCTTCCGAAATATATCGTTTGCCACCAAAATATCCTTTTTGAAGGTACATTTGAAAAAGTTTCGCGAGGTCGTTTGTTGTTCCAAATAATCCGGCATTTCCTGAAACTCCACCCATCATTGCGGCACCCTCGTCGTGAACAAATCCATGCAATATTTCTTTTCTGAAAAAATCATCGGTTTCGGTTGGGACTATATTATTCAGGGGGAAATATTTATAAGGATTGTAAGTAACCGTGTGGGCTCCAAGTGGTTTGTAGAAAGTTTTTTTCAAGTAATTTTCGTAAGGTTCTCCGGTAAAATTGGAGATAATTTCCGGATAGAGATAAAAGCTTAGCCCTGAATACAAATATTTTTTACGGGGTAATAGTTTAGAATCCCGGATTGTATCGTTCATAGTTTTACGGAAATTCTTATTCATAAATAATTCACCAGAAACCTGAACATTAAATTTTTTGGTCGGCCGGTTTTTAAAAATAGAACGGTCGAGATTCCCATTTTTGTCAACCGTCATTTGCCAGAAAGGAATCCACGAAGCCAGGCTCGACTGGTGTGCAAGAATTTCACGGACATTTAGATTTTCTTTTTCAGTTCCTTTAAAATCGGGCCAGTAATTGCTAAATTTTGCGTCGAGGTTTATTTTCTCCCTTTCAACCAGTTTCATAATTGCAGGGAGCGGTCCGGTGACTTTGGTTACCGAGGCCCAGTCGTACAAATTCACCTGCTCTACATTTTGCCTTTTTTCGTAGGTATGATAACCATAACATTTATGGAAAATTACCTTCCCGTTTTTTGCAATTAAAACCTGGCAGCCCGGATAAGCCTCCGAATCGATTCCTAAATTTGCAATCGAATCAATCTGATGATGCAGATTTGCCGAATTTATTTCAATTTCTTCTGGAATTGTGTACGATAAACAATCATTTTTTTTTAGCTGAATCCCATCATTTAATTTATAACGCTGGTCAATCGAAACCGGCAATTTTGCATCAGCATCAATAGCACCAAAAACCAACTGAGCCGCTAATTCCTGTGTTAATACATTGTTTTGATAGGCCAAAATTAATCCACTTGCATTATGAATATTTTCAAAATATTTAATTGCGTAAGCGTTTCCGAAGAAAACTGCCACAGCATTATTTTCCTGAATTATTTCAGCTACAGCTTTTCGTTGAATTTCGTTGGTTCCATATTTTCTGGAGGGGTAAATATTTATTCCCTGGATTCCGGCAATTACAAGATTGTAATTTCCCAGCTTAATTCGCAAGTTTGCCCAATCGCGTTCCGAAGCATTTTTCGCTAAATAATAATGATCGACTTGAGTATATTTTGCCAACATATTTTGAAAGGGAGAAACTTCATTGCTGCCAATCATAACGGAGGCAATTTTAAACGAATCGAGGTGTTGGACAGGTAAAATTTCGTCGTTCTTCAACACGGTTAACGAGCCCTGAACAAGTTTTCGGCTGGTTACTTCGTAATACGGAGAATTTAAGCGAGCCGTTAAATTCTCAGTTCTCGCTGGTTTATATTCATTTAAATTCACCCAGCGTTTTAACGCCAGTATTTTTCGGCATTTATCTTCAATTTCGGTGTTTGTTAACTCGCCTTTTTCTATTGCCTGTTTAACCGATTCGATGGCTTTTCCAACATCGGGCACAAATTCAACCATGTCGTTTCCGGCTTTCAACGCTTCCAGTTCCGTGTTTCCCGCTTCGGTTCTCACACCCTGCATATTAATTGCGTCGGTTATAATAAATCCCGAAAAACCAATTTCATTTTTTAGGTAATCGGTAATTATTTTTTTTGAAAGAGAAGACGGAGTTTCTGAAGGATCGAGAGATGGTACATTCAGGTGAGCCGACATAATTCCACTGATTCCTTTTTCGGCAAGAAATCGAAACGGATAACTTTCAACAGAATCCATTCTTTCTTTTGAATGTATTAAATTGGGAAGGGTTTTGTGAGAATCGGTTTCTGTGTCACCATGCCCCGGAAAATGTTTGGCAACTGGAATAACCCCGGCGTCCTGCATTCCTTTGGAAACCAGCCAGGCTTTTTCTGCCACATTTTTTTTGTCTTCGCCAAACGAGCGAAAATTTATAACCGGATTATTAGGTGTTGTGTTTACATCGGCCACCGGTGCAAAATTTATATGAATTCCCATTTGTTTCAATTGATTACCGAAATCGCGACCCATTTGGTAAATAAATGTTGAATCTTGCACTGCGCCAACTGCCTGCGCATTTGGATATCTTATTGTGCTGTCGATTCGCATTGTTAATCCCCACTCAGCGTCGATGGCAACCAAAAGTGGTGTTTTCGATTTTTCCTGAAATTCGTTAATCCACGAAGTAGTTTTTACCGGACTTCCCTGCATAACAATAATTCCACCCGGCTTCCAGGTTTCAATTTGCTCAATAATATTTTTTTTACTGTCTTCGTTTTGTTTCGGATAAACGGTAATCATCATCAGTTGGGCAATTTTGTCTTCTAACGACATATTTTCCAATTGACTGTTTACCCAACTGTCGTTCATAAATTTCAAAAAAGGTGGTTCAGCAGCAATTGTATTTGAAACCTTAGCTACCAAAACAAAAATTATACTTAGAAATATTTTGTGAAATAGATTCATTCTTAAATTCATTTTTTTAATAAAAGCAATTTTAGTTTCTTTTTATCTTATATTCGAAAACTCAAATTGTATTTTCGTAAATGTAAAATTTTTTTAATAATTCTGATGTTAAAATTTATAGGATATCTGTTTTTATTTTATGCACTGAGTTGTGCCGGCAGTGAGAATTCAGCAGAAATAAAAACGGGTGCGCAACAAGCTGAGCTGTATTTACCCCTTCTTCAAAATAAAAAAGTGGGATTGGTAGTAAATCATACTTCGCGTGTTTCTGACAATCATTTGGTTGATTTTCTGTTGGAGAAAAACATTCAGGTTGAAAAGATTTTTGCACCGGAACATGGATTTAGGGGAGACGCTTCTGCCGGAGAAAAGATTGAAGATGGAGTGGATATAAAAACGGGAATTCCTGTATTCTCGTTGTATGGGGAAACCCGAAAACCGACCCCGGAACATTTGCAAAATTTAGATGTGGTAATTTTTGATATCCAGGATGTTGGCTGCCGGTTTTATACTTATATTTCGACATTACATTTTGTTATAGAAGCTTGTGCCGAAAATAATTTGCCTCTTTTGGTTTTCGACAGGCCAAACCCAAATGGTGATTATGTTGCCGGACCGGTGTTAGATCCGGAATTCCAATCGTTTGTTGGAATGGATCCAATCCCGATTGTACATGGTTGTACGGTTGGAGAACTGGCACTAATGATAAATGGTGAAAATTGGCACCAAGCCATGAGGAAATGTGAAATTGAAATTATTCCGGTTAAAAATTACACGCATAAAATGAGGTATTCTTTGCCGGTTCCACCTTCTCCAAATTTACCTAACGATTTGGCTGTGCGTTTATATCCATCGCTTTGTTTTTTCGAGGCAACCGGTGTGAGCGTTGGCCGTGGAACTAAATTCCCGTTTCAGGTTTTAGGTGGACTTGATTCACGGCTGGGCGATTTTAAATTTATTCCTGAAAGTATTCCCGGAGTTGCAGTTAATCCGTTGAACCTTGGGAAAGAGTGTTTTGGCATTGATCTTCGTGAATTAAAAGAAGTGCCACAATTTACTTTAAAATATTTCTTTGATTTTTATCAACAGTATGAAAATGAAAAAGAATTCCTGACACGAGAACGCTGGTTGAACCTGCTTGCAGGAACTGATGATTTAATAAAACAAATCAGGGAAGGAAAAAACGAAGTGGAGATTTTCCAGGGCTTAAAAGCCGAATTATTAAAATACAAAGAGATTCGAAAAAAATATTTATTGTACCCCGATTTTGAATAATTATGAACCCGTATTTAGTTCTTGGAATAATATTAGGCTATTTTTTTGTTTTGATGTTTATTTCGTGGTTAACTTCACGAAACGCCGACACGCAGGCTTTTTTTACTGCCAACCGCAAATCGCCTTGGTTTTTAGTTGCATTTGGAATGGTGGGTGCCACACTTTCGGGGGTAACTTTTATATCCGTTCCGGGCGAAGTTGGTAACACTGCCTTTTCGTATTTGCAGTTTGTTTTCGGAAATATTGTTGGTTATTGGTTGGTGGCAGGCATTTTACTGCCCCTTTATTACCGATTAAACCTGGTTTCCATTTATTCGTTTTTGGAGCAACGATTTGGGGTAAATTCTTATAAAACAGGCTCTTTCTTTTTTCTTATTTCTAAATTAATTGGAGCAGCTTTTCGTTTATATCTTGTAGCCGGAGTATTGCAAATTGCTTTTTTCGATGCTTTTAATATCCCATTTTCACTAACAGTAATTGTAACAATTGCACTAATTTGGGTTTATACTTTTCGTGGGGGAATTAAAACAATTGTCTGGACCGACACTTTACAAACACTGTTTCTGGTGAGTGCGGTCATTTTTACCATTGTTGCCATTTCCAAAAATTTGGGTTGGGACTCTGGAGATTTGTTTAATGAAATAACTAAAAATTCCAACTCTAAAATATTCTTTTGGGACTGGCGCTCGGGCAATAATTTTTTTAAACAGTTTTTTGCAGGAATGGCAATAACTATTGTTATGGTGGGCATGGATCAGGATATGATGCAAAAAAACCTCACTTGTAAAAATAAAAAAGAGGCACAAAAAAATATGTTGGTTTTTAGTTTCTCTTTTTTGATAACTGTTTTTTTGTTTCTGGGATTAGGGGTTTTACTTTTTATTTATGCTGAAAAATCGGGAATAACAGTGCCCGAAAATACAGACGATTTGTATCCTTTGTTAGCTCTCAATCATTTTGGACTACCTGTTGGAATCGCATTTTTGCTAGGAATTACTGCAGCAGCATATTCAAGTGCTGATTCGGCTTTAACAGCATTAACAACCTCGTTCAGTATCGATTTCCTGAAAATTGAAAAATATGAAGAGCATAAAAAGCAAAAAATCAAAAAATGGTCGCACTTATTTTTTTCAGTTTTATTGATTTTATTGATTTTATTATTCCGGGCAATCAATAACGAAAGTATTGTAGTTGCAGTATTTCGGGTAGCCGGTTATACTTACGGACCCATTTTAGGATTATTTGTATTTGGGATTTATTCAAAAAGAAAAGTCAATGATAAATGGATTCCTTTTGTGGGAATTTTAGCCCCAATATTAAGTTTTTTCATTTCAAAATATTCTGAAATAATTTTTAATGGTTATAAATTTGGTTTTGAACTTCTGATCCTCAATGGTTTACTTACAATAGTTGGCTTATTTTTATTTTCGAAGAAATATGTTTTAAAAGATTAATGATTGCAAATAAATGTTAAAATTTGTAAATTGAATTTTTATCTTTGCAGTAATAAGTATTTGGTAAAACCGTTATAGTTAAAAATAATTCGAATTGTTACGATATCTACTTCAAATATTAATGGTGGTTGTTGCAATTGTCTCGTTTTCTTCGTGCGAAGATGAGGGATATCTTAATTCTGCTGATGCACAATTGGAGTTTTCGACTGATACAATTACTTTCGATACAATTTTTACTGATATTGGATCTACCACACAACATTTAAAAATTTATAATCCTTACGAAGAGAATGTCCTTATTACGAGGGTGAGGTTGGCTGGGGGCGATTTCTCCAGTTTTAGAATAAATATTAATGGGGTTGCGAGTAGCGAAGCTTACGAAATTGAGGTTCCTGCAAATGACAGTATTTATATTTTTATTGAAGTAACCATCGACCCAAACGGGCAAAATTTACCGATGGTCGTGCAAGATTCCATTCAATTTACAACCAACACAAATATTCAGGATATCAAATTAATTGCTTACGGACAGGATTTTAAACTGATAAAAGGGGAGACCCTTGAAACAACAACCTGGACAGCAGAAAAACCTTATCTGGTTTACGATTATGCCTATGTTGACAGTATTTCAACTTTAACAATTGAACCAGGAACCAAAATCTTTTTTCATAAAGGGGCCGGTTTATATGTGAAAGGTAAAATTGAGGCTAATGGAACTTTTCAGGCACCGATTTCATTTTTACCCGACCGATTGGAAGATTCATATGAAAATATTCCGGATCAGTGGAATGGTATTGTTCTTTATTCGGGCAGCCACGACAACATTTTTAATTACACAACCATTAAAAATGCAAATATTGGATTACAAGTTGGAACCCTTGAAAACGAAGGATTTGCTTCCGTTCAGTTTACAAATTCCAGGATTGAGAATATGGCATACGCAGGATTATTTGCACTTAAATCGAAAATTTATGCTTACAACGATTTAATTGCCAATTGCGGATTTTATGCTGTTGCTTTGTTGATTGGAGGCGATTATGAATTTTACCATACTACCATCGCCAATTACTGGGGCAATTATTCAAGCCAGGCAAGATCAACTTCTTCGCTGATACTTTCTAATGTTCTGGTATTTGAGCAGGCAGATGGTTCGAAGGTATCATACACCGGCGATTTGGAAAATGCCGTTTTTGGCAACAGCATTATTTATGGGAATAATTTAGATGAAATTAAATTGGGCAATAATAATGAAAATGTGTTTAATTATTTATTTGATCACTGTGTAATTCAAGTTTCCGACACATTTAATATTTCGAATAAAGACCATTTTAAAAATGTTTGGAAAGGAGAAGAATTTGACCCAAAATTTGTCGATCCATTCGAGGATTATATTTATGCATTAGATACTTTATCGCCTGCAAAAGACATTGGAAGCCTCGAATATTCCAAATTGTTTCCAATGGACATATTAAATAAAGACCGCACTGCCGACGATGGTCCTGATTTGGGCGCGTTTGAGCGTATCGAAAAAAAAGATGAAAACTAAGACACTGTCTAAATCTTTATATTTCGTTTTTCTATTTTTATTTCTCAGCTTTAAAAGTCTTCCCCAAAATAACTCAAATCAATTTTCAATTCTGTTTTACAATGTTGAAAATCTTTTTGACCTTGACGATGACCCGCAAACTGAAGATGATGAATTTACACCTGAAGGGGACAGGCACTGGACATATAAAAGATTAAACAATAAATTACTAAACCTGTCGAAAGTAATTTTAAGCTCATCAGGATGGACACCCCCGGAAATAATTGCTTTATGTGAAATTGAAAACAGTGCCGTTTTGGAGCGGTTGATAAAAAATACCCCCTTAAAAGCATATCCGTATAAAATTATTCATAAAGAATCGCCTGATCACCGGGGCACGGATGTAGCTTTTCTATACAACGACAAATATTTTTACCCCCTGGAATATCAACATCATCCTTTGCTTTCGAAAAGTGGGCTAGTTGTTAAAACCCGTGAAATTTTATATGTAAAAGGAATTTTTAATGAACAGGATACTTTGCATTTTTTTATAAATCACTGGCCTTCGAGATATTCAGGATTGCTGGAAACCAAACCTCTAAGGATTGAAGCTGCACAACTTTTAAAACAAAAAGTGAATGAATTAAAATCTAAATATTCGTCTCCAAAAATTATTGTCCTGGGCGATTTCAATGACCAGCCAAGTGATGAAAGCATCAAAAACCATTTGGGTGCAGTAAATGTATCGGATCAAATTGAACCAACCGGTTTATACAATCTGTCTGCAGATTGGCCTGGTACAGGTTTGGGGACACTTAAATATCAGTTACAATGGTTTGTATTCGATCAAATTATTGTTTCTGGATCTTTGCTGAAACAAGGAAGCGGGTTATTTGTAAAAATAGAAAATGCTTCTATTCTAAAACAATCTTTTTTGTTTGAAAAAGATGAAAAATATGGTGGTTTGAAACCAAAAAGAACTTACATTGGATTCAAATATAATGGCGGTTTTAGCGATCATCTACCTGTTTTGTTTAAATTGGAGAAGGAAAATTAATCTTTCTTTTTCAGTCCCAGTTCACTGGCTTTTTGAATCATAAAATCGTGAGCTTCTTCAAAATTATTATGAATTTCCCCGTCGAGGATGGCATCTTTAATGGCATCTTTAATTAGCCCGACTTCCTTGCATGGAGCCAATCCAAATGTTTGCATAATAAGCTCACCTGTGACCGGTGGTTGAAAATTTCGTATTGCATCTTTTTCTTCGATTTCTTTTAACTTCTGCCTGACAATTTTAAAGTTTTTCATGTACCTTTTTACTTTGTCGGGATTTTTAGAAGTAATATCAGCTTCGCAAAGTGTCATTAAATCATCGATGCCGTCACCGGCTTCAAATAGTAGCCGGCGCACTGCAGAATCGGTAATTTCATCTTCCGAGAGTACAATCGGGCGCATGTGTAACTGCACCATTTTTTGCACATATTTCATTTTATCATTTAGAGGGAGTTTCATTCTTCGGAATATTTTCGGGATCATTTTTACGCCAACAAAGTTATGCGCATAAAAAGTCCAGCCTTGTCCTTCAATAAATTTTTTAGTTGCTGGTTTTGCAATGTCGTGCAACAATGCCGACCACCGCAACCAAAGATTCTCGGTATTTGGTGCAATCCGGTCGAGTACTTCAATTGTATGGTAAAAATTGTCTTTGTGCGAAATGCCTTTTACCTTTTCAATCCCCTTAAGTTTAAAAAGTTCGGGGAAAATAATTTCAAGCAAACCGGTTTCTTCCAATAATTTAAAACCAATTGAAGGTTTCGGGGAGAGTACAATTTTGTTCAATTCGTCAATAATACGTTCTTCAGAAACAATTTTTATCCGTTCTCTATTTTTTGCAATAGCTTGCATCGTTTCGGTTTGAATTTCAAATCCGAGTTGTGTTGAAAACCTGATCGCCCTCATTATTCGAAGGGGATCGTCAGAAAAAGTTATTGAAGGCTCCAATGGGGTCTTGATTATTTTATTTTCCAAATCTTCAACTCCATTAAAAGGATCAACCATTTTCCCGAAATTATTTTGATTTAAACCCAAAGCCAATGCATTGATAGTAAAATCTCTCCTGTTTTGATCATCATTTAAGGAGCCATTTTCAACTATGGGTTTCCTGGAATCTCTCTGGTACGATTCTTTTCGCGCACCCACAAATTCGATATCCATACCTTTATATTTTAGCATTGCAGTACCAAAATTCTTAAAGATATTTACTCCGGGTCTTGGCTTCAATTTTTTTGCTACTTTCTTAGCGAGTTCAATTCCACTGCCAACAGTCACAATATCAATATCTTTTGAGGGACGATTAAGAAAAATATCGCGGACAAAACCTCCAATAACATAAGTTTCCTGTTGCATTTCGTCGGCAACTTTTGAGATATCGCTAAATATTTTGAGACTCAATTTTTTATTCATTTCTGCCAAAATTCGTATTTGTCTTGTTTCTTTCTGTCAATGGTGAAAAAAATTGTGACAAAATTACAATTATTTGGTAGAAATTGGGCTGGAATTTACTTTGGATTGTGCTGGCATTAAAATTGAAATGCACGCATCGACATATTTAAATGAATAAATATTTTAAAATTATAAAATCATGTTGGAACATTTAACAAAAGAAACTTTCAAAGAAAAGGTATTTAATTTTGAAGCGAACAAAGAGTGGAAATATGAAGGTGCAAAACCATGTATGATTGATTTTTACGCGGATTGGTGTGGTCCATGCAAAATGGTTGCCCCGGTATTGGAGGAATTACAAAAAGAATACGGTGACAGTATTGTAATTTACAAAGTAAATACCGAAGAACAACAAGAATTGGCAGGTATGTTTGGAGTTCAAAGTATCCCTTCGTTGCTTTTTGTACCTCAGGACGGACAGCCACAAATGGCTATGGGCGCTTTACCAAAACCAACTTTCGAAAAAGCAATTGCTGACGTATTAAAAGTGGAAAAGCCACTTCTTAACTAATAAAGTCAAGAATTTTTTCGAGTTGAATCCCTCTCGATCCTTTAATCAAAATATTCCCATTTTTGATTTTGTTTTCGCTAAGGTACTTGCAAAATTGGTCCACATTTAAAAACGTGCTAAAGTTGTAATTTTTTGCAACTTCAGTAAAAATTGGTCCGATTAAAAATATATTGGTAGTCTGATATTTTTGAATTTGAATTAGGATTTTGATATGTTCCTGACTGGAGGATTTACCCAGTTCAAGCATATCGCCTAATATCAGAAAGTTATTACCAGTAAAACCAGAAATAAAACTTTTTATGGATGCTTGCATGCTAGTAGGATTAGCATTGTAGGCATCCATAATTATTTTTAGGCCACCCTTGTTAATCAACTGCGACCGATTATTTTTAGGTGTGTACTCTTTTAAGGCATTTTGAATTTTTAATGGATCCACCCCAAAGTGGTTTCCAATACAAATAGCAGCCATAATATTTTCAAAATTGAAATCTCCAATCAGGTTCGTATTTAAGTACAAAACACCTTTCGGAAATTTAGCTTTAATATGAATAAATGGCGGAGATTGAATTGGTTCGCCATTAAAATCGGCATCATTTTTTCCGTAAGTTACCTTATTCAAAATATCTTTTGCAAGTTTTACCAAAACAGAGTTATTGGCATTCAGGAAGATCGTGCCATCATTCTTTTTTAGATGAAGATATAATTCAGCCTTGGTTTTTTTTACACCTTCTAACGAACCAAACCCTTCGAGATGCGCTTTGCCAATATTTGTAATTAGTCCAAAGTCAGGGTCTGCAATTGAGCAAAGATTGGCAATTTCGCCTGAATGATTGGCTCCCATTTCTACAACCCCGAATTCGGTTTTTGAGTTCATTTTTAGTAATGTTAAAGGAACTCCGATGTGGTTATTTAAATTTCCATGTGTAAAACTAACGTTAAATTTTTGCGACAGTATAATTGAAACCAGTTCTTTTGTTGTTGTTTTTCCATTGGTTCCGGTTATTGCCAAAATAAGTATGCCCAACTTTTTCCGATGAACCCTTGCCAAATCTTGTAAAGATTCGAGTGCATTATTAACTAAAATTGTTTTTTCTGAATAATAATATTCCTCTTCATCTATAATTGCAAATGCCGCACCTTTTTGTAATGCCTCTTTTGCAAATTTGTTCCCGTTAAAGTTTTCTCCCTTTAGTGCAAAAAAAATGCTGTCTTTATAAATTTCCCTACTATCGGTAGAAATGTAAGGAAATTCATTAAATAACTTGTAAATCTTTTCGGTTGCAGTCATTTATCGAAAATAAAAAAACCTTCTGCCATTTGACAAAAGGTTTTACAATTAATTTTTGTTAATATTTTAAAATCCTTCAGGACTTCCCACCCTTGTCATAGCACAACGAAATCCGAGGTCGTTTTGCGCTTTGGATTGTTCCTCATAACGTCTTGTTCCCGGAACTAACCAGTAGGGACGATCTTTCCAGGAACCCCCTTTATAAACCCTTACTTCATCAGTAATTAATGAAGAAAAATATCCCGGACGGTCATCCTGAACATACATTCCATCTGTTTCGTTATCCTGGGCCGCATTCCAATCACCTGTTTCAACAACTTGAGAATTAGGATCTCCATCCCTAAAGTTTCTATAATCATTTACCGTGTCCTTAAGAAGTACACCATAATCATCGCGCAACATAGTACCATTTTGATCTCTTACGTATTCAGTAACAACATTCCCCCGGTATGGTTGAAACTCTTCCATATCGTTAAATGACTGAGGACGGTACACATCGTTAACCCACTCGTTAACATTTCCTGCCATACAATATAGGCCATAATCGTTCGGATCATAAGAAAAAACGGGTGCAGCTATGTCCGCATTATCATTTAAAGCACCTGCCATACCCATCATGTCACCTCGTCCACGAACAAAATTGGCCTTCATACGCCCCTTTTCTTTTTTAGAATCATTCCTTAAATAGGACCCATTCCAGGGATAAATCCTTCTGTCGGCCAGCAATTCCCCTTCAGTATTTCCAATTAAACCATAAGCTGCATATTCCCATTCTGCCTCGGTGGGTAATCTATAACTAGGAAGTGCTATACCATCTTCCCATTGTACACGTCGTGCAGTTCCATCGGGGTTTTCTTCCGGTTTATCTCCTTCAGTTCCCTGATATAATCCGGCAAGATATGTATCTGTTGTGAACACATTTTGTCCTGTCTGGGCATTATCGTGTTGAAGAATTCCACGGTCAACAAGGATTTGTTCGTTAACCCTGTCGGTACGCCATGCACAATATGCCTCAGCTTGTTCCCATGATACACCAACCACGGGATAATCGCTGTAGGCCGGGTGTCTGAAATAGTTATTAACGTAAGGTTCGTTGTATGCCAATTCACTCCGCCATTTAGCTGTATCAGGCAGGGAAGAATTTATCTTTTCCCTGTCACCAGGATAAACACGGCTAACCCAATGAGTAAATTCACGGTAATCCTGATTTGAAACTTCGGTTTCGTCCATGTAAAAAGATGCAACGGTTACCCTGCGTGGGAAGTTGTCCCAACGGTACATAACATCCTGTTCAACACGCCCCATAGTAAAAGTGCCTCCCTCAATGAAAGCCAACCCGGGACCTGTTTCCTGGTCATACCCAGACTTGTAGGGGATACTACCGGTTTCTTCTGAATTATAAGCCCAACCAGTGGTTCGTGATTGTTCTCCACCACCTTTATTCCCTAATAAACCACATCCTGAAACGGATGCGGCTAAAAGCACTATAAATAAAGTTTTTAGCTTCATCTAATTTATATTTTTAATTGTTTTTTTGTTCGACACAAATATAACTAATTTGTTCAAATCTTATTGTTTAGCCGTTTTATTATTTGCGTTTTTTCATAACTAAGTTGATATCTTTGTCAACCTGATGGTGAGAAAATTGTTTATTGTAATACGTTTTACATTGCAATATTTATTTTCAGTGGTCGTTTTAAAGTTACAAATTTGGTATTTACAAATGAAGAAATATATTTTTTTATTATTTATAATTATCGTCGGTTTTTCAGTAAACGATGTTCAAAAAGATTTTATTACGTTAAATTGGGAAATACCTGCAAACTTAAATTCTTCGGACAAAAATAAAATCGCTTTTACATTTGAAAACGCAGTTTTCCCTGACGTAAATTCTTCGATCCCGGTATTTCTAAAAACTTATCCCCTGACAAATCCTACACAGGATTTTCGTGTAGTAATTGATAATGAGGTTTTTGAAGAATTAGTTTTGGACGATGAAATTTCTTTTTTGAATGAATTACCTGATGAGATAAAAATTGAAAAATTCAGGTTAAAATCGGGTGATAATCAAAAACTTGAATTCCAGGTATATCCGATAATTAAGCGTGGTGATAAAATCCTACTTTTAAAATCATTTGAATTAAAGCAGATTCCGATAAAAACTAAGACTGCTTCTGTATTAAATTATGGCTGGAAAAATGAATCGGTATTAAAAAGCGGGCATTGGGTAAAAATCAGTATCTCTGGAAATGGATTATATAAAATCCCATATTCTTTATTATCGGAGTGGGGATTTTCAAACCCCTCACAGGTTAATTTATTTGGTAGCGGTGGGCTCAGTTTGCCGGAAAACCCTGCAGATATTGAGTACGACGATTTAAACCAAAGTGCAGTGTGGCATGGAAAAAATAATGGTATTGACTGCTTGTTTTTTTATGGGCCAGGAACAAATTCCTGGCAACCCGATAACAGCGGGATGTATTTTAAACACGATGTAAATAATTATTCAACAAAAGGATATTTCTTTTTAACAGAAGATGTTGGTGTACCAAAAAACATTGAACTTTTACCCGAAATCCAAGAGACCTCAACTCATACAATTTCAACATTCGATGCATACGAATTATACGAATTTGAAAAATACAATTTATTGCATTCGGGAAAACAATGGTTTGGTGATAAATTTATTAATGGAACCAACAAAACCCTGGAATTTGATTTAAAAAATTTAGACAATTTGAATAATGTTTCAATTCGAGTAAATGCTGCAGCCCGGTCCTCTTCTACCTCCGAAATGTCAGTTTCAATAAACCAATCTAATGTAGGCAAACTTAGTTTTTATAAAGTGAACACCAGCGATCCCACATCGCTTTTTGCCGATGAACGTGAAATCAGGATTGCAGGAAACATATCAGGGGATCAACTTTCACTTTCGTTAAATTACCTGGCAAGCAACAGTAGTTCGGAAGCCTGGCTCGATTTTGTTGAACTTAATTACCGAAAAAAACTTATAAATGAAGATGAAGCATTATTTTTTCGGGATATTACATCGACAGGAAATGATAATATTATTGAATTCTCAATAGAAAACAGTTCTTCAGAAACAGTTGTATTCGATGTAAGTGATTTAAATAATGTTAAAGAAGTACCACTCCAAATAATCGGCAGCATTGCAAAAGGAAAACGCCCTGCAAATGAATTGCGGGAATACTGTGCTTTTAACCTCAGTGGGAGTTTTCCGGAACCTGAGTTGGTTGGAGAAATTGAAAACCAGGATATTCATAGTTTAAACACACCTGAGTTTTTAATAATTACCCATCCTAATTTTTTAAGCCCGGCAAACGCTCTTGCAGATTTTCACAGGAACTACGATGGGATGAAAGTTGAAGTTGTTCAAACTGATAAAATTTACAATGAGTTTAGTTCAGGGGGCAAAAGTGCCACTGGCATCCGGAATTTTATAAAAATGTTTTACGACCGCGATGATATTTTAAAATATGTCCTGCTTCTTGGAGATGGTAGCTACGATAATAAAAATATTAATCCGGGAAGCCAGGTTTTTATCCCAACATTTCAGTCAGACAATTCGCTAAACCCTGTTGCCTCGTTTATTACCGACGATTATTTTATTATGCTCGATAACAATGAAAGTGTGTACAATGGGGCGGTTGATCTGGGAATTGGCCGGATTCCTGCTTCTTCAACATTTCAGGCTGAGCTTGTTGTAAACAAAATATTAAATTATTATTCACCTGAAGCTTTGGGTACCTGGCGAAATGTAGTTTGTTTTATTGGCGACGATGAAGACGGTAATTTACACATGTCGGATTCGGAAAAACTGGCCAATCATATAAACGATAATCACACCGAGTTTGTAACAGATAAAATTTATTTTGATGCATTTTTACAAGAAGCAACACCGGCCGGCGAACGATACCCAGACGTAACCGACGCCATAAATAAACGCGTAAAAGACGGAGTGCTGGTTTTAAATTACGTTGGCCATGCAAACGAACGTTTTATGGCTGACGAACATGTGCTTGATGTGAGTAATATTAATTCATGGTCGAATTCGAATACACTGCCTATTTTTGTTACTGCTACATGCGAATTTAGCCGCTTCGATGCCGACGACACATCGGCAGGTGAGTATGTTCTGTTCAACCCCAGTGGTGGCGGTATCGGGCTGTTTTCAACAACCAGGGTCGTGTTTGCATATTCCAATTTTTTGCTGAGCCGTAGTTTTTACAATTTTGTTTTTGAAAAAGATGCAAACGGGGATCATTACCGGATGGGAGATATTATGAGACTGGCAAAAGTCAATACGATTAATACAACTAATAAAAGGAATTTTAGTTTATTGGCCGACCCTGCCTTAAAACTTTCGTACCCTCAAAATAAGGTTACCACAACAACCATAAATCAGAAAAACGCGACTGGGATTCCTGACACAATTGGGGCTTTGCAAAAAATTACTATTTCAGGTTATATTGCCGATAATCTTGGTAATAAACTTGATAATTTTTCGGGTAAAATTACCCCAACAGTTTACGACAAGGCAATTATTATGGAAACCCTGGGAAATGGCGGACAAAACCCAATGGATTTTAAAGTTCAGGAAAACGTGATTTACAAAGGTTTGGCAAGCGTTACCAATGGAGATTTTTCATTCAGTTTTGTAGTCCCAAAAGATATTTCATACAATTTGGGTGAAGGTAAAGTGGTATATTATGCCGACAACAATGTGGTTGATGCACACGGGGCATTCGAGAATTTTGTGATTGGGGGTACATCAGGTTCTCAAATTTCGGATAATCAGGGACCGCAAGTACAACTGTTTATGGATTCGCAAGATTTTGTTCCGGGCGGTAATACCAGTAAAAACCCAACAATGTTAGCATTAATTTCTGATGAAAATGGAATTAACACTGTAGGCACCGGAATTGGCCACGACATAACTGCGGTTTTAGACAATGATTATTCAAATGTATTAGTGCTGAATAATTTTTACCAGGCAAACACCGACGATTATACCAGTGGAACGATTTCGTACCCATTAAGAGATCTTTCAATAGGAAAACATTCGTTAATATTAAAAGTTTGGGACGTAGCCAACAATTCTACTGAAGTAGAAATTGAATTTGTTGTATCGGGCGGGTTTTTTATTTCAGAAGTCAGCAACTATCCAAATCCGGTAAACGATTATACTTTTTTTACATTTAGCCATAATCAATCTGATGCCACACTCGATGCAATATTCGAGATTTATGATCAGGTCGGAAGGCGAATAGATTATTTTACCGGGCAAATTGGATCTAACGGAATAAGCAGTAATCCGGTGAGATGGGATCTAAACGAAACAGGCATTCAGGTTCGGAATGGGATCTATATTTATAAAATAACAGCACAAAATAACGATGGTGTAATTGCTTCTAAATCAGGAAAGATGATTGTTGCGCACTAATTTCTTTTTACTAATGTACTTTTTCATAAAAACAACCGTTCTCTTTTTTAATTTAGTTATTGCAACAAAGACAATTATTATATCTTTGCAGCGCTCAATTTTAGATAAATTATGGTAAAATTAATTCGACTTTTATTTGTTATAGCATTGATAGTTACTCTTTCAGAAAGTGTAAATGCACAAGCCACCACTTCGGGGGCAAATACCATTACAACGGCAGTTCCTTTTTTATCAATCACTCCCGATTCGAGAGCGGGTGGAATGGGTGATGTAGGGGTGGGAACCAGTCCCGATGTAAGTTCGCAACATTGGAACCCTGCAAAATATGCTTTCATCGAAAGCGATATGGGTGTTGGTTTATCTTATTCACCTTGGTTGCGTGCCTTGGTTAACGATATTAATTTAGCCTATATTGCAGGTTATAAAAAATTAGATGAAGTACAAACTATAAGTAGTTCATTGCGTTATTTTTCACTTGGCGACATTGTTTTTACAAGCGAATATGGAGAATACATGGGGCAACAAAGCCCAAACGAATTTGCACTGGATTTGGGTTACACCCGTTTACTTTCTGAAATTTTTTCGGGGGCAGTAGCACTGAGGTACATACGTTCCGATTTAACTGGGGGGCAATTAATTAATGGGATCGAATCCAATGCAGGAAGCTCTTTTGCTGCCGATGTTGCCTTTTATTTATACAATGAATTTAGGGCAAATCGACGTGAGAATATATTCTCTGCCGGAATTAATATTCAGAATATTGGTGCAAAAATTTCGTACACCGATGGAGAAGTAAAAGATTTTATCCCGACAACATTAAAATTGGGAGCTTCTTACACCACAGAAATGGATGAATACAACAGTATTACTTTTGCGGTTGAAGCAAATAAATTACTGGTACCAACGCCTCCAATAGACACACTTGGTTTTGATGATGGCGATGTTATTTATCCAGGAGGGATTAATTCTGACATATCACCAATTTCAGGTATTTTTTCATCGTTTGCCGATGCACCAGGTGGTTTATCGGAGGAGCTGCAGGAAATAAACTTATCGGTTGGTGTTGAATATTGGTATAACAAACAGTTTGCACTGCGTGCCGGTTATTTTTATGAACACGAAAACAAGGGTAACCGTAAATTTTTAACAGCTGGTGCCGGTTTAAGGCTAAATGTTTTTGCCCTCGATTTTTCGTACTTGTTGCCAACACAAAGAAACCACCCACTGGAAAATACCTTGAGGTTTACCCTCTCATTCGATGTTGATGCTTTTGGAAATCAACGTTAAATGGATTTCCGGATTGGACAAGGATATGATGTGCACCGCCTTGCCGAAGGAGAAACTTTGTGGCTTGGCGGTATTTTAATTCCACACTCGAAAGGAACGATTGCGCATTCCGATGGTGATGTTCTAATTCATGCAATTTGTGATGCTTTACTCGGAGCCTTGAAACTTAGAGACATTGGAACACATTTCCCCGATTCTTCTGATGAATTTAAAAATATTGACAGCAAAGTCCTTTTAAAGAAATCGTATGATTTGGTTAAGCAAAAAGGGTACGAGATTGTAAATATCGATTCTACAATAAGTGCTCAGCAACCCAAATTAAAACCGTTTATTCCTGAAATGGAAATAATTATGGCTGCTGTTTTGGAAATTGATGTTGACCAAATTTCAGTAAAAGCTACAACTACCGAAAAATTAGGTTTCGAAGGTCGCGAGGAAGGGATTTCTGCCAGTGCGATTGTTCTGCTGAAAAAATCGTAAAATGGAAAACAAGCGAACTTTGGTTATTGGGGCAAGTATGAATCCGGCTCGTTATTCGTACCTGGCAATTCACTCCTTACAAAAACATGGAAACGAAGTTGTTGCATTGGCAAAACGAAAAGGGAATATTGCAGATATTAAAATTCAAACTGAATTTCCGGGAACAAAAAATATTCATACAGTTACAATGTATGTTGGCGAGAAACGACAATTGGAATATTATAATAAGTTGGTGGAATTAAAACCCAAAAGAGTTATTTTTAATCCGGGTGCTGAAAACAACGAATTAGCTGAAGTGTTGGAGAACAAAGGGATTGAAGTTATTGAGGCCTGTACTTTGGTAATGTTGAGTACCGGGCAATATTAAAATTAGACAAAAATGTTTGTTGAAATAAAATCATTCGAAGAGTTTTTAGAATTAAAGGAAAAAGAACCGGCATTGCTGGGTTATTTTTCAACCGAAGCTTGTAATGTTTGTAAGGTTTTAAAACCCAAAGTTGATGATTTAATTCAGGACGAATTCCCTAAAATTAAAATGGTTTATATAAAGTCGGATAAATTACCGGAAGTTGCAGCTCAAAACCAGGTTTTTGCCGCACCAACTATTTTGGTTTTTTTCGATGGAAGAGAATACATTCGCAAAAGTAGAAATATTGGTATTAGTGAATTGCAGACAGAAATTGAACGCCCTTATTCAATGATGTTTGAAGAAGAATGATCTTTTATTATCCCCTAATTTTTATTTGTTCTTTACTCCACAAAAATTAAAACAATCTATCTAAAAACTTATCATCCGCCTCACTTGGCAAAGTAACTTTCAATTTTTTATTTTCTTTCATTGCTTGTTGAATAGCAAATTTTGCCGGTTTGTTTTGTGCCCAACTTCTCCGCGAAATGCCATTGTTTACATCCCAATGCAACATCATTTCTATTCTTGATTCCGCTTCTTTTGAGCCGTCAATTGTCATTCCAAAACCACCGTTAATTACTTCGCCCCAACCAACTCCGCCACCGTTGTGCAACGAAACCCAGGTTGCTCCCCGGAAACCATCGCCAACAAAATTTTGCACCGCCATGTCGGCGGTAAAACTCGATCCGTCGTAAATATTAGAAGTTTCCCGGTATGGCGAATCTGTTCCCGAAACATCGTGGTGATCGCGACCCAAAACAATGGGTGCAGATATTTCTCCCGATTGTATTGCATCGTTAAATGCTAAGGCAATTTTGGTTCGTCCGTTGCAGTCTGCGTATAAAATCCGGGCTTGCGAACCAACAACCAAATTGTTTTTTCCCGCCTCTTTTATCCAGTGAATATTATCCTGCATTTGTTGCGAAATTTCATCGGGCGCATTTTCAGCCAGTTCCATTAAAACAGCGGCAGCAATTTTATCTGTTTTTTCCAAATCCACTGCTTTGCCAGAAGTACAAACCCAGCGAAACGGACCAAATCCGTAATCGAAAAAAAGTGGCCCCATAATATCTTGCACATACGATGGGTAAATAAAATCGCCTTCAGAATTTGTAATTTCTGCGCCAGCTCTGCTTGCTTCCAACAAAAAAGCATTTCCATAATCCCAGAAATACATTCCGTTTTTTGCCATTTTATTTATTGCAGAAACTTGCCTTCGTAGCGATTCATAAACTTTTTCTTTAAAAAGTTCAGGTTGTTCAGCCATCATTTTATTTGATTCTTCCAACGACATTTTTGCAGGATAATAACCTCCTGCAAATGGATTATGCAAAGATGTTTGGTCAGAACCCAATTCAATTTTGATATTTTGTTCAGCCAATTTCTCCCACAAATCAATAATATTTCCCTCGTAGGCAAGCGAAACTGCTTCTTTGTTTTTTTGAGCTTTTTGAATGCGAGTTGTTAGAATATCTAAATTAGTAAAAACTTCATCTACCCAACCTTGTTTATAACGCGTTTCTACTACCTTCGGATTAATTTCGCCAACCACACAAATCATTCCCGCAATTACTGTTGCTTTTGCTTGTGCACCCGACATTCCTCCAAGTCCGCTGGTTACAAAAATTTTTCCGGCAAAATCGCCCGGCGAATGCAATCGTGCAGCGTTCATAACTGTAATTGTAGTTCCGTGCACAATTCCTTGTGGCCCGATGTACATGTACGAACCGGCAGTCATTTGTCCGTATTGTGAAACACCCAGCGCATTCATTTTTTCATAATCATCGCGCGTTGAATAGTTAGGAACAACCATTCCATTAGTTACCACAACTCGCGGAGCATTTTTATGCGAAGGAAACAATCCCATCGGGTGGCCGGAATACATAACTAAGGTTTGCTCATCTGTCATTTCTGCCAGATATTTCATTGTCAATAAATACTGCGCCCAGTTTTGAAAAACAGCGCCATTTCCACCATAAGTAATTAATTCGTGTGGATGTTGTGCAACTGCCGGATCGAGATTGTTTTGAATCATTAACATTATTGAAGCAGCTTGCACAGAATTGGCTGGATATTCGTTAATCGGTCGCGCATGAATTTTATATTCCGGCTGAAAACGGTACATGTATATTCTTCCGAAACGGTTTAATTCATCTAAAAATTCGGGAGCCAGGTCGGCATGTAATTGAGCCGGGAAGTAACGTAAAGCATTTTTAAGAGCCAGTTTTTTTTCTTTGAGGGTAAGAATATCTTTTCTTTTCGGTGCATGATTTGCTTCTAAATTATAGGGTTTTTTTGCGGGTAAATAATTTGGAATCCCTTCTAAAATTGCACTACTGAAATTTTCTACTGAATGTCTCATTTTTTACTTTATCTCTTGTTAAATGAAATACAGCGGCAAATTATTGCCTTTCCCCGAATTTAGCACTGATTTTTAACACATTTTTAGAATATTTGCAATCAATCAATAATTTTAATAAAAAATGAAAAAAATATTCATAGTAATTTTGGCCGTAATAAGCGGTTTTTTGTTTTCAAGTTGCGGCTACAACAAAATGGTTGACATGGATGAAGCTGTTACTTCGTCGTGGGCACAAGTTGAAAATGTTTACCAACGTCGTGCCGATTTAATACCAAATTTGGTGAATACTGTAAAAGGTTATGCAGCACACGAACAGGAAACTTTAACTGGGGTAATCGAGGCTCGTTCGAAAGCCACTTCTGTAAATATCGACCCTACGAATTTATCACCTCAGGCCATTCAGCAATTTAATCAGGCTCAGGCAGGTTTGTCATCGGCATTGAGTAAATTAATGGTGGTTGTTGAACGATATCCCGACTTAAAAGCCAATCAGAGTTTTTTGGATTTGCAAGCACAGTTAGAAGGCACAGAAAACCGGATTGCAGTTGAACGAAGGAAATTCAACGAAACTACTCAAACTTATAATTCTTACATTCGGAAATTTCCGCAATTGATTTATTCGGGTTGGTTTGGTTTTGAAAAGAAAACCTATTTTGAAGCACAGCAAGGTGCAGAAACAGCTCCCGAAGTTCAATTTTAATAAATATGAACTTGTTCATTGGGATTTCAGTTATTATTTTGTAAACTCATCTTGATTGAAATTCGTTCCAATTGCCCCTCTCAAATCATTGAGAAAGAGAAGAGGGAGAGTCAGGATTGCAATAATAAATATTCTGACGAAATAAATAGATAATTAAAAATACAAAAAATGAGTGTTCAGAAATATTTTACAGAAGAAAACAAGCTGCAAATAACAAATGCAATTCGTGTAGCCGAAACAAATACTTCAGGCGAAATTCGTGTTCACATCGAATCGAAATGTAAAGGTGATGTATTGGATCAGGCAGCTTATGTTTTCGAGAAATTAGAAATTCATAAAACGGAACTTCGTAACGGGGTTTTATTTTATTTGGCGGTTGAAGATCACAAATTTGCCATTTTGGGCGATGCAGGTATTAATCAGAAAGTACCTGGAGATTTTTGGGAAAGTATAAAAAATGAGATGCTGGAAAAATTCAAGGAAGGACTTTTTTCTGAAGGATTGGCAGAAGGAATTGTAAAAGCAGGAGAACAATTACAAGCGCATTTTCCGTATCAAGATGATGATGTAAATGAATTATCAGATGAAATATCATTTGGCGAAAACAAATAAATAATGAAGAAATTAATAATAATATTAGTAGCAGTTTTCAGTTTTACAATAATTGTACAAGCCGAAATTCCTGAGCGTCCAAATCCTCCAAAATTGGTTAACGATTTTGCCGGCGTTTTAAACAGCAATGAAAATAGTCAGTTAGAAAGTGCACTGGTACAGTTTGCCCGCGAGAGTTCAACTCAAATTGTAGTTGTTACTGTTGCCGATTTGGAAGGGAACGATCCGGGAGAATATGCATTTCAGTTAGGCGAAAAATGGGGCGTTGGACAAAAAGGAAAAGACAACGGAATTGTTGTCCTGTTGAAACCTAAAACAGGAAATAGTAATGGTCAGGTTTTTATTGCCACCGGTTACGGATTGGAAGGTGTTTTGCCCGATGCAGTTGTAAACGGCACAATCATCGATAACGAAATGATCCCTTATTTTAAACAAAACGATTATTTCAGTGGACTGGCAAGCGGGATAAAAGTAATAATGGAAATTTCGCGTGAAGAATATACCGCGGAACAATACCAACAAAATGTTGGTGGCGGAGGTTCAGTTATTCCTTTTTTCGTAATAATGTTTGTGTTAATATTTTCTGTTTTTGGAAGAGGACGAAAACGAAGATTTTATTCTCCTGGAAGAAGTTTGCCATTCTGGTTAGCCATGGGAATGATGTCAGGAGGACGTTCAAGCGGAGGTTCGTTTGGTAATTTTTCTTCAGGAAGCGGAGGTTTTGGTGGCTTCGGTGGAGGAGGTTTTGGTGGCGGTGGCGCTGGTGGAAGTTGGTAGATCCTATTTTAAATTTTAGTTGACTACTATTGATCCTTTTTATTTAACTATTTTTATTTAGCACTTCAGTCCAAAAATTAGGGAGCCAACCTTTTTATTTCCCAGATTTTATCATGCTTTTCAAAAAGAATTCGGTCGTGAAGGCGGTTTTCCCGGCCTTGCCAAAATTCTATTTTTTCGGGTTTTATAAGGTAACCTCCCCACGATTCTGGTTTTGGTGGAACCTGATTTTTAAATTGTTTACTAAGTTCAATGAAACGATTGTCGAGAAACTTTCGCGATGGTATTTCTTTACTCTGTTCTGAAACCCAGGTCCCAATTTGGCTTGATTCTGGACGCGACAGAAAATATTTCTCAGACACCTCAGTTTTTGTTTTTTCTGCAATACCCGAAATCCGGACCTGGCGTTCTAATTCGGGCCAAAAAAAATGTAAGCCAACCGCCGGGTTTTTATAAATCGACCTTCCTTTTTCGCTATTGTAATGGGTGAAAAACACAAAACCATGTTTGTCGAAAAACTTCAGCAAAACAATCCGCGATTGAGGAAAACCATCGGTTCCAAAAGTAGAAACCGACATGGCTGTTGGATACGCAACTTCAGATTCAATAGCTTCGTTTAGCCATTTTTTGAATAATTTTATCGGGTTTGTATTAATCTTCTCAGATAATTCGGAAAATTTGTATTCTTGCCTAATTGAGTCAATTTTCATTTATTACAAAAAATAATAGCTCTTTTAAACTTCAAAAAAACTGAAATTAACTTTACCATAATTTCGCAATTCCCTGAAATTCTGATGCCTTGAAAATTCGAAGTTTTTTGGATGTTCTAATATAAAAAGCCCCTTTTCGTTTAGAATGTCAGCATCGAAAATTGCTTTTGGTATTTCCTGTAACCACGGCAAATCGAAAGGAGGATCGGCAAAAACAAAATCGAATTTGCCAGTAAATTTAAACACAAATTTAAACACATCGCCTTTTATTAAACGCGCATTTTCAATTTTTAAGTTCTTTATAACTTCCTGGATAAAACGGAAATGATTAAAGTTTTTTTCAACAAAAGTAACTTCTTTACATCCACGGCTAATAAATTCGTAACCAATACTCCCGGTTCCGGAAAATAAATCGAGCACTGTTTTTCCTTCAAAATCATAGCGATTTTCAAGAATATTAAAAAGCCCCTCTTTGGCCAGGTCGGTGGTAGGTCGGGCAGCAAATTTTTTATTTGGCTTAAATGCCCGGCTTTTATATTTTCCCCCAGAAATCCTCATTTTTTTATTATAGTATGGAAATATACTGGTACAAAGGCTGATTAAAAAACTCAGGGTTGAACTTTAACGACGAACCCGGATTTAATAGTTTGACAGATTTGAAATAATCTTTTAATTTGTTTTCAGTTTCTTCTTTTTGAAACAATTGCCCTGCAAAAAACAATTGGGTTTTCCCGGCATCAATTTCCAGTTGTTTTATTGATGTTAAAACATAGTACAAAATGTCGTTGGCAGATGTTATATTAAAACTGTTGGCCATTAAAAAGTTGTTTTTATTGAAAACAATAATGTAAAAACTGTTAGCATCGAATAATAAAATTACTCCATTTTCACTTATAAAATCAGGGGTTTGTTCACAGATTTTTTTCACCGGGTGCAAAAATGAGCAATTGTCAAATGAACTTTGAATTGAACTTGCAAGTTGGTTTGGCACAGCGAAAAGCAAATGCAGTTTAAATGGATCAATTTTATTTTCAATAATTTTTGTGTCTTTGTCGGTTTCCCAAAAAAGCCCTGTTAGTTTTTTGCTGTTTTCAGTTAAATAAAAATCTTCGGGGACTGTCGTGAAATTTTTGGTAGAAACTATTATCTGCATTTCGCCAAACTTTTGTTGCAGGATTTCTTCCGATTCAATCCATTCGCTAAACCTACGTGCAATAAAAGTTTCGTTGCTAATTTTGAGGGGCGAGTTTTTGAGGGCCAGCAAACGGTTTTCTTCAGGGTTTACAACAGAAAAAGAAAATCCACCCAGGCTAACCTGGATGGATAATTTATATTCGATTGTATTTTTTAAATCAAAAGTTTTATCGGTAATCAATTCATACATTTGGTTTACTCCCAGTTTCCTGCATTGTTTACAGTTTCGGTGAGCGAACCAACTCTTAAGCCAGGATATTTTTCATTGGCCCTGCGGGTTGCATTCAGGTTAATAATTAGCTGCCTGTCCAGTTTCCTTAAAATTAAGTTGTTATGTGCTTTAGCCTCAAAAACAGGAACTTTAATACCCGATCCGGTTGTGATAATTGCGGCACCCAAATGAAATTCGGCAACAGTGTCTGAAACAGGTACATATCTTAGGTTTTCTGCATCGTATGAACCGTTAAAAATTACATCCATTACACTTTCCCTAATTGTGTCGCGAATAAGCAATCCCATTTGAATAGCCTTTTTTTCCGTAATGTTTGCTTCAATCATACTGTCTGTCAATTCGCCAATTTTACGTACATTTTTTACTGAATCGTTAACTACAAAATTGATTAATGTATCCCAACTTCCGGTAAATTTTCCGTAAACGTTTCTATATTCTAACTGAGCTTTTCGAATATCTTTTAACTTTTCAATGGTAGCCTCGTATCTATCGTCTTTAGCTTTTTCAAAATCGAGTGGCCGCTGGATACTTTGATAAATAAAATAGGCCAACACAATTGCTGCAATAAAAAGTAAAATCTGAATCCCGGTTTTCATTTTTATAATTTTAATAAGTTTATTTCGTTTGTTTGCAAATTTATAAAAAAAAATAAATTACTTTCCTTTCGCGAATGTTATTTTAAACAGTTATGATTAAAAATCATTTAAAAGTATTGTTGACGCAAAATCTGGCTTTTATACCGACCGGTTGTCAGTCACGATTAATCGAGGGTTTGTCGGCTTATATTTTTTCTGATGAACCAGACGAAATATTTTTAATAAAAGGGTATGCCGGTACAGGGAAAACCACAATGATTTTTTCGTTAACGCAAAGTTTAACAGCTCTAAAAATTCGTTCTGTTTTAATGGCCCCGACCGGAAGGGCCGCGAAAGTAATGGCCGGTTACACGGGTATGACAGCTTTTACCATTCATAAAAAAATATACCGGCAAAAAACTACAACCGATGGCATAGGGAAATTTGTTCTTGATAAAAACCTTTATAAAAATACTTATTTTATTGTTGATGAAGCTTCGATGATTTCAAATGCCTTAAATGAAAATTCTGTTTTTGGGAGTGGAAAACTACTCGACGATTTACTGGAATATGTGTATTCGGGCGAAAATTGCAGGTTAGTACTTGTGGGTGACACTGCCCAGTTGCCCCCCGTGGGTTTAAATATCAGTCCTGCATTGGAAATGGCAACACTTGAAAATTTTGGATTTGGTGTAGCTGAATTTGAATTAAAAGAAGTGGTAAGGCAGGCAGAGGGGTCCGGGGTACTTTTTAATGCTACGCAAATCAGGAACCGAATTAGAGAAAATCAAGTCAACAGTGGTTTTTTTCCTATAGAAATGAATTCTTTCCCTGATGTAGAAAAAATTGCCGGAGCGGAATTAATTGAAAATATATCTACCTGTTACGATAAATATGGAATTTTTGAAACTACCGTAGTTACCCGTTCGAATAAACGTGCCAATTTGTACAACAAAGGTATTCGCGGCTCCATTTTGTACAAAGAGAATGAAATTGAAAAGGGCGATCTTTTAATGGTAGTAAAAAACAATTACTTTTTAATTGATGAAGACATGGAACTCGATTTTATTGCCAATGGCGATATTGCTGAAGTTGTAAATATTTATGGTTACGAAGAGCTGTATGGATTTCGTTTTGCCAATGTTTGCCTTAATTTTGTCGATTACAAAAATGTGGAGCTCGACTGTAAAATTTTTCTCGAAACTTTGTCGATTGAAACGGCATCGTTTTCGCAGGAACAAAACCGTCAGCTTTTTGATGCGGTTTCGGAAGATTACGCCGACATTAAAAATAAGCGTAACCGTTGGAAAAAAGTGAAAGAGAATCCTTATTTCAACGCCTTGCAGGTTAAGTATGCCTACGCTTTAACTTGCCACAAAGCACAGGGTGGCCAGTGGAAAGCAGTTTTTATCGACCACGGTTACCTGACCAGGGAAATGCTCGATACAGAATATTACCGCTGGTTGTACACAGCGTTTACACGGCCAACAGAAAAACTTTTTCTGGTAAATTTTAATAGGAAGTTTTTTGAAGAAGATGAGGATATTTGAATAACTAAAGGTGAAGAATATTTATAAAAGGATGAAATATGAGATAACTTTGTTTTACAGATAAATAAGTTGTGCAACATTTAAAAACTAACATAAATGATAGACTTTACCGAAATTAATCCTGCAAATTCTTCTGATGGGAATCAAGACCAATTTGAATTATTTGCTCGAGATTTTATTGAAGCCATTGGATTTACAATTGTTTCACACCCTGATAGAGGTCAAGATGGAGGAAAAGATTTGATTATATCTGAAACACTTTCAGGAATTCGAAAAAGCAGTCAAAGAATCTGGATTTTAAGCGCTAAACATTATGCTCATTCTGGGAAGTCGGTTGGAGTAAATGATGAAATCAATATTCGCGACAGAGTTGAAAAATTTAAAGCAGATGGATTTTTCGGCTTTTATTCTACCTTGCCAAGTTCAGGCCTTGCTGATACATTAAAAGGATTAAATGATAAAATCATTGTTGATTATCTGGACAAAGGAATTATTCAAAACGAGTTAATCACAAATCCGTCACTAGAAAGTGTTTTTAGAGCATATTTTCCAATTTCATATTTAAAATTTAAATCAAGTGGTGGTTATCCCGCAACTACAAAAGATTTACATACTTCATATACTGGCGGAGACGCATATCCTTCAATAAGTTATGGGATAAATTCAGAAGGTTCTATTTTACCTATGGTACGTAATAACGGAACTTATACAATATACGACCTTGACGTAATTATAAGTTTTTCAAAAGAGCGTGGTGGACCATTTATTATTCGCGAAAGCTTTCCATTTGTGCATCCACAAAGTAACGTGTTTTGTAAAAGTTTCAACCTTAAAAAGGTTTTTGACAAAGGTGAAATATATAGTCAGATATATGCAAGGAATGGAATCTTCTATCAAACGACCAGACTAGGTGTTTATAAGGAAAAAGAATCGTCAATTGAATCTATAAAACCTTGTCGAACAATACTTCATAAACAAAGTCATCAATCTAAAAATAAAGACATAATACACGCCCAATCTGTTGTAACTAAATGTTGGAACGAACAAGGCAAACCTTTTGAGTTTATTAAAGAACTGGGAAATAAAGAAACTGAAGATGTAAATTAAAAACGTTGTACAACAAAGTACATATTTCAGAGCGGGGTTGGTGCGGTTAGCAACTGCGGCTCTCGCATCGCATTTCCGTCCTCGCGGACAGGAATGCTCTACGAAATCCGCTCCGCAACATGTACCAACCGTTAGGCCGCATGTTGAAACAAAAACAAACATATACTTTTTTAATATACTTATATAATATACTTTTGTGATATCACTTAAAAGAATATATATGAAAACTGTATCATTAAAAATAGATGATTCAATCTTTAGAGAAACTGAAAAGATTCTTTCAAAAATTAAAAAACCACGGAACAGGTATATTAACGATGCTATTGATTATTATAACCGAATGCAAAAACGTACGATTTTAGAAAAAAAACTTAAGAAAGAATCTGATTTAGTAAAATCTGAGTCGATGGCTGTATTAAAAGATTTTGAGGAGATTGATTATGTCGATTAAACAATATGAAATCTGGATTGCAGATTTAAATCCACAAATTGGAACGGAAGCTGGAAAAACAAGACCAGTACTAATTGTTCAAACAAATCTTCTAAATCAAATACCGCATCCATCAACAATTATTTGTCCTATAACCACAAATGTTAAAAAAGATTCAGAAATTTTAAGAGTTCATTTAAAAAAAGGAGAAGCAAATTTACATCAAAATTGTGATGTAATGATTGACCAAGTTAGGGCAATTGATAATAAACGACTGGTAAAAAAAGTTGGAGCCTTACCTAAAAACCTAATCGAAATTGTAAAAGAAAATTTAATGATATTAATAGATTTAATCTAAAACCAGAAGCTAAAAAGCCAAAAACGAATTATCCGTAAAATTAAAAACACGACGGCATAACAAAGTGTCATTTGTAATGCGGGTTTCAGCGGTGTTTTGTACTGCGGCTCGTTGTTGCAACACCGCCAATTCGTCAGCCAGCTGGCGGATTGACGGAAAACATGAAATTATGAATAAACGAATTGGCTCCTTGTGGTTTTGAAAGTTTCGTACTTTTAATCCAGCATTACACGTAGTGTGCCGAGAAGCAATGAACGGCAATAAACATTCATTGCATGCTGTAATTAAGATGGTGGAAGTTGCAAACGAGCAACCGACCCACCGAAGTTGTCTTGCAGGAGA
>JABGRN010000125.1:10235-11446 GCA_018648265.1 Prolixibacteraceae bacterium | reverse complement strand
GTAAAACTTCTCTGACCACGTTCAAAGAACGTGGGTTTTCACATTGAACTAAAAAACAATATTTTAGAATACAAATTGTCCTACAAGCTTATCTAACTGAGCGGCAAGTTGGGCCATTTCTGCAGCCGCTTTTTGCGTATCAACTGCTCCCTCGGTAGTTTCCTGCGAAGCTTTAGCTACAGCAGTAATATTATTTGTGATTCCGGTTACCCCTTTTGCTGCTTTATCGGCATTTTGGGCAATTTCGTTGGTTGTTACCGTTTGCTCCTCAACTGCCGTAGCAATGGTATTTTGAATATCATTTATTTGATTAATAATTTTTGAAATTTCACCAATAATTTCAACGGCACTTTTTGTATCTGTCTGGATTGTTTCGATATTTTTACTAATATCTTCGGTGGCACTTGCCGTTTCTTTTGCCAGCTCTTTTACTTCGTTGGCAACAACAGCAAAGCCTTTACCTGCTTCACCAGCCCTTGCTGCTTCGATGGTTGCATTCAGCGCCAATAAGTTTGTTTGTTCAGCAATAGATATAATTATATTGATAACATTTCCAATTTCCTTGCTACTTTCTCCCAATTTCGAAATTGTCTTGTTAGTTTTATTTGCCATATCAACCGCCTGAACAGCTACTTTCGTTGCATTAGTTGCATTTATTGCAATTTCCTTTATACTTGAAGTCATTTGCTCAGATGCTGTTGCCACTGCATCAACATTTTTGTTTACATCTTCCGAAGTTTTAGATACAGAACCTGCCTGTGTTGTAGTTTCATTCGAATTACCAACCATTTTTTCGCTTACACCTTTAAGGTTTTCAGATGACAAGCCAAGTGTTTTTGCCACTTTATTGATATCTTTTACCTGTTCCGTTAAATTGGCGGCCATTAAGTTAACGTTGTAGGTAAGCTCTTTCCAGTCGCCCTCAACATCTTTTACATGTGCCTGGCTCCCTAATTTACCTTCTGTACCAACTTCTTTTGCAAGCCTGTTTACTTCCGATGAAAATTCATTAAGCTTATCAACCATTGTGTTGATAATAACTTTCAGATCAAGTATTTCCCCTTTGGCCAGTGCTGTGATTTTTTTGGTTAAATCGCCTTCAGCGACTGCTTTAATAACATAAGCAATATCACGTACCTGCCCGGTCAAACTATCCGCCATAAAATTAACATTGTCGGTCAGGTCTTTCCAGGTGCCGCCAACTCCTTCTA
>JABGRN010000125.1:0-10135 GCA_018648265.1 Prolixibacteraceae bacterium | reverse complement strand
AGTTTGCCCTCGGTGCCAACTTCGGTTGCCACACGGATAACCTCGCCGGAGAAAGCATTTAACTGATCGACCATTACATTGATGGTATCTTTTAACTCAAGGATTTCGCCTTTGGCATCGATGGTAATTTTTTTGGTCAGGTCGCCATTTGCAACTGCCGTGTTTACTTCGGCAATGTTACGTACCTGGGTGGTTAGGTTGGCTGCCATAAAATTAACATTGTCGGTCAGGTCTTTCCAGGTGCCGCCAACTCCTTCTACTTTGGCCTGCCCACCAAGTACACCGTCGGTACCAACTTCTTTTGCAACACGGGTTACCTCCCCTGCAAATGCGTTCAATTGATCGACCATTGTATTAATAGTATTCTTCAGCTCAAGGACCTCGCCACTGGCATCGATGGTAATTTTTTTCGACAAATCGCCATTGGCAACTGCCGTGTTTACTTCGGCAATGCTACGTACCTGCGATGTTAAATTGGCCGCAAGACCGTTTACCGTATTTGTGAGTACCTGCCAGGTCCCGGAAACACCTTCTACTTTTGCCTGCCCGCCAAGTTTGCCCTCGGTGCCAACTTCGGTTGCCACACGGATAACCTCGCCGGAGAAAGCATTTAACTGATCGACCATTACATTGATGGTATCTTTTAACTCAAGGATTTCGCCTTTGGCATCGATGGTAATTTTTTTGGTCAGGTCGCCATTTGCAACTGCCGTGTTTACTTCGGCAATGTTACGTACCTGGGTGGTTAGGTTGGCTGCCATAAAATTAACATTGTCGGTCAGGTCTTTCCAGGTGCCGCCAACTCCTTCTACTTTGGCCTGCCCACCAAGTACACCGTCGGTACCAACTTCTTTTGCAACACGGGTTACCTCCCCTGCAAATGCGTTCAATTGATCGACCATTGTATTAATAGTATTCTTCAGCTCAAGGACCTCGCCACTGGCATCGATGGTAATTTTTTTCGACAAATCGCCATTGGCAACTGCCGTGTTTACTTCGGCAATGCTACGTACCTGCGATGTTAAATTGGCCGCAAGACCGTTTACCGTATTTGTGAGTACCTGCCAGGTCCCGGAAACACCTTCTACTTTTGCCTGCCCGCCAAGTTTGCCCTCGGTGCCAACTTCGGTTGCCACACGGATAACCTCGCCGGAGAAAGAATTTAACTGATCGACCATTACATTGATGGTATCTTTTAACTCAAGGATTTCGCCCCTGGCATCGATAGTGATTTTTTTGGTTAGGTCGCCATTGGCAACTGCCGTGTTTACTTCGGCAATATTCCTTACCTGGGTGGTGAGGTTGGCTGCCATAAAATTAACATTGTTAGTTAAAACTTTCCATGTTCCCCTAACGCCCTCTACTTTAGCCTGACCTCCAAGTATCCCATCTGTACCAACTTCTTTTGCAACGCGCGATACCTCGCTTGAAAAAGCATTCAACTGATCGACCATTGTGTTAACAATATTGCCAATTTCAAGATATTCACCTTTTAATTTCTTCCCCCCAATTATTAAATCCATCTTAGAATCGAGTTCACCGTTTGCAACAGCACTAACGACCCTTCCAATTTCATAAGTAGGTTTGGCCATATTAGTAATGAGGTTATTTACTGAACCCTCAAAATTGCCCCAAATCCCTTTGTCAGATTTTAGAGATATCCTTTTATCAAAATCACCATCCAGCCCAACAGATTTACTTACACTTTCAACTTCAGAATTTAAGTTCTGAAATATAGAAACAAGTGTATTGAACTCATTGGCTATTAACCTATCGCAATCTTCGTCCGGCTCAAGCCTGACAGACAAATCTCCTTCATTTAATGCTTTTAGGGCATTCTTAATATTTTCGTTTTGCGATTCATTAACTGAATTTGTATAACCTTCTTTTTTATTTGACCTAAAATTATTTTCGGGCAAATCATCTAATGTCCCATTTTTGTCATCGAAATAGGTGATATTACCTGGCTTGCGATCTTGTATAGTTTTTTTCCATTTCATAGCGAATATGATTTAAAGATTATTTATCTTGATTTTTCAATAATATAATTTGCAATACTTTGATATACTTTACCAACTTTTGGTTTGTAAGACAAATCTGAGATTGGTGTTTTATTAAATTGGGAAATAACCACATCTTTAGATTCTTTGATATAGAAATCGATTTTTACTTTATCAATTAAATATTGATTAAATGATGGCTCATTAAATAATGTGTCAGAAAATTTCTTTAAAAAACCGCGCCCTTTAAATCTGTTAAATACGATTATAAATTCGTCGATATTATGTTTGCTCCCTTTTTTAATCTTATTGTAAAAAATTTTGATACTTTCGAGTGCATCTAAAGAATACAGGCTCGAATCAATTGGGATAATAATTTTATCTGCCGACATCAGGCTGTTGATCATTAAGAAGCTTGGGCCTGACGAAGTATCGATTAAAATATAATCAAATAAATCGCGGACTTCATCAAGACATCTATCCAATATTAAAGAACTATTTTTGGCAGACTGCATACTATATTCTGCTTCGCATAAACCTAAATCGGAAGGGACAATAAACAGATTCTTAAAATCGGTATATAGAATTGTCTTTTTTATCGATATTTTAGGGTTATTCCTGCTTTTATATAGCAGTGCATCAAAAACAGTATATCGCAAATCACTTTTGTCGATTCCTAAAGCCGCCGTTGAATTAGCTTGTGGATCGAGATCAATAACCAAAACTTTTTTTCCCGTTTTTGCCAGATAACCTGCAACATTAATACAGGTTGTAGTTTTGCCTGTTCCACCTTTGTAATTTGTAAATGATATGGTTATAGCCTTTGTCAAAGTATTTAATTTAAATGTGTTAACTAAATTAAAGATCAATTATTTTATCGATGTCTAATACCAAAAGAAGTTTATTCTCTAATTTGTAAACATCAGAAATTAGATCCCTTACCTTTCCCGAAAGGGTGTCGGGTTTATTCTCCCTTAAATCTTCCGATAAATCCAGGACATCGCCAATACGGTCAACCAGCAAACTGAAGGCTTCGGCGCCTGACTTTACAATTACGTTCATTGGTTTTTTATTGGCATATTCCGTATTGAAATCCAAACATTTTCGAAGATCTATCCCTGTAATAATCTGCCCTCTCAAATTTATTAAGCCCTTAACAATATCGGGGCTCATTGGTACAATGGCCATTTCCTGAAAACGTATAATTTCCTGTACCCGATCGACCTGAATACCAAAAAATGTTTTGTCGAGATAAAATGTGCAATATTGATGTCCCCCTTCCATAATTATTTTTATCAATTGGTACCGATAGCAATCAGTTGCGATTCAACTTTATTAACTATATTATCAAAATCAATCATTTCGGTTATATGCTTTTTCATAACAAAAGTATAGAGTACACCCTTTCGTGGGGCAGGGCCTTTATCAATGATTTCAGTTTCTAAAATGTCAATTATTTTGTCCACAATAATTCCGAAACTTTTCCCCGATTTAAGCTTAACCACCACAACTTTTAATGTTTCTTTGTTTTCCAGAAACTTTTCAGGTGGTTCTTTTTTTAATTCATCCTCGATAAATACATTTGAAAGTACAATTAGCGGTAAAATTTTATTCCTGTATTGAATGAAAGCTTTGTTTCCTGATATTTCTATTTTAGAACAAAGGAATTCTTCAAGGCGTGCAACTGTATTTAAAGGAATTGCCATTTGATTATCCATTAAATCGGAAATTAGCAACAGGGTTTGTTTTTCTACATTTAGTTTCTGGATATTAGATTTCGTTTTAGCGCCGGAGTCATCTTTGTGTAAAACATCGCTGATAATGTTGTTATTATGACCAATTCCTAAAATATCTAATATCAGGGCAATGGCACCATCTCCTAAAATGGTTGCGCCAGAAAAGTAATTTATATTTTTCAGCTTTTTACCGAGCGATTTTACAACAATATCCTGGGTATTGTGAACCTCATCTACAACCAGCCCAAACTCATGATTACCAGATTTTAGCACAACAATATTTAAAGTTTTTTTGTTGCCATTTAATTGGTGGGTACCATTTTTGCCTGAGCCTTCTCTAAATATCCTGTCTAAATAAATAATTTGTAACAACTTGCCCCTTAACCTGAAAACAGGGGCATTATGGACCATCTCTATTTGAGTTTTATTATCGTCCAGTTCAAGCCGCACCAATTCGAGGAGGTTCAGTTGGGGAATCGCATATTTTTGGATACCACTGCTAACTATTAAAGCCGGTACAATTGCCAGGGTAAGTGGTATTTTTATACGTACAAATGAGTTCTCGCCGGGCTTACTGTGAATTTCGATGCTGCCACCAATTTTTTCGATGTTGGTTTTTACAATGTCCATCCCAACGCCCCGCCCGGAAATGTTGGTAACCGTTTTTGCTGTTGAAAACCCCGATTTAAAAATAAGGTTAATAGATTCCTGAGGAGAAAGCTGTGCTGCTTTTTCAATACTGATTATTCCTTTCGAAATAGCCTTTTCTTTTATCTTTTCCGGATCGATGCCGGCACCATCGTCAAATATTTCAATGTTTACCTGTCCACCTTCATGAAACGCACTTAAACGTAAAGTACCCATTGGAGGCTTACCATTTTTTCTCCTTTGTGCAGGAGTTTCAATTCCATGGTCAATCGAATTTCGTACAAGGTGTACCAGGGGATCGTTTATTGCCTCAATAATAGTCCTGTCAAGTTCAGTTTCTTTTCCTTCTAAAACAAGGTTGACAGATTTTTTCTTGGCTACCGCCAAATCCCTTACCATTCGATGAAACTTGCTCCAGATATTGTTTATTTCCTGGAGCCTGGTTTTCATAATTACCGTTTGCAGTTCGGAGGTTACCAGGTTCAGTTTATGAGTTGATGATAAATAAGCGGTGTCTTCGCTAACTTTAAACTGCATAATCCGGTTGCGGGCCAAGACCAATTCTCCCACAAGGTTCATTAACGAATCGAGTGTGCTGACATCTACCCTTATCTTGGTATCTGTAATTCCAGAAAGGTTCTCGACATTCTCTTTTAATGCATCTACTTTCTCTAAAATTGCGCCCTCATCATTTTTCGGTGCCATAATTTTCGCTGGCACATCTTTCTCACTGGCTTGGAGTTGTTCAAGCTTTTGCAATAAAACTTCGTAATTATTTTCGCCTTCTGTTCCCTTATTGCTGAGGTTTAAAATTATCTCCCGAATTGCATCGACAAGCAAAAATAAAACGTTAATAATGTCCCTGTCAACTGCAATTTTATTTTCCCTGATTAAACTTAAAAGGTTTTCTCCTTTATGGCTAATTGTTTCTAATTTATTTAATGCAAGAAAACCCGAAGAACCTTTTATTGTGTGAAATGTCCTGAAAATACTTGCCAGGATCTCTTGAGAAGATGGATCTTCTTCAAAGATTACGAGATCGTTATCAAGCTGGTTAAGGCTTTCGTTGCACTCGATTAAAAATTCATTTAACATTTCATCTGCTGCCATATTTTGAGCCTTCAGAATTTGAATAATAAATTGAGTACTAAATTGGAGTTTTTAAAAAAGGAAAACAATAGTTGAAAATATGAATGTTTTGTAGTGTTTTTTATGACAGACTGTTTTATTTTAAAAGTTGCATGCTGTAATGAACAGTTCAATCAGATTTATCAAAAGGACATTTTACTTCAACTTCGAAATATTCTTTTTTACAAGTCCTTCCATAAAAGCATAGCGAATTATTTCTGACGTTGTTGTCAGGTTTAGTTTTGTAAGGATCCTCTCGCGGTAAGTACTTATAGTTTGTGGACTAAGGCATAACTGATCGGCCATCTTTTTTAAAGTATAACCTTCGGCCAACAAACGCATAACCTCCATCTCACGGTTCGACAACTGATGATGCAATGGTTTATCTTTATCTGTATTAATGTTATGCACAAGATTTTCTACTACTGATTCTGGTATGTATTTTTTTCCATCGGCCACACTCCTAATGGCTGTAATCAATTCGTTTGATGCACTTGTTTTTGAAAGATAGCCAGCAGCACCAAGTTTTAATGCTCTAATTGCATATAATTCTTCGGCATAAATACTTAACATCAAAACCGGCAAATCGGGCTGAATAGTTTTCACTTCCTGTAAAACTTCCAAGCCGTCCCTTCCTGGCATCGAAATATCGAGCAATAAAACGTCGTAAGGATTTTTCTTAATTTTTTTTATACATTCTATTCCATCTGAAGCTTCATCAATAATTTTGATGTCGTAACAATCATTAAGCATCTGGATAATACCCTGGCGGACAACCGGGTGATCGTCGGTAATTAGAATACTTATCATTTTATTGTCATTTTTAGATTGGGATTTTTATAAAAATATTTGTTTCCCGGTCATTTATCCCGCTAATTTTAATAATCCCATTTAGCGACAAAACACGCTCTTTAATACCCAGTAAACCAAATGAATCGGGGTTATTAATATCTTCGTCCCTGATCCCGATTCCATCGTCGGTAATATTAATTGCATAATACTTCCCTTCTTGTAAAAGTTCGAAACTTACTTTTGTAGCTTTCGAATGCCTGGCAACATTAGTGAGGCATTCTTGTAAAACACGGTAAATTACTAAGGCCTTTTTTTTACTAAAGTCTTTTGTTACAAGTTGAATTTTAACAATACATTTTATACCTGTTTTTTCTTCAAATTCTGAAAACAAAACTTTAACAGCCGGTTCAAAACCAAATTTGTCTAAAATTGATGGGCAAATGTCCCTTGCAATTTTCTGCGTCCTTTTAATTGTGTCTTGCAACAATTTTAACATTGAAAAGGTTTTCCCTGAAATTTGCAGGTTATTTTTAAAATAGGTATTATGGAGCCACGACAATTCCATTTCCAGAGCGGTTAAATTTTGTCCCAGGTCATCATGAAGATCGTGGGCAATACTTGCCAAATCTTTTTCCCGTACATCTTCGATATGTTTAAACAATGACTGCAATTTTTTATTCAATTTTAATACTTGTTCTTCGGCCTGCATTCGTCCAGCAATGTCATTTTGATATTTCGTCTTTAAGGAATTATGTTTTTGTTGTAATTCCTGTAATTTATTAAAAAGCTCTTCTTTGGTTATATCTTGATAATTCATATAAACTTGTTTCAAATTAACACATTTTTTCCGCCTTGTTTTTTACGAGCTAGCCACTTTTGTTGTTCTGTTATTATTTACTTGTTTTTTGTTGTTAGCCCCAAAGCTTGTTAAAGGATGTTATTCAATTGTAATTAGTGTCTCTTAGAAAACGCCAATAACAGCGTTATGCTCATCTTGAAAACAGTCATCCCGATTTTATCGGGACTCCTTGATTTTCAAGATTTCGTCCCGATAAAATCGGGATTCTTGACATTTTCTAAGAAACACTTGAAAAATATATAGTTTTCATAGAAGTACTAATTAAGTTTTTGTTACCCTTCTCACTTTTATTTCCAACTCCCAACTTCCCCGCGACCTACTTCCTCACTAAAAATCCCTCAACCAATTTTAAAAATCTTATAACATCTATTGGTTTGGTCAAATAATCTTTAGCACCTTGTTTCATCATATTATCTATCTGTTTTGTCATTGCATCGGCACTAACAATAACTACCGGGATATCTTTTGTTTTGTCGTTGGCTTGTAAACGCTCGAAAACTGTACTTCCATGTATATCGGGCAAATCGAGATCGAGCAGGATTAAACATGGTTTATAATCGCTTGCAAGTTTAACAGCCATTTCCCCATATTTTCCTGTAACCAATAATGTGTCGGGGTGATAAGTTTCTAATATTTGTTCGACTAAATCTATATTCGAAGCATTATCTTCGATATACAAAACAAGACCTTTTTTTAGTTTCTCACAGGTTTTGGGTTTTTCTAAACTGCTCCTTTTTTCAAGTTTTTTAATTTGCGATTCAACCTGCCTGAGTTCAATCCAAAATGTACTTCCAACACCCATAGTACTTTCTAATCCAATTGTTCCGTCCATTGCTTCAACAAATTTTTTGGCTACTGTTAATCCCAGCCCTGTCCCTTCAATTTCCGAAATCCTCGTTCCGATCCGTTGGAAAGGTTTAAAAAGTTTTTCTATTTCTTTGGCAGCTATTCCTTCTCCTGAGTCGGTAATGTTGATCCTGATTTTAGATTCGGGTTCCGGATTCCGGGTTTCGGGTTTGTTTTTGAAGGTGTTTGATTTTAAGCCTGAAACTTGCGACCTGGAACATTCCACTATTACCGATCCACCATTGTGGTTAAATTTTACGGCATTGTTAATTAAATTTAGCAGCACCTGTTTTAACTTTTGCCGATCTGCTATTATAAAAAGCTCATTTATTGGCGAATCTTTTAATTCAATTTTAATTTCATGTTCATTGGCAAGTGGTTGCACAATATCCAGGGTTTCTAAAATTATAGCGCCAAGTTCCACCGGTTCTAACGAGATTGAAAGTTCTCCGGCTTCAATCCGCGAAAGATCCAGTACTTCGTTAATTAAATCGAGCAGGTGTTTTCCACTTTTAATAATGTGTGTAATTCCTTTTTTATGGGACTGGTTTAATTCTCCCATTTTCATTAATTGTGCAAAACCAAGAATTGAATTCATTGGTGTTCTCAGCTCGTGGCTCATGCGCGAGAGGAATTCGCTTTTTGCAAGGTTGGCTTTTTCGGCTTCTAATTTTGCTGCCTTAATTTCGTTTTCTGCCCTTTTTCGTTCTGTAATATCCTGGATACTCGACCAAATAAACTTTTCATTATTTATTTCGAGTATTAGCCCCGATAATTCAACCGGGACAAGGTGCCCGTTTTTATGGATATATTCTTTGAAATAGGGGCCGTACCTGCCTGTTTCTTCCAGATTTTTTAATTGCTCTGCTTCTTGCTGGGCATATTTTTTAGGTGTGACATCCCAATAAGTTAGTTTTAATGATTCTTCAATACCCCGGCCTATTATATTTGCACATGCTGGGTTTATATCAACAAAAGTACCATCCATTTTGCATAATAACATTCCTATTGGTGAATTAATAAATTGCTTGATCCTTATCTCCTCACTTTTATGTGCAGATTCTTCTGCCTTTTTGCGTATTTTATTTTCTTTAATTAGGTTTTTGTTTACAGCCTCAATCTCTTTGGTCCTTTGTTTCACTTTTGCTTCAAGATTGGCATTCAGGATTTTGATTTCATTTTCTGCGTTTTTGCGTTTGTCGATATTGTTCCATGCACCAATTATTTCTATTGGGTTTCCGTTTTCATCCTTTACTAATTTCAAATCATCAGCCATCCAATTATATGTACCATTTTTAAACTTAAAACGGTATTCATGATTATGTTTGTTATTCTCAAATAATTTTTCAAGGCCCTTAAAAACTTCAGGGGCATCATCGGGATGAATATGGCTTGCCCAAAACCCTTTTGTCAAAAATTCCTTGGTTGTGTATCCGGTAACAGTAAAAATATTGTCGCTTATAAATGTTGCATCAAAATCGTTAAAAGCTTCACAGGCATAAATCATAACCGTGGCCGAGGTCACCAACATTTCGATGCGATGTTTGGCTTTGCTGATTTCTTCTTCCCGTACCCGCAGTTCTTCTTCTTTAGCCTTTCTTTCTTCTATTTCACTTATTAAACTTAAAGTCCGGCTTTTTACTTTTTGCTCTAAAGAAGCCGTTAAGGCACTTAACTTAGCATTTAGCTTTTTTTCCGATTCACTTAACCTGAACTTTATTATTGCAGTTTCAATAATTTTTGGGAGATGGTTCAGGTAATTTTCATTTTTCAAAATAAAATCACCGCCCCCCAATTTAAAAAAAGCATCTAATTTATTTTCATCTACCGCCCCCGAAACAAAAACAAAAGGCAGGTTTATGTAATTTGACTTTAATTTTTTATAAAACGTAATACCATCGTAAAAAGGCATTGACATATCGCTCAAAACCAAATCGAAATTATTTTTGCAGCTTAGTATTTCTATAGCTTCGTCAACGCTTTCAGTAATTTCAATTACTATTTCCGGAACATTGTTATTGAAATAATCGAGCGTTAAGGCAATGTCATATTTATTGTGTTCGACGTAAAGGAGGATCAGTTTAATTATCGGGTTGGTGGGATAAAAAGTTTTCTTTTATCTTTCA
>JABGRN010000124.1 GCA_018648265.1 Prolixibacteraceae bacterium | reverse complement strand
TGAAAGATAAAAGAAAACTTTTTATCCCACCAACCCGATAATTAAACTGATCCTACCTAACGGCACATTTTCTATTTATATTCAACAGGGTTGAAAATATATCTCTCATCAAAATCAATCTCAAATTTCTTCAAAAAATCAAGATATTCTTCAATAAATGTTCTTTTTTTATGATGTACTTTTTGAGCCTTTATATAGTGTCTCTCCGTAAACTTGTTACTCTCTGATTAACAAGTTTACGGAGAGACACTATTTAGCTTTGTTTTAAAATCCCTCCCCTTTGCGGAGGTTAGGAAGGGCTTTTACTATTTCCTTCCAATCTCCCTTGTACCAACACCTTTTTCAATTCCAACATTTAAATCACCTAACTCGGCACGGGCGGCTTCCACCACTTTCATCAGTTCTTCTGCCTTTTCCGGGTAATATTCAATTACGTTGTACTCTTCTCCCAGGTCGCGCATCATATTATATAATTCAGGTGACTCAACTGTCATTTTGGGGCGAGGTCCACCATGTCCGTCGTTCCCTGGTTTTGCATGATAAGAGTTCCATGTGTGCGGCAAAACCAATTTCCAATTTCCTTTACGAACTCCATTTAAGTGATTTTTTCCGTGGTAAAAAAGAATATTGTCGCGGGGTTCTGTTTCATTATTCCCTTTCCAAAGTTCCGTAATATCAAGTCCGTCAATTTTTAATTCAGGCAACGAAGTTCTGGCAAGTTTTGCAAAACTTGGAAGTAGGTCAACCGCGCAACCCAGTTTATCGCTTATCGTTCCGGCTGGAGTTCCGGCGGGCCATTTTATTATAAACGGAACCCGTTGTCCGCCTTCCCAACTTGTAGTTTTACCTTCGCGCAATCCACCCGACGAGCCCGCATGATTTCCGTAATTTAACCACGGACCATTGTCAGTTGTAAAAATAAAAACGGTATTTTCAGAAACTCCGTTTGCTTTTAATGCTTTTTCAATTTCTCCAACGCTCCAGTCAATTTCCATCATTACATCACCGTAAAAACCCTGCTCACTTTTTCCACGAAATTTTTCGGACACACCCAGGGGAACATGTCCCATCGTATGCGGCACATACACAAAAAATGGTTTATCCGAATTGCGATTTATAAAGTCAACCGCTTTTTCGGTGTAAAGTGTTGTCAGTTTATCTTGTCCTTCTAAGGTTGTAATTAACTCAAGTGTTTCATTTCCTTCAATTAGTGGAAGATCGGGATATTTCCCTCTTCCTTTATCCTCAGAAAGACGAACGCCATCAACTCCAATTGGCCACATATCGTTTGAGTATGGAAGCCCGACATATTCGTCGAAACCATGTTGCAGTGGTAAAAACTCTTTGTGATGCCCGAGATGCCATTTCCCAAAAATGCCCGTGGCGTAACCTTTTTCTTTTAGCATTTCGGCAATTGTAGTTTCAGCAGGATTAATCCCAACTTCGTGATGTGGAAACAAAGCACCCGAAATTCCAATCCTGTTTGGATAGCAACCTGTTAAAATCCCTGCACGCGAAGCACTACAAACTGGTTGCGCCGAATAGAAATTGGTGAAACGCATTCCTTCAGCAGCCATTTTATCCAGGTTTGGGGTTGTCCAGCCGGTAGCACCTTGCGTACCAATATCGCCATAACCCATGTCGTCGATAAAAACTACAACAAAGTTAGGTGGCTGGTCTACTTTGGTTTCTTTTTTCGTTTGTGGAGAACAAGAAACTATTAAAAGCGAAAATGTGAGAAAAATAAGAGAAAATAAAGATTTCATAATTTTTGGGTTTTCGTTGATTCAATTTATTTCTAAAACAAAAATAATGGTTTCATTTTAAGTTGGGTAGAATTATAAAAGTATTTGGAAAAAGTATTTGAATTCACGCAACTTTTTATTCATTTTGAACATCAGAACTAAAAACCTAAAATGAAAGCTAAATTTCTATACTTTTTTTTAATCGTAGTTTTTGCTCTTTTTTCTTGCGAAAAAGGAAGTTTTTATGAAAAAATTGGTGATGGGACTTTGCTGAAACAGGTTATAATTGAAGGCGAAGTTTTTTATGAATACAATTATAATAGTGCCGATTTAATTCTTGAAGAAAAAAATAAATTCCACTATACAAAATACACGTACAACAGCAAAAATCAAATGATTCAATCCGATTCATATTGGGATGAAAGATTAGCAAGCAGCAGTTCGTATATATTGGATGAGGCCCAAAAACGAACAGAATGGGTTTCACCTGAAAATACAGAACGAGATGTTTATTCTACCTATAAATACACAAGAAACGGGCAACTTGAGAAAAGGACTACTCACCGATTAAACAGTGACTACACTTCATACTCTTTGTTCTCGTACAATAAGCAAGGAAGGATTGAAAGAATTACTTCGTATCACGCAGAAAAAGCATCTTCGTATGATTTATACACCTACGATGCGATTGGGAATCTGACTAAAAAAGAGCGATTTAATATTTTGGGAAGTGGTACTACAGAATTGCAAACTACAACAGAGTATGAGTTCGATTACAAACATAATCCCTATTTGCCATTTATGGAATTAATATATCCGGGGAAAAATACCAATCCAAATAATATTGTAAAAGAAACTTACACACTTCATTTTGAAGTGGATGATTTTATTGACAACATTCAAATTACTGAATACAGTTATGAATATAACTTAAAAGGTTACCCCATTCGGAGAAACGTTTTCTTTGAATATGTTTATTATTAATTTTATGTACAGTTAATAGTTACCGGTGCAAATCAATTAAACAAGTCAATTATCAATTTGAAAATCTCTTTCTTCAAATTAATTATTTACTAAAATAAACTGCTTATCCGGCTTTTTTGTCTGGGACGAAAGTCAAATTTTTAAATCGCTTTTCTTTACGCCCTTTTGCCTGCGCCAACTTGTCCTGTGTTTGCGAACAATAAATGCCCTGCTTTTTTAAATACCGATTTCCGCTCACATGTGTATTTGGGAATTTCCCCCCTTTTTTCAGCAAAATTTTAACGGCCATACCGAACATTGCAATTGAAACCAATGCAACTGCCAATAAAATAACTTTAATCACTTCCATTTTTCCCTCCTTTTCAGCCACAAAAATAAAAATTTCTTTTTAAGTTTATCTAATAAAATAACCCGTTAACCAGTAAAATTGTTGTTGTTGGTCAAATAATTTATTTCTCACCCCAAAAGTCCTTCTGTTTTTTGTAATTTTATTCCAAACAAAAAATTAATCATTATGGAAAAACACATTAATATTGTTGCTGCCTTACAAATCGGGTACAGCATTTTTGGAATAATTATCGGACTATTGGTTTTCACTATTTTGTATTTTGTTGGTGATATTGCCAACGATAATGAAGCACAATATATTCTTGCCATTGTAGCAAAAATTATTGTGGTTTTTGTGGTACTTATTAGTTTGCCCGGAATAATTGCCGGAATTGGTTTATTCAAAAGAAAAGAGTGGGCACGGATTTTAACACTTATTGTTTCGGTACTCAATCTATTTAGTATTCCCTTCGGAACCGCTGTGGGCGTTTATTCCATTTGGACGCTGGTTCAACCTGAAACGATGGAACAATTCAAATAAAACGAACCTTTTAAAATATTTAAAAATGAAAAAAATCGTATCCGCTTTTTTAATGCTGATCCTTTCTGCAACTCTTTTTGCACAAAAATCAAAACCAGATTTATCAAAAATAAACGACAACTCTTTTTGGGAAATTTACAACAGATCTGCTAAAATAATTATTGGAGGTCTAGATTCTTATGTAAGTTTCGATGCCCAACAAAATGATGGGCTTGCAACTTTTCAGAACCTGGAATTTGAAAACGGAACTCTGGAATTCGATGTAAAAGGAAAAGATGTTTTACAAAGAAGTTTTGTAGGAATTGCTTTTCATATTCAAGACGACAAAACATTTAACGCCATTTACTTCAGGCCATTTAATTTCAAAAAACCAGAAAGAAGTGGGCACTCGGTTCAATACATCAGTCATCCTGAATTTACCTGGCGGAAATTACGGACCGATTTCCCCGAACAATTTGAAAATCCCGTAAATCCTGTTCCAAATCCTGATGATTGGTTTCATGCAAAAGTTGTTGTTGACTGGCCAAATGTTAAAGTTTTTGTTGAAGATTACAAAAATCCATCTCTGGAAATTAAAATGAAAAGCGAATTCAAAACAGGGAAAATTGGTTTCTGGGTTGGAAATGGATCTGATGGATCTTTTAAGAATTTAGTTGTTACGAAGAAGTGATAAGTTATCAGTCGCAGTTTTCAGTCACAGTAATCAGTCGCAGTTTTCAGTTTCAGTCGCAGTCGCAGTTTTCAAAATTTTAAATGAAACCTGTAACTTGAAACCCGGAACACGGAACTCGGAACCTGCAACATGGAATCCGGAACTAAAAACTCTTCAATGGTTCAATACGAAATTAAAGTAACAGGTCGTGTGCAGGGTGTTGGATTTCGTTATTATGCCCTTCAAAAAGCAAAAGAATTTGGATTAAACGGCTGGGTTAAAAATACAGTTGATAGAGGTGTTTTGATACTTGTGCAAGGCGATGAAACAGAAATTGAAACTTTTATTGATTATCTCAGAATTGGCCCAACCCGTTCTCGTGTCAACAAAATATCAAAATATAAAATGGAAGTTCTGAGCGATTTTGATAATTTTAGCGTAAAATACTAAATTAACAAAATTGGACGACAAGAGCTATCACATGACACCGGAACAATTCCGCGAAGAAGGTAAAAAAGTAATCGATTGGATTGCCGACTATTACGAAAACATTGAACAATTTCCAGTATTATCGCAAGTAAAACCTGGTGAGATAAAAAAATCACTTCCTGAAGAAGCTCCTCAAAAAAGTGAATCGCTGGACGAAATGATGCACGATATCGACGAAAAAATAATGCCCGGAATCACGCACTGGCAATCGCCAAATTTTTACGCTTACTTTCCGGCAAACACTTCTTTCCCGGCTATTTTAGGCGATTTGATTTCATCCGGACTCGGAGTGCAGGGAATGATTTGGGCAACCAGTCCGGCAGCAACAGAACTGGAAACCCGCGTACTCGACTGGCTGGCAGAAATGATGGGAATGCCGGAAAAGTTCAAATCTACTTCAACCGGCGGTGGAGTAATACAAGACACTGCTTCAACATCTGCATTAACAGCAATAATTGCTGCCCGCGAGCGAGCCACAAAATTTAAATCGAACAAAAAGGGAATTCAACAAAAACTTGTTGCCTACATTTCCACTCAAACCCACTCGTCCATCGAAAAAGCAATAAAAATTGCAGGAATTGGCAAAGAAAATTTAAGACTGATTGATGTTGACGAAAAATTTGCATTACGGTCAGACATCCTTAAAAAGCAAATTCAACAAGATAAAAAAGAAGGTTTTACACCGTTTTTTGTTTGCGCGGCAATTGGAACAACCTCATCGAATGCAATCGATCCTTTAAAAGAAATTGGAGAAATTTGCTTACAGGAAAATTGCTGGTTACATGTTGATGCCGCAATGTCGGGGTCAGCAATGGTTTGCCCTGAGTTCAGGTTTTTACAGGACGGGGTTGAAATGGCCGACAGTTACTGTTTTAACCCTCACAAATGGCTGTTTACCAATTTCGATTGCGATGTTTTTTGGGTTGCCAACCGTGTAGAATTAATCAACACATTTTCTATTCTACCTGAATATTTAAGAAATCAAGCAACGGAATCGGGTGAGGTTTTTGATTACCGCGACTGGCATATTCAACTGGGACGTCGGTTTCGGTCACTGAAACTTTGGTTTGTAATCAGGCATTACGGAGTTGAAGGTTTGCAACATCACATTCGCAAACATGTTGAAATAGCCCGAAATTTTAAAACCTGGGTTGAAGAATCAGGTGATTTTGAAATTTTTGTTGAACCACCATTAAATCTGGTTTGTTTCAGACACAAAGCTGGCAACGATTTTAATATGAAATTAATGAATGCCGTAAACGAAACCGGAAAGGCTTATTTTACACACACAAAATTAAACGGAAATGTTGTTTTACGAATGAGCATCGGACAAACAAACACCGAAGAAAAGCATGTAAAAAAAACCTGGGAATTGATTTTGGAGACAGCAAAGAATTTGTAGTGTTAAATTTTATTGGCATAAAATGGCTGGCAAAATTAGTGAATTTCCCAATTACCCTATCAATATTTGGAAATGAATAATTCGTTTGAAAAAATTCCGATTACCTAATATAGTTCTGAATTCAATTTAAAAGATACCATTTCTGAGAAATGATTCTTTTGTGAATAATAGGTGGACACAATTTTTTGATTCTCGGATTGAAAATTTCTTAAAACTGAATCAACACTTTCCCTTTGCTCATATTATTTTGATAGATTTCAAGGGCTTCAGAAATTTGTTCTATGGAGAATTTTTGGTGAATTGTTGTACCCAGTTCTTTCCCCAAAAGCGATTGAATCTTTCGAGTATTCATAATTGATTGCAAAAAACTTTTACTATGCAACCAGCAAGTTAACCAGAAACCCCGAATTTGATTTCCGGTAAAAATTAAGTCGCCGGGACTAATCTCACAGGCATCTGCAGAAAGTCTGCCATAAATAAATAAATTGCTTCCTTTTGGTGCAGCATCTAATAGCATTTGTACCATTTCTCCACCAACCGCATCGAAAATTACAGTAGCATTTAATTGATGAGCAAGTTTTTTTAGATTCGTTTCAAAGTTGGGGTCGCTACTATCTACAATATATTCAGCTCCATCCGCTTTCAATATTTCAACTTGTTCCTCGCGTCTAACAACAGAAATTACAGGAATCCCCTGTTTTTGTCCGAATTTAATAACCATTCGTCCCAAAGCACTTGCCCCGGCAGTGTTGATAATACCTCTATGTTTTTTAGTAGGATTTGGTAGCTTTTTATAAATATCGAAAAAAGCCAAAGCTGTCATCGGATTTACAAACATCATTGAAGCCTGGTCTAAAGAAATATTTTTCGACAGCGGTACACACATCCCAGCTTTTGTTACCATATATTCAGCCCAGCAACCGTCGTAAATTGGAGAGGCAGCACAAGCCACTTTTTTACCCATCCATAATTTTGGAAGAACTCCTTTGCCTGCTGCTACCACTGTTCCACTTCCCTCGAAACCAGGAACAGCCGGATATTTTTTTTCAATTCCGTAGCCGCCTTCAAGAAAAGCCAAATCGGAAGGATTTATTGGTGAAGCGTGCATCTTAACAAGAACTTCGCCGGCGCCGGGTTGAGGAACAGGAATATTTGCAACCTGAGGTTTTGCTCCTCCTTCGCTTAGAATAACGGCTTTCATATTTTCTGGAATACTACTCATAATCAGATTAAATTTGCATCTTTCAAAAGCATTTCCATTTCTTGTTGAACCACTTTTGCTGCCGCTTTTACTTTTTCAGCAAAGTCAACATTAACCGAAGCATAAATAATTCCGCGTGAAGAATTTACAAGCAATCCACATTTGCTGTTCATTCCGTTTTGAGCCACCTCTTTTAAACTTCCACCTTGCGCGCCAACACCAGGAACCAATAGAAAATGATTTGGAACAATTGCACGAATTTCTTTTAATTTCTCCGCTTTTGTTGCTCCAACTACGTACATCATATTTTCGCTTGTACCCCAGGTTTTCGATGTTTTTAGTACCGATTCAAAAAGCTTATCACCACTTTTCTCATCTTGCAAAAACTGAAAATCGTAGGCTCCTTTATTCGAAGTTAACGCCAATAGAATTACCCATTTATCTGAATAAGTCATAAATGGTTTCACCGAATCTTCACCCATATACGGAGCAACGGTAATCGCATCAAAATCTAGTTTCTCGAAAAAAGCACGGGCATATAAATTTGAAGTATTTCCAATGTCGCCACGTTTTGCATCGGCAATAATAAAAATTTCAGGATGTTTTGATTTAAGATACAAAACAGTTTTTTCAAGGCTTTCCCAACCTTGCGAACCCAGACTTTCGTAAAATGCAAGGTTTGGTTTGTATGCAACCGTAGATTCTGCAGTTGCATCAATAATTTCTTTGTTGAATGAAAAAAGAGGATCTGATGTTTCCAATAAATGCTTTGGTATTTTTTGAATATCGCTATCTAATCCCACACAAAGGAAACTGCGTTTTTTTTGAATTTGTTCGAAAAGTTGTTGTTTGTTCATTTTAAAAAATTGTTGGAAGACGGAAGTCCGAAGTTCGTTCTAAGTTATTTTTTATTTCATTCCCGTGAAAACGGGAATCTGCTATTTTATTATCTTGAGATTCCTGCGTTCGCAGGAATGAGTTATTAAATTTCAGCCTCTTTTAATCGTTCGGCATTTTCTTCAATCATCAACTTTTCAATGATTTCGTCGATGTCGCCATTAATAATTGCCTGAAGATTGTACATGGTCAAATTAATGCGATGGTCGGTAACCCGTCCTTGCGGCCAGTTGTAGGTACGTATTTTTGCCGAACGGTCGCCTGTTGAAACCATTGTTTTTCTTTTTGACGAAATTTCATCTAAATATTTCTGATGCTCCAAAGCGTAGATTCTTGAACGCAACTCAATCATTGCTTTATTCAGGTTTTTTAATTGCGACTTCTGATCCTGGCAAGTAACCACAATCCCGGTTGGTTCGTGCGTTAAACGAATTGCCGAATAAGTCGTATTTACCGATTGTCCACCCGGCCCAGAAGAACAATAAGTATCTTTTCTGATATCACTTTCCTTTAAATCAATATCAAATTCTTCTGCTTCTGGTAAAATTGCAACTGTTGCTGCAGAAGTGTGAACACGCCCCTGAGTTTCGGTTTGTGGCACACGCTGAACACGGTGAACCCCCGATTCGTACTTCATAATTCCATAAACACCTTGGCCTTTTATATTGGCAACAATTTCTTTGTACCCACCCGAAGTTCCTTCATTAACATTGGTGATATCCAGTCGCCAACCTTTTTTCTCGCAGAATTTAGAGTACATTCTAAAAAGGTCGCCAGCAAAAATACTGGCTTCGTCGCCACCGGTTCCGGCACGAATTTCAAGAATTGCATTTTTACCATCTTCTGGATCGGCAGGTACCAAAAGCATTTTAATTTCGTTTTCTTTCTCAGGAATCAGCTTCTCGGATATTTCGATTTCTTCGCGAGCCATTTCGCGCATTTCTTCGTCGGATTCCTCTGCTAACATCTCTACACCCGATCCAATATTATCAACCAGGTTTTTATATTCGCGAAAAACTACAACCAGCTTTTCAAGATTCTTGTACTCCTGATTTAGCTTAATATACCGCTTCATATCCGCAATAATTTCCGGATCAGTAATTTGCTGTTCCACCTCTTCGAAACGATGTTTTATTGATTCGTATTTTTCTAATAGTGCGTATTGTGCCATTTTGTTTACTTTTCTTTTCTTTCATTCCCACGCACGTGGGAATCTTATTTTAAACAACCTTTTGGGTTGGGATTCCCACGTGCGTGGGAATGAACTGTCAATCTAACTATTCGTTTTTTTTGTCGATTCTCATTTTTACTCATTTCCCCAGATACAGGAATCTCATCATTCAAACCACCCAGCTGATAAATCATCCCAGCCGGAATTTTCTTTTTCTATCAATTCTATTTTCCAATTCCGATTCCACTTTTTCAACCTTCGTTCTCTTGTAAAAGCCTCTTCGTAAGTTACAAATTCCTCGTAATAAACTAGTTTATCAACGTTATATTTATAAGTGAATCCCTTTAATATTTTATTCTTATGCTCGTATAATCTTCTTTCAAGTTCGTTAGTCAGCCCAATATATAAAACTCCGTTTCTTTTGCTTGCTAATATGTAAACATAAAAGTTTGCCATTGGTTTATAATCTTGAGATTCCCACTTTCGTGGGAATGAGATGTTATTTTAGCGATGCATTTTTATTGTAATCTATCTCTCTTTTTCTCCTCATTCCCGCGCAGGCGGGAATCTTATTATTCAAACTACTTTTTAATTCAGATTCATATTATTGTTGAAAAGTCACATCTTTTATGATGAGATTCCCACTTTTGTGGGAATGAGTTAGTAAAAGAAGGTTCCTTTCTCAGACTTAATGGTAAGTTTTTTCCCTTCAAAATGTTCAACCTTTCCAATAATTTGAGCATCGATATTAAATGATTTTGAGATGGAAATAATTTCATCAGCAATATTGCTTTGACAATATATTTCGAATCGATGTCCCATATTAAAAACTTTGTACATCTCTTTCCAATCAGTTTTCGATTCTTCCTGAATAATTTTGAAAAGTGGAGGAACCGGAAACATATTATCTTTGATTATATGAACATCGTCAACAAAATGAAGCACTTTGGTTTGTGCGCCCCCCGAGCAATGTATCATTCCTGAAATTTGCCCGCGGAACTTATCCAATACTTTTTTAACAACCGGAGCATAAGTTCGGGTCGGCGAAAGAACCAATTTCCCTGCATCAATTCCCAAACCCTCAATTTTATCGGTTAATTTGTAGTTGCCCGAGTAAACCAAATTTGCAGGAACTTTGGGGTCAAATCCTTCAGCATATTTTTCTGCGAGATATTTTGCAAAAACATCATGGCGTGCCGAAGTTAAACCGTTGCTACCCATTCCTCCATTATATTCGGTTTCGAAAGTTGCCTGCCCTGAAGATGAGAGTCCAATAATTACATCTCCGGCAGAAATTTTATTGGCGGAAACAACATCCGCTTTTTTCATTCGGCATGTAACAGTTGAATCCACAATAATTGTACGTACCAAATCGCCAACGTCGGCAGTTTCACCACCTGTTGAATAAATGCTGATTCCCATTTCGCGCAAATCAGAAAGTAATTCTTCTGTGCCATTAATAATTGCACCAATAACTTCACCCGGAATGTTGTTTTTATTTCTGCCAATAGTTGACGAAACCAAAATATTGTCAGTTGCTCCCACACAAAGTAGATCGTCAACATTCATAATTAATGCATCTTGAGCAATTCCTTTCCAAACTGAAATATCACCTGTTTCTTTCCAATATAAATACGCCAGCGATGATTTTGTTCCTGCTCCATCGGCATGCATAATGTTGCACCAATCGTTATCGCCACCTAAAATATCGGGTACGATTTTGCAAAATGCCTTTGGGAATAATCCTTTATCAACATTTTTTATGGCTTCGTGCACATCTTCTTTCGAAGCTGAAACTCCCCGGGCGCTGTATCTTGATTCGGTAACCATTTGTTTTATTGAATTTGAGTTGCAAAATTAACAAAACTTTCATGATTAAAGGAATCTTTAATTAATCTGGGTTCTCTTTTAATACTGTTGAATTCCCATTTTCCAAGGGAAGTTCATTTTGCCGAAGTATTAAGTTTTTACAAATCCTCCTTTTCCAAGGGAGGTGTCCGGCGCAGGCGGACGGAGGATTTTAAACAATCAAAATAATTCCTTGAATGTCTGATAAATTAGTAACAATCGGGTAGATGGTCAGTGAGATAAATAATTTGTCTCACTGATGCACCTCCC
>JABGRN010000020.1 GCA_018648265.1 Prolixibacteraceae bacterium | reverse complement strand
TGAAAGATAAAAGAAAACTTTTTATCCCACCAACCCGATAATTAAACTGATCCTTCTTATGTTCAAATGTTTTATGATATAACATGTTTCAAATGTAGAATTAATTAAATTAACTACAAACTTACATTTTTGTTGAATTCCGGTAAAAAAAATACTCTTAGCTGTAAAATTTGATTTTTGCAGCTAAGAGTATTTCTTCAAAAAAAAGCAGATTAAATATCGGAATAATCAGTTGGGTGCATCAAATATTTTGTTGAGTTGGAAACGGTATGTTTATATTTCTCAACTTCTTTAAGTTTCAGCCAATTGGGGTGGATACGGAATGCATCCCAGTGTTCGCCGTGCGATTTCGAATCAGAAAAAGTGGTCATATACATCAGGTTTGGCATTGCACTTCCCGAAAGCACTTCTCCATAAAAAACTTCCTGAAAATCCAATTCATGAAAAATTGCAACTTCTCCTCCTTCATTAAACATTTCAACTTTCTTTTGGTACATTTTTTCGGTTGGCCCTTCGTAACTGCGCAGTTCATAAATTTGTTCTGAGGCAGGAGTTGTATGATTTGGAATGCCAAATTTAGGCATTTCAGCAAAAGCTTTTATCAGAATCGACTCGATACGTTCGTAAGGCGGTTTTTCCCACGATGCATCGATGTAATCGGCTCCTGCCTTTTGATGTTTCTTGTCTTTCAATAATTTTGTTTCAATCTGCTCAATTTGATTTAAATCTTTTAATGGAATAAAAACAAAGATTTTTGTTCCGGCTGCCGGATCGTCCGCCATGGGTTTAAATACGCCTACCTTTTCAATACCTGCCCGGTGCATTGCAGGCAAATATGCATTTTCTAAATAATTATCAACGGTACTTTCCTGAGCTTTATCTTTTATTGTATAAACTTTAATTTGATAATAATCGATAGCTGAAAGTGTTGAACTTAGTGCAAAAAAGAGTACGAAAAGTAAGAGAGAAAATGTTCTTTTAAATGACTTCATGATAATTTGTTTTTAGAATTTTATTGGTTTAAAATTTAGGACTGAAAGATATTAATTTTTACGCTTACAAATATTCTCAAACATGTTTTTTTTATTATTGGTAACTATTAAACTCGGTTAATCAATTCGATTTGTTAGTTATAAATAGAAATCTTTGATTGTAATGAAGTCATTCTTTTATCAAACTATATTCCGGAGTGTATAACTCTTTATGTGTTTCAGCCAGCATCTCTTTTAATGGTATATTCTTTGGCACTTTTGATAAATCAATTTTTGAAATGTTTTCATCGCTGGCATATCTTCCAGGAAACCAGTGGTCTTTTTGTTGAAATATTTTATAACGATATTTTCCATACTCTTTCATATCGTAGCATTTCCAAAGTTTACGCAAACGCAAAACTGCCGGTATATTTATTTCCGACGGGTCGTTTTGCAGTCCAAATCCATCGTAGCAAGCGTAAGGATCATCCAAAACAAAGCTGTCAAGTTTCAATTTTATTTTTTGTCCGGTCTCCGACCAGGGTACTTCAAAAGGAAAAATCCCTTTCATTTCATCAAAATGAGACGCTTTTGTCATGCCAAAAGAAAGCGTGTGAACGGCAGGGTTTTGAAGACAAAATTGTGCATTCCACTGAATGGGGGTAAAAGGTTTAACAGCATTTTTTAACTTATCGGGCGCATTAAAAAGTTGTCCTCCTTTATCGTTTGGTGAAATAATAAAAACACCCATGTCGCGAATTTGTGCCATGGAAATTGCTGCATGATTTCGCTGGTCGAAATAATAATAGTGCAGGTTCACAAAATCAAACATACCGGTTTCAATTGCCCTGATAATTGTTTGCAGCGGACCGTGCGTGCTAAATCCCACATGCTTAATTATTCCCTCTTCTTTAAGTTTTAGCAACTCTTCAACTGCGCCACCGGTTTTACATGCTTCATTTAACAATTCATCGTTGTTAATTCCATGCCAGCCATAAAAATCGAAATAATCGGTTTGTAAATCCTTTAATTGTTTCTCGACTTTTCCCCTCATTTCAACCGCAGTCATTGCATTTCCTTTGGTCATTAAATGATAAGAGTTACGCGGAATTTTTAATTCTTTGTTTAAAACCTTGCCATAAACCGTTTCGCTTTTTGTGTAGCCCCAGGCAGTTTCAATGTGGTTAATACCGGCAGCAAAAGCCAGTTTTACAACATCTCTGCATTCTTCAAAAGTTTCTTTCGGAATTTCGTGGCGGGGTTCGTCCCAAGCCTTTTTAAACCGCATTCCGCCTAAAGTTATTGCACTTATGTATTTTTCGGTTTTCCCGAACCGGCGATATTGCATGGTCGGTTTTTTATTTAGAATTTCTGACATAAATTGAATTCATCTTTTGTAATACAAAGCTTATTAAAAAGAGTAAAAAAGTTTAACATTGGTTGTCTTGTTTTGTTTGAATTGATATTCATTTAATGTTTCTCAACACAAAAAATAGATTGCAAGCTATTCATAAACGAAAAATGTTTTTTGAATGAAATCCAACAAGTATATTTGATTAATTATTAAATTTTATAAAATGTATAAAATATTGTTGGGAACTGTCTTATTAATATTTCTATTAAATTCTTGTGCTAATAAAGGAAAAGTACAGAAACCAAATATCATTTTTATTATGTCAGACGATCATACATCGCAGGCATTTGGTATTTATGGAAGTCGATTGGCACATTTAAATCCTACTCCAACATTAGATAAAATAGCCCGAGAAGGAATAATATTCGATAATGCATTTTGTAATAATTCAATTTGTACTCCAAGCCGGGCAAGTATTATTACCGGACAATACCCTCAAACAAATGGTGTTCTCGATTTAGATGGAAATATTCCACCCGAAAAACAATTTCTTCCGATTGAAATGAAAAAGCTGGGTTACCAAACTGCAATGGTTGGAAAATGGCATTTAAAACAGGAACCCGCCGCGTTCGATTTTTACACTGTTTTGCCCGGGCAAGGAAAATATTATAATCCTGACTTCAGAGTTAGGGGAGAAAATAATTGGCCTGAAAATATAATTCAAATGACCGGTCACTCGTCCGATTGTATAACTGATATTTCGTTGGATTGGATAAAAAACAAAAGGGATAAAAGCAAACCCTTTTTTATGATGCATCATTACAAAGCTCCGCATGATATGTTTAAATTTGCAGAGCGGTATTCCAATTATCTGGAAGATACTTATATTCCCGAACCAGCCAGCATGTACTACAGAGGGAATAATGGATCGGTAGCAACTCGTGGAGAAAATGATGTACTTATTCAGAAAATTGGTTCTTCGATTGGTCACAGAAATGTTATTAGAAATATGGGAATGCACATGGGTATTGATCCAAATATTCCAGATCCGGAATACACGCATTTAGCTTATCAGGAATACCTGAAACGTTATTTACGTTGCGTAAAAGGCGTTGATGATAATTTGGAAAGATTGTTCGCTTATTTAAAAGAAGAGGGAATATTGGATAAAACGATTATTATTTACACCGGCGATCAGGGATTTTATTTGGGCGAACATGACTTTATTGATAAACGCTGGATGTACGAAGAATCGATGAGAATGCCATTCTTTGTGCGTTATCCTGAGAAAATTGAAGCTGGCATAAGAACGGATGCAATTATAAATAATACTGATTATGCTCCAACAATTATCGAATTGGCCGGCGGAACAGTTCCCGACTACATGCAGGGAAAAAGTTTTAAAACAATTCTCGAAACGGGAGAAGAACCTGAGGGTTGGCAGCAATCAACTTATTATCGTTACTGGATGCACATGGCACATCGACATGCCAATCCCGCACATTTTGGTATTCGGACAAAAAATTACAAATTGATATTCTTCTATGGAAAATTCTGGAAAGATTTTGGAGATGGCCAAAACAAAGAATCCCGGCGGAATAACTATGATTTTGAAACACCGGCAGCCTGGGAATTTTATGATTTGAAGAAAGACCCCATGGAAATGCAGAATGAATATGCAAATCCGGAATATGCTAAAATTATTGCTCAAATAAAAAATGAGTTGACTGAAAAAAGAAGAGAATTAAACGAAGAGGATACCAACTTTCCACATATTCAGGAAGTAATTGATGCCCACTGGGATGATTAAACGTGAAATTTTAGGCTGCTTGTATTGAAGAAATTATTTGTCTGAATTTTTTTTATTTCATCCATACTTTGGTCAGTGCTTTAAAACACTCAGCAGATTTATCCGATTTTTCAGGACTTATATTCCCTTTGTAGCTGTCCATAAAACCTTTTGCCGAGCCCCAAACAGTTTGTAACATTCCCTTGTATTTGGGTTGCATTTCGCTGGTCGCACCTTTAATAAATTCTCGGAGCATTCTTTCTTGTTCCAGTGCAACTTCACTGTTTCTCCACGGACAGGTTAGTACATTTAATCCTTTAGCAGCAAAAAGAACTGCTGTCGGATCGGGCCGTTCGTAATGCCAGTCGCAAATTACAACATCTTTTGGAATCATGTCGATGGCGCGGTGCGTGTTATTATAACTGCCTTCCCAAAGTCCTATTCCGGTGGTTTTTCCATCGATTAAACGGTCGCCCCAAATCCATAATTCGCGATTGTTCTCATTTAAATGATTTCGTATTTTAGTTACTTCGCCGGCAAAAAGTTCAGCTTTATCTTTTCCCTGACAACGCGGACAGTCGTCGTGTCCGATGTAAAACACCTCGTCTAATCCGGCATGAAAAGCATCGGTTTCAAATACTTCGCAAATCTCATCAACCAAATCGAAAACCACACTGTGTACTTCGGGATGTAGTGGACAGTAACTTTTACAATACAAGCCGTCAGAATTTGGCCATTCATATTTTTCAGGAAGTTTAATGTTTGGCGTTTCATCAAATTCAGGATAAACCTGTAAAAGTTTACTTGCGGTTCCATGCCACGACTGATGTCCAAATAAATTTATCTGTGGAATCAAACGAATATTCTTCTGTTGACAAACGCGCACCAACTTTTTTACATCGCCTTTCGAGTACGGATTGTCGCCAATCAATTCCGTGTGCGATTCGTATTCGTAACGATAATCTATTCTTAGAATAAGCAAATTTAAACCGTCGTTAGCTAAATCGTTATCGATAAATTCTACAAACTCATCAACTAAATCTACTGAGGGAGCTGAAATGCACAATCCACGAACGGGATAGTGTGCCTCGGCTTTTGAATGCAAAGAAATAAAAGAAACAACAAAAAGAAGTAAGATTATACGTTTCATTTTGGTTAAGTATTTATTGAATAATTTAGGCTCAATTTAATAAAAAACCTTGAAGGAATTTGAGTCCTTCAAGGTATAAATAAATTTTGTTTAGTGTTTACCGGATGACTTCCCGTCACCCGTTGAATCTTTTTTATTGGTATTGTTTTTATTCATCCGGTGACTGAAAGTCAACGGGTGAAAGTTCTTAAATTAATAATCAGTATAGTCCCATTTTCCGCGGTAAGGACGGTCGAGCATCATATTTGCCCAGTCGTCACCAACAAATTTCTCGTCTTCAGGATTCCATAACAATGGACGTTGAACTTCGTAAGCAATGTTTGCAATATTACAAACTGCCGAGGTACTGTGTCCAACTGTAACATCAGAAATTGGTTTGCTGCGTTTTTTCATTGCATCCACCCAATCCTGGTAATGGTTGTCGGAAAAATAAACCCGTTTATCGGTTTCCTTCAATTCTGTCTTGGCCAATTTCTCGTTAGGGAAAGTTCGCAAGAAACTACGGCTTACTTCAATTTTACCTTCAGTACCAATAAACTGAACCCCATTTCCATCTTTTTCGCCACCCCAAAGTTTGTGATTTACACGTGTTCCATTGTCATAAATCATAGTTAATCCATGAGATTGGGCCGGTTCATTTGGAGGTAAAAGTTGAACGGGAGCCGATCCATCTTTGTCCATTGCCCACTGTGCAATGTCGAACATGTGCGCGCCCCAGTCGGTAATTAAACCGCCACCAAAGTCACGATAGCCACGCCACCATCCCCATGGGTCATTGTGTGCATCGGTCGGGCATAAATCTTCATGGTAACCACGGTAAAGCGAAGGTCCAATCCATTCATTCCAATCCAGTCCTTCCGGAACTTCTTGTGTTGGAAGATCGCATTGTTTGATTGGTTCTCCAATACTCACGTTAATTTCTTTAATGTCGCCAATGTAACCGTTGCGAACTAATTCAACTGCATGACGGAAATCGCGCCACGAACGTTGCATGTTTCCTGTTTGGAAAACACGGTCGTATTTGCGTGTTACATTTACCATTGCGCGTCCTTCGGCAACGGTTAATGCCATTGGTTTTTCGCAATAAATATCTTTACCGGCTTTTGCTGCGTCAATCACCATTTGTGCATGCCAGTGGTCAGGTGTTGCAATTACAACTGCATCAACATCACTTCTTTCCAGCATTTCGCGGTAGTAATGGTATCCTTGAACTTTTGCATCAACATTTTTATCGGCATTGTTCTTATTCGCCGTTTTAATGAACTTTTCCAGTTTACTTTCATAAACATCGCTGGCAGCAACTGCAACCGTTTCTTTGCATGCGCCAATACTGTTGAGCAGGGTATAAATTTGTTTTCCGTTACCAATGTAACCCAAATTAACACGGTCGTTAGCGGCAACAAAACCGTTTCCACCCAAAACGTGGCGGGGAATTACTGTAACAGCAGCAGCTCCGGCAGCCGTTTTTCCAATAAAATTTCTTCTATTCATTTTTAATTAAGTTTTAAATTGATTTATATGTCTTTATATTAATTGATTCAAAAAAATTAAATGTTAAAAGTAATAATTCTTAGCGGTTTGGAAATTATGTTCAAATTTAAACTATTTTATTTTACATCCATGGCACATCTAAAACCGGTATTAAAAAGCGATGTTTCGTGTGAATTCATGGAACGCCCGCTAACCGAATAACTGTCTTCTCCATACTGATCGAAAAAAAATGAGCCACTTCGAATGACTTTAATATTTGGATCTTCGCGAATGGGTTCTGAACTGCCTGGGTATGCTTTATAGTTGTCGGCACACCACTGCCACACATTTCCGCCCATGTCTGTTAGCCCGGCCTCGTTTTCGCCAAAAGTTCCAACGGGGCATGTAAACAGGTAGCCATCTATAATTTCTGGTGAAGCTAATTCGCCTTGCCAGGTATTTGCAAAGTACTTTCCATCAACTAAAATTTCATTTCCCCAGCTGAATTTGTTGCCTGAGTGTTTTCCACTGCGTGCAGCAAATTCCCATTCAGCTTCAGTGGGTAATCTTTTACCAGCCCAACTGGCGTACTGCACAGCATCGTTCCAACTAACATGAGTTACCGGATGGTTGTCTTCCGCAACAGGTCCGGCTGGACCAAAAGGCTTGCTCCAAAATGCTCCTGGTAGTAATTCCCAATTTTGTGCTTCGAGGTTAAAAACGCCTGAATCCCCAAATTTTTCGGCTTCGGTTTTATAATTTGTTATTTCTATAAATTTACGGAATTGCGCAACTGTTACAGGCGATTTGTCGATGTAAAAAGATATTAAAGTTACTTCGTGAACCGGGCTTTCCTGGGGTAAGCCATTTTCCGATCCCATTAAAAATTTACCCCCTTCCATTAAAACCATTTTATCTTTTATATCAGGGACTGTCAAAGGTTTTGATTCCTTAAGCGTTTGGACTGGTTTTTCTGCAAGTAGCTTTTCAATAGATTCTTTTTGAATTTTCTGATTCGATCCGGGATTTTTTTGTTTATTTCCCGAACAGGAAAAAAGTAAAGCTATCAAGATAAAAAAAAGATATTCTTTCATACGATTGAATTGAAAAGTGTAAAAATGGCTTTTTTATTTTTTAATCAAAAATTAATAGTAATATCCGCTGAGATTTTTTTAACTAATTTCATAAAATTAATTATCAAAGAAATAATTATTGTATTATTGATATTTTACAAAAACTGAAAATGAAACTAAATGTAATCGATATTGTCATCATTTTTGCCTACCTGTTTTCAACTGTGGTTATTGGTTTAGCTTTAAAAAAAGTAGCGCAAAAAAGTAAGTCAAATTATTTGCTTGGTGGAAATAAACTGCCCTGGTACATGCTTGGATTATCAAATGCATCGGGGATGTTCGATATTTCGGGGACTATGTGGATGGTAACCCTTCTTTTTGTTTACGGGCTAAAAAGTATATGGATCCCGTGGTTATGGCCGGTTTTTAACCAGATTTTTTTGATGGTTTTTTTGAGCATTTGGTTGCGGCGTTCGAAAGTAACAACCGGGGCAGAATGGATAAATACCCGTTTTGGCCGGACCCGCGATAGTAATTTATCGCACGGGGTGGTTGTAATTTTTGCGCTGATAATGTGCCTGGGGTATCTCGCCTACGGTTTTATCGGCCTTGGGAAGTTTGTTATGATTTTTATTCCCTGGGAAATAGTTCAGCCTCACATTCCATTTAATGTCCCCCTCGAATATGTCCCGCATATTTATGGGATGGTATTTACAATGTTTGCCGTTTTTTATGCAGTGTTGGGAGGAATGACAAGTATAGTTTTGGCTGACGTTTTACAATATATTATTATGGCCATTTCGGCAATTTTGATTGGTGTTTTAGCAATGAAAGCATTGACCGTTGAAACTCTGAACGTGCCAGAAGGTTGGGATTCCCCGTTTTTTGGATGGAAGTTGAACGACCTCGATTGGCGCGGTATTATTAATGAAGTTAACGGCAAAATTGCCAGCGACGGTTATTCGTTGTTCGGTATCTTTTTTATGATGATGGTTTTTAAAGGGGTTTTGGTATCGCTGGCCGGGCCGGCACCCAATTACGATATGCAGAAAATCCTTTCCACAAAATCACCTAAAGAAGCAGCAAAAATGAGTGGTTTTGTTTCTGTGGTTTTAATGCCCATCCGTTATTTTATGATTGCCGGCTTTGCTATTTTAGCCCTGCTCTACTACGATCGTTTGAATTTATTAGTAGCTGGTGAAATTGATTTCGAACAGATTTTACCTTCGGCAATTGCAGAGTTTGTACCCATCGGTTTTATGGGATTGTTGCTGGCAGGTTTACTTGCAGCGTTTAATTCAACTTTTGCCGGAACGTTAAACGCTGCACAAGCGTACATTGTTAACGACATTTATTTACGCTATTTAAAACCAAAAGCATCGAATAAGCAAATTAAAAATATGAATTATTCCACCGGCTTTTTGGTGGTTTTTGTAAGTATTATTTTTGGGATTTTTGCACAAGATGTAAACAGTATTTTACAGTGGATTGTTTCGGCACTCTACGGAAGTTATGTAGTTTCTAATGTTTTGAAATGGTACTGGTGGCGCTTTAATGGTTATGGATATTTTTGGGGAATGGTAGCAGGCTTAATTCCGGCACTTATTTTTCCCTATGTATTTTCCGAAACGCTCGATTTGTATTATTTCCCATGGTTGTTACTTATTTCGATTGCAGGTGCGCTGACCGGAACTTTTTTAACTAAACCAACCGACGAAAAGACTTTGAAAGAATTTTATAAAACCGTAAATCCCTGGGGTTTTTGGGGACCTATCAAACAAAAGGTAATGGATGAAGATCCTGATTTTAAGCCGAATAAAAATTTTAAAATCGATATGTTTAATGTGATAATCGGTACAATTGCACAAACTGCATTGGTGGCCCTACCTATTTACATTATTTTGAAAGATGCGCTTCCGATCTGGATAACAATAATTATAACCGTAATTTGTGCCATTATCTTGAAAAAAACATGGTGGGAAAAATTACCTGAGAATTAAAAATTTTAGAGTTTCAGGTTCCACATCGAACTCTAAACTTTAAACTTTGAACTTTAAACTTTGAACTTTAAACTTTAATCAGCTAACTTTATGATTCCAACAAAAGAAGAATTTAATAAGCGCCTTCAAAAATTGAAAAATGGGCATAAAAAACTACTCTCTAAAAAGAATAAGCCGGTTTCGAATAATTACAACGGTATTTATCAGAAATACAAAAATCCAATTTTAACTGCAGCTCATGCACCTTTGCCTTGGCGTTTCGATTTAAATTACGAAACCAATCCTTTTTTGATGCAGCGGATTGGTGTAAATGCAACTTTTAACAGCGGGGCAATTTATCTGGATGGAAGGTATTTGTTAATGGTCCGGACAGAAGGCTGGGATCGCAAATCGTTTTTTGCTGTGGCAGAAAGTCTAAATGGTATTGATAATTGGCATTTTTGGGATCGCCCGGTTACAATGCCCGAAACTTTAAATCCAGATACAAATGTGTACGATATACGTTTGACTCATCACGATGATGGTTGGATTTATGGTATTTTTTGTTCTGAACGAAAAGATCCAACAGCTCCAATTGGCGATAATTCACAAGCAATAGCAAGCGGAGGAATTGCACGGACCAAAGATTTGATAAATTGGGACCGTTTACCCGATTTTATCTCACATCATGGGCAGCAACGAAACCTGGTTCTTCATCCTGAATTTGTGGATGGAAAATACGCATTTTATACCCGGCCTCAAGATGGATTTATTGAAGTTGGCGGCGGCGGTGGAATTGGCTGGGCTTTGGTTGATGATATTTCAAAAGCCGAAGCACCCGATGAAAAAATAATTGACAAAAAGATATATCACACTATTAAAGAGTTAAAAAACGGACAGGGACCTGCTCCCATTAAAACAGAAAAGGGGTGGTTGCATTTGGCGCATGGTGTTCGTGGCTGTGCGGCAGGTTTGCGGTATGTTTTATTTATGTTTATGACCGATTTGGAAGACCCTTCGAAAGTTATTGCAAGGCCAGGCGGGCATTTTATGGCAGCGGAAGGAGAAGAGCGGGTGGGGGATGTTTCAAATGTGGTGTTTACTAATGGCTGGATACGGAATGAAAAAGACGAGGTATTTATTTATTATGCTTCGTCAGACACCAGAATGCACGTTGCAACAACAACCATAGAACAATTGTTAGATTATTGTTTGAACACTCCCGAAGATGGTTTTAGGTCCGCGGCAAGCGTACAAACTATTAATAAGATGATCGATGGTAATAGTGGGTTGTATTAAATCGTAAAAGGAATTGCATATTAACTAAAAACAAAAAAGATTGATTATTTTTGTTTAATGCCAAAAAAGGGAATCACATATAAATTACCTTCGGAATTTGCTGAGAAAGTTGAGATTGATTATGCAAATTTAACAACGGTCAAACATAAAAAGGAAAGCGGACAATTTTTTACGTCAAAAGTAATTTCTGATTTCATGGGGAATTTGGCTCAACCAAAATCTGATATTATATCTATTCTTGATCCTGGTTGTGGTACAGCAATTTTATGTTGTTCACTCATTGAAAAATTAATCGGAAAAAGTAAAATCAAAGAAATTAAGTTAAAACTAATTGAAATAGATAGTAAGGTTATTGTAGAAACAAAAAAAGTAACTGATTTTTTGAAAGAATGGCTTTTAAAGAAAGGAATTTCCTTGAATGTGGTTATTGAGCAAAAAGATTTTATTTTATCCAATTCAGGAGCCTTTACAAAGAATACTTTATTTCAAGATCAGCTAATAGAAAAATATGATTATATAATTTCAAACCCACCATATTTTAAGATTTCAAAATCAGATAATCGTGTTCAGGTTGCACAAGAATTGGTTTATGGACAACCAAATATTTATTCTTTATTTATGGGGCTTTCAGCAAAACTGTTAAAGCCAGATGGAGAATTGATTTTTATAGTACCACGAAGTTTTGCCGCAGGAAATTATTTTAATGCTTTTAGAAAATCTTTTTTCAACGATGTTAGCATTTCAGATATTCACATTTTTAAATCACGTAATAAGATGTTTAAAAATGATAATGTTTTGCAAGAGAATATTATTATAAGAGCAACAGAAATAACAAATTCTCACATCAGGGTTTCAGTATCAGAGTGTGTGAAAGACTTACATGAATCTCAAATTTCAGAATATAAAACCAAAGAATTGATTGACTTAAATTCTGTCGAGAAAATACTATACATTCCATCAAATAATAAAGAAGCTGAAACTATTAATGTTTTTCGAAGATGGAAAGATTCGTTGAATGGTTACAATATTCAAATTTCAACTGGCCCTGTTGTTGCTTTCAGGAGTAAAAACTATTTAATTTCTGATTATATTTCAAATATTAAATTGGCTCCGCTTATTTGGTTGCATAATGTTAAAGAAATGGAATTTGTTTTTCCGTTGAATAAAGGGACTAAACCAAGTTATATTATTGATTCCGAAGAATCGCATAATGTATTACTTAAAAATAAAAATTACGTTCTAATTCGCCGGTTTAGCTCAAAAGATGATAAAAACAGGTTGGTTTGTTCTCCTTATTTTGCAAAAAGTACAGGTACTGAAAGAATCGGGATTGAGAATCATTTGAATTATGTTTACCGTCCAAATGGAGATTTGTCCGAAGAAGAAATATGGGGTATTTCAGCATTGTTTAATAGTAGCCTTTTCGATACCTATTTTCGAACTTTTAATGGAAATACACAAGTGGGTGCAACTGAGTTGAAGCAAATAAAAATGCCTCCTTTAGAAAAAATCATTTTGATTGGTGAAAAAGTCAAGAAATCTGTTCAACTTCAAAAGGCAGAAATAGACAATATTATAAACGAGGTTTTATTCGAAAAACTTTATGTCAAAAATAGAAGAAGCACAAGTGATTTTGCAAGAGTTAGGATTGCCTAATGCCCAACATAATGAAATTTCGGGATATACTTTACTTGCCCTGTGCAATGTTAAAGAACGGGATAAATGGTCGGGTGCTTACAAACAAAGTCATGGTGTTTCAAAGGGAATTATGGCTTTTATTTCAGAGAATTACAAAAAAAATTATGCGCCAAATACAAGAGAAACTTTTCGAAGACAGGTTCTTCATCAGTTTGTTCAGGCCGGTATTGCAGATTATAATCCAGATATTCCCGATTTGCCGGTAAATAGTCCGCATGCACATTATGCAATTTCAGAAATTGTATTAGAAACGATTAAAACATTTGGTACAAACAAATGGAAACAATCTGTTAAGTATTTCAAAGAGCAAATTGGTGAACTAATAGAGAAATATAGCAAGGATAGAGAAATGTCACGTGTTCCTGTGAAGCTCGCTAATGGTGAGGTTTTGAACTTATCACCAGGAAAACACAATAAAGTTCAGGCTGCAATTGTAGAAGAATTTGCATCTCGTTTTGCACAAGGTTCTGTCCTTTTATATCTCGGAGATACTGAAAACAAGGATTTATATGTTAATACAGAAAAACTTGAAACCCTTGGGATTAAGATTACAGAACACAGTAAACTCCCAGATGTTGTAATTTTTGATGAATCAAAGAATTGGCTTTATTTGATTGAAGCAGTTACTTCGCATGGACCAATGTCCCCCAAACGCATTGTTGAACTTGAAGGGTTTTTATCGGATTGTAAAGCCGGTAAAATTTATATTTCAGCATTTCCTGATTTTTCTGAATTTAAAAAACATACAAATAATATAGCTTGGGAGACCGAAGTGTGGGTGATGGAATTTCCTGAACACATGATTCATTTTAACGGTGATAGATTTTTTGGACCAAGATAAATTTTAGTAATTATTATGTCAATGACCAAAACGTACAACTGGGCAATAATAGGATGTGGGCACATTGCAACAAAATTTGCAAGCGATTTAAAATTGTTGCCAAATGTAAAATTATATGCGGCAGCTTCACGAGATTTAAACCGGGCACAGAACTTTGCCAAAGAATATGGTTTTGATGTGGCTTATGGCAGTTACGAAGAGTTGGTAAACGATCCAAAAGTTGATGCGGTTTATATTGCAACTCCTCACTCTTTTCACCGAGATCATGCATTGCTTTGTTTAAATCATAAAAAAGCTGTTTTGTGCGAAAAAGCTTTTGCCATGAATAAAAATGAAGCAGAAGAAATGGTGGAGTGTGCTAAGGAAAACAATACTTTTTTGATGGAAGCTTTTTGGACCATGTTTCAGCCCAGTTTTCAAAAGGCAATGAAAATCATAGAATCTGGCAAACTTGGAAAATTGAAAATCCTTCGTTCCGATTTTGCTTTTAATGCACCATTTAATGAAGATAAAAGATTGTACAATACAAAACTTGGTGGCGGCTCACTACTCGATATTGGAATATATCCGGTTTTTGCAGCCCTAACATCGTTGGGCGTTCCGGAAATTATTAAAACTTTTGCCAACTTCAGCCCAACCGGTTCAGAAGAAAGTATCAACATTATTTTTAAATATAAAAATGGGGACATGGCAAACCTTACTTCAAGTTTTGCGGCTCATTCACCAATTCAAACAGAATATTTTTGCGAAAAAGGCCATTTGACTTTAAACCCACGCTGGTTTACGCCTACCGATATTACAATTTGGAAGGAGGGGGGAGAAGTAACTAAAATTAATTCGGTGCACAAAGAAGGTTCGGGATACCATTACGAAGCTGCGCACGTTATGGAATGTCTGGACGCAGGAAAAATTGAAAGCGATAAAATGACCTGGCAATTAAGCCTTGATATGATGGGGATTTTAGACAGGATTAGAATCGATGCCGGTATATTTTTTCCTGATCACGATAAAAAGTTGTTCTTCTAAATTATGACAAATTGCAACCTCGAACTCTAAACTCTAAACTTTGAACTTTAAACTTTAAACTTTAAACTGTGAACTGGAATAAACTTAAAAAACAATTCGAAAACGAACTCACCGACAATATACTTCATTATTGGGTGAAAGAAGTTTATGATATTGACCGTAAAACTTTTTTTGGAAGGATAACAAACGAAGGTGAAAAATTTCAGGAAGCCCCACTTTCGGCAGTTTTAATAAGCAGGATTATGTGGACATTTGCGGCGGCCCACAGAGTTTACCCAACGGCTATTTACAAAAAAATGGCCGACGAAGCTTTTCGGATATTAATGGAAATTTTTTGGGATAAAGAAAACGGCGGGATTTTTTGGAGTGTTTCTCCCAATGGAATAGTCTTGGATGGAAAAAAACAATTTTATGCCGAAGCATTTTTTATGTATGCCCTGTCGGAATATTACCTGGCTTTTGATGACGAGAAGGCTAAACAAATGGCTGTTTCCATGTTTATGCTTATGGAAAAATATGCTTTCGACAATGAATTTGGTGGCTACATCGAAGCAAATACAAAGGATTGGAAGGAAACCGACGATCAGCGTTTAAGCCCAAAAGATTTAAACGTGAAAAAATCGATGAACACTCATTTACATATTTTGGAAGCTTATACAAATTTGTACCGGATTTATAAAGATGAACAAGTTAAGCAGAAACTCGAACATTTGATTCGGGTTTTTATCGATAAAATCATTGATCATAAAACTGGTCATCTAATTCTTTTTTTTGAAAAAAACTGGACGATCCGATCTGAAATTGATTCGTACGGACACGACATTGAAGCAACCTGGTTATTGTGCGAAGCTGCCGAAGAATTAGGAAAAGAAGAATTGATTGAGCAGGTGAATCATATTGCAATTAAAATGGCAAAAGTTGCCGCCGCCGAAGGATTGGATAAATCGGGAGGCATGTTTTACGAAAAAGAAGGCGAACACATAAAAACACAATTCGATTGGTGGCCTCAGGCAGAAGCTGTTGTTGGATTTTTTAATGCCTGGAATATTTCGAAAAATGACGACTATTTAAATGCGGCATTACAAAGCTGGGAATTCATCCAAAAATGTTTAATCGATAAAAAGAACGGTGAATGGTTTTGGGGGGTTAATTCAGAATTAATACCATTGGAAACCGATAAAGTGAGTTCATGGAAAGCACCTTATCATAATGCGAGGATGTGTTTGGAAATGATAAGGAGAATTGAAATATTGAATAGTTAGTACCGTGTGATTTTTTATTGCTTTGTTAGTTTTTGAATACGTTTCTCGCCGTTAATTAAATTTATAGAAACCAAATAGGTACCCTTTTTAATTTCCTTTAAATCTATTTTTTCATAACCGTTTGTTATAATTTTTATGGTTTGTCCTGTTAAGTTTATAATTTCGATATTTTTTATGTTAGTTTGTTGGTAACCGGTACTAAAATATTCATTGGCTGGATTTGGAAATATTCTTAAAATTTCTGAACCAATATTATCAATGCCCGAACTTATTTGGTCTTTTTCAATTATGTAGTAAAGCTCGTTTTTGGCAAATACGTCATTCCATTGACCTGCCAGGCCCAATGGCCAATTTGTTATTGCAATCCCAACTGCATCTTGAAAATCAGGTTCATCCCCCCAGTTGTTATAAAGATTGTCAACGGGATTTCCGCTGAATTGACCTTGCCAAAACTGAACGCCATTCCCATCGTTGTCGCCATCCCAAATCCAAACGCCATTAGTAGCTATATCATTTGCCCCTGTCCATAAATATGAACCATTCCCCCCATCGGGGGCCACTGTTTTTGAAGGGTCAATGTTGGCCGATAAAATATGATTGTACAATGTGTCCTGCTCCTCTTTTGAGTTAATTTCTACCAAATATCCCTCCCGCGATACTGCACATGCAGCTGCATCAACCCATTTAAGGTTTTCTTTTACAATTTCGTAACTATGCCCGTTAAATTCAAATTTATAGATATTAGTAGTGTCTGAAATACATTGTGCCGAAGTATTAATATTTGATGTTAGAATTGTGATTGCCAAAATAATCAGTGCTGCTAATTTTTTCATTTTTTTATTTTAAATAATTCGAAAATATGAAAAATATTTTTTTGATGTTCATGCAAAATACAACAAAGTGCTGATATTTACCATATTATTTAGAAAAAAAACCGAACTTAAAAATTGGTTAAAAATGATTGAATCTATTTTGTTTTAATCCCCTTAATCTTAAATTTCGGTTAATATTTGATAATTTTAATTAAAGAATGTTTTCTTTAATAACTTTATTTCTATTTTTGGAGAGGATTTAAAATACAAAGTAGAAAATTGTAAAATGAAAGGATCGGGAAAAAATAGATTAAAAAAACGCGTATCGGAACCAACTTTGAAACGTTTGCCCGGTTATTTGTATTACCTCGAAAAAGCAAAGGAAAAAGGGATTATCAGTATTTCTGCCCCAACAATTGGCAAAGATTTAAATTGCGATGCCACACAAGTTGTTAAAGACCTGGCTGTAACCGGTGTGAAAGGAAAACCAAAAGTTGGTTACAACACCTACGAGTTGATTCACGGTTTAGAAGATTTTCTCGGATTTAACCGCACAAACGAAGCCTTTCTTGTTGGTGCAGGAAACTTGGGATCGGCTTTAATGGCATATCAGGAACACCAGGTCCTGGGTTTAAAAATAATAGCCGCTTTTGATGTTGATGAAAAAAAAGTGGGAACCCACATTGGCGGTATCCATGTTTTAGAATATAAAAAGTTGTTTAGCCTTTCGAAACGGTTAAACGTAAAAATTGGGGTATTGACTACACCAAATGATGTTGCACAGAAAGTAGCAGAAGAATTCGTGAACTGTGGTATAAAAGCTATTTGGAATTTTACCCTGGTCAATTTAAAACTGCCAGGCGAAATTATTGTTCAAAATACATCGATGAGTTCCGATTCGGCTGTTTTAATAAGACGCTTAAACGATTCGGAAGTAACTATTAAAAATTAAAATCATGAAAAAAATAATTAGAATTTTAAGTTGTGCAGGAAATTTAATAAAGAAAATTTTCTCTAATAAAGCAAAAAATGACATTTCTCATAATTGTGAAAAGGTACTTGGCATTGTGGATTTTAATGAAGCTGACGATTTTAAATCCAATATTGAAGAGTACGAAGATCAGTACAATTCAACCACCCGGTGGCAAACGGTTTAACCCCTTAAATTTTAAACAACAATTATAAAATAAGAATTCATAACATTATTATTTGAAGCCCTTTATTAATTTTTGAGTCACTTATTAATAATGCAAAACCAAACTGATTCTTTTTCCGGATAAATGTTAAACACAATAAACCAGATAAATTTTTACGCAGGCACATCAACGCCACTTACAATAAGAGTTAATTATTTGTATAAACAGATAATTACGTAAGCTTGCAAAAAAAACTCTTATTATTTATTTTGCGATATTGGCAGGTAACTTTTCATTTCGTATATTTATTAAAAAATTCAAACACTAATAAGTTCATAAATATCAATGAAAAAGCTCCTGATTATTTTTCTTGTGTCAGTGTTGTACTTGATTCCGGGTTATTCGGCCCGTTTTTTATTTTCTGAATTATCTATTACCCCAGATGAAACAAATAATAAAATAAAAAATATTGATTCATTATTTTCATTATCATCTCAATACATAGCTACAGATAACGAAATCGCATTACTTTATATAAAAAAGGGAAAACAACTTTTAGACGGTGTAAAATATAAACAGGGAATTCTGAAATATTATTTACTAATGGCCAGAATTGCCTATTACGATGATGCTTATGAAACTGCTATTGCTTATTTCGATTCAATAAAACCGGTAATAAATTTTGATATAGAATCCACGGAACTAGCTATGTATTATTCATTAAATGGTTTAGTACAAAATTGTTTGGGAGATTACCAAAAAGCAGTCGAATGGATGTTAAACTCGATAGAAGTTAGAGAAAAATTAGGAGACTTTTCGGAAATGGCGATGAATTGCAGCGCTATCGGGAATTTGTACCTTGAACAGAATGATTTAATAAAAGCTGAAGAATATTTTCGGAAAGCCCTTAATTTAAATAAGCAAACCTCGCATGCTGTTCGGAAAGGGTTTATTCTAATAAATTTTGGCAAATTGAAAGAAGAACAGGATAGTTTAAATCAGGCTATGGAGTTTTATTCAGATGCTCATAATTTATTTATTGAAAATGGTGACCTCCGTGGAATCGCTGCTTCGTTATATAAAATAGCACAAATACAAACTGAATGGGAAGATTATCAAAAGGCAATTTCAAATTTATTTGAAGCTGAGGAAATTTATTTGAAATTGAACGAAAAATATGGGTTGACATTTGTTTATAATCAAATTTGCAAAACCTACAGGGAAACAAAAAAAAACGATTTGGCACTTAAATATGGAGAACTGGCAAATAATTTAGCACAACAAATTAATAGCAACCCGCTTTTGGCCGCTTCTTATTTACAACTTTCTGAAGTTTATAAAGATCAGGGGAAATTTGATAGCTCGCTTATTTCTTTTAAGGCTTACGAAAAGTTAAACACTGAACTTATTTCGTGGGAAAACAATAAAAAATTATCGAGTCTCGAAAACCAGGCAAAAATAGTAGCTCAGGAAAAAGACATAAAAATACTTAACCAGGAAAATCGCCTGAGAAAAATATTGATGTATTTTTCGATTGCCTGTACTATTATTTTGTTGTTGATTACTTCTGGTATAATTCGTTATCAAAGTCTGAAAAATAAAAATTTATTACAGAAAAAGGAGATTTTGGAGGAAAAAAATAAGGTGTTTGAAATTGAAAAACAGTTGCACCAACAAAATCAAAGAATGCTTGAAAACGACCTTGAATTAAAAAATAAGGAACTTGCAAGTAAAGCATTAGCATTGTTGCAACTTAATGAAGCACTTCAGGATGTAGGCGTAAAAGTAAATGAAATAAAAACCGGCAAGAATCAATCAGATAAAAATGCTGTAAATTCAATAATGCAGGAAATAAAAATGGCAACCAACAGCAATATTTGGGAAGAATTCGATCTGGCGTTTAACAATGTTTATAATAGTTTTTACGATAAATTGTTAAAAATCTGTCCTGAACTTACTTCAACCGAAATAAAAATGGCTGCTTTATTAAAACTAAATTTATCTACCAAAGAAATTGCGGCAATTACATTTAAGTCGGAAAGTGCAGTTAAAGTTACTCGCCACAGAATCAGAAATAAACTGCAACTACAACCCGATAAAAAACTTATTTCTTTCCTTTTGAATTTATAGTTTTTATTCAAACTTCAATTTCAATCTTCATCTGTTTACAGTCCCTCCCTGTTAATTAAAACCACTTATTTTACTAGTCGGCCAACTTTTAAGTGAGATTATTTTTCATTATAAAATAATTGAACAAATAAGATTCGTGTTGATTATTCAAATATTTTTTTGCCCGGCCTGAAATTTAAAATGTAACTTTTTGTAACCCCCCCTTAATACTTTTTGTAACCCGGTTATTAGTGTTTAAAACATTCCAACTTCATAAAATTGCATAAACGTTTTTTAATATGAACGCAGCTAAAAAAAGAAAACCAAAATCGAATGCAGAAGAGTTTTTAAAAAGCCTGGATGTACAAAATAAGGCTTTAAAAAAAATTCTTAAAAAACTGATAAAAGAAAATCATTCAAAAAAGAACAATTATTAACCATAAAAACTATTAAAATGAAAAAACTTTCTCTTTTAATTATTGTACTTGCAATAATTTCGTTCGCAACATTTGCACAAGTTCCACAGTGCATAAACTATCAAACAATTGTCAGGAATAGTTCAGGTGCAACAGTAAAAGACCAAACAGTTAGCTTGAAGTTTTCAATACTAAAAAACACTGCGTCAGGGCAAATGGTTTATTCTGAAAAGCATACAAAGGCAACCAATCAATTTGGATTAGTAAATCTAAAAATTGGCAAAGGAACAGTTTTATCTGGTGTGTTTGCCGACATTGACTGGGGCACCGGAAACTCGTTCTTAAAAGTTTATCTTGATTTAAGCGGTGGTAGTAATTATATTGAAATGGGAACAACAGAAATGGTTTCGGTTCCGTATGCTTTGTACGCCGGGTCTATTTATGTTCATTATTCAAACGATACACTTTACATTGGCGACCAGTGGGTTTACCTTCCAGGTGGAAGTGGAACCGGGACCGGTGGTGACGGAAATTCTGTTACAGATTATGATGGAAATACCTACGGATTGGTTACTATTGGAACTCAAATCTGGATTTCATCCAACTTAAAATCAACTCACTATTCAAATGGTAGTACCATAACTGGAGTTTACGACTACGATAACAATGCTTCGAATGCCGATATTTATGGAAAACTTTATACATGGGATGCAACTATGAATGGGACTTCGTCAAGTACAGCATCACCAAGTGGAGTGCAGGGGGTTTGCCCAACTGGCTTTCATTTACCAAGCCAAAACGAATGGCAAACGTTAAAAGACTATGTAAGTGATCATTACGAGGTTGGAGGCGGTTTAATCGGCCAAAAGTTGAAAGAAGCAGGGACTGCTCATTGGGAAACCGCCAACGGTAACAATGAAACTGGATTCAACGCAGTTGGGGCAGGAGAAATGCATATTGTTGGCGGTGAGCCTGCTTTTCAAGGAATTAAAGAAACCACATCATTCTGGTCGGCAACACATTATACCACGAATACGGAACAGGCACTTGTTCTCAAGCTTTATGATAGTGGCGTAACCGTGGCTCAGACAAATACTGTTAAAAATAAAACCAACGGTTTGGCGGTAAGGTGTATTAAAGATTAGTTAGTACCGAGTATTTAATAAAAAATATCAAGCTCGATGTTCTAAAAATTAAAGTTCTTGAGGATAGTCCTCTATACTCAAAATCAAAAAAAAATGAAACAGATAATATTAATAATAACAGGTATTTTGTTGGCTTCGGGGGTAATAGCCCAGCCAACAATAACACAGCTAATGAACCTCGATATTGGCGATAAGTATACCGTAAAAGAGGGCGGGGTAGGAATTACCTCAGCTATGATTTCGGTAGGTGCCAATCAAAACTGGGACTTTAGTAATCTCCCGGAAGACGACGATCCTGCAGTCGTAATTTGTGTCGATCCAACTACAACACCTTTTGCCGATTCTACTGAAGTGAAAAACAGCAACCTGGCAATTAAACCTTTTGGACGAGATGCCGATACGATACAAATTTATCAGTATATGAAGGTTAGCAACGATAGGTCTGAGTCGATGGCGATGGGTATGTACGACCAAATTCAGAATACGAATGTTAGTTATACTAAATGGCTCGATCCGTTGATAAACCTAAAAGTTCCTTTTACTTATGGTGATACTTACAGCGACCGACATATACTTTGGATAAATCATATCATTGAAAATACATATATTTTAAAAGATACCAGCAATACTGAGATCACTGCTGTTGGTTATGGTACACTAAAAACACCAGCAGCAACGTTTCAAAATGCTTTGTTAGTGAAAGCGACCGTAAACTGGAGCTGGTGGAATAATTACGCTGACCATCAGTATAAAACCGAAGGAACAGACGTAAGCTATCAGTGGTTTGTACCTGGAATAAAAGTGGCAGTAATGAGTGTAAATCTGGTGGATGAAAACGGTGGATTTGTATCTTATATTTCGGGAACAGAATTCAATAAAGGGGGAATCAATAATCCCGATGATGGTGATGGAGGCGATGGAGGCGATGGTGATGATGATCCTTACGATCCATCCGGTGTGTGGCTAAATACAATGTCTGGAGGAGGAGAATTTTTTTCTCAGAATAATGGTTCGCTAAACTGGACTTTGGGCGAATCGATTATCGAAACAATGGAAGTAAATCCAACACTAACACAAGGATTTATTCAGCCTGCTGATATTGCTGTTGCTGTAAAAGAACTAGAGATTGAAAGTAAAATAAAGGTTTATCCAAATCCATTTATTTCTGATTTGACAATCGATTTCCCATCATTTAAACATCCGGTTGATGCTGCTATTTATTCCACTACCGGTCAGGTTATGAAAACATTTTCGGTAGAAGGACCAATTACACATTTGCAATTAAACGATTACAAATCGGGAATTTATTATATAAGAATGATGGCTGAAGAAGGCCCACGTTCTTTTGTTGTAGTAAAAAAATAGCGATTTTTTAAGAGCCGGGAGGTTTTTTAGCCTCCCGTTTCAAATTCAAATCTACTGAGGAAAATCGATTTTAAACATCTCAGAATTTTCAAAAATAAATAAGCTAAAAATGAAACAAGTTACTTATCTCGTATTAATATTCTTTGCGATAACGATTCTATCAGCCTGCCAGAACAGAAGCGAAAAAAGAGCTGAAAAATTTGCCGAAAGGATGCTTGAAAAAGCGGGTGGCGAAAATATAGATGTAGATGTTGACGGAGAAAGTATCACCATTAAAACCGATGAAGGAACCATAATTGCTAATACGGGCCAGAAAAAATGGCCAGCTGAAATCCCGGGCAATGTTCCCAAATTTGATTTCGGAAAAATAGAAAATGTTTCACTTAGCGATTTAAATGACATGAAAATCTGGACGATGATTTTTGAGAAAGTCCCTGATGATGTACTTACGAAATATCAAAGTCAATTAAAAGGAAAAGGTTTTGAAACTCATCTTATTTCCGGCGACAATGTTGGTGGAATGCTTAGGGGTGAAAAAGGTACACTTAATTTAGTTGTTATGGCCGGCGAAGGCAATGCCAGTTTATCTGTTACGCTCGAAAAATAATAAATATCTAAAATTATAAAAATGAAAAAATCAATATTTTTTTTAACTGTTTTTTTGATTGCAATTGGAACCTTGCAAGCCCAAATAAAAGTTGGTCCTGGTCTTTGTTTTGGAACCGACATCGACAATCTGGGAATTTCTGCAAATGTTATCTACGATTTTAACGAAAGCTGGAGTGCCGCGCCTTCTTTTACCTACTTTTTACCTAAAAATAATGTAAACTGGTCGGTACTCGATTTAGATGCTAATTATGTTTTTGCAAATGTTGAGAAGCTTGGGAAAGTATATGCACTGGCCGGATTAGGAATTACATTTTGGAGTTTTGATTTCGATGACCAAGGTTTTTTTGATTTTGATACCAGTGGCTCAGATGCTTGCATAAATATTGGGGCAGGTTTTAGTACTCCAATAAACGAAAAATTTGGAATTTCTCCTGAAATTAGATATTCCATTGGCGATTGTAGTTATTTAAGAGTGGGGGCTAAAATTATGTTTTCGCTCGATAAATGATTTTTGCGATTCCATCCTTTCTGATGTTGGAAAAAGGATGGAATCCTTTCATTTTATTTCCTTTTAATTCATTAGTCGAATAGAAACACTTTTTCCCGAAAATCCGCCAGAAGGTAATTTTACTGTTTCGTCAAAAATAAAACGACCATTTTTCTTTATCCCGATTTTTATTACTTCAAGTTTTGCAGTAGGATCGCATATTGAAACAGAACCATTTTTTTCATCGATTAAAACTATACCAGGATGATTTACATTAACTGTTAAACTATCTGTTTTCAGCACACCTTTTTTATAAAAAACAATTCCTGTAATTTGTAATTTTTTATGCGAAACCGCCTGGATATTCTTTGAATTTAAAAGAATTTCTAAGGGCAAATCTGCCGAATATTTTATTAATTCTTTGTCATCAACTCCAGGAACTACAATATATTCGTAGGTTTCATTTTTGGGTTTTATTCCATGGTTAAACCAAAGCGAAAAAACCGGGTACGAATAAACAGTATCTTTCCCAAGTCCGCAAAATCGTTGCATATTTCCGTTTTGTGTTCCTCCTGAAAACTCAACCTTTTTTTCATTTTGGAAAATGTATCCAATACTATCGTGTAATATCCATTTTGGGTTTTGCAAAGTCTCTCGGTTTTTTATCGGGAATTTTCCGTCAACCAAAATCTTGCCTTTTCGTAACGCTTGATTAATTCCTGTAACAATTGTCGAGTCGTGTTCCGATTCGATTCCGGCGCCTAAAGCAAGCCATTCATCGTCGAACCAAAACCAGGCTTTTCTTGCTGAGGTTTTATCTTTTGCAAAATCCATTGCCGAAATGCCATATTTCCCATTGCGCACACCACCTACAAACGAAGTTTGTTGCGTATATTTTTTTCCTTTTCCCAATTCTTCAATTTCAATATGAGGGTTTGTAACACCCGGCAACCGTGCCCAATTCCAGGCTGGAAAAATACCATCGTATTCGTTTCCATTTCTGTAAATGTAGGTTAATCCGTACGGAAGCCAGTAGCCCAGTTTGTTTTCAGAATTCATATTTAGTTCTATTCCAACAGTTCGTTCAGAACACATTTTTAATGATGTTGAATATTTCTCGCGGTGATGAATTGTGTAATCCGATCGCCAAAAATGTTTATTTCCAAATGTATTTTGCGGAAGTTGTTTTTCAATTTTTTCAATCGATTTTTTGTATTCAATCTGATATTCGGGGTCGGTAATTATTAAATGATTTAAAATCGGGATTAATAAGTTGGCATATAATTTCATGGCATCGCTGCGGCCAACTTGCCTGCCACGAACATTGTAATCGATCAACCCGCCACGAATCATCCAGCGCGTTCCTTCCAGAAAATAGTCGCGCAAGATTTTAATGTGTTTTTGCGAAAAAGCAAATTCGGTGTTGTTGACAATTGTTGCCAGCCAAATAGATTCGCGTAAATAATTAAAACCATAACTTCCGTTATAAATAAAATGACCGTGCTGATGAAAACTGTAATCTGGTTGAACTCCTTCTTTTGTTGAAATCAGAATTTGGTCTGTTACTCCCGAAACTCCCAGTTTTATCATTTCCGGGTTATTTTCCAAAACTCCTTTGTAGAAAGTTGAAGTTGCTAAAAGTGTCCGGTTCGAGCCGGTCATTGTTGGATTTTCGGTTAAATCGTTTACCATTTTGGAATGCAAATTCTTATCGATATTACCTTCCAAAAGCAAAGCAATTACATTAAAATAAAACTGTTTGGCAATTCGGTTTTTGTACCAGTTGTCGCATTCCGGATTTGTTTTATACCAGAATTCAATCGATTTTTCGATCCCGGCCAACAGTTCCTTATTTTGATAAAATTGCGAAGTGTCGGTCATAAAATTAAAAGCTAAAACCAAAACCCGATCGAGATGGTGCAATGGATCCCAGTTGTTATCGCGGTCGGTGTAATCAACATCTTTCCAACTCCCTTCCGGAGTAAAGTTTGCTAAATATTCAGATGCTTTGCCATAATCAGGTGTAATGTATCTTTCTATCCGCGGTTGAAAACCACGATTAATTAATGCATCGTAGAGTAAGTTTTTTCGAAGAATTTCGATATCTGATTTCTGGGAAAATGCAAACAATGTTAAAAAAATAAAGCCGCAGAACAATGTAAAAGAATGTCTGTAATTCATTTTAGTTTATTTAGTTTTAACGTGAGTTCGATGTAAGAATTTTTATCTAAGTTCATTATATACAAATTTAACTGACTGGTTATCTGACTGAATGGGGCTTTGCCCCAAACCCCACTGCATTTCTTTTCCTAGATGAAAAGAAACGAAGCAAAGAAAAATCATGTCAAAATAAATCTTAGCGTTTTTTCATAGCAGCTAATTAGCACGATTTACGGAATTTTGACTCACCCGTATAAACTAAATTGTTAATGTTCTAAGCGTTATTTGTTTCTTTTAGGTTGAACTCACGTTAGTTTTAATATTTTATTTCTAATATTCCCCGATACAACGAGGCTGTGTTTTTTTTGACAGAAAATAACAATTAACAATTACCAAATTTCAAACCTGTATGCAATTGCTTCATAGATCACAAAAACCAAAATTACAAATTGCTTGAAACATAATAAGGAATAGTTTAGCATTTGAATATTTAAAAAATTGGAACTTATTTGTTTTTTTGAGATTTGTCTTTTCAGTTTATATAGGTTTGGTTACAAATATCGATGCCCTTGTTATTTTTAAAATTACCTTCGTTTATTCCTTACGTAAATCAATTTGAATTTGCCTTTATAACTTTCGCGTTGGTCGATTTCGTACTTTCCAATGGAGTTTATTAACGGGGTAAGTTTTTCAAAACCATAATTTCTTGAATCGAAATTGGGTTGTTTTTTTTGTAAAAGGCTACCCACATCGCCAAGGAATGCCCAGCCATCGTCGTCGGCTAAATCGGAAATAGTTGTTGAGATTAATTTAATTACTTTGGGTGTAATTTTATCAACACCACTTTTTTTGTCTGTTTTGTCGGGGGCAATACTACTTTCAGTTTCTTTCGAACGGTTTCGAAGAATTTCAATGTAAATAAATCTGTCGCATGCAACTATAAATGGTTCGGGGGTTTTTTTTTCGCCAATACCAATTACGTTCATGCCAGCTTCGCGTAAGCGGGTTGCAAGTTTTGTAAAATCACTATCGCTGGAAACCAGGCAAAAACCATTAACCTTTTCGCTGTATAAAATGTCCATGGCATCAATTATCATTGCTGAATCGGTGGCATTTTTTCCGGTGGTGTAACCATATTGCTGAATTGGGGTTATGGCATTTTCGAGCAAAAGGTTTTTCCATTTTGTTAGAGTGGGTTTTGTCCAATCGCCATAAATTCGTTTAATTGTCGGGTTTCCATATTTGGCAATTTCTTCCATCATCTCTTTTACATAAGCCGAAGGGATATTGTCGCCGTCAATGAGAACAGCTAATTTTATTTCGCTTTCCATTTTTATAATTTGAAGTTGGTAAAATGTTGAAGCAAGATAAATAAAGTTATTGAATTGATCAGTTATGATTTATTAGTGAATAGAACCGCAATATTCAAAAGAATGAAAAAAATGTTGTTATTGTGCTGTAAATTAGTGCTTTCTGAATATAATTTTAAAAATGTAAAATCTAATTTTGTCTGGCGTATTTATCCCTTTTTACTTGATTTTATAACGTAAGTTCCGCAACAAATAATTATTTATTGGCTAGAAAAGAAAACTCTTGTTTGTGTACTAATTTACTTCATGTTTCGTACTTGATTTAAATATTTTATGTTTCCCATTTTCGATTATGCCGCCTTTCTATTTTTTTCGTTTTTATAAACCAGCCATGCAATTTTTTCATAAACCTAATGTTAATTAATTATCCTTTCAAATAATTGTATCTGGTCGGTTTCTTTTTTTTTGCTGCAACTGCCCGCACTACTTCAATACTCAATCCCCATAGCCGAAAATGAAAATCATTTCAAAGAGCTTAAAATAACTTCCTGTTCGAGACAACCTTGGGTAAATCCGTTTTTTTAATTCCCAAATCTTATTGATATCTTTGTTGTGTAGCATGTTTTTTGAATTTTGGATTCAATTCTAACCTACTGAAAATTGGGTCTTAGAAAAACCTGCATGCTGCTTTTTATTAACTTAATTATCTTATTATCAGCATATTTGATAACTGCGAAACTTTAGTAAATTATTAATTGGGCAGATAATATAACAAATGAATATGAAAAACAAGAAAGGTTCGATTGTAGTTCTATTATTTTGTCTGTTAACTAACTTTGTTTTTGCACAAACCTTTAATGTTAAACTTAAGGCTAATGAAGATCAAAATGTCGTTGAGAAATTATCAATAAATCTTCCAAATAAATTGGTTCCGTTAGATAATAATGTTTACCGCTTGCTTGATTATTATGAAGCGGGTGGTGTTTTAAAGTTTTTGCCTTTGGCTCGTCCATACTCTAAGATTTTTGTTTTAAAAAAGCTCAACTTTATTTTGAATGCTACCACACTAATAGAAAAACAAAAGAAAGTTGTTTTGAGTTTTATCGATGATTTAAGTCAACCGGTTAACGGGCTGGTAATTAAGGAGGAAGAAAGGGATAATATTTACGGAATATTTGGTGCGGGAGCAAATTTATCAGGAAAAGTTAGTAAAGGGGATAATTCGTCGTGGTCTTTTTCTTCGATGGCAGAACCTTTTATTGCTGGTGATTTTGGTAAAAAACTATCTTTTTTTGCTGGACTCGGAATTGCTGCTGAAAGATTTTCGCCAGATATATTTTTTAACAGTTATGTAAAAGATGGCAAGATTAACCTCCCATATTTGTCAATGGGATATTCATTTCATCCGTATCAGTTTGATTATGAAACAATGTGGAACCGTATTGAAACCAATACCAGAATTGATAATGGATCAGTTATTCAAGAAAAAATTGTCCCGGTTTTTATTTATCACACTGAAATAAGCGGGTCCTGGTTTAATGATAAATTAAAAGTAAGTTTTCATAATCAACGAAGATCTTTTGGATATTCAGACGATAATTTAAACCTTTCAAAAAGTGCACGCCGTTTCCCTGGAGTCGATATATTTCTGGAACCTACTTCCTGGATGCGCTATTCATACGTTGTCGGTTCGCTTTTTGCTTATGAAAGCAAATTTGATCGTTATAAGAACAGTGTTTATGAGTATGACCTGGGTCATGTGCAAAAAATGCTTAGCCTGCATATGTTGGAGTTAAACCTTTTTCGGAATTTTCAATTTTCGGCCACCGGTGGAAATATTTGGTCGAAAAGGCTTGAATTGGCTTATTTAATGCCCCTAATGTTTCCCTATTTTACCCAACAAGATATTGGAGATTATGATAATTTATCTTTTAGTCTAAATGCGTCATTTAAAAATTACGTTTTAGGGAAGCTATGGTTTAGCACAATTGTTGATGTTTTTAGTTTTTTGGAAGAAGGCAATTTGTTAAAAATTCCGGTGAACCGTTATGCCTGGCAAATTGGGTGGAGAACAAATTTATTAAGTCACCTTATTTCCGGAACTCAGGTGGAACTCGGTTACTCCAGAACCACTCCTTTTGTTTATACTCATTATCCGGAAAGCAATTTTAATACATTTGGTGATGGTCGCCCTGTTGATATGACTTATACACACGATGGAGCAAATCTTGGTTTTTACCTTCCTCCTAATTCGGGCGAGATAAAATTTGATTTTGTAAATATTGCAATTCCAGATTTAACAATTTCTTTGAAAAACAGATTTATTATTCACGGAACAAATGATTTGGCAAGTGATAATTATCAGATTTTTGGTGATGTTTTTCGCTATCAAATAGGCGATGGTCTATTATACCCGGAGTTAGATTTTACCAACGACGGCTTTTATGATTACACTTATTTTTCTGAATTGAAGTTTGATAAAAAAGTTCGAAATACTACTTTGCTGAATTATTTTAGGGTAGTTGGAGCAATCGGAATTTCACACACTTGGTTTGAGCCAAATAACAGTAATATTGAAAATCCGGGAGTTCAAAACTTAATTTCAGGAAGTTTGGGGATTATTGTTGATTTATAAAGAGCTTAAATCAGAATAGAAACCTCCCTAAATCTTTATTTAGCATCGGAATTCCGTAAGTTATATTTTGATTCCCTGTGCTGGAGCGGATTTAAAGCTCCATGAAAACAGAGATAATTAGCAGCCAACCTTTATCTTTAACATATGGCAAAAACTTATTACAAAAATGATATGCAAACGAAGTGATGTAATTTCAATAAACATATTTACAGTGATATAGGATTGCTGCCAAATTTGAATTGCCTAACATTTTGTTGTCAAATCAGTATTAGATATTTTTAAGCGGTGACACATATTATTTTGGTTAAAAGTGAAAACCAAAATCAAATTCCTCAACTTTCCTATTGCAGGCCCTTTTATTGGAACATTTGATATGATGATTTACAATTGAACATTTTTCAGTCCGACTTAAGCCATCAAACCAATTTAATTTTTCTTTAAACGACATTTGACCCTTGTTTTTAATAGGGCAGTTTGTTGATCTGCTGTGAACCGGACATTCGCGTAAAATCCCGTAATAATCATTTGGGTCATAAAACAATCCTACCATATTAAATTGAGAAGTATGTATTTTTTGTGATGTTCCTACTTGTGCTTCCATTTTTCTTTCCTCCTGTTTACAATTAAAATAATTTTTGCCCGAATAATTTTGTATTGTAAATATATGGAAGTGGCACGCCCGAAATCTACCATTGAAGTCCCAATAGCAGCAAGGGATTTGGCGGATTAACATTACATTTTAAGTTAATTTATTTTAATCTACCACTGAATGCACAAATGATGAAACAGATGTAACATTTTGATGTTTTAACGTTTTTTAGGGTAAAAGTAAAACGAAGAGAGAATAAATTATTTTTGATTTTTTTGCATGTATTCCGAGGGTAATTTCCCGAATAATTCTTTAAAACATTTTGCAAAATAAGAGGGGTTGTTGAATCCAACTTCATAGGTTATTTGAGCAATGTTGCCGAATTTTTTATCCATTAAACTTGCAGCCCTTTTTAACCTTATTGTTCTGATAAATTCTGATGGATTTTGATTCGTCAGCGCTTTAATTTTTCTGTACAATTGCATCCTGCTCATGAACATTTTGTCTTGAAATTGCTGAACTTCAAAATCGGCATTTCCAATGTTTTCTTCAATAATGTCCATTGCTTTGTTTAAAAATTTTTCATCAGCCGAAGTTATTGCTATGTCTTTGGGTTCAAGGTAAATGTTTTGTGTATAGCGTTCGCGGAGTTTTTTTCTTTGCCCGATCAGGTTTTTAATCCGTATTTGCAATTCATTTATATTAAATGGTTTAGACAAATATGCGTCGGCACCCGTTTCCAGGCTTTCAAGTTTAATTTTTTCCCCTGTTAAAGCGGTTAATACGATAACTGGAATATGACCTGTTTTTTCATCAGATTTAAGTTTTTCGCATAATTCATTGCCATTCATTTCGGGCATCATTAAATCTGTGATAACCAGGTCGGGAAGACTTTCTATTGCTTTTGTTAATCCAATCTTTCCGTTTTCAGCTAACTCTACTGTGTATAAATCTTTTAAATTTTCTTTAATAAATTCCCTTATTTCCTGATGGTCTTCAACAATAAGTATCTTAGGAAAATCGGGTTTACTTACATCTGATGTAAACTTTTCTGTATTTTCGGATTCTTCGTCAATTTCTTCATAAATTTCGGTATTTACTGGTTTATTTGAATTTACCAAAACATACTCATCGCTGTTAAGATGTTCTTTTCCGAGAGGAATTCTGATTTTGAATTTTGTCCCCCTGTTTAAGGCACTTTCAACTTTTATTGTTCCATGCATCATTTTTATGAGTTCTTTGGTCAGTGCCAGGCCAATTCCGGTTCCGGGTTGTTGGAAATTATCAGAATCCGCTACCTGATGAAAGCGGTCGAATATTTTATTTAGTTCATTTTTAGGAATCCCTTTCCCGGAATCTTCAACAAGCATTTCGAGGGTTTTAGGATGTGTAATATTTATATGACACGAAACCTGACCGTTCTGCGGGGTAAATTTAATTGCATTCGACAAAAGGTTATTAATAATTTTTTCAAGTTTCGAGCCATCAAAAAAATGAATATGTTTTTTATCGGGCAAGTAAAGGTTGAATGTTATGTTTTTTTGATCGGCCATTGTAGTAAAGTTGCCAAGTCGAATCCTGATAAATTTAATTAGGTCGTATTCAAAAAGGTTTAATTTTAATTTTTTTGCATCAATTTTTGCCAGATCGAGCATTTGGTTTACCAGTGTTAAAACGTTGTTTGCATTTTTGCGTATCATTTTAATCTGCTTGCGGGTTGGTTTTTTAGGGGCATCCGATGATAACATTTGCTCCAGTGGGCCAAGGATTAGAGTTAGGGGTGTTCTCAATTCGTGCGAAATGTTTGAATATAATTTCGTTTTTAAATCGTCCATTTCGGTTAACAAGCGGTTGGCTTTTTGATTGGTTTTATAGCTTCGGTAGAGAATGAAAATGAGCAAAATAGAGAATAATAATCCAACCAGCGTAAAAATTAATCTATTTTCCCCTCTTTTTAACTGGTAAGATGTTTCTCTCTCATATAGTTCAAAATCCTGTCTGCTTAACTCCAGGTTCGATAGTGCCCTGTTGTTTTCAATTTCAAATTCAAGATATTGGGTTAATAAAGTATAAGCATTTATATAATCTCCTTTTTTTGCATGTAGGTTACTTAGTAATTTTGTGAATTCCGCCTTGTTTTCAATCGAAATCAAATTTATATTTTTTGGGTCTTTTGCTATGTTGTTGGCCACAGTTAATAAAGTTTCTGCTTCTAAAAAATTATTTTTTTCAAGCAGATGTTCCCCAAGATGATAATTGGCAAGAAACTTATCATTTGCATCGCCCTGGTTTTTTGAAAGTTCGTGGCTTTTGATAAAATAGTAATAAGCCGAATCATTTTTTTCTTTGAAATGTACCTGTCCCAAATTAATGTAACAGCTAATTAAATTAGGATCATTTAATTCTTCCAATATATTTTTTGATTTTCCGAGATACTCTTTTGCTTTTTTTATTGAATCCCGATCCTCTAATATTCCCCCGATATTCAGGTAAATAAAACCTTCATTTTTTGTTTCTTCCAGCTCCCTGAATAATTCAGCACTTTTTAAAAAATTTTCGTACGATTGCTCAAATTTATTCAGGCTTTTAAATAGCACCCCCAGTCCATTATAAACTCGGGCTAATCCCTGCTTATTATTAATTATTTCATAACTACTTTTGCTTTCCTGAAATGCATGGTTACTTTCTAAATATTCACCTTCTTCGTTTAAACGAATTGCCTTGTTTAAATAAAAATTAGCTTTCCCATAAGAATATGCTGTTTCATCGCAATAATCGATTAATAAATCCCAATAATACAGTGCCGAATCTTTTTCCAGTTTAAAAAGAGATCCATTGATGCTTCGTAAAGCTGAATCTTGTTCTGGGTTATTTTTAGATGATTCAAGAAGGACCTTTAATGATTCTATATTTATCTGATTGCTACCAAACGATAAAGTATTAAAACAGATAAGTATTAAAAAAAATATTGTTCGATTTTTTGATTTCATTTAGTTGGGCCTTTTAAAGTTTCCAACACGCCAATCTTTCTCATCTTTTTAATCCATAAAAGGGTTTCTTTTTTGTTCAAAACTGATTTAACCCTTTTTACAAATTCCGAAAAATAAAGTTCGGAAAGATTATCCAGAAGAAGCACTTCTTTTTCGTTTATTTGAATTTTTTTACAATTAGTTTCTGAAATTGCAACCAGCAAATATTTGTAAACCCCTTTTTGGTACCCGATTTTATTTTCTTTCCATTTGTTTTCGGAAGAAACTATTTTTTCAAGATTGTACGAAGTGTATAGGATTTGCCAAACAGGCGTGGGTTTAATTAAAAAATTATCTGATATCTTTAATTTTTTCGCTGGTTGATGAACAAGTTGCCAACTTGCAAATAAAGTTTTAAGTAATGCTACGTACGATTCATAATTAAACACATCGTTTAGCTGGGGGGTATTTATTTTTGCCTTGTTATGTTTAATGTAGCTTTTAATTATTTTTATCCAGTGAGAAACTATTGGTGTTTCTTTATTATTCTCGGAATTATGAATGTTGAAGTAATCTTTGAATAATTGAAGGATGTTAGCTGATTTAATATCATCGTCGATGTTATTGGAAAGTAAAAACAGTGTATTCCTAAAATAACTGATTTTATTAATCAGGTGGTTTAGAAATAATATTTCCTGTCGGTTAAGGGTTTTTACAGGCAGGTAATAGAATGAACTAAAGATTTCGGGATATTGAATAATCAGTTGTAGTTCATTCTGTCCACAAATGGTATGCGAAAAATTTGAAAATTTACCGTCGAATTTTAGTTTGCTTTTATGTTTATTATAAAGAGGTGTTCCGGGAAGCAAGGTAAGTTCGGAGGATTGGACCAAAACACCATTTATGGCTAACTTTAAAACGCTTTGTAATGTTTTTTCAACATCTGTTTTTGTTTCTTCAGGAAATCCAAGGATGAAAGAAGCATGCATATTAATATCAATTTTTTTGCATAAATCTGCCAGTTCGTATGCCCGCTTTACATCAAGGTTTTTTTTGATGCTTTTTTGAATTCTTTTCGAACCGGTTTCGATACCAAAAAATATAGATTGGCAGCCTGCCTTTTGCATCTGAATTAACATTTCGTTGGTAACACAGTCAATCCTGGCAGAACAGGTCCAGATAAATTTTATGTTATTTTCCTTTTTTAAGTTTATAAGTTTATTACAAAGTTCAAGTATGAATTTTTTATTTAAGGTAAACATGTCGTGGGCAAAACTAAAATTTGTGATCTTCATTTCTTCAAACGCAGTCGTCATTTCCGCGACTATTCGATTTGCAGATTTTACCCGGTAAATTTTTGAAAAAAAATCGTTAGTGGAGCAATAAGTGCATTTAAATGGACAGCCCCTTCCTACATCCAGTTTAAATATTTTTGATTTTGGTACGACATCATAAGAAGGAAAAGGAAGGTTGTCAAGGTTTATTGTTTGTCTGTCTAATTTGTTGTTTAATATATTTCCCTTTAAATCGCGATAAACCAATCCTGAAATTGAGGCAAAGTTGGGATTGGGTTTCCATAATTCCTCAATAAAAAGCGGAAACGATAAATCTGCCTCACCTTTTAGAACAAAGTCGATAAATGGAAAGTTAGCCAATGTTTCGTTAGCAAGGATTGAAGCTTGAGGCCCCCCAAAAATAATCGGCACTTTGGGGTCAATACTTTTGATAGCTTTTGCAATTAAAAGTGATATAGGGTAGGCGATACACCAGGTAGAAAAACCAATCAGGTTTGGTTTGGCCTTTAAAATATCGGCGGCTGTATTTTTGTAGTTTTCGTTATAAATCAAACGAAACTTCGGTTCATAAATTTTTATGTGATTTTTTCCCGATTTTAAAAAGGTCGTGAGATTTAACAAGCCAAGGGGCATAAAATCTTCTTCGCTCTTTTTTAAATAAGGGTTAATTAGAGGAGGGATGAGTAAAATGTTTTTTTGGTTAATTTGGCTAAGATTTTATTATGTGGTTTTTATTTAAATGGATTGTGCCATAAATTTCAGATTACTGTCTACGTGTCCGATCAATATATTTTTTAAGGATTAATTCCTGAATACATTTCACACTTCCCGATAAAAAATCTATAACTGATTCAATTAAGGCAAATTTTTATCTTATAAGTTCCGGATAATTGTGGTTACTATTGCCAGTAATTACAAAATTGTCTAAATTCGATTCAACCCGCAATGCATCATAACCATTTAGTTCTTTTTCAAGTTCAATCATATATTTAGCAATTTTTTTGTTTACCACATCTTCGAAGGCTTCTAAATTTTTGACTTTGTCATCTTCATGATAATCGGCACATCCAGCAATTGTGATAGTGAAAGTCTTTTTGGGTTTTGCATCTTCGGGTACATTTTGGGGCACATTTTCAGGTACACTTTCATTACTTTCTTGTTCCTCTTTACAACCTAATAATCTTTTTAAAAAATCTTTAAACATTTTTTTATCCTCCTGATTTTTGGTTAATAATTGAAGTTGATTTAAATAAGCACATAATTTACGAAAAATTAAGTTGAAAGTCAATAGCTTACTAATTTAAGTTTTTGGTTTTTCAATTTTCAGGGTTTTGAAACTATTAATTTCCTGAGAAAAGCTCAAACAGTAGGATAAGTAAATCGATTTGCTTTGCTGGATGTTTTAGTACATTGTAATCTTTAGTTTGTTTATTGGCAGTAAGCAATTTATTGTGGGCAATTTACTTGGTTCTTATTTCTAATATTTGTGTTTTTTTGGGCAGAAAATAACAAATAACAATTATCAAATTACAAATTGCTTGAAACATAATAAGTAATAGTTTAGAATTTGAATATTTTAATAATTGAAATTTATTTGTTATTTGTTTTTTGAGATTTGTCTTTTCCAGTTTATCTGGGTTAGGTATTTATAAAAATCAACAGTATTGTCAGATTACTAAAGATGTTAAACAGATTTATTTCTGCCAATCTTTTAATTACCAAAACAATCAAAATGTTTCTATCGAAAAAGTGTCTTTCAATTTGGGATATCTTCCAATAAAGGGATTTTCAGATAAAAGGTAGTCCCATTTTCGGTTGTACTTTCAAACCAGACTTTTCCTTTAAGGTATTTTTCCCCAAAAAGTTTCATACTGTATGTTCCAATACCCCGTCCGGTCCCTTTTGTTGAAAATGAGCGCTTAAAAAGTTGTAATTGGATATTTTGTGGAATGAATGATTTATTATGTATTGAAAATCGAACTGCTTCTTCAATTTTACAGCACGAGATTGTTACGATACCTGCAGGGTTGGAAGCCTCTAAGGCGTTTTTTATCATATTGCCGATAATCCTTCGTAACAATACTGGATCCGAAAAAGTATATATATTTTCAGCTTTACTATCGATTAAAATCTTTTTATCCTGGATTACTTCGTGTTTTGAATAAATATTGGTTAATTCTTTTAAAATTATTAAAGTCTCTGTTTTGGAAAAATCAGGTTTAAGTTCTCCTCGTTCGGCTATGTTTAATTGGCGTTGCGATTTTATTTCGTCGATTAAAATATCTGCTGAGCGATTTATTGTTTTTGCGATATCAATAATTAATTCAGGGTTGTCGTCTATTTCTAAAAGTATTTGTGAAAGCCCGGAAATTCCACCTGCACTATTTAAGACGTCATGAAAAAATAATTTTTCAAGCGTTTCCCGTCTTTTTTCGTTGCCAATATCTTCAATTGCAAAAAAGGTGAATTGTTGTCCCTCCCATTCATAAGGGGTTGCAGTTACCCTCAAATCAAGGGCATCATTTTCGGTAGTAAGGATTCGGCATTCTTTTTCTGATTGGAAACCTTTTTGTGAATCTAAAATGGCATTTACTGCACCACAGGTCCGGCAAAACTCAGTGGTTCCACAACCCCCTTCTGATACGCAAGAATGTACACAATTTACAGCTTCTCCCGGGCGTTTCCCAATTACAGAATCGTAGTCATCGGTTCCAAGAAGATTAAGAAATTTTTTATTGGCATAAATAATTTGCCGGTTTATATTTAAAACAAGAACAGATTCTGAAACAGAGTCGGCAACTTTTGAAAGTAAATTGTGTGTGCGAAAAAGTTCTTTCTGTTTCTTTAATCCTTTTTCTGAAACTCTTTGGTAAGGCGCATATTGAGTCTTTAATATGGTTTCGACCATTTTATTATTTAAAAATGAAGTTAAAATTAATGATTTATAACTTTAATTAAAATAAAAAACGGATATTTTTATAATTTGTTTAAAGGCATCTCTAAAAACTCTGAAAACCCCTTCGGGAAAGAAGATAATAAACAATCTGACTGCGTTATAATTTTTTGAAATAGCTACGGCTATTCTAAAAAATTATGCCTTGCATATTATTCATTATCTTCATTTTTTGAAAGAAATGAGTTTTTTGAGATGCCCTTAAGTAACTCTTAAATAATAATTTATAAAAGTTCAAAGGTGGCGCTTCTTTCGAAAAGGTGCATAAATATATTTTTGCTTTCAATCCATTTTTCTTTCATTTTAATTTCTCTGGGTTAAATTCCCCGTCGCTTGCGGCGAAAAATAAAATTATTAATCCATCATGATACCCCCTGTCCACTTGCGGCGGGGTAGTTCATTTAAAGTTAAAAAACAGAATTACTCTTCCTGTAAAAATTTAAGCTTGCCCCTTTTTTGAATATCGCCGTGAGAAATCACCGGTTCAATTATTTTTCCATTTAATTTTACTGCCGAAAATGGCTTTTTGTTACTATTAGTTTGGGTATCAATTATAAATTTTTCACCGGGGTAATATTTTTTATCTAAATTCAAAGTTACTTTTTTGAATATTGGTGAGGAAAGCTGATATTCGTTACTTCCCGGGCAAACCGGGTAAAAACCCATAGCACCAAAAACATACCATGCCGACATTTGCCCGGCATCGTCGTTTCCCGATAATCCACCGGGACCAACACCATATTCGGTATTTAAAAGATTCTTAACAGTTTCCTGTGTCTTTTCCCAGTCACCTACATAATTAAATAGATAAGGAATTTGATGGCTTGGTTCGTTTCCATGCCAGTATTCTTTATTGTCGATAAACAGGTTTAATTCATGGCGAAATTTTTCTTTTCCACCTATTTGTTCTATCAAACCTTCCACATCGTGCGGAACATACCAAGTGTAGTGTTTCGGTGTCCCCTCGGTAATGTAGGGCATATTTTTGGTTGCTTCGAATTCATCGGTAAAAGTTCCATCGCCAAACCTGCCACAAACCCAACCTTTTTCCGGGTTAAAAACATTTGTATAATTTAATGCCCTTGCCGAAAGTTCATTGAAATCTTCTGTTTTGCCTAGTTTTTCCGCTACTTGCGCCACTGCCCAATCGTTGTATGCATATTCAAGGGTACGCGAAACCTGTTCTTGTTTATGAAATGCCTCAGGTACTTCATCTTCTAAGGGGATGTACCCGAACTCGAGATAAGATTCGATTGCACGCCTGCCTTTTCCATCTATATAATCTTCGATATTTTTTGGGCTTTCGAAGGCGTTTTTCCGCATGTAATAATATGCTTTTTCAATATCAAAATCGAAACCCTTCATAAAAGCGTCAGCAATTATTGAACTGCTGTGGTCGCCAATCATTGCCGAAGTATAGCTGTTCCACATTGGGAAAATAGGTAGCCAATCCCCTTGCTCTGCCTTTACAATAAGCGATTTAACCATGTTTAAATATTCGTCAGGAGCAATTAAACTGAGTAAGGGCATTTGTGCCCGGTAAATATCCCAGTTCGAAAAATCTCCATAATATTCAAAACCGTTTGCTTTGTGAATTGTTGAATCTCCGTTAAAACCAGGATAATCTCCGTTAACATCGCTGTACAAACGAGGGTGAATTAAACTGTGATACAATGCAGTATAAAACTTGGTAAGTTCATCGTTGGTTCCACCTTCAATATCAATTTTTGCTAATTGTGAATTCCAGGTATCTTCCAATTCCATTTTGGTTTTTTCAAAATCCCAATCGGGAATTTCAACTTCCAGATTTTTTCTGGCATTTTCGATGCTGGTAAACGAAGTCCCCATTTTTAATTTTAATATTCCTGCATCACCCAAATCGAAAGTAGCGTAAGCCCCAATTTGTTCTTTGTTACTTTGTTCGGTAGTGCCATGGATATATTCCGTGCCGGCATAAGTTCCATGTTTAACAATTTCTTTATCGAATTTAGCCACAAAATAACCATTAAATCCTGCTGGCTTGCCTACTCCATTGTAAATTCGGTGTACCGGATTGTACCCAACGATTTCCTGGTTTTCAATATCAATTTTTATAAAACCCTCACCTTCGTCGCTGTTAACGTCGATAATTATGGTTGGATTTTCGGGCAGTAGCCAGGAGAACCGAAAAAAACCGGCTCGTTTTGTTGCAGTTATCTCGGTAATAATATTGTACCTGGGAAAGTGAACCGAGCTGTAGGCAGGCGATGCATTGCCACTATTATACAAATACATGGTTTCCCTTTGTTTTGGCAAATGGCTAAAATTGTTAGTTACCGATGTTGGAAATACGGTAAAACTACCGTAATCCTGAACACACGAACCACTCGTCCAGTGAGTTGCCCTGAATCCTTGTAAATTTTTTGTTCCGTAGTAGAAAGGAGCTAAACATTTTTTCTCGCTTGTATAAGTTTGTGGGGTCCACTGTGTCATTCCAAAAGGTGCTGTTACAGCGGGAATGGTTTGACCATTATCTACATGATCGCCAGGATTTTGTTTCGCGGCTAAAGTAGAGGCCGGTGCTGTACCTATCAATGGGTCAACAAATTGGATATAATTCTTTTCCTCTTTTTGCTTACAAGATGTGAGTAATAATACAATAGCCGCAAGAAATAAATTAAATCGTAAAATATTCATAAATCAAAATTTTTGTAAAATTAAAACGAATGGCAAAAATATAAAAATCAAAAACATTTAGTTCTGAAATTATAAGTTAAAAACCAATATTAAAGTTCTCACAAAAAGTGGGAATTTGTCGTTGACTTTACTTTAAATTCAGTAAAATTCAAATTGAAACTGCAAAATGCAACAAAATACCTACAAACGACTTTGAAATTACTTTGCAGTATAATATGTACCCTTTATATGGGAAAGCAGGTTGCTTATTGAATTAAAAATCTACGATTCAATTGCTTACATATATTTGAACCAGTGAAACAATAAACATTTAATATCATGAAAACTAGATTAATTATTTTAACAATTTGTGTGGCGATGCTAAGTCTCGCGGCTTCAGCAAAAATTAAAGATGGAAAAGCTTTGAACGGCAGTTCCTTAACCGATTTTGGAAGATATACCATCGTAAATTCCGATGCTCCGATGGTTGTAAACAACAAAGTACTTAAAACCTACGATTTAACTTACGAAAACACCAAACATCCAATTCAAATAGGTGTTGTTTGTGAAAAGAAATGTACCAGTTTTATTGTACGTTCTGATGAGTTTGAGATAGAATACAAATGCGACAACGGGGTTTTTGGGGTAAAAAAGATTGAACCACAATACCAGGAACTACCAACCGAGGCTAATTTGGCCAAGTTGAACAAAGTAAGCTACTATGCTCAGCGTGTAATTTGCCAAAACCCAAAAACAGACGATGAGCTTTTAGGATTAATTGCATGCTATTTCCCAAGTATGGTAAACGACGAGTACCAGGCTAATTTTTAAAAACATAAACAGCGCAATTTTTTTCATAGAAGTATGAAAATCAAAGGCCCCCGCCAGAGGGTGGGGGCTTTTTTAATGGATAAAATTGAAGGCTACAAAAATAACATGGTGAGATAAGCCATGTACCCTAAATCTCAATTTTAAACCCTGTGATAACCTGCACAGGGTTTTTCAATAAACAACAGCTTTGTTTATACCAAATATAAATTTCAATCTACAAACGATTGTTTTTAACCAGTTTTAGGATCTTGATTTTAAGCAAAGCGTTTCTTCAAACACATTTATGTTTATATCTTTAATCAAAAAAATCATAATGTGAGTCAGCACAAAAATTTTAAATGGCAAAATAAAAGGATTCTCACCCATTTTTTATTCTGGTTGTTTTATGTTTTGTTTTTTGGATTGATTTACGGAAAGTACGGAAACGACTATAGTTGGTATTTACTGGAGTCGCTTTGTATGTTGCCATTTATTATGCTGGCAACTTATTTAACTATTTATTCTATTTTACCTTTTTATTTGAAGAAGCGGAAATTGTTGATAACCGTTCTGCTGGAATTCTCATTACTTTTTGCTGTTACCCTGGGAGAACGTATCTTTTTACGAATGCTCAATTCATTGCCTGTTACTTTTAATTCCTTGTTTGGCGTCACTTTTCTTTACTTAATGTTGGAAACAAATTTTATGGTAGCCATTGCGTTTGCCGTAAAAATTGTAAAAAAATGGTTCGATCAACAACAGGAAAAACATGAAATGGAGAAACGCAACCTTAAAACCGAATTAAGCCTTTTAAAATCGCAGTTGCAACCTCATTTTTTGTTTAATGCAATGAATAATTTATACGCACTTTCGTTGGAGAAATCGTCGAAAACTTCTGAAGGAATTGCTAAAATATCAGAATTATTGAGTTCGGTGCTGTACGAGTGCAACGAAGCGGAAATAACATTAGAAAAGGAAATTAAACTAATCGGGAATTTTATTGATTTGGAAAAAATGCGTTACGGAAGTCGTTTGAAGCTGGATTTTGAAGTAATAGGTACGGTTGAGAAAATGAAAATTGCCCCAATGTTGTTATTTGCTTTTATTGAAAACTGTTTTAAACATGGCACAAGTAATGATTCTGAGAATCCGTTTATAAAGATTAAACTTGAGGTTGCTGGAAATAGTATTATTTTTAATTGTGAAAATAGCAAACCATCTCAAAATCAAAATATTAAAGAAAACACAAAAGGGGGAATTGGATTGATGAATGTAAAAAAAAGGCTCGATATAATTTATCATGACAAATACAATTTAAATATAACAGACGAAAAAAGTAAATTTATTGTTTGGTTGAGGATAACAAAGTAAAATGAATAAACTAATTTACGATAACAGAATTAAGTTTCGCTTTTTCAGGCATTTTGTTTTTTTCCTGATAATAGTATTTCTTTTTACTTACATTTTTTTTGTACAAAATAGCTCTGGTACTTTTTTGAATACACTTTGGGTAACTTTTATCAACTCTTTGTTTTTCTTTGCCTACGCCTACATTACCATTTTCTTGCTAATTCCCGAGTATCTGATAAAAAGGAAGGTAATCTGGTTTATGTTATTGTTTTTGTTGGTAGGGATAGGTTTGTCGGCAATAAAACTGGTGATTTCCGATCATATATTTTATTCTTCAATTTCGCCCGAAAATATGCAACGCAGCGGAATTATGAACCTTCGGTTTATAGTTGTTAATACAAAAGACATGACTTTTATTGTTGCATTCTTTTGCATTGCTAAATACGTTAAGGATTATTTGTACGCCGAAAGTTTTCGTAAAAAACTGGAAGTCCAGAATAAAGAAGCCCAGAGTAAACTTTTACAATCACAATTCGATCCTCATTTCCTTTTCAACACAATTAATAATTTGTATGCACTTTCGCTGCTTCACCCTACAAAAACAAAAGAAGTTATAACGCGGATAAAAATTGTTTTGAATTATATTATTGATGAAAGCCAGAAAGATTTTGTTGAGTTACAGCAGGAAGTTTCACTGGTTGAAAATTACATTCAACTCGAAAAATTAAGGTACGGAAAACGCCTGAAAGTAGAGTACATTAGTAATGGCAATTTAAATTCGGTAAGAATTCCACCAATGATTTTGTTTTTTTTGGTTGAGAATTGTTTTAAACATGGAAGCAGTTTCGATGCCGGAAAGCCCTGGATAAAAATTTTAGTTAATACAGATTTGGGAAAAATAGTTTTGGTAACCGAAAACAGCAAACCAAAATCGTATATTAACTCAGATTTGGAAGAAAATGATGGTCACGGGTTAAAAAATTTAAGAAAACGCCTGGAAATTTTGTATTCAAAAAAAGGATATTCATTAACACTTGATAATAAGGATACGTCGTTTAAGGTAAATTTAGAATTAAAAGAAACTGAAATTGAGATTGGCCGGAAAAAATATCGATAAAGCAGAAATTCTTTTGCACATTATTTTTTGGTTATCGTGGATATTCTCGTTCACAATAATCCAGAGTCTTGGTAAAGGTTTTGAAGAGTATTTTGTGTGGTTTTTGTATTATGTAATTACACTCCCGATTTTTGTTGCCCACACCTATTTAATTGCGTACTGGCTGCTTTCCGAAAATTATTTCAGGCATCGTTATTTTTTATTTGGGTTGGGTTTTATTTTACTCCTGATTGTTTTTTCGGCACTTGAACTTGTGGTTAGCAACGAGTTGGTCTTTAAGCCTTTCGATGTTGATAAATCTTTTAGCCCCGGCTATTTAAATTTTAAAAACATACTAATTAGCGGAATAGGCAACCTCTATATTATTTTGGTTTTTCTTGCAATAAAAGCAGGGCGCTCGTGGTATTCGGCAAAAAACAGAAAAGAGGAATTGTTGCAATCGAAAATGGAGACAGAGCTGGAAATTTACAGGTATCAACTTCAGCCGAGGTTAATATTAACTTTGATGGAAGAATTGGAGCAGTTAATAACAAGCGATTCTGATAAAGCTCCCGAAATGATAATTAAAATCTCCAATTTTTTAAACCGTTTTTTATATGAAGGGCGCGAAGAACTTATTCCTTTGCAATTAGAAGTAAAACTAATTGAAGAATTCCTGGATATACATAAACTGGCCATTGGAGACCGGTTGACAAGTAATTTTATTGTGAGTGGAAACCTGAAATCGTTTGTGGTCCCGCCGCTTTTGTTGCTGCCTTTTTTAAATAATGCAATAAAAATGGTGTATGGATGTAACGATTCGTTTGAAAGCAGCGTCATTATTAAAGGGGAAAAAAAATATCTGCTTTTTTCGTTTTCGATTTGGAGCGAAAATGAGTTTCGTTTAATAGATGATGAAAATACAGAAATAACAAAAAAGCGTTTGAATTATAGTTTTCCCGGAAAATATAGATTAATAGAAAACTTAGATGAAAACTTTAGGGAATTTAGTTTAGAAATTTTTAACTAAAACCCTGTAATTTATTTACTTAATTACTACTTATTTTATAGCCATAGTTGAGAAAACATAGAAAACTAACCCGTTTTTGCCATGAAAACAAAATGCCTCGTTGTAGATGATGAGCCTTTAGCACGTGATTTAATGCGCAACCACATCGAAAAGTTGGAAAACTTCGAAATTGTTGCCGAGTGCGGCGACGCAATGAAAGCGCTGCAAGCTCTACGAACCCACCAGGTTGATTTAATGTTTATGGATATTCAGATGCCACAAATTACAGGTATCGAATTTCTTAAAACACTAAAACACCCGCCAAAAGTAATTATTACAACTGCCTACCGCGAATATGCCATCGACGGTTTTGAACTCGACGTAGTTGATTATTTGTTGAAGCCAATTACATTCGAGCGGTTTCTTAAATCGGTAAATAAATATTATCAGCTCGCCCAGGAAGAAATTAAAAATGTTTCACCTGTTACTTCAGGCCATAAAAATGAAGAAGAGTTTATTTACGTGAAAGAAAATAAAAAGGTTATTAAGGTTCATTTAAACGAAATTTTATATGTTGAAGGTTTAAGTGAATATGTTCAGATTTATACCGAAAAGAAAAAAATAATTACCAAAACCAGCATGACCAACATGGGAGATAAACTTCCGGATAGCAGTTTTTTACGGATTCATAAATCATTTATTGTTTCTTTAGCCAAGATTGAAGCTTTTACTTCAACCAGTATTGAAGTTCCGGGAAAAGAGTTGCCAATTGGCAGAAGTTATAAAAATTCGGTTTTGGAAAATTTGCAGTATAAGGGTAACGGAACAAACGGTTAATTTTTATCGAAAAGCTCCCAAAGATGTAATATCCCTTTTTCGGGTTGCAATGATTTTATTGGCGAAAGTTTTAGAAATTCTGTGCGTACACGGTTTACATTCTGCAAATTCGCTTTTATTCCGTTATCGATTGAAATTGAGTGGACTTTTAGCGCAATAACAGTTTTTAATGTTATTGCCCGAACACGAATTGTAGATGGCGAATATTTTGCCGGGTGGATATGAATAAAACGATCACCATCAATTCCTTCTTTTATTAACCAGAACGATTTGTCCGATAATTGAATTTTTTTGTGTTTCAGCGGCTTTAACCAAAATAGTAAACTTTCCTTTTCTGTAATTTTTTCGTTTCGAAAATAATTTATGCACTCGTTGCAAATTTCTTCAACCTGGAGTGATCCCAAATAAAAATCGACTAAATTATTGCCAATACAGAGAATTTCTTTTTCTACACTTTCCCAGTTTAAACTTTTCCAATTGTTTATTTTTTCTTTTAGAAATTCTAAATGATGTTTATGTGGATTAAATGTTATCGGTACCGGAATTTTGTCACTCATTTTTATTTCATTTAAAACAAATGAATAAATTTACCACAAATCATGGAAAATGGCACTTTTACCACTTCATAAATTTTTTGTTTTCAACGATGAAATAAAGGCAAACACCGCATTTATTTCATCCGAGAACAAAGGTGGTATTTACGAAGTTTTACGGGTATCCGACGGAGTTCCACTTTTTTTGGAAGATCATTTGGACCGTTTTTATTGTTCGGCAAAAATTGTCGGGAGATCTATACGGTTTTCAAAATATCAAATCGAAAATTTTTTATTTAAACTGATTGAAAAAAATGAGGTTGACAATGGCAATATTTTAATTTCATGTAAAACTAATTTAAAAGCTTTTTTTATCGCTAGTTCTTATCCTACCGAAAAAATGTACAAGACAGGAGTAAAATGCGGTTTGTTAAATGCAGAACGTGAAAATCCGAATGTTAAAATCTTGCATACCACAGTCCGGCAAATGGCTGACCAATTAATTAAAGAGAAAGGTTATTACGAGGTTTTGTTGTTGGATAAAAAGAACCGGATAACCGAAGGTAGCCGCAGTAATGTTTTTTTTATTAAAGGAAACGAAATAATAACGCCTCAGGGAAACAAAGTGCTGCAGGGAATTACCCGACAGAAAATCATAGAAATAGCAAAAAAAGCTGGTTTCCAGGTTAAAGAGGAAATTATTTTATTAAGCGAATTAGATAATTTTACGGCAGTTTTTATAACCGGCACTTCTCCTAAAATCCTTCCTGTAAAACAAATGGGGAATGTTACTTTTAATTCAAAAAATGAAGTTGTTAAAGTGTTGGTTGAAAATTATAATGAGTTGATTTTAAAGTATATTCAGCAGAAAAGCATACAAAAGTAGCATTTTTTGGAATGTCATTTTAAATATTCACCCGGTGACGGAAAGTCGCCGGGTGAAGAACAAAAAAGTTTCTTAGTGTTTTTTACAACCTGTTCCTTAAAATTTCGCCAACTTCATTAAAATCGATGTCGGCATTTTCGCCAAGTTTGTTTCCGCGTTTTTCGAAACGTGCCATAATTATGTTGATTGTTTCAGCTGGTACACCGTAATCGGGCAGGGTAGTTTTTATGCCCACCGACTCGAAAAATTCGATTGTTTTGGTAATGGCTTTGTCTATTTTTTCATTGTCAGTTCCTGATTTAATTCCCCAAATCCGCTCGCCGTATTGCAAAATTTTATCTTTTTTGTTTTGCCTTTTAACGTGCATCATTCCCGGAAGTACAATTGCCAAAGTTTGCGCGTGGTCAATTCCGTGCAAGGCAGTAAGTTCGTGTCCAATTAAGTGTGTTGCCCAGTCTTGTGCCACGCCGGCACCAATTAGTCCGTTTAATGCCATGGTTGCACTCCACATAAAATTGGCTGCCGATTCATAATCTTTTCTGTCGGCTAAAACTTTTGGTCCCTCTTCAATTAATGTGGTTAGAATACTTTCGGCAAAACGGTCTTGAATAGGTGAATTTACATTAAATGTAAGATATTGTTCCACTACATGTACAAACGCATCAACAACTCCGTTAGACACTTGCGTATCAGGTAAAGTAAAAACACATTCCGGGTCGAGAATTGAAAATTTAGGCATTACTTTTGGCGAACCAAAAGCCAGTTTTTCCATTCTTGAAATTCTGGTAATTACCGAATTTCCGTTCATCTCCGATCCTGTTGCCGGTAATGTTAGAACAGCTCCGATTGGCATTGCTTCTTCAACAAAAATCTCATTGCGCCTGTTAAGTATTTCCCATGGATCGCCATTTTTGTATAAAGTTGCCGCTGCAATAAATTTAGTTGCATCTAAAACTGAACCACCACCAACAGACAAGAGAAAATTTATTTTCTCTTTTTTTATAATGTCAACAGCTTTCATACAGGTTTCGTAATGCGGGTTTGCTTCAATTCCCCCGAATTCAATAAATTCAATTTTATTTAAAACCTTAGTTACTTGCTCGTAAACACCAGTTTTTTTAATACTTCCGCCACCGTATGTTAGCAATACTTTTGCATTTTTTGGAATCTCATTTACCACATTTGGGATGGTTCCTTTCCCAAAAATAATTTTTACCGGGTTTTTGTATTCAAAGTTGTACATTTTAAAATATTTTTATGTTTTTATAAATTTCTATTATTTATTACAATCTGAAGTTATATTTGTTCGAGCTATAAAAGTATCTTAAAATGGTAGAAAAATCAAATTCGATAAAAGCTGATTATAGGACATTAATCCCGGAATATAGCGATGAAGAGATTTTAAAAATTCTTAGGAAACGAAAACTGTATCAACCAGAAGCCGCTGAAATGGCTATTCAAGAGGCCATTAAACGTGAATTGATCCATTCGGAACAAGATTTATTTGACAAGGATTTTCAAGTTAAGCCAGTTAGGTTTTTACTTTTTCCGACAATTGAAAATGAAAAAAATATAATAAAAATTAGAAAAAGTATTTCACGTAGTTTGCTAATTTCTGGGTTAATTCCTGCCATTTGGGGATTTTTAAAACTTTATAACGGGAAAATAATTGAGGGCGGGGTGTTGGCTGTGTTAGGTGTTCTTTGGATTTACTTTTCTGCATTGTTAATTCGAAAAGCTGACCGGGGAAATGTAAATTCTCTTTTAGCATTACTTTTATTATCAGTTATTTATATCGTAAAATTGTTGTTAAATCCGGGTACTTTTATTTTTATGGATATTTTTATCCCGGCAGTTATTTATGGCCTGATAAGCTACGGCTTACTTTTTCTTCGACGGCTTAATCCTTAAGTTGGCATTCGTTAATTTTTAAGCCTTCGTACAAAATATTTAATACAAATGTTCGTCTATAAAAAGTGGTTGTTTATCGAATAAAGAAGCCAGACTTTAATTATCTATATTATTTTCGATATCAAAAAAAACAGAATTATGAAACTTATTTATTTTCTCACAGTATTTTCAATGATTTTTACGTCCGTAAATGCAAATTTCCGTCAAGATGAAGATTGGGAAACCAAAACTTATGATTTAGGCGAATTTACAGAAATATATCTTGAAGGTGGTTATAAAGTTTATCTGATTCAGGGAGATAAAAATTCGCTAACTGTTAAGGCGTCTGACGGTGATGTATTTGATTATCTGAAAGTTAGAAACGAAAGTGAATCGTTGCGATTGAAAATTGACCGAAAGCATTTTGATTTTGAACGTATTACTTTGTACATTACTTTTAAAAATATTGAAAAAATAAATATTGAAGGAGGAGTGAAGCTAGAAACCAAGGGCTATCTTGATTTGAACGATTTTTTCCTGCATGTTAAAGGTGGCGCTAAAATAGAACTCGATTTGAAAGCAGAAGATGTACGGGTAATTAGTGAAGGTGGTGTTTTATTCGAATTCGATGGAGTAGCAGAAAATTTGGATGTTAAAGTTTCAGGAGCCGGACACATTGACGCGAGCGAATTAAAAACAAAAAACGTAACTATTAAAATTGAAGGCGTGGGTACAGGAAGTGTTTATGCAACTGAAACTTTGAATGCTAAAATTGAAGGAGTTGGTAAAGTGAAATATCGGGGAGAACCTAAAGTTACTAAAAGTATTGAAGGTCTTGGTTCGGTTACACGCGATTAATTATCCCTAAATTTGAATTAACCACCGGCTTCTCAAACGTTGGTATAATTCTTTTGGTTTAATAATTTATAGAGGCTGCTAAAAAAGTTGGCCTTTATTATTTATCGAAAAAATCGATTATTTCAGCTTTTTCCGGTTGTGAATACAATATTCTATCTTTCTCTTCTAAACCAGATTCAATTACAATTTCATTTTCATTTTCAATTCCAGGGCTTACAATTTTTTTCCATATTTTCCCCGATCTTTTGATGTAAACAAAATCATTTCCATTTTCAGAATAAAGGCATTGCCGTGGTATTGTCAGCACGTCGCTAATGTTGTTTATAATAATGTTGTTGTTCGTTGTCATTGCCGGCTTTAGTTCGGGGTTGGTTTGATTTAATTCAATAATTACCTGAAAAACTTTCGATTCGAACCCTGAAAGTTCTTGCCCAATATTGGCAATGCCAGAAACAAAACCCGAAAACTCCTGATCGGGCAAAGCATCAACAACAATTTCAACATTATCGTTTATAGCTATTTTTGTAATATCAATTTCTTCAATATATGTTTCTGAGACTAACACCGACATATCGGGAAGTGATGCAATTGTTGGGTTCCAGGGACTTATATTATCACCAACACGGATTTTTCTGCCACCCCGGACTTTGGCATACATTACCAGGCCATCTTGTGGAGCTGTAATTGTTGCTTGCTCTATGGCCTTTTTTAAAAGTGAATCGCGGCGTAATCTATACATGTATTCTCTCTCCGATCTTCGTACCCTGACTTTTAATTCAATTTTTTTCCTTTCGAAGTTACGTAGTTTTGCATCCATTTGGCGGATGATTTTATTGTACGCAACTTTTGCTTTACGTTGGTAAGCCAGAGACTCAAATTTTGCCTGCTCCAATTCTAGGGTTTGGTATTCAAGGTCGTATCTAAATTCTTTTATCTCTTCCCGAAAATTATTTAGTTCAATTGCAGAATCAATTTTTGCATCCTCAAAATCAGCCAAATCCTCTTCAATGTCATTATTGTTGTCTTGAATTTGATTTGTAATGCTTGCTATATCCAGGGTTGCTATCCAGTCCCCTTTTTTTACAAGTGTCCCTTCTTGAACAAGATCTTTAATTTGGAGTTCACGAATGCGTAAATCGCGGCTTTTAAAATCATCGGGCAATTTAATTAAGACTGAGTTTTTGCCCCGAATCTCTCCTTTTGCAGAAATGTTTTGTTCAAAATTGGTCTTTTTGATTATGCACGATTTCGAATCGGTAATTTTTGTTCCACCCCAAACTGCCATTATTAAAACTAAAATGGCCAGCAACGCAATAATTAAAATGCTTTTCTTTTTTAATGCCATGGATTTCTTTTAATTATTATTGATAAGACGTTCAAAATCTTGCGATAAGGTATTTGTGTTTTCGAAATCGTAAAGCGTAAGTTGGCGAATAGTAAAATAGTAATTCCAGTACGAACGTAAAGCAGCTATGTAAGCACGGCGTGCCCTTTCCTGATCATTCCTTGCGAGGTTTAATTTAGTAACATCTACTTTGCCAATTAAAAATCGTTGTTGTGTAACATCGTACCCCATTTGTGCAATGGTGTCTGCTTTTGCCGTGTTTAAAACCTGATCGGCTTGTAAATTAAACTCCATTACGTTCATAATAATATTTTGTTCAAAGTCAATTCGTTCCTGGTTTACACTAATGCGAACAACCTCTCGGCTCGATTCAGCCATTGCCAGCCTCCCTTTTCTACGTCCCCAGTCGAGTACCGGAATGTTTACGCCTAATCTTAAACGCTGCCTGTCGAGTGGATCTTGATAAACCAGATCTATCGATTCGGCATTTTGGTTTAACCCGTATAAAGCATAAACATCTCCACTAACCCCGCTTTCCGATTTTGCTTGTTTAACCTTGCTGTCTTCTTCTATAAGTCGCTGTTGTTGTTGCAATATTTCGGGATTATTTTGCAAAGCCGCCTGTATTGCTTTGTCGGCTTCAATTTGTAAATCGGGTAAATTAGTTGGGACAATACACTCGACTTTAGTTTCTTTATCAAAACTTAAAAAAGAATTTAAATCGGCACGGGAACGTTCCAGTCCAAGGTTTGCACGTGTAAGTGCAAGTGTTGCATTCATAAAACTAAGTTCCAGGTTTAACAACTCATCTTGTGTAACTGTTCCTACCTGAAACCGCCCTTTCCCAATTTTATAAAGGGTGTCGGCGTTTGCCATATTTGTATTTGCAATGTTTACTTCAATTTGTGCATCAACTAAGTCGAAAAACCGGCGGGTAGCTTTTATTGCCAATTCTTCTTTCGACTGAATAAAATCTTTTTTAGCCCGTTCGAATTTTATGGGTTCAATTTTGGCTGTCCATTTTAGCCTGTTGTAACCATTTATTGTTTGTGCATAACCAACACTAAAAGGTGTTGAATTGTAGGATGATATTTTATCCAAGCCCAGTTTTTGTGTTAAGTTTAATTCGGAGCGGGCAAAAATGCGGCCACCTGTTAAACCTACATTTTGGTTTAACAGTAATCCAATTTCAGAACCTAAATCTTCGCGCGATTTATATTCATCCCTGTTTTCATCGTAATTATAAACTTTCTGCATCGAACGGTTGTAATCGAACGGAGTAGCTTCGATACTCAAACTTGGTAAACGGTCGGCCCTAAAATAACGGTACTCCCAGTAACTCGACAAGTACATGTTTTGATTGATGAACGCATCTAACGATTGTTGCGAGGCAATGTCAATAACATTGTCGAGTGTAAGTAATTTTTCATCCTGTGCCGAAGAAAAGACTGTCGGTAGAACAAAAAGCCAGAGTAGTATATATTTAATTTTCATGTGTTTATACTTGTTTGTTTTTAACGGCAACACATGGAACCCGCAGAAGAATCATCCTCCAATGTGCCAATATTTGCCATACTCGTTTCATGATTTTTTATTGAATTAAGATCGAAGTGAATTTACCGGATCCTGATCGGAAGCGCGTTTGGCAGGCAGGTATCCAAAAGTTACCCCAATAATTACAGAAACCCCAAATGAAATTACAATAGAAAAAACCGAGATTACTGTTTTAATGTCGAACATCATCATTATTATTTTTGATAAAGCCACTCCTAATATAATTCCTATAATCCCACCCGACACACTAATTAAAGTCGATTCAGAAAGAAACTGTACGATTATATCTTTTCGCGAAGCTCCAATCGCTTGCCTGACCCCAATTTCACGGATGCGTTCCATTACCGAGGCAAGCATAATATTCATAATTCCAATTCCTCCAACAATAAGCGAAATCCCGGCAATTACGCCTAACACAATGTTGAATATATTTTTTGTTCGTTGTTGTTGTTTTAAAAGAAGTTCGGGAATTGTAATTTCGAAATCGTAAACTTCGTTATGGCGACGAAGTAACATTCGGTTAATTACTTCCGCAGTTGAACTTAAATATTCGGTTTCATTTACCTGAACAACAATTTTGTCGAGTTGGTTTACGTTTTCAATTGCATTATTACTTCCCCGGTTTGCTGCCAGTTGTTCAATTTCGTCGGTACGCACAAGCGAGCGGTTTTTGAAGCGCATTATCATTGTTTTAGCCGGGATAAAAATTTTATTATCGGTACTGCTTATCCCCAACTCGTCGGATGCTGAAGCGGTAAAATCGCGACGTTCGACAACTCCAATAACCTGAAGCCAAATTTGCCCGCATTTAATATAATTCCCAACTGCTTCTTCGTGATTAAAAAACACCGTGTTGATATTGTCGCCGATAATGCACACCGGAAATCCATTGTCAATGTGGTTTTGGTTGAATATCTGGCCCTTTTGTAAGGAGATATTAAAGAGGTCGAAATAATTATTGTTCACCCCTTCGAGTACAACCGGTTTACTTTTTCCATCTAAAATGGCAGAATAATTAAACGAAATTACGGGGCTAATTTTGCTAACGCTTGGAATAACTTTCTCGATTGCCGCAACGTCAAGCAGGGTTAATCCGGGCGAGAATTTTTTTGTACTTACCTGGGTTTCGTCGTTAGAAGTTTGTACATCTTCGTCTGGATTAATGGCGTTTTGCGTTGGTGAAATAATAATATTATTAACACCAACCATTTTTATCTGTTCCAGGATTTCCTGTTCGGCACCATTTCCAATGGCGAGCATGCTAATTACTGCTGCAACACCAAAAATAATTCCCAATGCCGTAAGGAAAGATTTTATGCGGTTGGCAAATATTGCTTCAACCCCACTTGAAACATCGTACCTGTATCTTTCGTAAATACCTTTCATTTTTTAACAATTATGGTGTTCGCTTATTATTTGATGAAAGGGGATTTAGCTGAACAGTTTCATTTTTATTTTGTTCAACCGTTTTATTGGTCTCCTCTTCTTCTTTGGCTTCGCGTTCTTTTATTTTGTAATACAAATCCATCCCTTCGAATGGCAAATTGTCGAAGTTGTCGGGAAGGGTAAGTAAAAGCACTTCGTCTTCGTTTAAACCTTGATTTACAATAATAAAGTTTTCGTTTTTATCGCCTAAATCAACTATTTTTTTTACTACACGCGTTCCATTATCAAAAAGTACAAACTGCAGACTGTCGTTTTCAAAAACTGCATCGGCAGGAATAAATAATGTATTTGAATATTGGCCTGTCTTAATAATGTTGCTGGTAGTCATTGCAGGTTTTAAATCGGCAACTTCGCCAAAAACCTTAATTTTTACTTCAAATACTTTAGCATCACTTTTTGGCATTGGCTGCCCGATGTTAGCAACAGAAAATACTTCCCCTTCCAATAATTTATCAGGCAAAGCATCGATTCCCAAGGTAACTTTCTGACCAATTTTTAGCCTTGAAATATCGATTTCGTTTACATAAGTAATTGAGTGCATTGCTGAAAGGTCGGGCAAAGTTGCAATTACCGGGCTCCATGGGCTAACTGTTGAACCTATTTTTATTTTTTCGCGGCTACGATCTTTTACATAAATTATCATTCCCGGTTGAGGAGCTTTTATTTCGAGCGATTGAATTGCTTCAAGTAATTTATCTACCCGGCTTTGTCGTTGCCTTACTTCAATGTTATATCTTTCTACCCTTGTTTTTGCCTGTTGTTTTTTTAATTCGTACCCTTTAATTTCCTGATTAAGCCTTCGTTTGGCTTTGTCTAAGTCCATTTCGGCTTTTCTAATTACGGCTGGAGATTCATACACCGATTCATCAAGGACAATTTGCATTTCTTCTACATCTTCTTTGGCATTTGTAATTAAATCGCGATTATTGCTCAAAGTCAGCCCTGAATCCATTTTTGCATCTTCAAAATAATTGAACCTCATTTCCAGATCTTCTTGTGCACTTATTAACACATCTTCTACAACTTTGTGGTCGAGCGAAGCAACGTATTCGCCTGAATCTACTACGGTTCCTTCTTCAATTAAATCAGTAATTTTAATTTCATTTATCCGGAGGCTCCGGTCTCGCAATTTATCGGGGATAACTATATTCACCGAGTTTTGTGCCTCAAGCTGTCCACTTGAATATACCAGGATCTCAAGCGGACCTCTTTTAACAGTAGTTGTTAAAGCAAAATCGTCACTTTTTGAACGAGATAAAATAAATAAAGCAGAAATAGCAATTAAGGCAATTATTGAAGAAATTAGTAATATTTTTCTTTTCATTGTTGGTACTTATTTTGTTTTCTTTAGTATGGATTTGAGTATTGACGTGTTAATTAAGCTATGGTTTAAGATCGGTAAAATAATTTTCGTTATTTAGTTTGAATCTATTTTATAATGTTTTTTCATAACATTATAAAATCCTGATTTAATAACTATTAATCGAAATAATTAATTGTGTGTTAGGAATAAAAAGCTGCTAAATTATTTCATTAAAAGTGTTTTGTCCAAATGGTCGATTACAACTTCGCGTTTGTTAGCATCGAATTTTGAAAAACCCCGATCAAAAATTGTGTAAGGAATTTCAATTTTTGCCTTTTTTAATGCTGAGATTGAAGTTCCTGTAATATCTTCAATTGCAGCTTTTAATAATGGCTCGGTAATGTCGCCAAGCGGAATTCCACCCCATAGATCGTCTTCAACTGCAATGTCGGGTAAAAACCCATCTTTAAAATCGGTAACTCCTTGGGAGTTTGCGTAACGGATTACAATGGGCTGTATTCCCCAATTGTCGAAATCATCATAATAAGTTGGGCTTTCTGAATAAAAATCTTCTGGTTTTAAAGTAATCGAGGCTGTGTATTTACCGTAAGTGGTTTCTCCTACGGTTGTAACATTCATGTATGGTTTTAATCCTGTAATACTTAATTCAGACGCTGACGCAGTTCCGGCTCCTGTTAAAACGTGCATTCTTTCTAAACCCATTTTTATGGGGACAGAATTGATTAATGGTATTTCAAGCTGGTCGCTACGGTTATTATCTTCCCAGTATCTCTGATATTTATCGTTCCATTGAAATGTTACAAGTGTGCTGTTTGAATTTACCACATTTACTGGTGCAACCGAACTACATAAATGCTGGGCGGCAGAAGTATAACCTCCCGGATTATACCTAAAATCCATTACCAAATCGGTAATTTGCTGTTCGAGGAAATACTGGAAAGCAACATCTAAACTAGAGTTATAGGTGGAAATGAATTGAGCATAAAACAAATATCCGATTTTATGCCCTTCATGTTCTATAACTTTTGTAATTAACACAGGATCGAGATTTAATTCAACGGCGGTCATGCTTACTGTTGAACCCGTTGAAATTCCGGTATCTGTTAAAACCCCCAGTGTTATGGTTAAATTTTCGCCGTTTAATAATTCGCGATAGTTCTCGTCGGTTAAATCGGCGTTATTCATAAGTACAATAATATCGCCCCTTTTTATTCCGGCATTTGCAGCCGGGGTATTTGGGTAAACAAATTCAACTAATGCAAAAATGTTATTTGTATTCGAGAAACGTCCGAATGCAAGTGACCAACCATACGATTTTTCAATGCCCTGGAAACTGTTTTCCAATGCCTGAACATCGTCGGTTAAAAACGACCACTTGTCTTCTACATATAAAAGTTTATCAAAGTATTCTTTGGAATCAAATTCATACCGGGTATCAATATCCGGTAATTCGTTGTACCACAGGTAAACATCTTCCATGGCCACACTTATAAAATTATTTATTTTTTGAGTTAATTCCGGTGCTTCTTCTTTTGGTGGTTCGACAATTTCTTCTTCCACGACAACCTCTGGAATTGGATCTTCCTGGCAACTCATCATAAAAACTGCTAAAATAAACAGCAGTGCGATTATTCTTTTCAACATTTTCATCATCTTTTTAAACTAATTTGTAATTGTGCAATTTTAATGTCAATTTTTGGCATGTACAAAAATGATACCTTTTATTTTTTGTTATCATTTGGATACTCAATCCTGACATGATAAATATTAAGCAATTTATTTAACAAGGTCTCTTTTATAATGTTAATATCGCTAAATGTTAAATTTGATTGATCCAGTTGTTTATCTTCAATTTTTTGGTCAATCATTTTATTAATTAATACGCTGAGGTTATTAATTGTTTTGTCTTTTAAACTTCTCGAAGCAGCTTCAATCCCATCAACCAACATAACCACAGCAGCCTCTTTTGTTTTTGGCAGGGGCCCGGGATAAATAAAAGTATTTTCATCTAATTTTATATCTGGATTTTCCTGCTTTTGTTTTAAGTAAAAATATTTAGCTTTTGTTGTTCCATGATGGGTAGCAATAAATTCGATCAGTGCTTCGGGCAATTTATGTTTTTTTGCCATTTTAACCCCGTTTCTGACATGGTCAATAATAATTTCGGCACTTTTAATATAATTCATTTGGTCGTGTGGGTTCATTCCCATTGCCTGGTTTTCGATAAAAAAGTTGGGTTTTGCAATTTTTCCAATATCATGGTACAAAGCACCGGCCCTCACTAAAAATGGGTTTCCTCCAATTTTAAAAATTACATCTTCCGAAAGATTAGCAATTTGCATCGAGTGTTGAAAAGTACCGGGTGCTTCTTCTGCCAGTTTACGTAAAAGGGGTTGGTTACTGTCCGACAATTCAATTAAGGTAACATCTGAAATAAACCCAAAAATCTTTTCAAAAATATAAACTAAGGGATAAACCAAAAGAATTAACAAGCTGCTGAGGGCAAACCACTTTAACATATTATAGTCGAACGAAAGGATAGAACCTTCGTGAATTAAATTTAAAGCTGCAAAAACAAGAACGTAACTTAGAAAAACCCAAAGCGTTGCCATTATTAAATGCGACCTCCTGTGCATTTTATTGAGGCTGAAAACGGCAACTATTCCTGCAATTACCTGCAACAAAATAAATTCGTAATTATTGGGTGCGTAGAAACCAATGAGTAAGGTGCTTGTAATGAGTAGAAAAATAGCCGTTCGCGAATCGAAGAAAGTACGTACAATTATGGGGAAAATAGCCAGTGGGACCAGATAAATATGTAAGTTAGGGAACGAATTAATTAATATTGAAATAAAAATCATACCTGTCAGAAATAGCATTAAAAAAGAAAGTTTGCTAAATTGGTTAAGTATATCGCGTCGGTAAATGTATAAGAACATAAAAATCAGGCTCAACAATGTCAAAATAAGGACAACTTTGCCAATTGAAACCATGTGGCTGTTAATTCCCTTGCCACGCTCTTTTTCAAAGCTTGCTTTTAACGACTCTAAAGCTTGAAATTTTTCGCTGTCAACAATTTCGCCCTCCAGAATTATTCGTTCTCCAATTTGTGTCATTCCACGGGTTGGGGAAATATTTCTTGTAGCTTCAGATATTTCCCTTTTTGTAGTTTCCCCGTCGAACTGTAAATTTGATGAAATATATTTTTCAATAGAAATGCCCAACAACAAAGGATTTGGATCAGGATATTCTTCCCTGATTATTTGGAATATCCCGTTTACTTTGTTGTATGCAGTTTTTTCAGAATAAATATTTTCAATTCCAATAGTCGAGACTGTGGTTCCTACCCTTTTTTTTATTTCAGTTTTATCTGTCAATACATCATAAGTTTCAACGGAACGTTGTAAAATGCCTTTTGTGTAAATCGTTTCCAATTCTTTTTTTAAAACATTAAACAATACTAATTTCCCCGAGTTGCTTGAATCAATAGTAAAGTCAAAATCACTTTTTAGTTCTTTAATTTTGTTGGTTAATAATGTTGTGTCAATAATAAAATAGGGTACAATTGCTTTTAATTGTGCGGCAGTTTCTTCTTCAATTTCCTGAGCCGATTTTATTATGGCAAAGTCAAAAGGGGCTACCAGGTTTTCGTGCCTCCAGGGAAACCCTTTTTGATATTCATATTTAAATTTTGGTTCGCCCGGTAAAATCAGGTACAATAAAACTGCGGTTATCATGAACACAAAAATCCAGTAGAATATTTTTGTGTAACGCTTTAATTTTTGATGAAATTTTCTCATAATTAAAACTTGCAATTAATATAAACAATTTGAAATATTTTCAATTAAAATCATAAATTTCCGGATCGTAAATCTAAAAAAACAAAAAATGTAATTTGAAGTGCTTATCAAACACCGAATTTTTATAGATTTGTCATAATTCATGTAGAAAACGCTAATTGGTTTTAAGAATTAAAATTAAGAAATTATTTTAATGAATTACGGAATTTCCAGTCTTAGTCTTATTCCTGTCAGAAAAGAACCTTCGGAAAAAAGTGAAATGGTGACCCAGGTTTTGTATGGCGAACATTTCGAAATAAGGGAGCAAATAGTTGGTTGGTGCAATGTTAAACTGGCTTTCGATGGGTACCAGGGTTGGGTGGATGGAAAAATGATAACTCCAATAAGTACGCGCTCGTTTAGTAAGCTGGAAAATAGCAAGTCGGCGGTATCAGGCGATATTTTCAATATTATCCCAATAAATGCTGAGCAAAACATGATGGTGGTTGCAGGTAGTACTTTGCCGGTTTGGCGCCCGAATCTGAAAAAATTCTCAGTAAACAAGGAAACATTTAAAATAAAAGGCGAAGTTTTTTATGGCAAAATAAAAGATCTGAGGGGAGTGGCAATTAAACAGACTTTGAAATATTTTAATGCCCCTTATTTGTGGGGCGGGCGTTCGCCATTTGGTGTTGATTGCAGTGGTTTAACACAAATTATTTACAAAACAATTGGAATTCAAATTCCGCGAGATGCCGGCGAACAAGTTAAAGTTGGGAAGGCACTTGGTTTTGTTGACGAGGCCCAACCAGGCGACCTTGCGTTTTTCGACGACGAGGAAGGAAATATTGTTCATGTTGGAATTATGTGGAAACGTAACAAAATTATACATTCTTCGGGGAAAGTGCGAATTGACAACGTAGATCAATTTGGAATTTTTAACGCCGATTTGAAACGTTATACCCACAAAATGCGTGTAATGAAAAAAATAATCGATCCAAATGGAACGGACTGAATTGCTTATTTACATTATAATATTTATTGTTGTTGTTTTCCTGATTGTTAAATATTGGAAAACAGGAAGAAAGGAATGAGACAGTTTGCTGTTTTCAAAGAACCAATCAATCCGGATTTGATAAAAAGGAACTGTCCTGAAAAATCAAACACATGTACACATACCAATATCCAAGGGCAGCATTAACAACCGATGCAATTGTTTTTGTAAAAGATGAAAATGAAACATCGGTTTTGCTTATCAAACGAGGTCGCGAACCTTTTAAAAATAAATGGGCTTTGCCAGGGGGATTTATTAATCTGGATGAAACCCTTGAAACGGCTTGCAAACGAGAATTATTAGAGGAAACCGGTTTAGTGGTAGAAAAAATGACTCAATTTAAAACCTACGATGCTTTAAATCGCGATCCTCGTCACCGAACATTATCGGTAGTTTTTTATGTTGAAATTTTGGAAAAGGAAAATGTAAAAGGAAGCGACGATGCTGTGCAGGCAGATTGGTTTGCAATAAACAATTTGCCCGAGCTGGCTTTTGATCACCAACAAATTCTGGAAGATTTTTTTGATTTTATTAACCTTTAGTTCATTGATTGCTTAATGATTTTGGCGTAGTTTTTAGTGTTTAATACTTCTTTCCAAAATTGTGTAACTGTTTGGTCCCTCATTAAATAGTAAATCTAAAATACTTAAGTTTGGGGTAAAACCAAATTTTTCTGAAAATACCTGTGTGTATTCAATCGCCTGGAAGTTTAGATCTGTTTGCTTTTTATTTTTTGGTGAAATAGTTTCGCGGAAATTTAAAGTGTTTTTCGGAACATTTTCAAAGTCTTCGGTTAAAAACACCCTATTTCCAATTTCTAAAAGCTCGCATATTTTATCGTGGATCGAAAGGTTAAAGTCGAGAAGGAAATCCCATTTTTTCTCAAAAAAATGCTTAATTTCATCCAGGTAATATTCAAGATAAGGCGAAGAATTGTAAGCCGAAATAATGGTTTGTCGCTGGTTTCTTTGCCAGTCAACATCGTACGAAATTTTTAAATCTTTAATTAGTGTTTTTTGCTCTCGTCCTTTTACAACTGGTACTATTAACGATACTGGACCATTAGCTCCCAAAATCACACAACGGTTGCGGTAGGTTTGTTTTTTAAAATGTTCAAACTGTTCAAAAAAAACCGGCGAGTGTTTTACTATTCGCGAATAAAAATGTACCGGGCCAAAATACGAAGTGCTAAGTAAGATTCCTTTTTTAGCCATTATTAGTCTTCAAAAAATGAGTTTTCATTATTATCACTGTCCAGCTCAATTCCTTCAGGATTGGTTTCTTCTTCCTCTTCTTCGAATCCTGTTACTTTACTTTTTTCCTGATTTTTACCGTGTACCTCCTTTAATTTGTTATTTGATTCGATTACTTGTTTGTACCCTTTTTTAATTTTTAAGATGCGGGGATAAAAATAAAATGCTGCAATTATATATCCCAGAAAAATACAACAAAGCAAAACCAAAACTAAAGGTGCATTTGCTATTTCCCAAAAGAAAACATTGATTGAAATTTCAATGGAATTTTGCAAAGTGAAAATAACCAATAAAATGGCCAAAATGAGAATTATTATTATTACGACATGCATAGTTTGTGAAATTTTATGTGAAAATAAAAAAAGGATAACAGTTTCCCGGTATCCTTTTAGCAAATTTATTGTAAGGTTATTTTAATGTATAGAACTAAACATTCTTTTTAACCTGATTTTTCCGGGGAATCCTTTATCTTTATCTAACGAAAGCCAAATAAATTTAGCTTTACCTACCACATGATCTTCCGGAACAAATCCCCAATACCTTGAATCGGCAGAGTTATGGCGATTGTCTCCCATCATCCAATAGTAATCCATTTTGAAAGTATAACTGCTAACCAATTCGTCGTTTATATAAATCTGATCGTCTTTTATTTCCAAATTATTGTTTTCGTAAACCCTGATTATGCGAATGTACAAGGGTAAATTATCAACTGTTAATTGAACCGTTTCTCCTTTAGCCGGTATTGTTAAGGGACCAAAATTATCTACATTCCATTTAAAACGATCGTCTGCAGGAAAAGTATTCCTGTCGTAGGTTTCGGGTTTTTCGATAATTTTATCGACCAGTGTCACATTTGAGAAATTTTGTAGTTTCCCGACATTGATGTCAGTTAATGGGAAAAGGTATTGTTCGCTCGAAAATACGCTGCGGTCGTCTTCTGCAATGTTCAAACGTTCGAGTGCTTTTGGATTTATGGAAGTCCCATTAGTTTTAATTACGTAGTCGTGTTGCATTCCCTCAAATTCTTGCTGAGTTTTTCCGTTTACAAAAAGTTGTCCACGTTTTAGCTCAATTTCGTCTCCCGGAATCCCCACGCAACGTTTAATATAGTTTTCGCGTTTGTCAACCGGGCGGGCAACAATTTCACCAAAATTTCGTGTGTCGCTCCAAACTCTGTCTCTGCCGTATGTCCTGATTAATTGGTAATAACTTTGGTTTTGCAGATTTAATGCCACTGTGTCTCCTTCGGGAAAATGGAAAACCACCACATCATCGTTTTTAATTGTTGTTAAACCTTTTAATCGTTTGTAAGGTTGTTTAATCCATTCGACATACGATTTTTTGCTTTTTATTACGGGCATTGTATTATGTACAAATGGAAAAGAAAGCGGTGTGTTTGGTGTTTTTGGACCGTAGGCAGTTTTGCTTACAAAAAGGTAATCGCCAACCAGCATCGATTTTTCCATCGATGAAGTGGGGATTGTGTAGGCTTCAATAAAAAACATCCTGATAAACGATGCAGCAATTACAGCAAAAATAATTGCATCTACCCATTCAACTACTTTCGTTTGTTTTCCGTCAACCGGGTTTTTCTTTTTCCAGAATGCCCAATGTACTTTTTGGGAAATGTAAATGTCGAAAATAATAGCCAGCCCAAGAAACCACAAATAGCTGCCCAGCCAAATTACCCAAAGGCTGTATAATACCCCGACTGTAATAAAAGTAACCCACTTATTCGATAATAATTCTCTCATTTTATATTGTTGTTTTAAATGTTCAATAAATTTTTCATACTTAATATCCCTGTGTTTTTCTGGCAATATTCTGCTGCCAGAACTGCACCAAATGCAAATCCTTTTCTGCTTTTTGCACTGTGTGTAATTTCAAGGAAATCAACTTCCGATTCGTACTTTACTGTGTGGATACCTGGAACCTCGCCCAAACGTTCCGATTTAATATTCAGCTCACTTTCCTTAGGTATTTTATTGTTTACCCAACTGTTTTTTTGTGGAAGGTTTTTAATAATACCTTCGGCCAGGCTAATTGCTGTTCCGCTCGGAGCATCCAGTTTTTGTGTGTGGTGGACTTCGAGCATTTCTGCACTGTATTCGTTGCGGGCGGCCATCAGTTGGGCCAGCTTTTTATTTACTTCGAAAAACAAGTTTACGCCAATCGAAAAATTGCTTCCATAGAAGAATGTCCCGTTTGTTTCAGTGCATTTTTTATAAACCTCTTCTTTTTTATCAAGCCAGCCAGTTGTACCGCTTACCACCGGAATCCCAGCTTCGAAACAGGTGAAATAATTATTTACTGCCGAACCGGGAATTGTAAATTCAACGGCTACATCACATTTTTGTAAGTTTTCAATTGTTAAATCCCCGGGATTATTTATGTCAATAAGCAAATTAATTTCGTGTCCACGGGAAATCGCAATTTTCTCAATTTCCTTACCCATTTTCCCGTAACCAATTAATGCTATTTTCATGTGTTTATAATTATTAGTTTTTAATGGCAACACATGGAACTCGCTTAATAATCATCCTCTTGTGTGCCAATATTTGCCATGCTCGTTTCATTTTATTTATTTGTTTGAATAAAAATTAGCGACAAAGATAAAATATTAGTTAAATGTAACCAGCCCCCGGTGAAACTTAAAATTATTTCGACAAAATAGTGAAGGTAGGGGACAAACTAGTTTTAGAATACTTTATAGTATTAAGGGCATCTCTAAAAACTCATTTCTTTCAAAAAATGAAGATAATGAATAAT
>JABGRN010000123.1 GCA_018648265.1 Prolixibacteraceae bacterium | reverse complement strand
TTCTGTGCATTTTGAATTCTCATAACGAAAAACTCATGAATAATTCAGGCTAAAAAAATGAAGGAACCATTTATCCAAAATTGAAGATTCCCGCTTTCGCGGGAATAACAATATTATTTTAGTGCAACTTATTTTAAAAAGTTACAACTTCTCAACTACACCAATTAACCTGCCTGCAATATCTTCGATACTTCCCATTCCGGCAACGCCAAAATGTTTCCCCTGAGGTTTGTAATATTCAATTAAAGGCATCGTTTTTTCATTGTAAACATTAATTCTGTTTTCAATAATCGACTGATCCTGATCGTCGGCCCTGCCTGAATCTTTTCCACGATTTAATAAACGATTTATTAACTCCTGTTTTTCAACTTCTAAACTTAACATCGCCGAAATTGGGGTTCCGTTTTCATTCATTAAAACATCCAGTGCTTTTGCCTGATCAACTGTTCTTGGAAATCCATCAAAAATAAAACCTTTGGTTTCGGTGTTACTTTCGAGTTTACTTTTTATCATTCCAATTACCACTGCGTCTGGAACCAATTCGCCGCTTTCCATGTAACTTTTGGCCTCAAGACCTAATTTTGTTCCAGCGGCAAATTCGCTTCTTAAAAGATCGCCCGTTGACAAATGATCTAATCCGAACGATTCAATAAGAAATTCTGCCTGTGTACCCTTTCCTGCTCCGGGAGGGCCAAATAATACGAGATTTAACATTTAGTTTTCAATTTTATTCGTTAATAACTGTGTAAATATCTATCAGGTTGCGGCCATGCCCGTCGTAATCGAGGCCGTAACCAACAATAAAGTTGTTAGGTATTTCTAGTCCGGTATAATCTAACTGGACATCTTTTTGCAAAGCATCGGGTTTTAATAAAAGTGTTGCAATTTTAACCTCGTGCGGGTTTAGTTTATCTAATTGCACCAAAATATTTTCAATGGTAATCCCGGTGTCAACTATGTCCTCCAGTATCACAATTGTCCGGCCCTCAATATTTTCATTCAATCCAATAAGTTGCTTTACCTTACCTGTGGTTTTGTCCCCTTCGTACGAAGCCAGCTTTACAAACGAAATTTCGGCTTCCACTAAATCTATACGTTTAAACAATTCCGCAGCAAACATAAACGAGCCATTCAGGATGCATACAAAAAGCGGGTTTTTACCAACTAATTCAGCATTCATTTTTTCGGCCATTTTTTCTACAACAGAACGTATTTTCTCGTAAGGGATAAAAAGTTTAAACTCTTTATCGTGAATTTTAACTTGCTTCATTTCCGGAAATTTGATTTTTTAAAGTTGATGATTTGCTGTATTTTTGTTGCTGAAAAATAAAGCTTGCAAAATAACAAAACAAATTGATTAACTGAAAATATAAGATGCAAAACATGGAACCAAAAGTTAGTATTATTATGGGAAGCACTTCCGATTTGGATGTGATGGCAAAAGCAGCTAAACTGCTCGACGAATTTGAAATCCCTTTTGAAATCAACGCACTCTCTGCACATCGCACACCAGACGAGGTTGAGACATTTGCAAAAGGTGCAAAAAAACGAGGTATAAAAGTAATTATTGCAGGTGCGGGAATGGCTGCACACCTACCAGGTGTAATTGCTGCTATGACCCCGATCCCAGTAATTGGTGTTCCGATTAATGCAAGCCTTTCGGGATTCGATTCAATTTTGGCTATCCTGCAAATGCCCCCGGGAATACCTGTCGCCACAGTTGCCGTAAACGGAGCTATGAATGCCGCTATTCTTGCCCTGCAAATGATTGCAACAGGTGATGATGCAATAATGCAAAAATTAGTCGATTACAAAGAAGGTCTGAAACAAAAAATCGTAAAAGCCAATCTGGAACTATCGGAAGTAAAATATAATTTCAAAACGAACTAAGACGGTTAAATTTTTTTGTGTATTTTTAAAGAAGTGTATTTTTCAGTACACCTCTTTATTTTGATATGAAAAAATCCTTACTCATAATATGTGTACTCCTTTTTGAAATCCTGAATTTGTATTCCATCGAAAACTACCCGGCAGGGGCACGCTCCCTGGCACTTTCACATTCATTTATTTCGATGCCGGATGTATGGGCCACTTTTCATAACCAGGCCGGATTGGCCGGTTTTCAAAGTATTTCATCAGGTGTTTTTTACGAATCAAAATTCCAGGTTGATGAATTGTCGCTTATTGCAGGGGCAACGATTTTACCTGTAAAAGGTGGGGTATTTGGAATCAGTTTTTTCCAGTTCGGAAAAGGTCCATTTAAAGAAAACAAAATCGGGCTGGCCTTTGCAAAAAAAATATCGGAAAAATTAAGTGCAGGAATTCAACTTGATTATCTTTCTCAGACTTTCCCTGAAAATGAACGTTCCAAAGGTTTTGCCACCTTCGAGGGGGGAATTATCTTCTCTCCTGTTAAAGATTTGTTTCTGGGTGCCCACGTTTTTAATCCAATTCTGGGTGGAATTGAATCGCCTGCCGGGAAGCAAAAAATGCCTGCTGTTTTTCGGGTGGGCGGGCACTACAATTTCGACGATACGGTTTTGATCACTTTTGAAACTGAAAAAAATACTGACAATCCATTTCTTTTTAAATCGGGAATTGAATTTTCGCCGGTTGAAAATCTTGCACTCCGATTCGGGGTTTCAGGGAAACCAATAAAATACACCGCCGGAATTGGATATAGCACCGGCAAATTAACCACTGACATTGGATTTAGTTATCATGGGAATCTCGGTGTTACCCCTTCGGTTTCTGTTCAGTTCAGTTTATGAAAAAGTTGTTCAAAAATATAACCCTTTTGCTTTTTGCTTCGATTTCCCTTTTCTCCAAAGCACAGGAAAACGACCCAACGCGAAACCTCGAAGCCATTATCGAATCGCTTATCGAAAACATGGACCAGGAAACTGACGTAACTTTAATAGTTGAAGATTTGGAAGAACTGGCAGAAAATCCTTTGAATATTAACAGCGCTACTGACTTTGAGCTCTCGAAATTGCACATATTAAATGATATACAAATTCAAAAAATACTTAATTACCGAACTGAGTTTGGGATTGTTTATTCACTTTTCGAGCTTAATACAATTGATGGGATAACTCCGGAATTGCTAAATAAAATGGCACCTTTTATTTGGTTTGGCCAGACTGAGCAAAAACCTGAAAGTTTTTCCAATATTCTAAAATACGGGAAACATCAACTTTTGCTCCGTAGTTTAGGAACCACTCAAATACCACAGGGTTACAAAGCCAGAGAAGACGGTACAATTCCTTATGAAGGTGGCCGCCAACGAATTTATACCAGATATCGGTTTCAATCAGGAGAAAAGGTTTCAGTGGGATTGACTGCCGAAAAAGATCCGGGGGAAGCATTTTTTTCGGGTTCAAACAAAAACGGGTTCAATTTTTATTCAGGGCATGTCAGCCTAAAAATTAATTCGTTAATCCAAAATGTTACTGTTGGCGATTTTTTAGTCCGATCGGGCCAGGGACTGGTTTTGTGGCAAGGTTTTTCTTCCGGAAAATCGGTTTATTCAATGAATATATCGAAGACAAATCAGGGAGTCCGACCGTTTACTTCAACCGACGAAAACCTATTTTTCAGGGGTGTAACAACCACGCTAAAATTTGGTAATGCAAAACTGAGTTTATTTTACTCGCAAAAAAACGTCGATGCAAACCTCGCTTTTTCTGATTCGCTGGATACATATTTTACCAGCCTGCAAACCTCGGGTTATCACCGTACCGCGAACGAAATTATCGACGAAAAAGCGCTTAAACAAACCAACCTCGGTGCCGTTGCGACCTGGAATTTTAAGAACCTCAAAATTGGCGCAACATTTTTAAATCAACACTTTGAAATACCTTTTATTCGAAGCGAGCAATTATATAACAAGTACTTGTTTTCGGGAAAGGAAAATTTTACCGTTGGTACCGACTATCTTTTTAGCCAGGGGAAATATCAGTTTTTTGGAGAAGCGGCTATTTCAAAATCAAAAGGAAAAGCTATTCTTCAAGGAGCAATCGCACACATTAACGATCAATTAATTTTTTCAGCATTGTTCCGGCATTTCGATAAAAACTATCATGCACTTTGGGCAAATACTTTTGCCGAAGGCAGTTCAACCAATAACGAATCGGGCATGTATTTCGGGACCCGGATTCTTCCTGTTAAATTTGTAACTCTATCGGCTTATTCCGATTTTTATCGTTCGGAGTGGATAAATTTTACTACTGCCGGGCCTTCAAAAGGGTGGGATATTTTTACTCAGGCCGATTTTAATTTTTCAAACAAATTCCAGTTTTATGTCCGGTTTAAAAATGAAGAGAAAGATCAGAAATTCGCACAAAACGAAATGTACGTGAACCTGCCCGAATGTATCCAAAAAACCAGGTTGCACTTTCAGGCAAACCCTTCAGAAACTCTTACTTTAAAAACGCGGATTGAACATGTTTTTTATAAAGGAACCGAAGAGGAAATGGGATTTATGATTTTTCAGGATGTGCAGTTTACACCGGCTCGTGTTCCTCTGAACGTTTCTGCGCGCGTTGCCTGGTTTAATACAGAAAGTTACAATTCGCGAATTTATGCTTACGAAAACGACTTGCTTTACACTTTTTCAATTCCTGCGTACTACGGAAAAGGAATCCGTACATATCTTAACCTGAAATACAAAATCAACGAAAAGATAGACATTTGGTTTAAATTTGCCAATACTTCCTGGAGCGACCGTGAAACGATAAGTTCGGGGTACAACGAAATTGCCGGCAATCAAAAAACTGAGTTAAAATTTCAATTAAGGATGAAAATATAGTTTTGAATTCTTTACTTTTGCCCATTCCACAAAAATAAAAACCATGCAGGATTATAATTTTGATGATATCCGCCCATACACCGATAGAGAAGCAAGGGCCAAAATACGTCTTTTGCTTAAAGATCCGGTTTTTGATGAAGTGCTGATGCACCTTTTCAAAGTGCGTCCAAAAGTTAAAATGGTAAAAATACAACTGCGGATGATTCGAAATATCAGGCAGTTACAGGGTACTTTTGTTTACGACTTCCTTCGAAGGATTATAAACAGGACTTCGGAAGGATTAAGCTGCTTCGGAATTGAAAAACTTGATAAAAAGAAACCTTATCTTTTTATCTCGAACCACCGCGACATTGTTCTTGACCCGGCATTGATGAACCTCCTGATTTTTGACAAGGGGATGAATACCACCCAAATAGCAATTGGGAACAACCTTCTTTTGTATAACTGGATTGAACATGCAGTAAAACTTAACCGATCGTTTGTTATTAAACGCGATCTGGGATCGCGTGAATTGCTGGAATCATCGAAAAAAGTTTCGCACTACATCCGCAAATCTCTTCTTGATGACAATGTTTCGGTGTGGATTGCTCAACGCGAAGGACGTACTAAAGACGGATCGGATAAAACCCAGGCAAGTGTTTTAAAAATGTTAAACATGAGCAATAAAAAAAGTTTTTCGGAAGGGGTAAACGAATTAAATATTGTGCCGGTTTCAATTTCGTATGAAATTGAACCTTGTGGTTTGGCAAAAATGAAAGAACTGATAAAAAAAGAACATTACAAAAAAATGAAAACCAGCAAAGATGATTTAAAAAGTATGTCGATGGGGATGTTCAACCCCAAAGGAAGAATGCGGTTTACATTTGGCGACCCGATAAAAATTGATTTTGAAAAAGCAAAATCAACAAAGGAAAAAAACAAACAAACGCAAGATCTGGCCGACCTAATCGACCAACAAATTTACACCAATTTTAAATTGTGGCCCAACAATTATATTGCTTATGATTTACTAATGCAGGAACATCGTTTTAAAGATAAATATACTGGCGAAGAAGAAAGGAATTTTGAAATGATGGTGGAACAAGCAATGATCCATATTGATTTCCCGATTACCGACATTACAGAACGGTTTTTGAAAATTTATGCTAACCCGGTGATTAACAGACTAAAAGTATCGTCCAACTTATAAATATGCACACAATAATCTGGGACTGGAACGGCACACTTCTGAACGACTTGGATTTGTGCATTTCAACAATAAATGTTTTACTAAAAAAAAGAAGACTACCACTTTTGGAAAGAAATTCTTATAAAGAAGTTTTTTCCTTTCCGGTAAAAGAGTATTACGGCTCAATCGGTTTCGATTTTGAGACGGAGGACTTTGCAATCCCGGCCAAAGAATTTATCGATTTATATGACGCAAGGGTTGAAAATTGCCTCTTGCATGATTCGGTAATTGAAGTTCTTTCCTTTTTTAAAGAAAAAGGAACTCGCCAATTCGTCCTTTCAGCGATGAAACAAAACATGCTTGAAGAAACTTTACGGCACAATAATATTTTTCATTTTTTTGAAAGTGTAGCAGGATTAAATAACCACTATGCAGTTTCGAAAATTGAACGCGGCGAGCAGTTAATTTCAGAATTTAATATTGAAAAAGAAAGAACCTTAATTATTGGCGATACAATTCACGATTTTGAAGTTGCTGAAAAACTCGGGATTAAAAGTATTCTAATATCCGACGGGCATCAATCGAAAAAAAGGCTAAAAGAAACCGGAGCTTTGATTTTACCTAAATTAAATAAGATATTAGATTCTAAAACGGCTTTCCGTATTCTAAAATAGAAATCGTGAACAGGCCAACTTCTTTTCTAAAAAATATCCCTTTTAATTATGTCCCTGATAAATAATTGAAGGCTTCTTTTCCCCCGGTAATCATTTTCTGCAATTGAATAACAAACATCAAACGACAAGCCGGAAGAAATCAATTCTAATTTGTCGGCGTGGTTAAATGCAATCCCGGCAAAAATACCTGAATTAACATCTGGCTCCACCAAATCAAGTTTCAAATGATCCTGGTTTTTACCAACGACCCTGCTTGTGCCGGCATCAAAAACATCTTCGGTAATAAACACAGGTGTCATATTTAGTGGTCCAAAAGGGGCAAATTGTTTTAAAATCCGATAAAATCTAGGTGAAATTTCACTAAGGGTTATTTTAGCATCTACTTCTATCGTTTGAATTTGTTGGAGGTCGGTAATCTGCTTAGTAACAATTTCTTCAAACCTCCTTTTGAATTCCGGGATATTTTCAATTTTCATAGTCAATCCCGCTGCGTACATGTGCCCTCCATACGATTCGAGCAAATCGCTGCACTGACCAATTGCTTCGTACAAATCGAAATCCCTTACTGTCCGCGCAGATCCGGTTGCCAACCCGTTCGATTCAGTTAAAATAATTGTTGGGCAGTAGTATTTTTCTGTAACCCGCGATGCAACAATCCCAACTACTCCTTTGTGCCAGTCGCGGTTGTACAATACGGTACTGCTCATATTTTTTAACTCTTCGCTCCGCTCGATCATATCAAGCGCATCCTGGGTAATGTCGCGGTCGAGGGTTTTTCTGATTTCATTAAAAGAATCAATTTCTTCCCCAATTATTGCCGATTGTTCTTCGTCGTCTGTTACTAAAATTTTGACCGATTTTTTCCCATGTTCAATCCTGCCCGAAGCATTTAAACGCGGTCCGATTTTAAAAACAATATCGCTAATGGTAATTTCGCTACCATTTAAACCAGCTAAATTTATAATAGTTTGCAATCCAATTCTCGGACTAGAATTTAGTTTTTTCAACCCGTAATAAGAAAGCACCCTGTTTTCTCCTGTTAAAGGAACAATATCAGCGGCAATACTAACAACCAGCAAATCAAGGAGATCGTATATTTCTTCAAGTTCAATATCATATTCCTGGCAAAAAGCCTGGGCAAATTTAAAACCCACTCCACAACCTGAAAGTTCTTTGTATGGGTAAGGGCAATCTATTTGTTTCGGATCTAAAACGGCTACTGCCGGCGGTATTTCTTCTCCCGGATTATGATGATCGCAAATAATAAAATCCACGCCCCGTTCTTTAGCATTGGCAATTTTTTCAACCGCTTTAATTCCACAGTCCAGCGCAATAATTAACGAATAACCATTTTCTTCAGCAAAATTTATACTTTGGGGCGAAATTCCATATCCTTCGCTGTAACGATCCGGAATATAATATTCAATTTGATCAATCCGCGATTCTAGAAAAGTGTACATTAAAGCAACCGATGTTGTTCCGTCAACATCGTAATCGCCATAAATTATTACTTTTTCCTGATTATCAATAGCAAGTTTTAACCGTTTTACAGCTTTATCCATATCTTTCATCAGGAACGGATTATGGAGATCGCTCAACCGAGGCCGAAAAAATGCTTTCGCTTCGTTAAAGGTTTTTATCCCTCTTTGAACCAATAATCGAGCAAGTACCATATTTACATTGAGCGCTGCCGAAAGGTGTTTCACCTCGTTTTGATCGCCTTGCTTTTTTAAGTTCCAGATTTTTTCCATATCTCGCTTGGTTTCTGTCAAAAATAAAGTTACAAAGATATGAATTGAAAAATGATAATTGAAAAATAATCAGGCATCACCCAATTAATTTTCAGGTGCAGTTTCTCACACTGCCAAATAAAAAGCTATACGACTTCTTTTATTATCTTTGCGGAAAATTTAAAACATTAAACGAATAATGCTGGTGTTTCGTTTTGGGCGTCATTTTCTATAGTAAAATGAATTCATGTTATCGGAAAAATTGACTTGATATTTTAAATAGGATGTTACACCAGAAAAAAATTTATGTTGAATTTTTGGATGAGGATAGGTTTCAAAATTTACAATACAAAAGTTAACAGGTTTTAAAATATGAGTAATCAGGAATTAAGCGAACAAGAAATAATAAGGAGGAATTCGCTTCAAAAATTACGTGAATTGGGTATCGATCCGTACCCGGCTGCCGAGTTTAAAGTGAATGTTACTTCAAAAGAAATAAAAGAAAACTTTGCAGAAGGTGAAAATACTTTTCAGGAAATAATTCTTGCAGGCAGGTTAATGAGCCGCCGTATTATGGGGAAAGCCTCTTTTGCCGAAATTCAAGACCATATTGGACGGATCCAGATTTATGTAAACCGCGATGAAGTTTGTCCCGACGACAACAAAACAATGTACAACGAGGTGTTTAAAAAATTGCTCGACATTGGAGACATTATCGGAATAAAAGGCTTCGTTTTTAAAACCCAGGTAGGAGAGATTTCTATTCATGTAAAAGAATTAACTGTATTAAATAAATCGTTGCACCCACTTCCAATTGTAAAAGAAAAAGAGGGCAAAACTTATGATGCTTTTACCGATCCGGAACAACGTTATCGTCAAAGATATGTCGATCTGATTGTAAACCCGCAGGTAAAAGATGTGTTCATAAAACGGACAAAAATCATAAACACCATGCGCGAAATGTTTAATGAATATGGTTACCTCGAAGTAGAAACACCAATTTTACAACCAATCCCGGGTGGAGCTGCGGCACGGCCATTTGTTACTCATCATAACTCGTTAAATATTCCGCTGTATTTGCGCATTGCCAACGAACTTTACCTGAAACGATTAATTGTTGGTGGGTTTGAAGGGGTTTACGAATTCTCGAAAGATTTCCGAAACGAAGGAATGGACCGCACCCACAATCCGGAGTTTACTGCTATGGAAATTTATGTGGCCTACAAAGATTACAAATGGATGATGAACTTTACCGAAGAAATTTGTGAAAGGGTAGCTTTGGCACTGCACGACACAACAAAGGTCCAGGTTGGTGAAAATAGTATCGATTTTAAAACCCCGTACCCGAGAGTAACTATGACCGAGTCTATTAAAAAATTCACCGGTTACGATATTTCGGGGAAGAACGAGAAAGAGCTTTTCGAAATTTGCGACAAACTTGGCATTGAAACCGACCCAACAATGGGGATAGGAAAACTTATAGATGAAATTTTTGGTGAAAAATGCGAAGGTAATTATATTCAACCGACATTTATTACCGATTATCCGGTTGAAATGTCGCCACTTACAAAAAGACACCGTAACAACCCGGATTTGACCGAAAGATTTGAATTGATGGTAAACGGAAAAGAACTTGCCAATGCTTATTCAGAATTAAACGATCCCATCGATCAGCGCGAACGTTTTGAAGAACAGATGAAACTGACAGAAAAAGGCGACGATGAAGCAATGTTTATCGACCAGGATTTTTTGCGTGCCCTGGAATATGGGATGCCTCCTACCTCCGGAATGGGAATGGGAATCGACCGGCTTGCCATGTTTATGACCAATAGTGTTTCAATTCAAGATGTACTTTTCTTCCCTCAAATGAAACCCGAAAAGAAAGCGGTTGAATTAACGGAAGATGAAAAAACTGTTTTAAAACTTTTAAAAGCCAATTCACCAATCGAATTAAGCGAGCTTAAAACACAGGCCGGGCTAAGTAATAAAAAATGGGACAAAGCGATTAAGGGCTTGACAAAAAACAAATTGGCTAAAGTTGAAAAGACCGATGAGGGATTGTTTGTTAGTACTTTGTAGTGAGATTTTAGTATTGAGTATATAGATACAAAAGAGTTTATATTAAGCCTTCCGTCATTTTTACGGAAGGCTTATTTTATTGAAATCAGGGTTCAAAAAATTCACTCCAAAATATTCCTCATATATTCAATACATTTAATAACCTCTTTAACCGGATCAGAATCATCCGCAATTTTATATTCCAGTTCAACAAAAACATCGATTGGCCATTGCTCTTCTTTTAATAACAACAGTACGTCGGCAATAGGAGTTTCGCCTTCGCCAAATGGCCTGTTTGCATTTGGCGTATCGTGATTTGGACCTGTTTTATCCTTCACATGTATCATTGGAATCTGGTCGTGATATTTTTCAATTATCTCGTTTGGATGTTTCCCGGTGGCACCATAATAGTGCCCAACATCAAGATTAAGCCTGTTGGCCGGAGAATAACCAAGTAATGTGTCTAGGTCAAATCCATGGTCACCAAATTGCCCATGGGTATGATAAATAGCAAGACTATCGTGCTTTTCTGCAAACTTGCCAAGTCGTTTACATGCAAATTCGCTGGCCTCATCGGTAATTCCGTAGGCACCTAAAACTTTTGTTGCTTCGTAGGCATAATCAATTTCTTCGTCCGACCATTTTGATGGTGCAAACTTAACAATGTGAAGATCCACTCCTGCATCGTTATACATTTTGCGGATGTCGGCATACTTTTGCATTGGTAAAGATAAACGCCACTGACGTTGTTCTTCTCTTGCTGCATCAGCTGCCGCCGCTCGTTCAGCTTTCTCCTGATCAGTTAATTTCACACCACGGGGCGCTCTGGGAGGACCTTGAGGAATGCCCAGTCCTTCTTCAAGCACCCTTCTCATTTCTAAGGCATTAACACCTGCCTTAAGAACATATCCAAGAACTTCTTCAAGACCATTCGGAATTGACCGATATGAATAAGTTGTTAAACCCAACTGAACACCGTTAACTTTTGAATTGGGCTTTTTGCCTTTCTTTTTATTTGTGCATGAATAATTAAAAGGTACTACTGAAATTCCTGCCGCTGCCGCCGCAGTTGTACCTAAAAATTTACGTCTTGAAATTGCCGGATTTTTCATAATTATTGGTTTTTATTTAATTTTCGAAATTAATATTTGCGTTAAAACTCATAAATGTACTTAAAGGGCATCTCTAAAAACTCCTTCGCATCAAAATTTTCAGAGTTTTTCAGAGACA
>JABGRN010000019.1 GCA_018648265.1 Prolixibacteraceae bacterium | reverse complement strand
GAAAGATAAAAGAAAACTTTTTATCCCACCAACCCGATAATTAAACTGATCCCTAACATACCCCAGCCAATAATGTGGGTGGGCAAGCCTCGATTTGGAATTTTTAAGGTAATCTAACTTAGCAAACCGCAAGGCATCATCTTTTGATTTTCCTTTTTTCAGGTTTTTATAAAACGAACTCATTATTTGTGTGCCAGAATTATCTTCTGTCTCCCACAATGTCATAACAATCGATGGACACCCGGCATAAAAAAAACCACGGGCGAGGCTCATCACACCTTCTCCTTTTCTGAGTTTTCCACTTCCTGTGTTACAGGCACTAAGTACTGTAAGTCGCGCGTTCAAATCAAGATTGTAAATATCGGCTGTATTTATCCACCTATCATTTTCCCCGGGTTTGTCCCGGTTTTGTGAAAAAGCAAAACGAGATAGTGCAGGTATCGAGTCGTTTATAAAAGCGTGCATAGCCAAATGCAAAATGTCGTAGTCTTCAACATTGTCCCTGAAATTTAAAACAGTAGCCTGATCTCCTTTGTACAGTTTTGTTTTTATCTCTTTCGAAATTAAATCTACTTCTTTTTGAATACCCGGAATCGGCATAAGTATTAATTTTTGATTTTCAAAAACAAAAGTATCTGCCGAATAAATAGGTGCAAAAGCCAAAGCACTGTTTTTTGTTTTTTGTTTTACATCGTTAAATTTAAAAAGTAAATTTGCCGAGTAGGAATAGTTAATCGTATTTTTCTTTATAAGGTAATCCAAATTTTTAAAATTAATGGTTTTTGTTGTATCGGGCATTTTTTCTATAAGTGCATCGAACGAAATGTAATTTAGTTTTCCATCGGGGACGATAATTATTTTTTTGCCTTTAATCTCATTTTTAAATGGAAAAATGAGTTTTTGGTGCAGCAGATTAGAAGCCTTACAATATCTTTTCGAATCCGAATTTTTTGTAAACAGGTAGCCCGGATCCGACATAAAATGAAATACATTGTCAATCGCCCCTAAAAATTCATTATCAACTTCTTGTTTTATTAAGCTCAATTTGTTAGTAGAAATAAGAAAGGTATAAAGTTCTGGTAATGTATCAGTTTCGTTTAAAACATATTCCAGTAGTACTTCGTTCTTTTTTAATTTTTGTTGAATTTCGGAAATTTTGTAAAAAGAATCGGAATATTTTAATTCATAGTAATCGTTGTAATTATTTTCAAGATAACTGTTTAGTTCTGTCCGTTGTTTTTTTAATTGAAAAAGTGTGGAATCTAATTCTGCAATAGTTTCCCGATCCTGTTGTTCCTCATCCTGTTCATAAAAAAGTTCTTCCGAGTACGATGCAATTTGTAAATTAATAGTTTGTTCCAATCGATTTAAACTGTCGGGTATTAAACTGTTTTCTTTTGCCAATTGATCGGAAAGTTTATCGAAAATTGCACTTGCCTTTAAGCGTTCGGCGTTATTAAATGCGAGTTCCAGAGTTTCTAAATCACCATTTAATAAATAGGCTTTGTACGAAGCTTGAATAATATTTATGAATGTTGATTGTTCGAGTTCGGCAAGTTGTATTTTACTCTCATCACCCGAAATACCTTTTCTTAATTTATGAATAAACAGGCCAGTAATTTTATAATATTCAAGTGCTTTTGTAAGTGATTTTTTATGAATTCCAGAATTTTTGTCTTCAAAAACCGAAACAATTTGCATGTAAGTATCAGCTATTATCTTTAAATGATCGAGACACCGAATTTCAGAAATGCAATTAATAGAATCAAGGTTAATGCCGGACAAGTTATTTTCAGGGAAGTTTAACGAAAACAATGCTTTATTGTAATATACCAACGCCTGTTGGAGATTTTTATATTTTTGTTTTTTAAAAGCAAATAACTCTTTGGTTTCTACCTGTTTATTTTTATGCAAGTCTCCCATAACCTGATAATAATTTGCGAGGTTCTCTCCTTTTGTTTTTTCAGTTAAGTAAATAATGTTGTATGCTTTTGCAAGCATTTCTATTGCTTCACCGCTATTGCCGACAGAAATTAAAAATGATGCAAAATTTAAATATTCCATTGCCACAACTAAGTCGGTGTCAGTGTATTGGCTAATAGAGTATTGAATTGCTTTTTTATAACTTTCCGATGCTTCTTTGTTTCGGTTCAACTCTTGAAAGATTGCACCTGATAAATCGAAAAATAATATTTTTGTATCATCGTCAGCATTTTTTAAATATTTATCAATAATTTCAAGCGATTCATTATATTTATTCATTCTATAATAAATTTCGGCCACACTATAATATGCCCCGGCAACATTTTCGATATTTATTTTTTTCTGATTTTTATAAATATTTACCATCTGATTATAATATTGTATGGCTTCATTATTATTTAATTTACTCCTGTAAATATTTCCCAGGTTTAGATAAACATAAGCCGTGCTTAAATAATTTTCGCCGTAACCTTGAATGTAAGCTTGTTCTGCAAGTAATGAATATTGAATAGCTAAATCGAAAAGGCCCAAATTTTTATAATTGGTTCCAATCAACCTGTAAGTGCTTGCAAATGACTTGTAATTATTTTCATTATAAATTCTTTTTCTAATATTTAATGAAAGGAAAAGTGAATCGAGTGATTCTGAATATAATCCCTGCCTGCCAAAATTTGATGCCGATCTGTTTAGTGCCACTGCTTTTAAACTATCGGTTCTGAAATTTTGGGATTCTGCTAAAACCAGTTTCGGCATTAAAAAAAATAACAGATACAATAAATATTTACCGCATTTTATCACAACCATAGATTTAAATTTACTTAGGGCAATTTAAAAGAATTTATTTTTTTTTACAATTGGGGGGTTACCTTTTTTTGATTTAAGGAATATATATTATGAATGTGTGATTTTTTAGTTTAATAAATAATTTATCTATTATGAAAAGCAATTTGGAAAGTATCAGCGAAAAAATGAATTTTAGTGTATTAAGTTTTGATGTTTTAAGTGAAAATGAAATGCTAAAAGTTCGTGGTGGTACAGATGCAAAACCAGTAACTCGTGATAAAGACATTTACGATTTAGATGAAGATTAATTTTATTTTTTAATAATAAGGGTCAAGAATAATAATTTCAGGTTCGTGTCCGAACGGGCTGAGAGTTGGTTAATAAAGATCCTTCCCTGTTTTGTGATTCTTTTAAGGTTGATTTGTTTTTTTATGTTTTATCAATTTACCTTAAAAAAAGAACAGATAAATTAAAGTAAAAATAGCTACCTTAATTTATAACCATCGAAAACTATTGTTATTAGCAACTAAAATTCTGAAGTAAAGTGGAACTGGATATCTTTAAATTCATCTTGTGCCATTTGAAGAATAAATGTTGAGTCAGCCATAAAAACATCCCTTCCAAATTTATCATACGCCATTTTCTGGTATTTACGTTTCTTAAATTCATTGAGCATTTTCTGATCATCTGATTTTATCCAGCAAGCTTTGTGCATTTGAAGTTGCTCGAACCTACATTTTGCATTGTATTCGTGTTCAAGACGATATTGTATGACTTCAAACTGAAGTTGCCCAACTGTTCCAATAATTTTACGGCCATTAAATTGGCTGGTAAAAAGTTGTGCCACCCCTTCATCCATTAATTGATCGATACCTTTTGCAAGTTGTTTCGATTTCATGGGATCAGCGTTTTCCAGATATCTGAAAAGTTCGGGAGAAAAGCTTGGAAGCCCTTTAAAATGAATTTGTTCACCATCGGTTAGGGTATCTCCAATAATAAAATTTCCTGTGTCGGGTACACCAATAATATCGCCAGGGAAAGCTTCTTCCACAATTTCTTTTTGCGATGCCATAAATGCCGTTGGGCTCGAAATACGGATACTTTTTCCGGACCGCATATTTTTATACATCTTATTTCGTTCGAATTTACCTGAGCATATTTTTACAAATGCAATACGGCTCCGATGGTTTGGGTCGATATTGGCATGGATTTTAAAAATAAACCCGGTTACACCATTTTCATCAGGCCTTACAACGCGCTCTTCGGTAAAACTGGGTTTTGGTGAGGGGGCTATTTCAAGGAAAGCATCGAGTAATTCCTGTACACCAAAGTTGTATAAAGCACTGCCAAAAAAAACTGGTGCCAGATTCCCTGCCAGATATCCTTCCGACTCAAATTCAGGATAAACACCTTCGACCAGTTCTAATTCTTCGCGTAATATTTTGGCATCTTTCCCAATATAATCTTCTAACTTTTCATTCGAAATATCATTAAATTTAACCCTCTCTTCAATTTCCTGTATATTTGGGTTGAACAACTTTAGGCTTTTGTTAAAAATGTTATAAACCCCTTTGAAATCGGGGCCGTTGTTAATTGGCCAACTTAAGGGCCGTACTTTAATTTTTAATTGTTCCTCAATTTCGTCCATTAAAGTAAATGGATCCTGTGCCGGGCGGTCCATCTTGTTTACAAAAACAATTACCGGGGTTTTGCGCATCCGGCAAACATTCATAAGTTTTTCGGTTTGCGGTTCCACACCTTTTGCAGCGTCGATTACAATAATTACACTGTCAACGGCGGTTAATGTCCTGAATGTATCTTCCTGGAAATCCTGGTGGCCGGGTGTGTCGAGAATGTTTATTTTATAACCATTGTATTCGAATCCCATTACAGAAGTTGCCACCGAAATACCACGCTGGCGTTCTATTTCCATAAAATCGGAGGTGGCCCCTTTTTTAATTTTGTTGCTTTTAACTGCACCGGCTACACGAATTGCCCCGCCAAAAAGAAGCAGTTTTTCGGTCAAAGTAGTTTTCCCTGCATCCGGGTGGCTAACAATTCCAAATGTCCGGCGGCGTTTTATCTCTTCCAGAAAAGTCATTTTATATCTTTTTAATAAAATAGTAGGTTAAAAATTTTAGAATTTGGTTAATAAAAACATAATATATTTGTTAGGATTTTATTAACTCGCTTTAAATTGTGTTTTCCTTTGTATCTAAAAATCTAATTTTCTATTTTTTTGAAGGCGCAAAAGTAATCAATTAAGTAGATACACCCAATTCGGTGTAATCTAATCTATTTGCCTGTCTGTAAAGCCGGCAATGTTTAAAATGAAATATCAAATAATAAAAACTCAAAACATAAACCCGTTTGGCTATTAATATATGATGTTCAAATATCAGTGTTTAAATGTTCAATACAGTTTGTATATTGGCTTTTTGCCAACAAAATGTCGCAAATTTTTACTTTGTTCAGTTTGCTTCTTTTTTGTATTATCGGCATTAACTCCCGAAATAGATTCGTGACAGGTTATTGAAACTTCAAAATTTGCTATGCGGCATTTTGAAGAACAATTGGTATTATTTATCCATTAAAAGCCGGACAAATTTGTATTTGGAGTTTACAGTAAAAATCCACTGTAAATTAAATGTTTACAGCGGATTAACTGTGCCCAGAACAGGACTCGAACCTGCACGCCATTGCTGACACTAGTCCCTGAAACTAGCAATATTAATAGGCAAAGGGCTGATAATGAATAGGGTAGATTAGGAGTGAAAAATAGTCATAAACTATTCCTAAACAACTGCGCTTCTTTGGATGTTGTTGTTCCCTAAAAATAAGCAAAATTATTTTATAAAAAAGTATCTGCTTATGTGGATGCTTATCAATTTCAATTATGAAACCATAAAATATATTTTTATTTATAAAATCCCCTACCTGGGGAGCTCAATAAATAAATAACGTACTGATATTCAGTGTGTTATATTTATTTAAAGAGAGTTTTAAAGAGATAATAGAGATTTGATTAGCAAAAAGGAGAACCTCTTTAATTCATTAATATCTATTTGTGGACAGTCCATTTATAGTTAACTAAGCGTAAATAACAATTACTCCGAAGGAATCCAGTGACTCCCCATTGAAACAATATTTAACCCTCAAATATTAACATTTATTCTTTTATCCACTCCCTCCAAGCTTCAAATATCATAACCATTGCCAGAGTATCAAGCTCTCAAAAACATTCTTGCCATGTTTTAATTTTTGCAGATTATTAATCTTAATCTGACATTAATATAAACTTACACTTTTCTCCAGTTACAAATATAAGTACAAGTTGAAGTTAGCAAAATTCCAGACAATTAACACAAAGCACTAATTACCAGCAAATAACAAATTTCCATTGCTTACACTTTTGACACAAGTATAAGCGGGCAAAAAATACTGAAAGTTCGAAGTAGTTTGAAAAATATAGCTATTCAAGCGTAGTCTTAAATTATTATGAGTGCAATGAATATAACAATCAATACTTATGCAATGTATAAGTTAGTAATAGTCAACTCCTCCTTTATAAAATAAAGTGAATCGGATTACATTAGAGACATCCGCTCACAACTCTTCCAAGCCATTAAATACATTCTAGGAATATGAAAAGGCCCTTTCCAGATGTTTCCTTTTAGTGGAACTGAAATTCGTCCGTCGCGGTGGAGGTAGCCGTACCATTCGCCATGTTCTTGGTCGGGAAAATGTTTGAATGTCCAATCGTGAACTTGCTTATGCATTTCGGCGTATTTTTTGTCGCCGGTTAGTTCGTAGGCCATTAAAGTGGCAATTACTGTTTCGTTATGTGGCCACCAGAATTTCATGTCGTGCCAATATTCCTGAATGGGCAAGCCTTTTACATCTTTGAAGTAAAGCATTCCACCGTATTCTTTGTCCCAACCAATTTCCCACATCCAATCGAGCATGGTTGTGCCGAGTTTAATTAATTCGGGGTTGTTATTTCTAAGTTTTGCCTCTTGCAAAATAAACCATGCACCTTCAATGGCATGTCCGGGATTTAAAGTTCGCCCATCAAAATGATCAACGAGTTCGCCATTGAGACCAACTGCTTCCATTACAGCTTTATATTCATGATTGAGAAAATACTTCTGAATTTCATTTATCCATTCAGTAATTTGAGTTGTGTAAGAATTGTCGTTCAGATTTTTACGTAGTTCCTGAGCAGTAACAATTCCTATCATCGGTCCACCCATCCCACGCATTTTACGGTTATCGGTGAATTTAGGTGCAATTAAACCAGGTGTTGTATTGTATCGCAAAAAAGTATCAAAAGCCTCTTTTGCCTTTTCTTTGTATTCTTCAATTCCAGTTGCCTTATAGTAAGCTGCGTAGGCAATTGCTGCAAAAGATTCTGAAAAAACATACCTCCGCATACGAATTGGCTCCCCTTGTTTATCCACAATAAAATACATTTTACCGTTTTCATCGTAACAATGTTTTTCGAGGAAATCGATGCCGTGCTTTCCAATTTTTAGCCACTCCTCTTTTTGTTCCACCTCGTTGTACAAAGTCAAAATCATCCATGTAAAACGACCGGTTTGCCAAACTCCTTTGTCGGTGTCGATAACCGTTCCATCACGGTCAAGACAAAAGTTAAAACCGCCATCTTCCCAGTCAATAGAGTGTTTTGTCCAAAATGGAATGATATTTTCGAGGAGACCTTTTTTGTAGGTTTCCAGGTAATTCTGTATGGTTTGTTTATTCATAATAATTCTAATTCTGTTTATTTTTCAATGGTCTTCCAGGTTAAACCTTTAATTTCCTTTTCATTTTTAAAGAAGAAGCTAAATATTAATCCAAAAAACAGAGTTGCAGCCATCCCTATAAAACCAAATAATAAGAATGAAATATCGGTTTGCGCTTTCACTAAAAATAAGAATCCGGTTCCAAGAACAAATCCAATCAGTGCACTTTCTCCGTTAATTCGTGGAAAGAAAATTCCCATAAGAAACAATGCACCCAATCCGCTTGCCAGTAATCCCAAAATATAGTTGAAATAATCGAATAACGACAGAATATTTAATGTTGCCATTAACAATGCAAAACCAACTCCAATTCCTCCAAAAACAATTCCTGACCAACGTGCTACCGACAATTGATTTTTATCGGTTGAATCCGGGAAAAAGTGACAGTAGAAGTCAGAAGTAAATGCCGTTGATAAGGAGTTTACATTAGATGAAACCGTTGACATAGTTGCAGAGAAAATTGCTGCGATTAGCAATCCTGCTACCCCAATAGGCATTTTTGACATAATAAAATGGGGGAAAATGGAATCTGTATTTTGCATTACAAAATTCAACTCTTCGGGTTGTGTTTTATAATAGACATACAATGCTGTTCCTATAAAATAAAAAATCACAGAAACAATCACAGCTAAAACTCCATTCAATATAATTCCTTTTGCAGCTGATTTTTCATCTTTTGTTGTTAAATACCGTTGAATTACAGTCTGGTCGGCACTATAAGAAATCAGGTTGTTGGCTAATCCGCCTAAAAGGATTACCCAAATTGTGGCACTTTTCCAGCTCAATGCAAAATCGAACATGGTAAACTTATGATTATCCATAGAAATATCTATCAATTTTCCCATTCCTCCTTCGGTTCCTGAAATCAGAAAAAATACTGCCACTACTGCTCCACTAAGTAATACAAATCCCTGGATAACATCGCCCCAAACAACAGCTTCTACCCCGCCCATTGTACAATAAATGATGGTTATCACTCCCATCAATACAATACAAGTGTAAATATCAATTCCGGTTACTGTAGTTAATGCCAGCGATGGTAAAAACAACACCAACGCCATTCTGGCAATCATAAAAATAATAAAGAGAAAACTTGCTAAAAACCGTGTGGTGTAATTGAATCGTCTTTCGAGATATTCGTAAGCAGTTGTTACGTTCAATCTCCGGAAAAATGGCAAATAGTATTTTACTACTGGAAAAGCCATTATTAATATAGCAATAGCCATTGGAAAATATTTCCAGTCGGTGGCAAATGCTTTTGCCGGAATTGCCATAAAAGTGATGGCACTTAACATCGTTGCGAAAATACTCATTCCGGCTGCCCACCAAGGAATTCGACCTCCACCTTTGAAAAAATCTTCGGTGCCGTTTTCACGTTTCATAAAGAAATACCCGAGATAAAGCATTCCCCCTAAATATGATATTAACAGCAACCAATTTAACCAGCCAAATTTCGGATTTGCTTTTAATTCACCATAATATACTTTTGCAGAACGAACGCCAGGCATGGTCTCACCGTTAATTACCAACCAGCCATCTTTCCACGCAACCATTTTTGCCCCTGCGGGTGCAACAAATGGATACTCATCGCCTACTGTCCAACTATTGGTAAGCGTATGATAAACCAAAACCTCTTTGTTAAATTTATACCAGACCGGTTCGTGCGATAAGTACTCTTTTTCCCAGGTTTTAAATTGATGAACTGCTGCCGTATCGCCAATTTCTATCGCCAATTTTCCTATACGTTCTTGTTTCCAGGCATCATAAAATTTGTCATAATTAACACCTCCAACAAACAATACATGGTTCATTCCTAAAGGTAAACCACTTGCTCCGTGTAACGAAAAAGGTTGATAACCGTTGGGGTCAATTTTAGCAATTTTTGTCCATTCATTTAATTTTGGGTTGTACTCCAATCCATCGGTAGTAATACTCGGTTCGGCCTGGTTATCCGGAAAACTAGAGCCACTAAAAAGGAAAAGGTGCTTTTCTTCCGCAGCATTTTGAGTTACAACAACCGGCTGCAATCGTGCCACACCCGGAAAATCATCTAATACATTCCATTGAAATTCATCCGTTCCTCTTTTGGAAATATCTAGCGACAGAAATGTGTTTGCTAATTTTCCATCGGTTTTTCCGCCTACTACATAAACAATATTATCGACCAATGTTGCCCCCATTTGAGTAACAGGGAAAGGTAGCTCCGGCCAATTTTCAATCTCCAATTCAGATTTCTTTTTGTTCCACTTTAAAAGATAAACAGTGTTGAAAATTTCATCGTTGTTACTTCCACCAATACATAACAAACCATCCAGAACATTTACCGAAGCTCCATACGCAGTTTCATTCGGAATTTTCATTCCGAACAGCCAGCGCGGTTTTCCTTCTGCTTCAACCAAAACGAAAGCATCGTTGTAATACTTTTTTGTACCTCCATCAACCACCGGAACATTTGGAAAATTGCAGCCGCCAGCTACAATCACCACGTCGCCAGAAGTTCCAACAAAAGGCGATGCAAGTCCATGCTGTTTTTCAGCGCCAGCCGGTGGAGGTATTTCTACACTCTCTTGCCATGTGAAATTATTTTGGTAATCCGATTGCGTAAATCCTAAAAAAGGAAGTGTAAAAATCAGTATAAAAAAACGGAGTCTTAAGTTCATGGTCGTAAATTTATTGGGAATATTATTTATTACAGTAATCAAAAAATCCGATGGTTTCCAATTCTTTTTTCATTGAAATTTCTTCCTGAACTGAGATAGTTTGAAGAGGTAACCTGTTGGGTCCGCAGTCAATACCCATAAACTTCATAATCCGCTTACCGCATACTATGTTTCCACGGAACATTCCCAATACATTAATAAAAAGATGGGACTTATGTTGTAATTCCCGGCACTTGATATGGTCGCCTGCAGCATAGGCTTCTTTCATTTCCCGAAACAAGGAAAAACAGTGATTGTATGTACCCCCAACCCCGCCAGAAAAGCCATATGCCAGTGCAGAAAGGTAAGTCTCATCAAGTCCGTGAAGCATTTCGAATTTTCCGTTGGCCACATATTTACACTGATCAAATTCGTATAAATTATCATGTGTGTATTTCACCCCTACAAAATTTGGAATCTCTTTATCTACAGCTTTCAACAGTTCAACAACAGACATATTGAAACCATTAAGCGGTGGAATGTGATAGTAATAGAATGATAACTCAGGAGCAGCAGAAGCTATTTCTTTACAATAAGCAACAAATTCTTCATTCCGGCGTGGAGGTAAAAATGCGGGGGCCATAGCAGCTACTCCAAAAGCACCAATTTTTTGTGTATGTTGTGCCAGCGTTTTTTGATCTGTCAAATTGGTTCCACCAGTGTGCACAATAACTTTTAAATTATCCCCGGCAGCGTCAACCCATGCTTCGGCAACTGCCATTCTCTCTTCGCGGGTAAGTAATGCTCCTTCACCAGAGCTGCCGCATATAAAAGCTCCATCCAGTCCATTCCTAATTAAAAAATCAGCATATTCCGGAATAAAATCCAGGTTAATATCCCCATTCTCTTTCATTGGGGTAAAAGGTGCTGCAACGTATCCGTTAATTTTTTTCATTCTTTTAAAGATAAGTCGGAAAACCGAAGATGGAAGTCGGAAGTAAATCCGTGCTAACCATATGTTTCATCTTCCTAATTATTAAATCATTTATATATTATTATTTTTAATCTTTCTATCTTGAATCTCAACATCTAAAAATCCATTTTTTCAAATTCTGTAGTATAAGTTGATGCGGGTAGTCCAGTTTCGTTAACTAAATTTGCATCGGTATATGGTTGATATCCATATCGAAAATATTTTGGAATTGGAACCTCTTCTGACCAAATTTCAATTCTATTTTCAATTATTTTTGTTTTAGCCGGTTTATATAACTCATTTTCACCTGCCACTTCAAAAGAACGAAGCGACTTTCCATTGCTGGTTTTCAATCCCTCTGCAAAAGTGTATTCAATTATTATTTTATAATTACTGAATTTAATCGCTTTAACTTTTGGTCCTTGACACGGAATATTTTTGTTGTATAACTGATTCAAGGCAACCAAAGCCAATCTTTCACCAACTTCCTTTTTCTGTTTTGGATGAACATTAGTAGGATGCCCCAGATCGCTTGAAACAGCCATTTCACAATTTGGAATTTGTAAGGCTAACCGGCGCTGAGAATCGCGAAAATGACTCCAACTGGGACGATTAATACTTGATAATTGCACAAAATAGAAGGGTAAGTTTTCACCCCAAATATGCCGCCAACTTTTAATTAATACAGGAAATAGTTGCTCGTGAAATTCTACATTATGCGCGTTTGATTCGCCCTGATACCAGATTACTCCTTTTATTGGCATTCCCTTTAACGGTTCAATACCTGCTTCATATAAATAGGCCGGATGAAAAGGATGCCTCTGTTTCGGATTTTTTGATTCCTGAATATTAAAGGCAGCCCGCTCTTTGCAAAATGCCGGTACAAAATCGTTCTTTTCCCAATTAATTAAAACATCAACCAATTGAGGATGAAATTCTAAAGTTTTGCGGTCAATCCATGATTCGGTTGGTGAACCACCTTTTGAATTGTGAATTAAGCCAATTGGCACACCAGTCTTCTCGTAAAGTTTTCGTCCAAAATGATAAGCAATTGCTGAAAAATCGTTTGCCGTTTCAGGCGTACAAGTTTCCCATTTACCAGAGAAAAATTCAAGGTTATTTGTTTTTTGAAGCTCCTCTTTTGACCATTTATAATTACTCCCCCAGGCAACAGTTTTCATATTGTAAAGCCGAATTTCAGGATAGTTGGCTTTAGGAATTTCTTCTTTGGCGTGAGCTGTTGATTTAAGTGCAAAAGACATATTCGACTGTCCGGAACAAAGCCACAAATCTCCAACAAGAATATTTTCAATCGTTATCGATGAATCTCTGTTTTCTATTTTTATTGAATATGGACCACCTGCAAGTTTAGCAGGAAATTCAACTTTCCAATTTCCATGTTTATCAGTTGTTGCTGTTTGGATGTCACCATCAAAATCGATAGTTATTTTATCGCCGGAATTTGCATTGCCATAAACAGGAATTGCAACTCCACGCTGTAAAACCATATTACCATTAAAACCATCCGGAATTTGAAGCCCACCAAAATCACCAGTTATTTCGGAATAGACGGTTTTTGCAAGTATCAGTGCTCCTTCTCTATTTGGATGAAGATTGTCTGGAAACAAATCAGGCCTTGAATATAACGGAGTGTGCAAATCAATCAATTCTGTGTTTTTCCCATTTGCAACAACCTCTATTTTTTCCTGAATTTGCCAAAACCAACCGCGTGTTCCAGATTTAAACCTTGGGTGACCATGAAAAATCGGTGTCATTTTACAAATCCAAACTTTTGATTTTGTCGGCAGCATTCGAAACGAATCTATTAATGCCGAAAAATCACTAACAAAATCGTCGCGGTAATTTGGCCAGTTTCGTGGGTCGGTATCGTTTAATCCCAAATGAATAATTACAATTTGTGGGCTAAATTTTAATGCCTCCTGAAATTCTTTTTGCTTAATATAAGGGCGATGACCTTTGGTTAACAGCGTTGCGCCACTTTTTCCAAAATTGGCGACCTCATATTTTTCACCCAACATTTTTTGCAATTGAGCCGGGTAGCTATTTACATCGCAATTTTCAATGCCAGCTCCAAATGTTACTGAATTTCCAACACAGGCAATCCTGATTTTAACAGACGCTTGACTATAAACAGTAGATGCCAATAGGAACGCAACCAGAAATAAAATGTATGTTTTTGCTTTATGGCTCATTTTTATAATTTAAAACTGTATCCCGCATTGCGTAAAAATTTTCAACTGGTACAAGTTCATGCAGGTTGTGACAAGAAGAAACAATATAACCACCGCCTTTTTTCAATTTGTCAATATGCATCGTCACATTTTCCTTGACTTGTTCAGGTGTTCCGTCTTTTAATACAGCTTCAATATCAATATTTCCTGAGATGGTGATTTGACTACCATATTTCTCTTTTATGGCAAAAACATCCTGATTCCCGGCGCATAGGTCAATGGGATTCAAAATATCAGTTCCCATCTCCAAAAACCGGGGAATCATATCATCCACTCTCCCATCAATATGAAAATGTACCTTTTTACCCATCGATTTTACCAGCTGCATCTCCTCTTCAATAAATTTAAATTCCAACGGCTCCAGGTCTTTGTAGCTTACCATTGGTCCTGTATTGGTTACCAGACCACTGGAAACTTGCACTATATCAATGGGATACTTAAGAAATACTTCCAACTCTTTCATGCAATACTCATGAATCATATTTATAAAGTCATAAGTAAAATCGGGATCCATTATAGTATTCAAAAGGAAATCACTATAACCCATTGCACTCATAGTGGTAAAGGCAGGTGTCTGCGCTTTACATAAGATTCCCATCCCGGTTCCATCCACTTTCTTGCAATGGTCTTCAAGACGTTTTTCAAGTTTGTCGAGCGAAGGAAACCAAACATCTTTTAACTGTTCTCTCGTTTTTATTGTTCCGTCGATATAATGAATTCGTCCGTCATCATCTGAAAATTCCTTTCTACCTACACGCCAAACATGACCAAAAAAAGTAAGGTCGTTGCCCATTCTTTTATTGAGCTCAATATTATCTTCTACCTCCAATTCAAATGAATGGAGGTGCATTGGAAGCTTTTTCTTTAAGATTTGGTTCACCAATGACATATCCGGATCGATCTCTAAAATCGGTATTTCCCCTGTTTCCACATGGTTAATTGCGTCAAATATTCGCTGTTTATTTGGTTTTCGTATGTTATTCATAATCGTCATTCTCAATAATCAAATCCTGTGGCACTTCTTTCACAAGAGCTTTGCCACTCCCTTAGTTTTGTATTCATCTTTTCTGCAATCTCTATTTTTTTTCTACAATGTCTATGCTTTCAGTTGGGTCATCATTCAAATCGTATAATTGAAATGATTTTCCTCCGTCAATACTGATTAGTTTGTAATTATTATCCACTATTGAAAATTGCTCAACATCTTCCGTTTCCTGTTTTTTCAATCGGTTTGGAACCGGAGATTGAAATAAAATCGGAGTTTCTCGTTTTTCCTTTTTCGTAAGAATTGATTCCATTACATTTACTCCATCCAGAATGGGTTGATTTTCCATTTCAATTCCACAAATTGCAAGTATCGAAGGATAAAAATCACTGGTTGAAACCGGCAATTGAGAAATAAATGGATTTGTAATTTTTGAAGGCCACTCAAGTATTGCCGGCACTCGAACTCCTCCTTCATATAGTTCTGCTTTTTTCCCACGCAATCTACCTGAAGAATTGTAATTATGAATATAAGAGGGACCATTGTCGCTGCAAAACCAAACAATTGTATTGTCTTCGATTTGAAGTTTTCGTAGTTTTTCTCTCAGCACTCCAATTTGCTCGTCCATTGCTGAAATAGCTCCAAACCAATGTTGTTGAGGTATATCCAAATCGGGATATTTTGCTCGTTGCTCGTTCCCGGCAACAACAGGAGTATGTGGTGTATGAAACCAAATAACACTTAAAAACGGACTTTTTTCAGTCGATTTTCTTTCAATAAAATCGAGTGCCTTGTTCATTATTATTTTAGAATCGTCACCTTCAGGCATAACTTCCACGTATTTATCCTCTCCAATCCAATAAAAATCTCCCCAACGAAAACCTCCTGTTTTTTGCCCTTTTTCAACTGGTTCATTCTGAACAAATCTATAATCTTCGGTTCCAAATTCACCACCGACCTGATAGTACGGATTGTAAGTTGGCATCATTGATTCGGTAGAAAAACACTCATAGAAACCATTTTCCCATGGAGGGGAATATGGAGATGGACCTCCCGGAAATTCGCTTTGATTAATGATTTTACTTAATCCGCCAACGTGCCATTTCCCAAAATGCCTGGTTGAGTATCCTTTGGTTTTTAATGCTTCGGCAATGGTTATCTCTTCTTTTGGCAAACCATATCTTCCTGCCCACGGCATGTTGTATCGATACGGATGACGACCAGTCAAACAACTTCCACGCGTTGGAGAACAAACCGGAGCAGTAGAATAAAATCGTTCGAAACGGATTCCGGCATTTGCCATTTCATCTAAATGAGGTGTTAATACGGTTGGATTACCGTAACATGCTACATCGCCGTAGCCGAGGTCGTCAGCCGTAACCAGGATGATGTTGGGGAAATTTTGGTTGCTTTTTTGTTTTGAACATCCTAAAACAAAAAACAGAAAAATGGTTATATAAATAATCCTCTTCATTTAATACAAAATAGACACAAAATATGAAATTTCATGGGTAACGAATCTTACAAATCAGGAGAATATTTTAATATCTCCAGGCTTTTCCGGCTTCGTACATGGCCAAAATGTTTGCTGTTGGAATATCATCCTGAAAATTGTGGGTTGGCCCCATAAAAATGCCGCCGCCACGAGCCATGTCATCGAGCAGTTTTTTAACCTCGTTTTTAACTTCATCAGGAGTTCCGTGAGGTAGTAAATCCTGTTCATCAATACCACCCGAAAAACAAAGCTTGTCTCCAAATTCTGCTTTTAATTCTAATGGAACCATTCCATTAGCTTTTACTTGAATGGGGTCTAAAACCTCCACTCCGGTATTAATAAACGAAGGAATTAAATCACGAATGCTGCCACAGGAATGCTGATAATAATGCGCATCATATTTTTGAGCCACTTCATTCATTTTTTTAAATGCCGGTTGTATGAATTCTTCCCACATGCCAATATCCATTAATAAACCCGACTGTGTTCCAAAGTCATCGCCCAAACGGAAAAAATCGATTTTACCATTGGCAGACTTCAACATTTTTTCAATAAAAGGAAGTTGAAAATCAAGGATTTTATCGATTAGTTTTTTTAGGAATTCGGGATTCATGTAAGCTTCCATCAAACTGCGTTCAACACCTAAAAGCGGCTGAACCGGCGATTGAAATATTCCAGGAGAAGCAATTCCCGGAGCCGTCATAATTGCGTAGTCTTTGTATTTGTCGCACTGCTCTTCCAGTTTCGAGAAATCGTACCAATCCAGTTGTGGCCAGTTATAATTTTCCAATTCTTCAATAGTTTGAACATCTTTTAACGGGTGGTCAACTTCATTCCAATAACCTGCTCCATCACTAAATTTGGTATATTTCCATTCCACTCCCCACAGATCGCGTTTGTGTCCATTATCCAATTCTAATTCCGGGCCAACATAGTCAGGTCCCACCCAGCGAAAATCAATATCCAGTTTTTCGAACAATTCATCATCAGTGTTCACTCCCAAATCTTTTTTTAGCCGCTCACGAACTTCCGGAACATCTCGGTACATAAAAGGAACCCGGTCTGGTTCTTCGTGATTTAGTGCTTTTAAAACTCTTCCTTTTGGTGTCATAATAATTCAATTATAATACATTGATAATAAATACCATATTTTAATCTTTACCGGTGATTGCTGCTTTCACCACAATCTTTAATATTTTTTCCGGTTGTATACTTTGCTGGCCCGGTGCATGCCAATCTTCCGGATATAAAATTGAAACCGTTCCGGGAGTCAATAAATCCTTCAGGAAAATTAGCATTAACCTCCTTTAACCATGCTTTCAACATTTGAAGCATCTCTGCTGCTTTTTCTTTTTCTATCTGACTCAAGTCGTTCAATTCACCAATGTCGTCCTTCAAATTATACAATTTTGTTTCGCCGGTTTTGTAATAATAGAGCAGTTTGTAATCTCCCATAATAACAGCTCCTTCCATACGGCTATGTGGATAATGAAAGTAAATAGCATCTCTGTCAGTTTTCGTTTTTGTTCCCAACAGAATATCCTTAAAACTAATTCCATCCAGGTGTTGTTCAGGTCTCAATGGTGCATTTGCCAAATCAAGGAAGGTTGGATAAAAATCGTTGGAAATCAACGTTTCATTACAAACCGAACCACTTTCAATTTTTCCTTTCCACTGAACAATGGTTGGTACGCGAATACCACCTTCATCCAAATTGTGCTTCATTCCTTTCAATGGTAAATTTGAAGTTACACTTCCTTTTCCGCCATTGTCAGAGGTAAAAATAAGAATCGTATTCTCTTCCAGATTCAACTCTTTTAAACAATCCATAACCCGTCCCACATTCTCATCCATGTGGTACACCATTGCCGCATAATTTGGGTTATTCTGATGGGTTTTCTCTTCGGTATTCGTTTCAATCATAGTATCCAATCCCATTTCATGAATTTTATTGGTGTATCTTTCAACTACCTCTTCTTTTGCCTGTAATGGCGTATGTACAGTATGGAATGAAAGATATGCAAAAAATGGTTCATCTTTGTTTTCAGTAATAAACTTAATGGTTTCATTTGTCAGACGTTCGGTTAAGTACTCACCTTCAGATCCATCTTCCATAAAAGTAAGGTGGTGCGGACTAAAAAATCGTTTATGACCTCTGCCTCTGTCCACATCAGGAGCCTCAACTTCCGGATGGGCAATTTTCCATGCCCAATCCAAATCCATTCCACCAATAGCCACATCAAAACCTTGGTTTGCTGCCCAGTGCTCTTTGGCATAACCCAGATGCCATTTTCCAAAATAACCGGTTTTGTAATTGTACTCTTTTAATGCCTCTGCAAAGGTAATTTCTTCCAGTGGAAAATGGCTTGCGATATGTTTAGGGTCGAGCTCCGGAGCTAATAAATACGTAGTAATTCCTGTTCGAACCGGATACTTACCAGACAATATTGATACCCGGGTTGGCGAACAAACCGGACCCGCTGAGTAAAAATTTGAGAATGTCATTCCCTGTTGAGATAATCTGTCAACATTAGGAGAATCGTAAACTTTACTTCCATTATACGAAAGGTCGCTCCATCCCAAATCATCAACCATTATGAAGACAATATTTGGGCGTTCTGTTTTTTCGTTTGAAACATTACTTGAACAAGCACTATTCAGCGCAACAGCTACATTTACGAATAAAATCTGCCAGTTAATTTTTTTTATCATAATTATGAATTAATAATTTACAATTTCAATTTCAACGAATGTGACGGTTTCATAAGGGGATTTTTCACCACTCTCATAGAGTAATCCTATATTCCCATTGGGCATAATGGTTAAACAAGAATAGGCGGAAGGTCCCTCGTGAATTAACTTTTCGTAGTTCCATGTTTGCCCGTTATCATCGCTTAATTTAATGGTCATGTTTTTCCGTCCGTCGTTTGTGGCATTATTAGAGAGAATTAAAAGATCTTTTTTCTCTTTCCCTACTTTAAAAACATTACGAATGAATGATCCTTGACAATTTGGGTCGGGTAAATTTCTATCCACAACAGGCTGGCACCAGGTTTTACCACCATCTTTAGAGCTTGTTATTGCCCTGCATTTGCGATCTTCCAATTGATTCCGGGCATTTATCATTAAATCTCCATTGGCCAGTTCAGCCAACGTTGCTTCATTAATGTTTTCTGCCACTTCAATTTGGTCCCAGGTTTCACCATGATCGTCGGAAAAAACCAAAATAGTTGACATTACTTTGGTCAATTTATTAACAGTGCAAGGAATAACTAACCTTCCGTTTTTCAACTGAATTCCACGCCCCGGTGAGGACCAGATACTTTGCCATCCATCTTCTCTTATGGCATAATCTATATGTATGGGATTTGACCAGTTTTCACCCTCATCATCGCTGTAAACGTACTGCAGCATCAAATGTCTGCGTTCCCTGTTTGCCCCTTCCGTAATATTGTTTCTTCCTGGGCAAAATCCATAAAAAAGAAAAATTCGTCCGGTTGAATGGTCTTGCACAAGACTTGGATCAGCTGCACCATGTTTCCCGGCAAAATTTACGATCCTGGTTAATGGAGACCATTCATTACTTCCTTTTTTAAGCCGGCGCAAAACCAAATCAATATTATTAGGAACATCTCCAGCGCGATCAACTCTTCCATCACAAACGGCTAGAACTGTTCCTTTTTTTGTTGTAATCATGGATGGAATTCTAAATTCTGCTATTCCATCGTCGCCACTTTTGTAAATTACCTGAGGTTCGCTTACCTGAATGTTATCCTGAGCATTAGCATAGATAGTAACGAAAACCAGTGCTAAAAAAACAAATAAGACTTTTCTGTTATAATTCTTCATCACTTATAGTATTGTTTTGCTCCATTTTAATTGAGCTATAAATATTCTTTTTCACCAAAGAAAGGAGATAAATGACTCCTTAAGATCCGTTCATTCGGGCATTTACATTTTATCAAATCCAGCCTTACTTATCAGGATTATTGAGAATTTTTAACCCACGTTTTTTCAACTCTTTATTTACGGTTTTTAAATACACGTCCATTTCCGTGTCAGACCGAATAAGTGGATTTTCCTGCCCGGGAATTTCTTTTACCTGAAGCTCATCTCTTGGCAATACATCGCTTTTGCCTGCCCAGTCATCGTAAAGCAAAGCAAGCTGATTTACTATTTCCGGATGTTCCTCTGCACAATCGGTGGTTTCTGAGCGATCTTTTTCAAGATCGTAAAGTTCCCATTTATGATCATAACTTGATACTAATTTCCACTTTCCTTTACGAATACCTTTATTCCCATGATGCTCCCAAAAAAGGGCATCGTGGAGCGTAGTATCTTTCCGAAACATGGACACCAGGCTTTTCCCGTCTAAAGGTTTGATCTCATTCTCTTTAAAAAAATCAGGATAATCAATGCCTGACACCTCAAGGCAGGTTGCCATTATATCAATTACATGTGCCGGTTGATGGCGAAGTTCATTGCGGGCTTTAATACCCTGAGGCCAAAATGCAATTAGCGGAGTCGCAATTCCACCTTCATAAGTATACTTTTTGAATTTGCGTAACGGAGTATTACTGAGCATGGCCCATTTCGTTCCATACCCCCCCATAAGTATTGTCAGCTCCCAGTTTGATGCCAGGGATATCTCCTGCAATAACAGGTCGTCCATCCCGTGTAAATAAAGGGACATAACGCATGTAAGCCCACGGTTTACCTGTAGCCCCAATATATCCATCGGGATGTTCAAGCATATCGCCCCCGTTATCAGATAAAAATAGAATGAGCGTATTATCTATTATTCCTTTTGTCTCCAACAAATCAACAATTCTTCCGACACCTTGATCTACATGGTCAATCATAGCCGCAAAAACCTCAAACCGACTCTGTTCCCAGTTTTTTTGTTCTATACTTTCCCAGGAAGGAACAGCTGGATCTCGCTTTGAGAGATTGGTTGTTTCATTTAATATCCCTTGCTTTTTGAGTCTTTTCCAACGTTGTTCACGCAATGTATCCCAACCGGCAGCAAATCGACCACGATATTTTTGAATCAGTGAATCACGCGCATGTAAGGGCCAGTGAGGCGCTGTATGTGCCACATAAAGGAAAAATGGTTTTTCTTCACTATCATGTCCTTCAATATATTGAATTGCTTTGTCGGTAATTGCCTCCGTATAGTAGAAATCTTCTGTTTCCGGTTCAATATAATTATTGCCTTCAACCAATGTTAAAGGATCCCACTGGCTTCCGGCAGCAATTATAGTTCCGTAGAACTTATCAAAGCCTCGCTGTTTTGGCCAGTTGTGTTTGCTTTTATCTTCTTCAAAATTACGACTAACATGCCATTTCCCGGCCATATAAGTGGAATATCCTCCCGATTTCAAAACCTCTGCAATGGTAACGCAATTATTGTTAAGGTCGGCACGGTATCCCGGTTTACCATTATCAACCGCTGTCATAAAACCAATGCCTGTCTTATGTGGATAGAGTCCTGTGAGCAGACTTGCCCGTGTCGGGCAGCACCTGGAGCAGTTATAAAAGCTTGAGAACCGTAAACCTTCAGAGGCTAATTTATCGAGATTTGGAGTCTCAATTTCTCCTCCATAACAACCGATATCGGAGAATCCCATATCATCCACCATAACAACAATAATGTTCGGTTTTGTTTGGGTATTATTGATTGTTGAAGGTGACGAGCACCCGACCAAACATACTACGAATAAAATAAATATTATTTTGGCAGTCATCCCTTTTCTACTTTTTATATTTTCCATCCGTCAGGTATTCCATTGTTAGTTTAGCAAAAAACAATTTACTATTTCCGCCCTCATAAAAGAGTCCGATATTACCTTCGGCCATTTGTGTGAGGCAGGAATATCCATAAGCTCCCTCTTTTACCAGTTTCGACCAAAGCCAGGTTTTGCCATTATCATCACTTATTCGAACAGTCCCGTCTTCTCTCCCTTTTTCATTGGCAGGATTGGCAAATACCAACAACTTTTTTTTCTTCTTTGTTGGGTGGGGAACTGAGATTAAACTCGCCATACAGGTTGGACAAATTAATTCATTATCGAAACTAATTTCCGACCATGTTTTCCCTTTATCCTTACTGAAAGAAATAAGTCTGCGTTGTTTCCCAAAATGGTTTCTTGAATTCACCATCCACGTTCCATCGTTCAATTCTACAATCTGAGTTTCAGTTACAGATGTTTTTATATCTGCCCATGTTTCTGATAAACTCCATGATTTTCCGTTATCGTTACTAACAATTAAATAGGGAGTCATTACAGCGCCATTGTTCTCATCTGTTGTATAAATGCAAAATACCAATTCTCCATCTTTGGTTTGAATACCAACTCCGGGAGCAGTTCCAAAAAATTTCATAGTAGGAATTTTACACCCTTTGGTAATATCCACTGGTTCAGACCAGGTTAGTCCTTCATCTTTGGAGAATATAGCATGAATTTGACAAGTATGACCATCAAAACCAGGTTGTGACTGGCGGATACCAACACCCTGCCCCATGGTATAAATACACCAAAGTGTTGATGTTTGTTTATCGTAAACCATTGCAGCATCAGCCGCTCCCCAGAAAACTTCATATCCTTCAGGTCTACCATAATTTGCAATTATCTGAACTTCTCCCCAGGTTTCGCCGCAGTCTGTTGATCGTCTTATTGCAATGTCAACATTGTTTGGAATATCTCCCTTTCGGTCTATTCTTGCATCAACCATCGCTATAAGTGTACCATTTGGAGTGGCAGTCAAAGAGGGTATCCGGTATTCCTTAACTCCAGCCAATCCTTCAGAAAAAAGCTCCGTAGAATTATCGTGTGATTCTTGTGCATGCCCGCTTATGTTACAAGTCAGAAAAAAAATCAATAATGATAAACTTCTTAAATTTTTCATATTTTATTATTTATTTTATTATTCAACTTTAATGAATCTCACATAGTGCAATTTCAGTCCTTCACGATGATGATTGGGGCCCATATTTATCCCGCGATAAAGGTTTATCCCATCCATAAAAACAGTTTTAAGACCTTGTTTTGATATGCTGATTTTTCCAACTTCAGATTTTACCATTGTAGAATAGCTAAACCATGGTTTTTTGTAAATACTATCGGCTTTCATTTTAAAAGCAACGGTACTTTCATCTATGGTAAGCGTTCCTTCCTGGTTTCCCCCTGTCCGCCAGCTGGCTGATAATATGTTTGTTTATATATTTTAACATACTAAAATTCATGGTCGTTTTATGAATTAAACTCTAATAATTTGAAACTCCTTATTCTCCATCACCCTTACAAAATTACTTTTATTTCAAGGTATGGAAGGGTGACAAATACTACAAATTGGGCTAATATTTCTATTGAACAACGTACATTGTTACCAATGTTTTAAAATTTGCCAGCTTAGGATATCCGTTCAATATTTATTTATCACCAATTTACTGTTCAATATGAATAAATCTCCCTAAATGGATTACAAATATATTCTGGACTTAAGTGTACGGGATTTTACTTCCGAACCGAATCTTTCTATTAACTGGTCAACCCCTATTTATCCAAACAGATTATAAACAATAATCCTCAACGAATCGTTTCCAGTATAAAATAACTAATGAAACTCCTCGCAGCAAGCTAACGTGGTATCTCAGCGGAATGCTATTCAAATTCGCTCCAAGATGAAGGGAATAAAACCCATGAGATCCCTCAACTATCACTCGGGATCAGTTCGGCTATATGATTCTGAAAACCAAAATCATAGTCTCACTGATTCAATCTAAAGGATTCATCAAGGCTCTGCCTTGGGGTTCCATAAATTCTCCCCTGAAATTCAGGAGAAATGTCCTGATCACTCAGGACAGTATGTTGAAAAATTGAAAATTCTATTTTCGGTTTCTTTGTCAAAACAAAGTTGACATAATACTCCCTGGCTCTGCCAAGGGTATATCCAAAATGGCATTAGGTTACGAAAATATCACAATAGAGGTACAAATCTTTCATTTCGAAAAATACATCAACATTCTGTTTTCTTTCATGTTTAAGGGAGTGATATTTGAATTTACAAAATCACAAAATAAATTTAATATGCAGGAATCAAAACTAAAAAGCATTTACGATGAACAGGGATACATAGCCATAGAAAGTTTTTTAGATGCTAACGAATTGAGTGAATTGATTGCTAATACAAATCGTTTTACGACCACGGTGGTACCAACTATTGTAGAAAGTGAAGTATATTATGAAGATAAAACAGATTTGGAAACCTTAAAACAAGTTCAACATCTGGATGAATTTGATGTGTATTATAGAAAATTGGCTGAATCAGAAAAGATGTCAAAACTTGCATCGCTTTTACTGGGCGGGAACGCCATTCTTAAAAACATGCAGTATTTTAATAAAATCCCTAAAATAGGAAAAGAAACACCTGCTCATCAGGATGGGTATTATTTTAAAATAAAGCCACAAGAAGCATTAACAATGTGGCTATCGTTGGGCGTTGCGGATGCCGAAAATGGTGCTGTTTGCTACATTCCAAGATCTCATAAATGGGGGATGCGCAATCACGGACGAACATCGTTGTTAGGATTTTCGCAGAGCATTACCGATTGGTCTGAAAAAGATGACAAGGCCGAAATACAAATGATAGCAAAGCCGGGCGATATTCTGGTGCATCATAGTCTCACCATTCATAGAGCGAACGCAAATAAAAGTAACAGAACCCGGGAAAGCATAGGTTTTATATTTTACCGCGATGATGTAAAAATTGATAATGAGGCTCATGCAGAATATAAAAAACAACTTGATTCTGAATTAAAAAAACAGGGGAAAATATAATTATTTCAAATGAACCTCTTTCCCAGATTGAGAGGAAATTTGTGCTGCTTCAATTACTTCAATCATGTGCCGGCCATATTCTCCCGGTATTGAACTTGGTTTTTTGTCCATAATATTTCCAATAAAATCACTCCATTCACAAATTAATGCTTCTGCCTCCGGATCACCTGATTCCGGTTCTTTAATTTTTTTCCATTCATCGTTTTGTCCTAGCCAAACTCCTTTAAACATATCTGCTTTTATCATTCCTTTTGTGCCGGTAATTATTACTTCAAAAATTGGTCCTCCACAATCAAATCCTGAACAGGTTAGAAGGGCATTCATTCCATTTTTGTAGGTTAAAAACAAAAGTGCAGCATCATCCACATTCTTTCCTAAAAATGGATTTGAAATTGAAGCTTTTACGCTTTTAACATTTTCTCCAATTATCCAGGTTAACAAATCGAGGTAATGAATTCCGACCGTCATTAGCATGCCACCTCCCTGGTTTTGTTCCATATGCCAGGGTCGGCGATTAGGTGTATTCCATTTTCTGGCAATGTGAGCCTGGGCATACACTAAATCGCCAATGATTCCTTCATCAAGCATTTTTTTTGCTTTACTAAATGCGGGGATAAAACGACTAATATGTGCCACCATCAGCTCTGAATTATACTTCTTTACCGAATCGAGAATTTGATTACAAACTTCTAAATTATGCCCCATGGGTTTTTCCAAAAGAATATGTTTCCCGGCTTTAGCTGCCTCTTCTGTAACCTGGTGATGCAGATGATGCGGTGTTGCAATTAATACGGCTTGTATTGATTTATCGTTTAAAAGATCCACATAATTTGTATAGCCTTTTATGTTGTAGCATGCGGTAAACTTTTCTAACTCTGCCTTATTTCTGCGACTTGCAGCAACCAGAGTTGTAGTTTTATTTTGCAAAATTGCAGCTGCATGTTTATGCGCAAATGCACCGGCACCAATTATCCCTACTCCTATCATTTTTAAACCATTTAATTTTCAACCATTACTTTCACCCAATCAATCAGAATTCCTTCATTATCAATGGCATTTTTATCTGCCAGAGAACGAAAACGCAGATAGGAAATTCCTGATTCGGTCCTGTTTTTCAAACTTATTTTAGAGTTCAGTTTTTCATCAATTAACAAATCACAATTTTGCTTTTCCAGGTTCCATTTTAAAGTTACAGTTTGCCACTGAGCATTTCCAAACTCTCTGCTATCAATTGTAAACATGGCCTTTTGCTCTCCATCCGGGTCATTGGGATGACGGTGGTGATCGCTTAAGGAAATGGCTGTCCCTGCCGAACCTTTGGGAATTTTCACTTTCATTGTAAGTTCACCTTTACGTCCCATTGGGAAATTCCACACCGCTCCATCTCCAAATATTGCTGAATCAGCTTTTCGTACATGCAGTATTTTTCCTCCTTTGGCTCCTTCAGCCTGTAAAAGTTCAGGCCCTAACATACGACCGGGTTTTTTAGATAACTCTTTGAAAGTGTAACACGACCACTTTTCCAGTCCATTGGCAAAATCATCTTCCTGACTGGTTTCGGTAAGCCATTCCGGGGATATTCGAAACATTGCTTTACCCCCGCCATGTTCGCCCTGTCCGGTTACCAAAATGATTTTACCATCTTTGGTGAAAGCAGTGTTGGGATAAGCGACCCCCGAATCTCCTCCCGGCATATCGTTCTGATCGTTTCTGGATGGGATTCTAAAAACCTCCCTGAAACCTTTCCAGGATTTTCCGTCATTATCTGAAATAGCCATGTGCAACACATCGCGGTGGGTATAAATCCGTCCAAAGGTTTTCAAATCGGTATCCCCGGTATTGCACCAGGTTATAGCAATTCTTCCGTCAGGCAATTTCAATAAATCAGCCGGCGAATTTGAACTATGGAAAATAGAAGGTTCCCCTTTTGACCATCTTTCACCTTCATCGTCAGAGAATGATTGATATTGCCAACCATTCTGTGTCCGGCAAACCATCCAGAGACGTCCATCACTCAACTGCACCAGATTAGGTTCCACTGCTCCATAATTATTGCCGTTATAGTTTTCAAAAACGGGTGCCACAATTTGCGATTTGGTATCTGTCCAGGTTTTTCCATTGTCATCGGAATAAACAAAGGAGATATAACAACCCCCATAGGGTGGTTTACGTTCCCATTTGTGGCGGTGGTAACCAAAGATTAACCTTCCACTATTTGTTTGAATAAATCCACGGATTGCCCCAATTCTGCCATCTGCTATCTTTTGCAATGGCTTCCATGTTTCACCACCATCCGAAGTTGCCGTATGATAAACATCAAGGTTAGGTTCCTGAAAAACCAGCAGATGAATGTTTCCTTTCTGATCGATAAGTGTGCGGCGCGGATATTGCCAGATAATGGAATCTTCGAAAATCACCTTGGATTGGCTCCAGGTAAAACCTCCATCCTCCGATTCCATCGACATTACTTTATTGCTATACCGGTCAGGTGCATGGTACACTTTTATTTTTCCATCCGGAAAAACCTGAACTGTAGCTTCGTTCATTGGTGATTCGCCAAGGAATACCAATGCCCCATCACCTTTCCCCGGTCCATAAAACTCTTTTAAATCGTAATTTTCAAATTTTAAACTATCTTTCTTCTGCTGAGCATAAATTTTGCCAGCACCAAAAATATTCAGAACAAAAACAGCCATAATAACTAATCGAATAATGGTATTCATTGTAATTCTAAAATTTGTAATTTTTATACTTTCTAATTCTTCCTGCAGTACTATCCTAAATTTTCAGCCTAATCATTTCACGAAAGTTCCAATGCATTCCTTTTATCATAAAATTGAAGTTTCATTTCACTTCCGCCTTCACCGACTCAATCAAAAATCCCTCGTTATCGGGCCAAACAGATGATGAGCGAAACCGCACATACGAAATTCCATTTTCATTTGGATTTAGCAAGGGCAACTTTGATGATAGCTTTTTTCCATCAATTTCAACTTCGCAACTGTTTTCTGTTTCCAAATTCCAACTAAAAGTTACTGTATACCACTTCTCTTTTTCCAGAACAAATTCTTTTTCAACTCCTCCACCTGCAGGAATATCCAACGAAAACATAGCCATTTCTTCCCCCTGCGTATCAGTAGGTTGATACCAGCGGTCGGTTAAAACAATCATTCCACCCCGGAACTTTTTATTCAGATAGATTTTTGTTTCGAAAGTTCCTGCTCTGCCCGATGGAAAATTCCAAACGGCGCAATCGCGCTGACTGTAAACGGTTGAGTCTGCCTCTCTACGAATCTTTAGCACTTGTTTCTCTGGATTTGTTGGATGAGGAATTAACTCAGCCCCTTTTTTTCGGTTATATCTGTAATGATACCATCGGGAATAAATAGGCGAACGAACCAATAATTTATGGGAACTCCAATAATCCAATCCATTGGAAAAATCTTCGGATGCTGATTTTTGATAAATCCAGTTCGGATCCAGCAAAAGAAATGCACGGTGCCCCGGAGCTTGTCCACAGGCAACTAAAATATTTCCTTCGGGTGTTTCAGCAACTTTCGATTCGTTTTGCCCTTTGTCGCCCGGGTGATTTACAAATTGCGAAGAATCGCGCATTTCATCGAGCCATAATTCGCGAAAGCCATGCCAGGTTTTACCCTCGTCAGACGAAATGGCTACATGAATTACATCGCGATTGGTGAAGCTCCATTTATCCTGAGTTACCGAAGGGTGCATGCTCATTGCATTATTCCACACCAACAAAATTTCTCCCGTTGAAAGCCGTTTGGTAGTTACCCACGAATTTGGGCCACACTTAAATTGGGTCGGTACGGCTTCGCTCCACGTTTCTCCTTTATCTTCAGAAAAGCTTTCCCACAAATGGTCGTTGGAGTTGCGCATTAACATCCAGATTCGGCCATCATTTAATTCTATAAACGAAGGCTCAACCGAACCGGTTTGCCAAATATTTGGGATTAAGTTGGGTACTTTTGCCCGGTTCGACGGTTTCCAGGTTCGTCCATCATCGTCGCTAAAATAACAACCGGCACCGGCATTGTTTCCATGCACACCACAGAGCACACGTTTTTTCTTATCGGGCATATCTATCCAAAGGCAATTTCCATATCCCATTCCACCAAAACGAACCGAATCAAAATGATGGTTGTAGGTCCAATCTGTTCTTCCCTTTTCGGAACGTACATAACGATAGTTGCCTTTTTGGCCTTTTTCTGAATGAATAAAAAAGATAATTACTTCGCCGGTAACCGGATTGATGGTGGCAAAACATTGTTTGCCCGGGCCGGTATTCCCTAAAATTTGAGGTTCTGTCCACGTCTGCCCTTCATCTGTAGTCGTTTTAAAATAGACTTCATCACTAAAACCCCCATGATCCCAATCGCCCTGACGGTAAATAAATTTTATTGATCCGTCAATGTCATTCAGCAAATTTGTGCCTTCGTTGGAAGAGGGTTCGCCAAGATAAACCGGTGGTTTGGCATTTTCAATTTCATCCAGACTTCTATTGCCAAATGCAGATAAAACAACATTGTGTTGAGCAAAAATCACAACTGAAAGAAAAACGAATAGTATCAAACAAATAAACCGCATTTTTAAAATTATTTTAAATTTCCTTTTAATATATCATCAACAGAAAATACTTGAAAAATCAAGTCAGCCTGACTTCCTTCATAAAGGATTCCAACGTGTTTATCATCTACTTTTGTCATACATGAATATCCTCGGCCACCGCCGAAATCAATTAATAACTGATGTTTTTCAGGCCAGGTTTCGCCATCGTCTAAACTTACTTTTATGGTCATGTGGTGGCGACCAAATTTTGAGTTTGGATTACTAAACAACACCAATATTTTCTTTTCGCCATCAACAATAAACTCTTCTTTTATAAGACTTGCCATACAAGTCGGTTCTTGCAAAGCTCCGTTTGAAGTGGAATGAGTCTTCCATGTTTTCCCCATGTCATAAGTAACTGCCACAGCACGTCCGTTGGTTTCCGATTTATCGGAACCATTGCGGTTGTCGCGCATGTTTAACATCAAGCCACCATCGTTTAATTCTATCACCTGCGCTTCGGTTGTGTTTGATTTTGCACCTGTGCCAATTGTCCAGTTTTTGCCATGGTCTTTACTACTGATAATGGTAGAATGCGGCATGTCATTTTTGTCTTTAAACTGAGCAGGAAAAACCAGCGTTCCATCTTTTAAAGTGATTCCTTTTCCGGGGCCTTGCAACAATAAATACCACTCAGGCTGTTTAATTTGTTTGGTAATGTTTATTGGCTCCGACCAGGTTACACCGTCGTCTTCCGACTTCACCAAAACAAACTGGCTGGTAGTTTTTGGCTCAAGTCCGGGGCGGGAAGCCCACCAATTGCGTTGGCCAGGATGACCATAAGCCCATACCGCTGCTACCCAAATTGTGTTGGTTTCGCGGTCAACCAAAACCGAAGGGTCGCCAATACCATTTTGGTCGTTTGGCAAACCACCCCACTCCTTCATATCCATAATCACTTTCATGGGTTCCCAGGTTTTTCCACTATCGGTACTGCGGTGCATGCCCACATCTACATCTTCCTGAAGATCAACACCACTATTGTAACGAATATCATAAACCCCAATGAGTGTTCCTTTATTTGTTGTTGCCAGGCCCGGAATACGATAAGTATCCACATCATCGTCGTTATGTTGGCGAAGTGCAATTCCCAAATAGTTTTGAGCGGCCACCCCTGCTTTTACAGGATATTCTTTCCCATTAATTTTCACGGAAAGACATTGAACAGAAACATTGGAATTTATCTCTGCATTCTCCTCTAATTCACAACTTACAAAAAAATGATTAACTCCGTGAGTGAGTTCCTGGCTGCCGTTGAATGATAAAGTTTTTCCATTGCTTTTTTTGGCCCCAAACGAAACAGGACGAATAAGCTGTGGATTTTTCCCGGTGTAAAAAACTTCAACATTTTTAATTGTTCCTGAAAAGTCATTTTCTAATGTATTTAATGTTATCTCTTCCAATTTTTGAGCATTGGAAAAGCCTGAAGAATAAACCTGAATATTTAGAACCGGGTTGATTGATTTTCCTTTTAAAACAGGATATACACGATAAGGTGCAGAAACCGAATCAATTACCATATCTTCGTCTGAAAAGAAGGTAATATCATCAATTAATACGCCGCCGGATTCGGCTGAAGTAGACGTGAGCCTTATGCGTTGTGCTTTGGTATCGGGTAAGGTTACAAAAACCTCTTTAGAAAAGTTACCCGTTTTTACATCCTCGTCTCCGTTGTATAACTTACGCCAGTTTACACCATCAAATACCTCAACCTTAAATTGAAAAGGAGGTTTAGAAGTCCAGCTTTCTGCAAAAAAGCTAAGGTATTTTGCTGTCTTCCCTGTTGTGTTAATTAGCTCTAATGTTTTATTTTCTCCACCTACAATGTGCAAACTATTTGGTGTTGTTTTCCCTTTTTTAGGGTAAATCCGAATATTACCTGGAGCCGCCAAAGCCTGAATCCCGTTTTCATTTATTTCAGTTACATCACCCGGTTCGCAGTTCTCAAAACCAAGTGTTGCAATGGTTGGATTTTCTGATTTATTGCAACTTGCAATTGTTAGAACAAGTGCTACAATGATTAGTAGTTTATTCATCTCTATTTTAATTATTTTTAGTGTCACAATGTTTAATCCTGAAAATAGTCCACATACTTCCACTTAAAATCAGGGTCGTTTCTATAACTGGTTCCTTCGTATTTTTCTGCAATATCTTTTATGTCCTGATTATAGCGTTGATGTTTTACCGGATCGTTAAATGGATCGTTGGTTTCGATCTGCCACAGTTTTAAAACTTTTTTCAAACGCTCCAGCTCTTCACTAAATTCTGCATTATCCGATAGATTTTTAAATTCCAGAGGATCGTTTATTAAATCATACAATTCATATTGAGGTGGGTTACGCCAGATTCTATAAACTTCGGCCATATCTGTATCCAGGGCTGTTGTTTCCTCCAGGTTTGTGCCAGCCACAAAATGCCCTTGTCTGCCATTGTAAAATCCAACATGTGGATTTTCTTCCTGGTAATTGACGTTATAAATAAGTTTAAACTGTTTATCGCGTACACTTCTTCTTGGATAGTAGAAAAATGGAGCACTTCCTGTTCCTCCTGCAAAAACATATTCAGCCCACTCCGTTTCTTTGTTTTTTGCCAAAGCCATTAAACTTTTTCCCTGCATAAATTCAGGTTTCTCTGCTCCTGCCAAATCGAGAATTGTGGGCAGTAAATCAATGGTAGAAATCAATTCTTCTTTTTGAATGTCGGACTTAATATGATTTGGCCAGTGCATTATAAACGGAATTTTTAACGCCGCTTCATAATTGCTGCACTTTCCGCGTGAGAATTGTGCACCATGATCGCCCAGATAAATTATAATTGTATTATCTGCTTTATCTGATTTTTTCAAACTGTCGAGCAACATGCCCACTGATTCATCCAAACGGTTCATACAATTGAAATAATTGGCTGTATATTCGCGCAAATATTCCGAATTGGCCCCAACATAATCCAGTGGACCGTCTACATCTCCCGGCTCCAGTTCTTTGGTTGGAAGTCCTTCCACATCATATTGAACAGGAAAATGCGCATCTGGAAAATTCACCATTAGAAAAAATGGTTTCTCAGCCGACTGACGTACAAACTCCATTGCTTTTGTTGCATATTCCGGTAAACTTTTTTTACCAAAATTTGAACCATTCAACAATCCTCCCGGACGATAATCCCAGGGAATTTCAGACTCTGGATTTACATGAACTTTGCCAATACAACCGGAAAAATAGCCCACTTCCCTTAAATATTTCGGCAAAGTTTTAATGCCTTCGTACATTCTGTATTTGTGTGTTGCCAAACCAATTTGCCCGTTCTGGTGTGGATACAATCCTGTAAAAATTGTTCCGCGCGATGGGCTGCAAACGGAGTACGTTACAAAAGCATTATTAAACTGAACACCTTCAGCAGCCAGCCGGTCGAGATTTGGTGTGTAAACATGTGTATTTCCATAACAGCCTAAATCGGGGCCGTTATCTTCGGAAACGATTAAAAGGATATTTGGCTTTTCAGGTGTTTGAGGTTCTTTTGTTGTACAATAGAGAAATAAGAAAACGGTTCCAAAAATTACCGCAATGGTTTTTAGTTTTATCATCATTAATCATTTTAAACCCCTCTCCCCTGAAAACAGGCCGGTGGTTATTCTTTTATATATTTATACTTCGTATCAACTATTTCCTGTAAACTTTCATTCCATTGAAATTGCCGGCTATCCGGGCAATCATTTTTTACATCAGAATGGATATTAATCAACTGTTTTTTCAGTGCTGAAAAAATTTCAGGATAACTTTCTTTTATATCGGTATTTTGTCCGGCATCCTTTTTTATATCGTATAATTTAAAATCCACCAGATTTGCATTTTTTATTTTGTTGATGGCAAGCGTATCAAATCTTCCAGCAGAAAATTTTTTGTCCCAGTTAGCTGCAATAACCCAATTATCGTTTCTAAGTACAGACTGTGGTCCACCTCTTGGCGCATGAAAATGCCAGTGCAAAGGATTCTCTTTGCGTGAAAACGGTTGGTTATAAAAAAGTGGAGCTAATGATACGCCGTCAATTGTTCGCTTATTTGGAATTTGAATGTTGGCTAGTTCGCAAATGGTTGGTAAAAAATCCACATGCCCAACTGGAGCTTCGATTTTGCTTTGGGGTTGGATTACACCGTTCCAAAACATGATAGTTGCCTGCCGAATTCCTCCTTCCAAAATCCACCTTTTTCTGCCCCTCAGTTCACCGGTTTCACCTACCGACTGTAATCGTCCACGATACTTACGATTAGAATCCGGCCCATTATCGGATGTAAAAATCACCAGCGTATTTTTCATTAATCCATCGGCTTTCAGTTTATCCAAAATTCGTCCTATGGCTGCATCCATATTTTCTATACAACCGTAATATTCAGCTTGCCCCAAACCGTTTTCGCCTGTACCTTTTTTCAAGGGAATTTCACCACTTTTTATCCGTGTCAGATATTTCTGTTTTATCTCTTCAGTGGCATCGCAAACCACATGCGGCTCATGAAACGGCACGTACAATAAAAAAGGAGAATCTTTTTCAATGGAATTTAACCAGTTGATGGTTTTATTTGCCACAACCTGACTTGAAAAAACAGGTTCCTCATCGGTTCCAATTTTACCCACTGCAACTCCATTATCGTAAAAATTAATTGGATTTTTATGCGTTGGATTTGCCTGAACCGGTGCACAAAACCAGTGGTCGAATCCCTGATTGTCAGGGTCAGATTGATTCCCAGAATTGAATTCATTGTTTAAATGCCATTTTCCAATAACAGCAGTTTGGTAACTTTTTTGTTTTAACAACTCTGCAAAAGTTACTTCGTCCGATGGTAAATGAATATTACTATATGGCTTTTTGTAGATTTCTTTTATCCAGTCGTGAACTCCGATTCTAGCCGGAACACGACCGGTTAACAACCCCGCCCTGGAAGGTGAACACATGGATGATGCAGAATAGCAATCGGTAAATACGGCACCACTTTCAGCTAAATTATTGAGGTTTGGTGTTTCGGTGTAAGCATTTGGATTGTTCCAGGAAACATCGGCGTAACCTAAATCGTCGGCGAGGAAGATGACGATATTGGGTGGAGATTTGTCGCTATTTCTTTCGCAAGAACAAAAAACGATTGCAACAATTAACCAAAATATTTGATATATATATTTCATATTTACCCCTTCGGCTTTGGCACCTCCCCTTCCTTCGACTTCGCTCAGGATGACGGGGAGGAAATGCCGGTAGTTTATTTTTAGTTTTCTAGCATTTTATCCAATTCCTCTAATTTAAAACGGGTGCTTAAAATGTATGGTTCTTCGCCTTTATTCCAATGTCCGTAAGTGGTTACTACAAAAGTTCCATCGGGTAAAACTTCTACACCCGGATACGTTGTATCCCATCCTTTTGTATTGTCTTTTAAGCGGATTCGGTATTGACCTTTTCCTCTGTTAACCAAGTCATCATAAGTTCCAACCCAGCCAACCCAATCACCTTCGGTCGGACTGCCAAAACCTGTTTCTTCAGCAATTACACTGTAATTTGTCTCCTTCTTTTCTTTTGCTTTTTCAATTAGCTTTTTATGAATTTCACCTTGGCTTCTATCCCGAAAAGAGACAAACAATCTTCCATCCGGCGCATATTTTAGTACATGCCGGTCGCCGGTCAATTCATTGGGAAGCGGACGTGGATTGGTCCATGTTTTCCCTTCATCGTTTGAAAAAATAATCTGTGAATTGTCTCTTCGGGAATTCTCGCGAAGTAATACCGCAATTTGATTTCCATCGGGAGAACGAATTACACCCGGCTCGCAAACATGAATTTCGCGCGACTGATAAATTTCTTCGGGGAAGGACCAGGTTAAACCACCATCTGTTGTAATCGATTTATACAACGTCATCATTTTGCTGTTGTAATTAGCACGATCTTTTTTGCTCCGTTCAATTCCATCTTTTGTAAAAAAACGAATATCATCGTGGAAGAAACTCATGTAGTGCCCTTTTCCCGTTTTCAACGGAATCATACATCCCATAACAACAATTCCGCCCCAATCGCCAATTTGTTCAAGCTCGCTCCAGGTTTTGCCATTGTCTTCCGAAACTGCCATCCGTGCCGGATACAATCCTGAGAACATAATCAGTCGTTTTTTTCCATATTTATCAACCATTGGAAAAAGTGTTGGAACTTCTTTTGAAGTTGACCACGATGTTGGTGTGGGTAATCTTTCGCTCCAGCTTAATCCACCATCTTTACTTTTTTTATAAACGATTGCACCGCGTCCATGTCCTTTGGGATAAGTGGTTAAAATCGTTTCACCATCTTCCAATAAAACGGTTGTAGGGTGACCCAAATATTGTCCTTCTTCTTTGTCAACAAGCACATGCATTTTGTCCTTTTCATTTAAATCTATCATTGGGATTGACAAATACGATTCGGTGTTATCATCAGCATCACCCTCTTTTATCCAGTCGGTAGAAAAAGTAACAAAACTTATTTCTCTGTATCTTTTTGATTCATACAGAAGTCCCACTTTCCCATTTGCCAGTTTTGTCAAACATGAATAGGCAAAGAAATCCGGAGTTATCTCTCGTGAATATTTCCATGTTTCACCTTCATCAATGCTTATTTTTACGCTTCCCTTGTTTCGTCCATATTTATTTGAAGGTGCTGTTTGGAGAATCATACTTTCGCCATCCTCCGGAAAACTGTAACGTAAAACGGATAACTGGCATGCTGTTCCGGGCAATTCGAAATCCAATTGCATATTGGTCCAGTTTCTGCCACCATCGTTACTTGTTGCCACTTTTTTATGAAATCCTCCCTGATTTCTAGAAACAAACAAAATACTTCCATCTGCCTTTTCCACCACCTGAGATTCATTTCCAAAACCGGTATGACCATGGTGGGGAATGTCGTTGCTGATTTGCCACGTTTCGCCATTGTCATCGCTCCATGCCACGGCATTTGTCCAGTTACGGTCGTCTTCATTTAACTTTCGTGTGAAATAAAAAGGCAATATAATACGTCCTTTAAATTCTCCTTTTTTTAGCTGAATCCCAATCCCGGGACTTCCCGCAGAAATCCGTTCGTTTGGTCGGATTGATTTGGTTATTTCTTTTAGATCAGCCCATGAATTGCCGTCATCATCGGAATAAGTAATATATGTTTTTGTGTTACGCGGACCATCGTATCCTCTGTCGGCCATTTGAATCCACCCAGAGTTTCGTGCATGAACTCCATACGGAAATTCCTGAAACATGAGCAAAATCCGCCCGTTTTCCAGAACTACTGCCAATGGGTCGTTCAACGATTTTTTTCCATGGTCGGCTATGACCTGAATATCACTCCACGATTGACCGTTATCATTTGAGCGGCGAAGCACAATGTCATTTTGAGCGTGATCGTGTAACCCTACACGGCGTTCGGAAAAAGCAAGTACTGTTCCGCCATTTGTAGTTACCAGCGATGGAATCCGGTAACCGTAACCTTCTCCGTCGGCGCCATCCGTATCGAAACTAAATACCGGAGTGGTTTCTAATTTTGCGTTTTGGGCCCACCCGGAACCGGAATAAAAAAGAGATATTAGTATTAAGATTGCAAATTTTCTTATCGTCATTTTATCAGTTTTTATTTGTGTTTAAATTGACATTTGAGTAAAATCAGTTTTATTCTATTTCAATATTATAAAATGTAGCTGAAACATTGTTTCTTTTCATATAATCCTGAATAAAATAAACTACGTCAGAATTTGATTCTGCAACATTTACCTGCTCCGCAATTCCAGCCCCTTCGGTAACTTCATACAATTCCATTTCTCCCGAATGAAGAAAACATACTTTCCAATTGTTGTACCGAACAAATTGTTTGTACCTGTCTTCGGGGATGTATTTTTTTAGTTTTTCAATTAATGGTTTGTGCTCCGGAACATTTGCAAGATTCACCCACTCTTCAGGGTCGTCTTCAATATTATACAACTCCTCCGAACCATCGTAATAATGAATGTAACTCCATTTTTCAGTATGAATGGCATGATTACCATGGGCAATGGTCGTAACGGTTGCTTCATCCCAATCTGCGTTAGGATTTTCAATCAAAGGAATTAAACTTTTTCCCGATAAACCTTCTTTTTGAGGAAAGTTCGCCATTTCCACCAAAGTGGGGTAAATATCAACCAAATTAACAGGCTGGTTACACTTTGTGCCTGGATTAAAATCTCCTATTGTTTTCCCTTGGGGGGGAACAATAATAAACGGAACACGCGTTGAATTTCGCCAGGGTGTGTGTTTCCCCCAATGTTCTTTTTCTCCCAAATGCCAGCCGTGGTCGCTAAATAAAACAATCCATGTATTTTCAGCATTTTGGCCGTAATCCAATGCATCCACCAATTTTCCCACCTGCGCGTCGGCAAACGAAATGGCTGCCAGATAACCACGAATCAATGGTTTCCATTGGTTGTACTTTATGCAAGTCTCGTGTTTACCCGATGACCAGGCACCATGCGCCAGGTTGATCCCCGGAGTTGGGATGTCAAACATGTCTCCGGCAATGGTTTCCGGCAAAACAACCTCATCCAAATCATACATATCGAAATATTTTTTTGGCACATAAAAAGGTTGGTGCGGGCGGTAAAAACCACAGGCGATTAAAAATGGTTTGTTGTGTTTTTTTTGCAACTGATCAACTCCCCAAAGCGCAATTTTTCCATCGGGCATTTCACTGTCTGGAATATCGAATGCACAATAATCCCATGTTGAATATTTGTTAAAAGGACGGTCAACCAAAGCTCCCGGATTTTGAGGTAGGTTTACATCGAAACGTTTGATGTATTTCGTGGGATCCATTCCCTCGATACTCATCTCCTCTTCATTCACAGGGCCTCCAATGTGCTTTGTATCGGGGCCATAATCATCCCAATTTTCATAAATCTCACGACCGTAACCGTGGTTTATTTTACCTGCCCCAAGCGACGTGTAGCCATTCTGTCTGAAATAAAGCGGAAAACCAACTGCATCGGTATAATCATTGTAATGACCAAGGTTGTGATAAACTCCGCTTGTTTCGGGTCGCAACCCTGTTAAAATAGCCGCTCTTGAAGGACCACAAATTGGTGAAGTACAATGTGCATTGGTAAAAAGAATTCCGCGGTTTGCCAAGCGATCGATGTTTGGAGTATGCACTTTACCAGGATATCCGTCCATGCACCCCACCCAATCTGCCATGTCATCAACACCTATAAAAAGAATATTTGGCGATTCGTTTTGTGCCAAACTTACATTCGAAAAGGCAATCATAAAGATTACTACTATTTGAAATATATTTTTCATTACTATTTATTTGTCAACAGGTTTCAAATTTATTCCCTGATTTTCAGGAGTCCATTTTTTCAATTCACTAATTACGCCCTTGTATTTAGAATCTTTAGCAAGATTTTTCCATTCATTTAAATCTACATCCCGGTCATATAATTCTTCTCCACCATCTTTATACTGAATGTAAGTCCAATGCTCATCGCAAACTGAGTTATTACCAATTTCATGGGTGATAACTGCAGGACGCCTTTTTTTCTCATTATCTTCCAATTGAGGTATCAATGAAATTCCATCCAACTCATGACCGGGTTGAGGTAGGTTACACAATTCCAACAGTGTAGGATAAATATCTAATAAACTAACCGGCTGCTTACAAATCATTTCAGGTTTTGTTATTCCAGGGGCTTTAACGGTAAACAAAACCCGCGACGACCTTCTCCAAAGCGACCGTTTTGAAAACCGCTCTTTTTCCCCAAACTGATAACCGTGATCGCTCCAGAAAATTATGATTGTATTTTCAGCATATTTACTATTTTCAAGTGATTCGAGTAAATATCCAACCAGTGCATCAACATAAGCAATGGAAGCCAGATAAGCGCGAATGGCATTTTTCAGTTCACCACTTTCAGCGACCATTTTAAAACCTTTGTCGTTACCTGCCCGCATAAATTTTTTGGCACCTTCGGGTAAGTCATCCAAATCCCAATCAGGAGCCTCTGGCAATTTTACACTATCCATAGGGAGTGCATCAAAATATTTTTTTGGGGCGTAAAATGGCAGATGTGGATGAAATAATCCGAGCGCTAAAAAAAACGGTTTATCATGATTCTTACTCAAAAAATCCATTGCCCACTTTGTTGTTTTTCCATCACCCATATCAAAATCTTCGCAAAAAAATGGCCCCCAATCCCAGCTTCCGTTAGGGTGCGAAGGCATATCAGAAAACCATTCCCTGTCTTTTATTCCTAATTTTTCGAGATGTGGTTTTTGTTTAAACTTTTCAATTTCAAGCGGAAAATATTCATCCCACTGGTGAAGCGGATTAAATAATTCAGGTACAGTTTCATGATAAGTTTTTCCACCGCCAACTACCGTGTATCCATTTTTTTTGAACCACAAAGGCATGGTATTTAATTCGGGCCAACGTAATTTCCATGCTCCCGATTCATCACGGGCATTATTTACAATCCCTGTCCTTGCCGGGCTCATTCCCGTAAAAATTGCAGTTCGTGAAGGATTGCAAAGTGGTGCTGCACAATAGGCATTGGTAAAAAGCGTACCCATTTCTGCCAGTCTGTCCATATTGAGTGTTTCTACCATTTGAAAATCGTTGAGACATGATACCCAGTCGTTCATGTCGTCAACGGAAATCATGATGACATTTGGCTGTTTGTAAATTTCTTCGCTTGTACAATGGGTAAAAATTGCAATAAGGAAGAAGAATGATAATATAAATTCTAAATTTTTCATTATGAAATTCACCTAAATACATTTCCTAAAAATACGTAAAAGAAACATTTCACTAATCTTTATTTATGAATATCAGCATCAACCAAAGTTTCATAAAACTGCGGACTAAATGTAAAACATTCGATAGAAAATCGTTCATTTCTGTCCGGGCCTCCGTCCATTGGAACTACCTGTTCGTTTTCATCAAAGGGTTCTGATTCTCCGATTAGTACAAATCCATTTCGTTTTGAATTCCAATCGATATGACAATATCCCCAGGCAGCATTGGTTGTCAAAAATTTAGTTTTAAATTTTTCTGCTTTTGGTGTTTTGGAAATTGCAATGGTTGCTTCTTCACGGTCTCCGCTGAAATTACTTGCCACCGCAACTCTTCCTTTGTATTTTCCTGAAGTGATTTTCACTGCTCCCTGATGACATCGGCGTGCTTTATGATTTTTACGGGTTTGTGCTAAAAAGGATGGATTGCCTTCCAAGTCAAAAATCATTTCATTTTTATACCCTATTCTACTTTGTCTTCTGGAAACGACATAAATAGTTTTGTTGTCCAGCAGTGCCCACGATATTTCATTCAGTTCTCCCATATATTCCGGATAATCTTCTACATCATAAAAAACATCCCATGATTCACCTCCGTCCAATGAAATCAGAAAATGAACCGGGTCTACATAAAACGGAACTAAAATGGCATCTCCTTTTTGACCTTTCCATTCCATATCAACAATAAAAAGAGCATTAGTTGAAGGTGACTGACTGGGAGAAATGGTATCGGAACCATGAGTAACCAATTCAGTCATTTCCTTCATTAATTCAGGAGGACTCCATGTTTTACCTTTATCTTTGCTAGTAGTCCGATAAACACCCTGATATGCATTTGCATGTTGATGGGTACGGTGTCCTCCAGAAAAGTAACATTGAACCTCATCTTTCCACTCAACCATTGACGTGTATGCCACCACGCCATTTACATCTTGCATTAAAATTTGGTCGTCTATCCATGTTTTGCCACCATCAACACTTCTGGTTAAAACCACTGTAAGTCCTGGCGGTGCATCGTTTTTTCCTTTTACCTGAAAATGGTACGACGCAATTAAAGTTCCATCTTTTAAAGCAAGCAACCGAGGTTCTTTGGTTTCGTAAGCACCGTATTTTGTTCCTTCATACAATGTATCTCCTTTTGAAATATCAGTTGGTAAAAATCGCATGCCAGGATAAACCAACTTACCATCCTCAATTTTTCCGGTGATGTATTCTTTTCCTTTGTAAGTTTTATCCAGTTTGCTAATATCTCCACCAGCCAATTGTGTGTGCGAAAAATGAACAAAAATGGTATCGAGTTTTATTGCTACAATTTTGTCTGCATTGTTTTTGGCTGTTACTTTAACAATATTTTGCCCATACCAATCCGCTAAAAATGTGTTTTGATTTGAAGAAGAAAATTTATTGAGGTTCTCTGTATTTAGCAACTTTGCCTCGCCCTGTTTTTCAACTAATTCATATTGAAAAGAAATGTCTTTGTTTCCTGTTGTTAGATTGGCTTCCAATTCAACTTCAAACTTTTGAATAACCATGTTTGCTGGAATAACATGCTTTGGATGCGTTTTAAAAAAAACATTGGGCTGAACTACCTTTTTTGAAACCGTGAGTTTATTCTTGTTAGATTTTATCCAATCCAAATTAAATTTGGCAAATCTTATATCAGCTCTTTCACCGTTAAAATCATACTCGGCTAACATTCCAATTGAACCATCAGGAAGAATTGCCAGTGACGAATAATCGAAGTTGTTATTGTATAAAGGTCGTTGAACAGACCAATTCTCACCATCGTCATAACTTAAGGCAATAATTGATTTTCCTCTTTTTCTTCCATCAGGGCGCCCGGTAACTCCAATGTGTATCAAAACTCCGGGTTCTTTATCCGTTTTCCATTGGTAACGAAGCAGCGGCGACATACAACCTGTATCCACCAAATCATTTTGTACTTTCAAAGGCGACCAGGTTTTACCGCCGTCATCTGAATTTGTAATTAATCGAAATCCTTTTGAACGAACTGATGCCAATACTTTTCCACCTTCCAGTTGTATCATTTGAATTTCGTTTCCACCAAAGTTGCCATCTGTAGTTGGTGGAAAAAATTTACCATGTTTCCACGATTTTCCATTGTCATCGGAATACAAAGCATAATTAGTATCATGTCTTTTTCCTTTTTTCTGAAACGATTCTGACATGGGAATGATTACCCTGCCCTTGTATTTGCCCCTTGTAAGCGTTATTCCAACGCCGGGACCGCAAATTGATACAATGGTATTTTTACTGCTTTTTGAGACCACTGTAATTTCCTGAGGCTCCGACCAATTTAAACCTTCGTCGGTGCTTTTTATCACAAAAAGCCGTTCAATTTTATCTCCTTTTAATCCTGTATCAACTTGTTTTACACCGTGTGAACCATCGCCACTGTGTAGTTTCCTGGGGAAATAAATGTAAGTAAGAATAATAGTTCCATCCAAAGCCTGAACCATAACCGGGTTCATTACCACATTATCACCGGCTTCCTGAATTATCGTTGGCTTGCTCCAGGTTTCACCATTGTTGGTACTTCGTTTAAGTACAATATCGTTTTTAGCATGGTCGTGGTTCATGTCTTCACGACCTTCCATAACAGCCAAAATGGTTCCTTTTTGCGTTACCAGCAAAGAAGGAATCCGATAATTGTGGTATCCCATTCCATCGTTTAGTGGGTCGAAAATTATTTTCGAATAAAAAAAAGGTTTTTCAACTTTGGAATTTTGCTCCAGAGATTCGAATTGTGCTGAAACTCTAGCAGAGCAAAACAAATATAAAATCAAAAATATTATAATGTCTCTTTTCATTATCTCTTATTTTGTAATTGATTTTATTTTTTCCGCAAGAAGTTCTGCTAATTCTTCATGCCATTTATCATTTGGGTGAGTCCCATCAAGAAGAAAACCGTCTATATCTTTCCCTGAAATTACATATTCTTCAAAAATCTGCCACTGGTCAATTAATGCTATTTCATTTTCAACAGCTAATTTCCTAATAATTTCTACATACTTTTCTGTATTATCATAGCGCCATTTTTCATGTCTTTTCCCTAATGCATTTGGAGTCATAAGTATTATTTGACTTCCCGCTTTCTGAAGGGTATCCATTATATATTTTAGATTTTTTTCAAATTCAAATATCGGGATTCTCGGTTTATCATTATTACCATCAAACCAACTGTCGTTAATACCAAAACAAATAATGGTAATGTCTGGCTGATGAACCAAAACATGTGACTCCAAGCGGTCAAGGGCGTGTTTAACCCGATGGCGATTATTGTCACTCAAATAGCCGGTATGACTCCCTCCAATCCCTTCATTAAAAACCACATTTGGAATTCCTTCTTCTAACAAAAGTTCGGAAAGTCGTTGGGAATAAACACCTGTAATTGTATTTCGAAATGCTGTTGTAGAATTGCCAAAAGCAACTATCTTCAATCGTTCTGGTAGTTGATAATTTTCCCCGGTGTATGTTACATTTCGAATTCTAATTTTATTTTTACTATCACTTTTTCGCGGCTTAATGATGAGTTTATTAATTGAAGTAATTTTTTCTGAATTAACTAATCGGGTCGTTTGAAGTTGTTCATTAATAAAAACAGATAAACTTGAGCTCTCTAAATTCCAGGAAACAGAAATTTGTTGCCATTTTGCTATTTCATTATTTATGGGATAAAGTTTTATATTGGTGTTGATTTGATATTCGAAAACGATTTCATCTTGATTTTGTAAAACCAACTCCCCCATAAACCCTGATTCAATGCAATACTCGAAATGAATTGTTCCCGAGGCAATTTCAGAAAATTCAAATTCTGTCGGTTCAACAGAAATAGATTTTTCCTCTTTTTGAAGTAGAACCTCGATTTGGTTTTTACAGCTAAATAAGAAACTAACTAAAAGAATGCTAATTATTAATTTCCATTTCATCCGTTTATAATTTTATATTTTTAATTGCAACGTATGGAACTTACCATGATTTTATAATCATTATTTTTTGTGTTTAATAATTCTAAAATCATTGACGTTTCATAATCGAAATTTACAAAGTTAAATAATTGAACAATATGCATTATAGAAAATCAGGGAGCCATTGCTCCCTGAAATTTCTAACTAACCAAACTAAAACTAATCTATGAAAATAGTAGATCAAAGTCATCAAAAATTTAATTTATGAATAATTAAAATTAATATAAAAAGTCAACTTAGATGGTGCAATAATCTTTCACCAATTAGTACAGGATTGGATATTAAAGTAATAATCATACATAATAGGGGTAAATTTCTTTCTTATAATAAGTAGTTGAATTAGACCATTAATAAAAGTTGTTATTTTATTGTATAGAAGTTGTGTCGTTTATAGTATTTTAAATTACCCGTTCTATGAATAAGATCGTAAAAACAGGGGAGTCATTTCCGATAAATATTTAAACAAGAACTGGGAATTTTCCCAGGGAAATATGTACTAAAGATAAAAATGGATAAAGTATGCCAGTTTTTAGGTGAACGAAATATAAGTATACAGGAAGTTGGTTTTGCGACTGGTTATGACGATATCATCCGCTTTTACAGGGCTTTTAAGAAATATACCAAAATGACATCAAAAGAATATCGAATGAAATATTTCCCAATTGGCTAAATAGTAAAATTTATTGTAATTTACTATATCGTAACAAAGAAACTCAGGTGGTAAAATATCTCAAATCTTCCACATCCCTAATTAATGTCCTTAATTACGCTTAAATGTTTTTCTGTTGTAACCTTTCTTGTGTTATAATTATGATAATAAATATGATGTGCAGAGTCTGACGGATAAGGATCTTTAATTCCTGGAGGATAGTTGACCATTCCGTGAAAAGGAAGAGGTAATACTGTTTTACCCGATGCAGTATTAAGGTCCCCATCTTTTACCCAACCTACACTTTGGATCATAAAATCCCTTTTCCAACCTTTTGGCAAATCCGACAATGTATTTGCATCAAATTTAATAGATGTTTCATCACCTGCATTGGAGATAATGTATTTATCATCAGCTTCAGTAAGAAGAGGCAGTACATCTCCATATCGGGTATAATCTCCCTCAAGGTCGATCCATTTAGGCTCCTTCGAAACATCTGAATAATCGAACCAATGAGGTCCATACCTTCCTCCTTTTCTGAAACTACGGGAAAATCCTCTGTAATGGATATCAGCATAAACAGGTTTCATTTCGGTTGATTTAATGGGAGCTGTGGAATTACACGGTGAATAGAAGATTTGATTCCAGTACAATTCCATATTTGTACGAATACGAATGCGATGGTCGTCGGAAAGAAACTTACCTGTTAAGTTGACTATTACTGTTTTATCTTTTCCCATGGGGAATCCAAACCGATCAACAACAGTTTCCCAATGGCCATTTTTATTGATTACTTCTATTGAAGGCGAAGCAACATTTATGGAAGACGATTGTGAAAGTGCAACATTTATACTAGCATCTGTGGGGAAGATCCAACCTGTTAGAAACAGATAAAAGTCTTCTAACGGATTTACCTTCCCAAAATCCAGAATCAGGTCTTTCATTTCAGTTATGCCCTGATATTTTTCCAACTGAAAATTGGCGATATACTTATCATCTTTTTCCAAAATCAGAGGAAGTATGTCTGTTCCATTATGGTCAACTGCTGAAACAGGAACCTGTTTACCGTTAACAGTGTAAATTTTATATTCGGGGAAAGGAGGAGGTGAAAATTCTTCATCAACAAAAACTTCTATTGAATCAGGATGGTCAACGGCCATTAATCTGACTTTATCAAAATAAATGGTTTCCCATAATTCCGATGTTATTTGAATGGAGTAGAATCCGTTTTTTTCTTTCAGATTTTCACCTGGTATTTTAATATAATCATCTGATGCATCAGCGAAACCATAGGTTGTGGTGCCTCCCATAATACCAAGCGGCATTCCGAGAGCGCTCCTCCACATTATATCTTTTACAAAGACATATTCTTCCCCATTCCATGTATATAAAAATGGGCATGATCCTTTTAGTATTTGTTTCTCAATGAGGTCCTGATCGGAAACGGGGAAAAATATATTTTGTGGGACTCCATTTGTCCATGTAATGCGTATCACGTCAGCCTTTTCGCGGAAACCAATTCCAAAATGAATATTGGGTTCGTTTACAACTTTTGTTTGATACAAGTCTCCTGCCCTGATTTCTACTTTTGCACCAATACCAAAAAAGTTATTTTTTGCACTGCCTGTACGCAATCCCACCAATTTCATATTAACGAAATGATTTATGTTTCCACCATCATTCCGCAACAAACGAACCCCACCATTCAATCCCGCAACAACAATATCTTCATCACCATCCTCATTATAATCAAGAATTGCAATTTGCTTTCCTGATTTTAAATCTTGCGGTAATAAATCTGAAACATCATTAAAATTCCCATCTCCTTCGTTATGAAATAAAAATACCCCCTTACCCTCTTTTTTTGTTGATTCTCCAACTACAAAAAGATCAAGGAATCCATCATTATCGAAATCTAAAAATGAGGTGTCATACCCTTTCAAGTTTTGAAGAATAAGGAAAATTTCTTCTGATTTATCAGCTTTTTCAAATTTACCGTTACCTTGATTATTGTATAAAATATGACCTCCACCATTAAATGAAGTGACAAAAATGTCTAAAAATCCATCATTATCATAGTCACCAACGGTTACTGCACTTGAGCCTCCCGGCTTCAAATTAAACTCACTGGTTTTATCCTTAAAAACCCCTTGTCTCTGATTTGAATAAAAAATGTTGCTTGAATTTTCATTAACAATAAAAAGGTCAATATCACCATCATTATCAAAATCGCCAAATGCTGCATCTCTTGTTAAGGAATTTCCTCCATCTAAGTTCATTTTCTCAGTTTTCTCCAAAAATGATCCATCCGAATTATTCCGAAAAAGCACATTTGACGAAGAAGTAGCTTCAAATAAATCCAGGTCTCCATCGTGGTCTAAATCAAAAAACAAAGACATAATACCTTCCGTTTCGATATCAAGTTTTGCATCATTGGTAACATTACTAAAAGTACCGTCACCTGCATTTTTATATAAGATATTTAATCCCTCTTTTGAAATATACAGGTCAATATATCCATCGTTATCATAATCAGCAAAAATAGCAGAGGATTCAATCCCTGAATGTCGAATACCGGCTTCATTTGAAACATCCACAAATTTCCCCATATCATTTCTGAATAAAAAATGTTCATAAGTTGCGGATTGAGAATCAAAACTACCCGCATAAATATCCATATCTCCATCTCCGTCATAGTCGCATACGGTAACATGTGCAACATTTTCTCCAGTTTTTGATGAAGGAATTATATCCAAACCTGAAGAGGTAGTAATATCAGTAAATTTGATGGCATCAAGAACCGACTCCCATTCATTAAATTGAGAGGAAGTTTGTTGATCAAAAGTAATCACGGGGAATCCGATCAGGGAGCCTCCTGGTCCCTTCAATTCGAGAATGCCAGACTGATAAGGAGACGTAACCTTTAAATAATTATGAAATATTCTGAATGAGGTAATTGCCTTATCATTGTCTGATAATTGCAGAGCTCTGAGTGTATTGTCGTAATACTCAATTGCTTCTTTCGGAAATTCAGGAAATAGTTTGCTTATTTCTTCTATCTGCTCCAATGCCTGATCAGAATTACCCTTTCGAATCAGAATTTCGATTAAATTAAGGCGTGGCACTATATTATCAGGTGCATTTTCAACAACTTTCACAGTGTACTCTTCCCCCTGTTTTTGCGATTCTTCATCTGATTCTGTTGAATAAAGCTCAGAAAGATTATACAATGTTTTTATATGCCCCGGGGAAATTCGAAGTGATTCTTTAAGTTCTGAAATAGAACTTTCCCTATCACTGTTCATTTGATGCACTTTAGCCAAAATTAACCTGATATCTGGATCTTTAGGCTCAATTCTAATAGCTTTTCTAATCCGTTCTTCTGCTTCCTGATATTTACCCATTCTCAAGTAAACTAGTCCTAAATTAGCATAACCAAGTTTTTCTTTTGGTGCAATATCGATAAGCTTAAGAAACTCTGCTTCTGCCTCTTCCAGTTTGTTCTCTTCAAGATATGCAAGACCAAGGGTTCTGATTGTTATCATATCCAATGCTTTTTGCTTGCTTTTATTTTGAATATTTCCGCAACTAATTAGAAGGAAGGAATAGAGTCCCAATAATAAAAAAGCATGTGTAATTTTCATAGCAGTAATCTAAAAATGTTATAGATCTTTTTATAAATTTATTATAAAAACTTTGTGAGTACCTTTAAACACTTATCCTTCAATATCATATATGCCTTTAATGTAAGTCCCATTCAGGATATATAAATCAAGGTGATGGTCACCGTTGAAGTCCAATACTGTTATCTCGGAACCCTTACTTTCCTGAATATTCTCATAGGTATAATCACCAAATGTATACCGGAAATCAACCCGGCTTGTTGGGCTACATCTGTAAAAGTAGCTTTATATTCATGTGCATTCAGAATAACAGGAAATAACATGCATAAAAACCAGGAACAGAAATATATTAACTCCTTTTTCATATTATTCATCTTATAATTCAAAAATATTTAGTGCCTCATTGTTACGGGCTACCAATAATAGCAGATTATTTCCTTTTTTTATTACACAAATATCTCTGGCATCACCCTTGCTGCTAAGCCCGGATAATTTTGAGTTTATGATAGAAAATTTATCTTCCCCGTATTTAAGGACGCATCCATAGGACGCATCTAATCTGGAGGTTTCAACCTCTGTATTATAAATGTTGCCAACTGATAAGATTTCATTTACCCCATCTTTATCAATATCTAAAAATTCAAAGTCTTGAATTGGAGAAAATTGAGCTTCAATTGGCAATTTTTTAATTTCAAATTTACCATTACCTTGATTCTCTATAAATACACTTTCCAATAAGTCAGCTTCGTAATGAAGTGCACTATCTAATTCTTCCTTGCCATATATATCAATAAGACTAGCTTCTGCAAAAGATTGAAAACTAGGAAATTTTTCAACGATAAAAGGCATTTGTTGAGAAGAGCATTCACGGCCTCTTACGGGGACAAGTTCGTTTTTGTATGAATTGGAAAGTACAACATCAAAAGTTCCCGATTGGTCAAAATCATCGCAATAAATATGAAAGGATTTTCCATTGCCTACGTGATATTTAGAATTTAATCCTAAATTTCCGGCGAATAAATCCAAGTCTCCATCATTATCAAAATCATTGGCTGCAATGCTAAACCAAAGTCCTACAGAATTTTCCAGACCCGAAACAGAAATCTTTTCGAATACCCCATTTTTATTTTCCAGGAATTGAATGGAAGTCCATTCTCCAACAGTTATTAAATCATCATCCCCATCCTGGTCGTAATCCATAAAAATTGCGTCTGTAACCATTCCAATTTGCTCTAAATCAGGAGCATTCTTGCTGGTAACATCTATAAATTTCCCTTCTTCATTTAGCAATATATGTGAATTAGGGCTATATGGATATTTATCGGGAACAATTCTTCCACCAATAAAAATATCCAGATCACCATCTTTATCAATATCATTAACTTTTACACTTTGCCCGCTTGTAAAAATGGGAGGCAATGCATTTGTTGTTTTACTAAAATAGCCTTTCCCATCATTAGCATACAATCTGTCCTGAAACATTTCGTTGCCGGCCGGGAATTCACTGCCGCCACTAACCACATATAAATCCTGGTCACCATCATTATCAAAATCAAAAAACAAGGATTCCAGGTCTTCATAAAAATTATCATTACTCCAAGGCCCGTTTTGTTTGTTGAATTTCCCTGAAGAATTTTGGATATAAAGTTCACCACTTTGATTTGCAGCTCCGCCAACAAAAAAATCTTCCAGCCCATCGTTATTTGCATCAGCCTTTGAAATAAACGGACCATTATGAGATTGGCTATAGGGCAAAAGAATCTGATTTTCAAAATCGTCAAACGAATTTTCTGTGTGTTGGTAGGTAATCCCAATTTCATTGGAAGTTATTTGCCTGAAAGAAGGCTCAACTGTAACGTTGTCTGAATTTTTAGTTTTGATTACTTCATCGTAACTAAAAGAATACATATTGTTGGCTGGAAGATTCTCAATAAAAGTTGATTTTCCATCGGGCCAAATAATTTCGGTTTTCGGAACAGTGTCCATTTCTCCTAATCCAAAAATTAAAGAATGGTCCACGGACGATAAATATCCCTTTGCGTTGTGTAGTTCCTGATAAAGAGTTTCACTTCCCTTTTTAATTTTTATTTTAGATCCGATTGCAAACCTGTTTTTTTCCGGACCAGTTAAGTTGAATTTTATGTAATTGCCACCTAAACCATTTGCCGATTTACTTTCATATAATGAAACATTATCATCCATATTGTTGGTGACAAGGTCCAAATCTCCATCATTATCGAGGTCGCCATACGCTATGCCGTTTGAGTTAAAATTAAATTCATCCATCCAAAGGGCTGAACTCTTTTTATATTTATAGTTACCTAAATATTGGTAGACATTATTGGGAGTTACTCCTGTTATGGATAATTCGTTAATTTCAGAAATATTTAAATCCCTGTTTAATTCCTTTGATTTTTTTTGCATTGACTCTGTAAAATCCCCAAACATAAACTGACGTTTAACGCCATTTGAAATGAACAAATCTTTCATTCCATCATTATCAATATCGAAAGACAGAGGTGCCCAGCTCCAGTCCGATTTTGCTATTCCGGCAAGTTGTCCTATTTCGCTAAAAGTGCCATTGCCATTGTTTAATTGCAACGTATTTTGCATGTATTGGTAATGAAACCCATATTTTACCAGGCCACGAAATCTTGATGTATTCATGGGTAGCATCTCCACTTTGGATCGGATATGATCGTCCATTGCCATTTCAACCACGAAAATATCCAATAAACCATCGTTGTTGATATCCGACATTTCAGTTCCCATGCTACTTAAAGAAATATGGCCTATTTGATCGTATATGGTGTTTGTGAAACTTTTATTTCCATTATTTATATATAAAAGGTCGGGATCATCATAATCGCCACAAATATATAAATCCGGATAACCATCCTGATTTATATCTCCAACGGCAATTCCCAGTCGGTATCCAAAATTTGTCAATCCTGCTTTTGCTGATTTTTCTACAAATTTGTTTCCTATATTTTCATAAAAATTATCTGTCTTTAGCTTGCCGCTTTGAATATCGGCACGCAACTTTTTATACCTAATTTCCTTCAGGTGATGACTTGGGGGTGGCTGATTCATTAAATACATATCTAAATCACCATCCAGGTCGTAATCGAAAAAAGCGGTTTGAATAGAGTGGGAGGTATTGTCAAGGCCATATTCTTTCGCGGATTCTTTAAAAGTCAGGTCGCCGTTATTAATAAATAACTTATTCTTCCTATCAGACTCATTTTTTAATGGACCACCCCTGCAAACATATATATCCAGAAAACCATCAGAATTGATATCTACCATGTTTATTCCTGTGGTCCAACCGGTATGAATTCCACTGATACCAGAATTTTTACTGATATCTTCAAATTTTAAATCCCCTTTATTCAGGTATAATTTATCAAAAACCGAATTTCCCCCAAGAAAAATATCAGGTAGCCCATCATTATTAATGTCTCCAATTGCAACTCCACTTCCATTGTACATTGATTCATAGGTCACGTAGTTTTGTTCTTCGGTTTCTAATACCTTATTGGTAAAATAAAGGTTGGTATTCCGGGGATCAATGAGATTAAGGAAATACTCTTTTTCCTTTTTCTCATTGGATGGAGTAGGTTTGTTGTTATTATTTGAACACGACAAATTCAAAATAAACAACAATAGAATTATATATTTAGATGTACCCATAGCTACTATTTTTTGATGTGAATAACATGAAAGAAGATGCCAGTTATTATCAAAAACGTTATGTGCACCTGGAGTATGGTACCTTAAGATGCATACATTCAAAAACTGTAAATTGGAAAAGAACTGCAATATTATCTTTCTTCTTCAAATAACCTGTTTAATTCAGTCAACACCTCCTGGGTAATATCCAGTTTATCATCTCCATAAATTACCGTTTCGGTACCAGCAGTTGCAAAAACCATATTAAGTCCTTTTGATTTCGCATAACCCTCAACGAATTCGGCTATCTCTTTATTTATAATTTCAAGACCATCCAGCCTTAGTTTTTCAAACTGTTGTATGAATTTTTCCTGTTGAGCTTCAATTGCTTTCTGTTCTTGTTGTAGAGCCTGTTCAGTTGCAGTCTTGTTAGCAGCCGACATTTTTCCAATGTTTATATAATATGCATCTACTTTTACCTGGTATGGCTCAATTAAGCTTTCTATCTCTTTCCTTAATTTATCTTGTTCATCTTTTATTTCTTTATCCAAAGCTTTTAATCCTTCATACTCTTTCATTATAATTCCCACATCAATAAATGCAGTTTTGTTTTGTGAGCACGACATTAATAATAAAATAAATGCAAATAGTAGTGCGAAGTTTTTCATATTATACTGTTTATATTAAACTTATAATATATGAATAAAATTTCGAATTTTATGAATTAGTTGGTTTTTGGAAGCATTATTGCCCCTTGTAATTATTCTGTAAAATACGAAATAGGATTAAAAGTATCCTCATTCCCTATGTCAATAAATTTTATCTTAGTACTACAAAGTTAAACAGGAGAGAACTTTCGTAATCTCCTGTTTTAAACTAATGTATATCACTTTAACCGTAGAATATTATCCCCATGGGTGGTTATTCCCAAAAGCGGTAACTTCTACAATTTTTACTGTATAAGTATTGGAAGTTGAACCGTCTCCTGACTTTATGGTATAAGTCTTTGAGCCGGAAGACCAATCTTCTGTGATTCCTGCAAAAGGACTCATGGTTGCAAAAAGAACTGGAGATACAAATACTTTAAAAGTTGTCCAATCCTTACCTGGAAGAACCTGCACTATTACTTCTTTGGCATCATGGTTATAAAAAGTCCTTTGTGCGTCATATTCTACATCCCGAACATCTATAGATACACGGATTATTCTTGCATCACTATTTGAAGCAATTTCTTCGGTTACATAGTCTTTATCACAAGCAACAAATGATAAAATAAACACCGAAAATATAGCTATTATAATCTTTCTCATAATCATTTTATTTTAAATTTATTAATATCCAGGTGATTGAACAAGTTTGTCATTTTTAATTTTCACACTTTCAGCAATTGGCCAGTAGTAAAAATTCCAAATATTTGCATCGGTAGAATCATCGCCTCTGTTTGCCATAAACCTTGGCACATTTTGACCTACTTTATGAGCTCTGATTAAACCCCACCATCTTTGATTTTCTGCAAGCATTTCCCTTGCAACTTCGTCCAGAAGTTCATTTTCCAGCGTATTAAAATCAGTTGCGCCTGAATAATTTGCTAATCCGGCTCTGGTTCTGGTCATGTTTAAGATGTCAACAACAGCACTTGTTTGGCCTTTTGCAAGTAATGCTTCTGCCTTTAATAAAAGCATTCCTGTCCATCTATAGATTGGCAGGTCATTGTCCCAATACCTGCGGTTATCCGTAGTAACCAATATTCCGGGGAATTTAATGCACACATTTGTGGAGCCATCTCCATTAGTGTCAACCATTGAATTAATGTACCTTAAATCCCTTTTGTCATAAAAAGGTCCTGCATCATCGGTTTTGTCGAATGGATTATCATGTGCTTCGATGGTCTCATACTTTCTGAAAATGGTATTCATATTACTTCCAATTTCAATCCTGTTAAGTCCTTCATCGGTAACTGCAATAGGGAAAGTACCTTGCATTTCTATAGGAACATTATCTATTCGAAGGGTTATAGCATCGTGAAGATTGTTTTTTGGACCTACTAAATAATCGAAATAATTTGCCCAAATATATTCAGGGCAGTCATTTGCTTGCCTTTTAAAAATTGACTTCCAATCTGAAGTAACAAAGGATACACTACCGCCACTTGCACCAGGAATAGCATCAATAGATGCAATGGCAACGTCTAAATCGGCAACAACTGCAGAGGTAGAATATGCTCTGGCTGTCCACATGTAAACTTCTGCTTTTAATGCTAAAGCTGCAGGTTTACTAATAAAATTTTTATCTGCAATACCTGAAGGGAACAACGAAATAGCCTTATCAACATCTGCTTTAACTTGTGCTAATACTTCATCTTTGGAAGTACGCGCGTAATAATTCTCCAGTTCGGGCTTACCAAGGGTTGGTTCCAATACCAAAGGTACATCTCCATAAATTCTTACCAAATCAAAATAGATAAAAGCCCTGGTGAAATATGCTACTGCAAGAGCTGCATCTTTTTCCGCAGCATCATCAAATTCTATTTCTTCAATTTTAACAAACAATAAGTTGCAATGGTGAAGTAAGTTGTAATACCCACTCCAGTTTCCTCCTCCGAGAGTCGTAGTTTGTGTATGAAGTTGGATGTGCCCTGTAAACCGTGGTCCCAAACCACCTGGTCTGAACGCATCAGTCCTGGCATCGGTAATACCAACATAATTATCATTACCATCCAATGTCGACATAAGTCTTGCCTGTATGCCGTTCGCATAGGCTACAGCATCACCGGGCACTTTCCAAAAACTGGCTCCGGTAATGTTATTGTACGTGTCCACATCTAAATGGTCCACACACCCGACTAAAAGTATGGTGCTTAGTACAAGTAGTTTAAATATATTAAGTATTTTTTTCATATTGCTTTATTTTAAAATTTAACATCTATTCCAAAGTTCATAATCAGTGGTGCCGGTGGGACAGTTCTAAGCTTATCTGCGGCATCTGTCTGAGAAGGGTCCGGACCTTTGTAATTTGTTAAATACCCTACATTAGTTGCTGAAGCAAATGCACTAAAATCTGCAAGTCCGATTTTATTAGCCCAAGCCTTTGGAAGTGTATATTTAAATTCTATATTTCTTAGAGCCAGGTAATCTGTTGATTGCATAAAGGGTTCACTATTTCTTTCATAATTCCATGCCGCATGCCGGTTTGCCCAGGCATACATTGAGAAATTATTATCTCCTTCTTCGAGCCATGATTCTCTAACAGTTAAACCAGGCCTGTCCGCTCCTTGTGCCTGAGCTATCATCCTCATACCATGCCAGTCATCAGAAATAGCTCCTGTCATAGCTTCCAGTGTAAATGAAAACATAAAATCGCCAAAACTACCCGATTTGTAATGAAATCTATTGGTCGTACCAAACCTTTTATCAGGTGTTGCCCAACCTTTAAACTCCCGGTCATAAGAATTAACCAATCCATCACCGTTTAAATCAGCCCATGCATAATCACCGGGTTTTTTAATTTGCCTTTTATTTGCCGAAGATGCTGAAATTTCATCGTAGTGAGTTGCGTTATAAGCATCTGCTTCATCCCAGTTTTGTATTACACCTTCATTTACATAGCCATAAACAGCGCCCCAGCGTTCTCCTTCAGCATAACCTCCCACAAGAATAGGATCTCCGGTCGGATCATCAGGATTGGTAACAAAGTAACCACTTATACGATTGCTCTCGGTACCATTTTCAGGTAATTTTGTGGTTTTTTGACTTAAAAAATCATTATAAAATGCTGATGCATTCCATGATAATTTATCAGTATTTACAATTTTTGCATCAATAACTATTTCAAGGCCTTTACTAGCAAAAGTCCCAATATTAGTCCTGATTCCGCTAAATCCTGTAAAAGAAGGCAATGGTTCTGAATATAATCTGTTAACAGATGCCTTATCGTAATATTCAATAGAAGCATTTAATCTATTATCTTCAAGAAATCCCATTTCAAGCTTGGTTCCCATTTCTCTGGTTGTTTCCCAAACTAAAGAGGTGTTTTGTAAGGTCGATTGATAAATACCTCCTACTCCGGCATAGGTATTTGTAGAATAGGCACCATTGGTATCATTAATACTCAAATTTTTGGATTTTCCAGCTTCTCCATATGAAGCAGTAAGTTTTGCTTTTTTAAACCAGCTTGACATGTCCATACCACTCCAAAAACCTTCTTTGTCAATATTCCAGCCAGCCGAAACTCCTGGGAAAAATCCAAATTTATTGTCTTCGGTAAACTTATAATGCCCGTCATACCTAAGTGAGGCATTAAAAAGGTAACGTTTATCATAGTCATAACGTAAACGCCCAAACCAACTTTGTATGGCAGTTTTTCCATACGTGGTATAAGTCGTTGAATTTTCCGCAGGGAGAGAAGAAATAATCGTTGGGATTAAATCTGTTGACGCTCCAAAAGTTGATGATGACATAACGTATGCATATCCATTTCTGAATGATGTACCTCCTAATAAACTCAGGTTATGAAAATCATTGAATGTTTTATCATACGTTAAAAGAGCTTCAAACTGAGTATTAAGTTCATTAGTCATCCATCCTGATTGACTACGCTTTGAACCTTGTATTAAGTTTTCATAAATAAAAGATAAGTAATTAGCTGATTCTTGTCTCAATTGTACAGAGGGTTTGAATTTTAAGCCATCAATAATTTCCCATTCCATGAAAGCCCTTAATTTCATATCTGTATTAATCCGCTCCCTTAGAAGATTATCTTCATAATATTCAGGATTATATTTACCACTGTTTTTAAAGTTTGGAGCAGGGGTACCATCATCATTATAATACCTTACTGTTGATGCTTGCCTTCCAGACCTCTCGTACCAGCTATTACCTTCTCCGCCGTTTTCATCTTCAATACCATAATTAAAACTAATCCCGGACTTTACTTTGTCAGATAACTGAAATTCTGCGTTTCCATTCAAATAATACCTTAAGTAGTCATTAAATACACCAACCCCGTTAACATCGAGATAACTCCCGGATATACTATAAGTAGCTTTATCGGTACCACCACTCAAATTTAAAAAATAACTGTCAGCGTCACCACTCGTAAGAGTTTTATCTTGCCAGTCAGTTGCAATATAAGCAAGTTGCCTGCCGGTTACAGGGTCAGTTGTTTGATAATATCCATCAGGCAAACTTCCACCACCATATTGGAGGACGTCATCTAACCAGTATACTGTTGAAGCAGCGTTTTCAATATACCCAGGCTGTTCCGGACTAAATTTCTGAACAGCAGACCACCAATGGGCTCTTCCATCAACAAACTGATAACCGATACTGCGTTCATAATTTAAGTACGACATTCTTGCGTAATACAACTCTTCTTCAAAAGTCAGGGTTTCTTGCTTATGCCTGTCAATATTCTGAAATTCCTTGGAATACTTAAATTGAACATTAAATTTACCTTTTTTCCCTCGCCTGGTTTTAACAATGATTACACCATTGGCTGCCTCCGCTCCATAAATAGCAGCAGACGCTGCATCTTTTAAAATGGTAAATTCTTCTACATCGTTCATGTCAATGGAACCCAAATCATCCTGTACGAATCCGTCAACAATATACAATGGACTATCGCCACCAAACCCTGGTGTTGTACCACCCCTGATCTGAATAGCAGGTGCTGAACCCGAACGCCCGTCACTTTGAATGACTGAAACACCTGATACCTTTCCAATAAGAGCATTTGCTGCATTACCCCCCGCAGGAATGTTTTGAAGAGGTTCAGCATCCACTGTTACAATTGAAGTAGTAACAGTTACTTTTGACTGAGTTGAATAACCAGTAACAACAACCTCCTCAATAGATTCAATGTCCTGTTGCAAAACAACATTAATTGTCGTTTGTCCTGCAACGGGAACTTCCTGTAATTCAAAACCTATAAATGAAAACACTAATACATTGTTTTCATTAACGCCAATTTGAAACTCACCATCCATATTGGTAGTGGTTCCCTGTGTTGTTCCTTTAATAACAATAGAAACACCGGGCAGTGACTCTCCGGAATCAGTAGTAACAGTACCATTTACTGTCTTTGTTTGTGCAAATCCGGTTGTTTGGAATAGTACCAAACACAGCATCGAAAGAAAAATTCCCAAACTACCTGAGAACATTCTTCCAAATAGAAATTTGTCTTTTTTGTAGTTTCTCATAAATAATGATTTTTACACTTGTTAGATTTTCAATTAAATTTTTCGATGGTTAAAAGTACTTTGATGTAAAAATCTATTGGGTGCAGATATCTTTCTGTAAGGGGGCAAATCCAACGGAAAAATGCACATTTCTTTCCAAAGTGGGGTAATTTTCTTACATTTAGGTTCAGTCAATCTAAATGAAGTTAAAAAGTGTTTAATTTATAGTTCTATATCAATCCGTGAAAAAGGTCCTGTTTTTATGAATTTAAATTTCGCAAATCGTTTTCTATTGTTAATACTCCCAATCTGCTTTTTATTCCAAATTAATTCGTTTGGTCAGAAACCATTTTGGGGAAAAGCTGAGGCTGAGTTAAAATTTAAACATTTAACAGCCGAACAGGGATTAAGCTCGAATGTTACAAGTATTATTTTAAAAGACCACCAGGGATTTATGTGGTTTGGTACTGACGCAGGTCTGAATAAATATGACGGATTTCAAATTAAAACATATAATTACGGAGATGAACAAAAAAATACTTTAAGCAATGGAGTAATTAAATCTTTGTTTGAAGATAAATCCAGACGAATATGGATTGGCACAGATAAAGGATTAAACCTTTATAACCCTGTCGATGAGCTACTTGTTCATTTTTTAAGCGAAGCAGACAATCCGGGCAGTCTTTCTAATAATACCATTTCTGCAATTACAGAAGATAAAAATGGAAGTCTTTGGATTGGCACTTTTTACGGACTAAATAAATTAACCAGTTGGGAAAACGAACAACCCTCATTTCAACGATTCTATTCTGAATACACAGATTCATCAACGCTAAGTAATAACCGAATATTTTGCCTGTTTTCTGATAGTAACGATAATTTATGGATTGGTACTGAAGGGGGCGGACTAAGTTTATTGTCTGCAGAAGATAAAAATTACGGCACTTTCAAATTCCAGCATATTTCTTCTAAAAGACCTGACAACTCCGAATTTGGAGAATCGGTAATTTTCACTATTGAAGAAGATAATCAGGGTAATATTTTGGTTGGAAGTGACAATGGTTTTACTATTATTGATACAAAACAGTCGGAAATTACTTTTAAACATTATCTCCCCAAAAGAGATGCTGAAAATTGGTTTTCGGAAGAAAACATTTATTCCATTGTTGAAGATGGAAATGGACAAATTTGGATTGGAACATTTGGAGGAGGTCTTTTCCTTTTCAATCCTCGAGAAGAAACTTTCAAAAAATATCAGCATGATGTTTACAATGATCAATCAATTAGCAGAAACCATCTGTTTTCAGTGAATTCTACCGATGATGGACTTCTGTGGATTGCTGCAAGAGAGACAGGTATCGACCGTGTAAATCCCGGAACACAGATTTTTACACATCTCCAGCACATTCCAAATAATTCTAATAGTTTATCAAACAATGTAATAAAAGCAATTTCGGAAAGTCCAGATGGAAAGTTTTGGTTCGGAACTTTTGGTGGTGGATTGAACAAGTATGATCCTACAACTGCAAGTTTTGAGGCATTTTACCACGATCCAAATAATTCTGCTTCGTTATGCAGCGATATTGTTGAATCTACCTGTTTCGACTATCTCGGACAACTTTGGATCGGGACAACAAAAGGGGTGAATATGTACAACCCAAAAACTGATCAGTTTCAAAGTTTCAAACATGATTCTCAGAATCCAAATAGTATTTCTGATGCCAATATTTGGTTTATTTTTCCGGCAAAAGATGAATCGGGAATTTGGATTGCTACATACGATGGGTTAGATAAATACGATTGGAACGAAAACAAATTTTATCATTTCAAAAATAATTCGCAAGTTGAAACTTCGCTTAGTTTCAATTTTATCCGTGCAGTTTACGAAGATGATGATCAAAATTTATGGATTTGTTCGTGGGGCGGCGGTTTAGACCAATTAGTATTAAAAGAAAATACCAATTTACAAAATGCCCAATTTATTCATCATACACATAATCCAGATGATAAAAATAGTATTAGCAACGACCTTGTAAATACAATTTTTGAAGATTCGAAAGGAAGATTATGGGTAGGAACTCAGGAAGGTTTAAATTTATTTAATAAACAGACCAGAGAATTTCAATCCTTTTTTAAATCCGACGGATTGGCTGATAATGTAATTAAAGGAATTCAGGAGGACATGTCTGGAACTATTTGGATTAGCACACAAAACGGATTGTCCAGTTTTAATCCGGAGGATAACAAATTCAGGAATTATTATAAAAAAGACGGGCTACAAGGAGATATTTTTAATTTGTCATCGTGCATTCGGAATTCAAGGAACGAATTAATGTTTGGTGGTAATTCAGGTGTCAGTGTTTTTAATCCTGAGAAAATTTTAAAGAAAAGTGAGTTCCCAAAAGTTTATTTTACAGGAATTAAAATTAACAGTCAAAATATTTATCCCGGAGAAGAAGTGGGTGACAGGGTGCTTTTTAATAAATCGTTGAATCTTTCTCCGAAAATTGAACTAAAACATAACGAAAATGTGATAAACTTCGATTTTACGGCCATTGAATACGTTTACCCGGAAAAAATTGAATTTGCATACAAACTGGAAGGTGCAGATAAAGACTGGAATTATGCCCCGTACAACAACAGAATGGTTATCTATACAGGACTAAAAAGAGGCAAATACAAATTCAGGATAAAAGCATCGAATATTAATGGAGAATGGGGCGACAACGAAAAAACAATTGAATTCAAAATTTCACCACCCCTGGCAAAAACTAACCTCGCCATACTATTATATGTTTTGGTAATACTAACCATTGTATATTTTATAAGAGAGCAAATGAAAGCAAGAATTCGTATTAAGCGCGAATTAGCTAAAGAAAAAGAAGAACATAAATGTCAGGTTGAGATTGACCAGTTTAAATTACAGTTTTTCACAAATATTTCGCACGAATTTCGAACACCACTAACATTGATTTCCGGGCCACTACAAAAATTAATTAACAGCAAAGGCAAACTACCGGAAACACAAAAAGAGAATTATTTAAATATGATGAACCGTAGCGTTTCAATACTTTCAAAACTTGTTGAGCAGCTGCTGGATTTTAGGAAAGCCGAAAAAAACAAAATGAAATTACATGTGAGTTATTCCGACATTGGTGAACAACTTCGAAATCTTTCTGATAATTTTCAGGATTTTGCTAGTCAAAAAAACCTCGACTTTTCGTTTGAATCAGATCATGATTCGGTTCATTACTGGTACGATCAAGATAAGGTGGAAAAGATTTACTACAATTTACTATCAAACGCATTTAAATTTACACCAGTAGGTGGAACCATAAAAGTGTCGTTAAAAAACAAAGGTGAAATTGATTTTCTGTCAAATGTAACAAATGAATCGAAAGAAGATTATTTTTGTTTAGTTGTTGAAGATACAGGAAAAGGTATCAGTGAAGATAATAAACAATACATTTTTGACCGTTTCGCTCAAATCGATTCAGGAAAACTAAATGTTGGTGGAACAGGAATTGGTTTATCGTTTACAAAAAAAATGGTTGAACTGCACCGTGGTTTTATTCAGTTGGAAAGTGAAGTGGGAGTTGGTAGCATGTTTTATGTTTGGCTGCCTGCTTTGGAAAATTTTTTCACCGAGGAAGAAATCACACAAAAAGTTACTGCTGAAAAAGATTATGTTGAAACTGTAAATAGTCTGCCACTCCCCCTTCTTCCCGACAGTGAAGATTCGGGCGATGACCAACCCATTTCATCAAAAAAAATTACGATTCTGATTGTTGAAGATTATAATGATTTACGAAATTTCCTTGCTGAAATATTCAACAAAAAATACAATATCTTATTGGCTTCAAACGGACGAGAGGGATTGGAAAAAGTACACAGAAATGGTCCGGATCTCATAATAACAGATGTAATGATGCCAGAAATGGACGGATTGGAATTTACAAAAAGTGTTAAAAAGAATTTGAGTTCGAATCACATTCCGATAATTATGTTAACTGCTAAAAATACCAGAGACAGTGAAATTGAAGGGCTTGAAACTGGTGCAGATTATTACATTTCCAAACCGTTCAATGTGGAACAATTGCAGCTGGTTGTTAAAAATATTATTGAAAACCGTACAAAACTACATCAGAAATATGCCGGGGTAAAAATGCCCGAACCTAAAGAAGTTGAAGTGATTTCGATTGATGAAAAATTTATGACGAAGGTTGGTGAAGTTATTGAAGAAAATATTTCTGAACCTGAATTTAGTGTGGAAAAACTAGCTTCTGAAACCAATTTAAGTACTGTTCATTTATACAGAAAATTAAAAGCCTTAACCGGAATGACACCCAATGAATTTATTCGTTCATTCCGAATGAAACGAGCGACTCAACTGCTTCGACAAAAAAAACTAATGATTTCTGAAGTTGCATATGCTGTTGGTTTTAACGACCCAAAGTATTTCCGAAAATGTTTTAAAAAGGCGTTTGGGGTTAGTCCGAGTGAGTTTGAGAAATAGAAAATACAAACGATCATAGTCGTTAATACAATCATAATCTCAGATTTCAATTGAAGTTTTTAAGAATTTCTTTAAATAAAAGTAAAGCCAAATAAATATCACCTTATACTTACTTCCATAGTATAAGTAAATTGTCTACGTACCAATTTATAGGAATATTACGGCGTAAAGACCAAAAAAGGGGCTTCCGCCCCTTCTCTTTCTATTCGAAGTTAATTTGTGCTTCCACTTCGGTAATCTTTTCATCGAGCACATTTTGCACAGTTTCTAAAACCGTTGTTACCACAATGTTGTGGCTGGTTTTAAACTCTCGGCCTGCGGCATCTCTCAGGGCAATTGTGGCACTCAACCCATCGTTGCCCAACTGAAACTCGTTCAGGTTCTGTTTTGCATCGTTAAGCTTCCGCCACTTCTCAATCACAATGGTCAGGTTCTGCACTTTCTGGATGCGTTTTTCCAAACTGATAATCGGATTCTCGTTTTTAAGTTCCGATTTTACTACTTCCAATTTTGCACTTTCAGCTTTGCCGTTTGTTTTTTTCGCAGTTGCTGTTGTCATAATGTTTTACCCATGCCCTTGGGATTTATTTTGGTATCTGGCACACCGGTTAAAATTACGGTACCAACACCATTGAGCCGCGGCAGATAAGTGCAAGGCTGAATGTCTGGTTTCCTGGTGTGCATACAGACCCCCTCCGCTTCGCTCGTCCCCCTAAAAACAGGGGGACAATTGAAAAAAAGGAAAGCTGACCGAACCCGAAGGGCTTGGCCTTGCCTGGTTCTGACGGGCGATCAATATCTTTGTAACGGAATTTGGAGTGGTTTCCTTCTCAGAAAAAGAAAAAGGGCAGTTCAATAACCACCCTTTAATGTTAACCCCCAAACACACAATGCCAGGAATGGCATTGCACGTACAAGTTATGAAAATAAATTCAGAATTCAAATATCAATTGCTCCCTCCTAATTACTTTAGTTTCCTATTTTTTCTCCGGAAATTTCAAATGTATGTAGCTCTCTTTTTCGGAAATTTGCCGGATACATGGAACGCCTTTCACTGTTGGGAATATTTCCCATGCAGCATAAAAATCATTGGTTAAGCTGTTCATCCAGGCAATTTCACCAAACATCCCGTTTAGGCATAGATTTATTACAGCCATTTTAGCACAATTTGGATCCACATCTGCCCCATAGAAAGTAGAAAATCTATTGACTTTTGCCATTGCCATTAACATTCGTCCGCTACTACAAGCAGGGTCGGCAATGCGTTTCGTTGGTTGAGTCGCATTTTGCATCCTTGCCATCATATCGCAAATGGGTTGTGGGGTAAAAAACTGGCCGTTCTTGCCGAAGCTCAAATGTTGTTGAAAATAATCGCCCAGCACATCTACCAACCCGGTTCCATCGCCTGTCATCTCAATAACAAGGGCAGCCAATGCTTCAGAAATCAGATAAGCTTCCGGCTTTTCATATTTACGAATGGTATCCAGGTATTTATCTTCCATCCTACCATGTGAGAAAGCACAAATGAGCAGGGTCAGGAAATCAGGAGAAACCGTATGCACCCCATATCGGAGTGCAATTCGGTTGATTAGATATTCAAATTTTTGTATTTTTTTCATAACCCTTCTTTTAAAAAGAGAAGGAAACCGGAATGGCTTCTTTTTCGTTATTGATTTCCGCAGGTGCAACCGGTTTCTGCTGATGTTCCAGCACGTAATCCACGGCACGTTGAGCTAAACTGGCAGCCATAACAAAGAATTTATTGTCGCTTTTTAGTTCAATGTGAAAACCCACGTTCTTTGAACGTGGTCAGAGAAGTTTTA
>JABGRN010000122.1:3350-11722 GCA_018648265.1 Prolixibacteraceae bacterium | reverse complement strand
CCATAGTGAACTTGCATCACCTAGTTATTTACCATGCACGGCACACCAAAAAAAGAGGTTGCCTTAACAACCTCTTTCTGTATTTGATAATTTTTATTTTAATCCTTTCTTTTTTAGATATGGTTCAATTGAAGGTTCTTTTCCCCTGAAATCCATATATACATTCATTCCTTCGTCGGCACCACATTTTTCTAATAAGGTCCTGAATTTTGCCGCATATTCCTGGTTAAAAATATCACCAGTTTCTTTAAACGCATTAAACGCATCGGTATCTAGAACCGCCGCCCAATAATATACGTAGTAACCAGCAGAGTATCCCCCTGCAAAAATATGCGAGAAATAAGTACTTCGGTAACGAGGGATAAACTCTGGTATTAAACCTATTTTATCCATGGCCGCTATTTCAAACTCACGAACATCCGTAATTTCAGCATTTTCAGGGGTATGATAATCCAAATCTAACAACGAGGCTGCAACATATTCGCCAGTTATAAAACCCTGGTTAAAAGTTCCGCTTTTCATTAATTTATCAATTAATTCATCTGGAATTGCTTCGCCTGTTTCGTAATGCTTGGCATACACTTTCATTACTTCCGGTTCGGCGGCCCAGTTTTCCATAATTTGCGAGGGAAGTTCTACAAAATCGCGCGGAACCCTACCTGCTGTCCGATCATACGGGCCATCGGTAAATAGTCCGTGCAAGGCATGGCCAAATTCGTGGAAAAAGGTTGTTACTTCATCGAAACTTAATAACGCAGGCGTATCGCCAGCCGGGCGTGTAAAGTTCATTACAATAGAACCAATTCTTGGAACTCTTTTTCCATCTTTATAAGAAGCACTCCTGAATCCTGTTGACCAGGCTCCGACTCTTTTCCCGTCGCGCGGGTGAAAATCCATATATAAAACTCCAAGGTTCGATCCATCTGCTTCCTGTACTTCGTATGCCGAGGCCTCTTCATGATAAGTTGGCCAATCTTCGCGCAGGATAAATTTTAGCCCGTATAATTTTTCAACAACATAAAAAACTCCATTTGTTGTATTTTCGAGGCTGAAATAAGGTTTAATCTCTGCCTCATCTAAATCAAATTTTGCTTTACGCAATTTTTCTGAATAATTCCACCAGTCCCACGATGCCAATTTAAAATCTCCACCTTCGCTATCAATAATCGCCTGCATTTCTTTAACATCCTGTTTTGCCATTTGTAATGCCGGTTCCCAAAGTTCCATCAAAAAATCGTAAACAGCCTGTGGTTTTTTTGCCATGTTAATATCGATAACATATTCTGCATGATTATTAAAACCAAGTAATTTTGCCTTTTGATCTCGTAGTTTTACTATTTTCTTAATCGTCTCTTTATTGTCATTTTCGTTATCGTTGTCGCCACGCATAAAATAACCACGATACAGTTTTTCGCGCAATTCACGTTTCTCCGAAAACTGTAAGAATGGTAACATACTTGGTTTTGCAAGTGTAAAAACCCATTTGCCTTCTTCACCAACCCTTTTTGCAGCATCGGCCGCCCTTATTATTACATCATCGGGCAATCCGGCTAAATCAGCTTCATTATCAATAATCAGTTTGAAATTTTTATTGGTTTCTGCCAAAAGATTTTCACCAAATTTAAGGCTTAAGGGAGACAATTCTGCATTTAAACTTTTTAATATTTCCTGGTCTTCAGCAGAAAGGTTAGCACCGTTCCTTTCAAAATCCTGATAATATTTTTCTGTAACCCGCATTTGTTCTGCATCAAAATTCAATTCTTCCCTTTTATCATAAATTGCTTTCACTTTTTTGAAAAGTTCGGGGTCCATCGAAATATTGTCACGATGTTTTGTCATCAAAGGCGAAATTTCGCGTGCAATAGCTTGCATATTTTCGTTTGTATTAGCCGAATTTAAAGGGCCAAAAACGCCATTTACCTTACTCAGCAATTCGCCCGATTTATCCAATGCAAGTATGGTATTTTCGAAAGTCGGCTTATCGGTATTTGCAACAATTGCATCAATTTCAGCCTGACGTTGAGTAATTCCTTCCTGAATTGCAGGAATGTAATGTTCTTCAAGAATTTGGCCGAAAGGAGGAACCCCAAAAGGTGTTGTCCACGTTGTAAAAAATGGATTTTCCATAGTTGCTGTAATTTCTTTGTTTTCGTTTTTGCATGAACTAAATACCAATCCAACTGCAAAAATAGCCAATAACAGTTTTTTCATCGCATTAAATTTTTTAGTTTTCATTAATAATTTTATGAAATTGCCTAATTTAAATAATTCGTTTTATGATATTATTTAATGGCTATTTTCATATTTTAAGTATTTATACCGTAAATATTTGCGGCGCAATATAGTAAATTTTAAAAGTTGAAAATATGATTCATATCCACATTGATGTTTACACTTTTATGAAAAACAAAGGAATAACAACAGACCAAAATTACAAGAGATTAGAATACAAATTTCTATACCAAACTCTTGGTTTTTAAATACTTATTTCAGTTTCACCTTTTTCCAGATTGAAACAAAGTACTGCACCGTTTTCGTCGGGATAAAAAGAGTTTGCTTTTAAATCTTTCAAGCTACTTACCCTTTCTAAGGGAATTCCGTTTTGTAATATTGGTGTTTTTAAAGTATTTTCAATTTTCAATGTAAAATCGGGGGCCGAAAAAGGAGCTTTTAATTTAATTGTGTTATTATTAATAGTAATGGATGTTAATTCTTTTGCAGCCCAGTACCTGGAAATCTCGCTTAATTTCATCCAGATTAAATGATCGTATTTTTGGTTAAGCCGATGAACTACTTTTTTAAAAATGTTAAACCCAACTTTGTCGCCGTTGTAATAAATACCCGGCCAGTGGCACACCATTACTGCAGGTTCGCCGCTATCTATAACATCAACCATCCGGCCTGTTTTTAAATCTTCGGTAATAAATTTATCAACATTGCCCGGAACCAGCCCGTCCCAGCCACCAAACCAGTCGCCAGTGCAGCCATTTATCGAGACAACACATTTTGGGTCGGGACCATCAAGATCTGAAGGGTGCAACACTTCGGGAGCCACACTTTTACCTTTTTCAGTGTACAAATTACGAAAGTAGTGCGGAATTTCAGCACCATAAACATCGCGTACCGATTCAAGTGTTCCAAGAGCCAAATTATTTTGATTGCGATTACCATAACCTCCTGGTGTGGTAACTCCCTCGCAAGGTAGTCCGGCTTCTTTCAGAATATTTAGTGCAAACGCTTGGTAAGCTGCCAGTTCGTCCGCACTTTTATTTTGGCTCCATTCCCAGTTTTCCATAAAATTGGGAGAAGCTGTTTCAAAAGGCTTGCCGGTTTTAATATCAATTACTCGTGTATGACTTATCATTTCTGGGTGAATATCCCAATTGGGCAATATCATTTCTCGAACAAGGTCAAGGCTCTCTTTCAATTCTCGTTCAGTCCATCCCGGAATAAAACGGTTCACCCACCCAGTGCAAGCTGGGTATGGAACAATGCTATATTTTCCTTTTACCCCGTTATCCTGACTCCATTCAGCAAATTCACGGACAAAACTGTCAGGGATTTCGCGGGGAAGTTTGCGCCAATCCTGTTTATATTTGTCAGGAAATACTTCTCCAAACTGTGGAATCCCAAAATATGCCATGTTAACCAAACAAGTCGAATCATCGATAATAAAACTAATAGGTACGCGATTTTTGGGGTTTAGTACTTTCACTCTTCCCGCTTTTTCATTTAACAAATCGAAATGTGGAGTTAGAGTTAAAGCTATCCCACTTTTACTAATGGTTTTTACAAACGAACGTCGGTTATAATTCATGTTAATTCGGTTTAATAATATTGAAAGATAATTAAAATAATTAGTTAAGAAAAATCAATATTCCATTAGTTCACTGCATCCTATTTATGCTTGCCAGCAACTTATTCATAGAATATTTAAACATTAGAACAGACTGGTAAATATGATAATTTTATTATGATCGAGGGAAAATAAAATTCAAAAAATAAAATTTATTAAATTCACAAAATATTGATTATCAATCATTTTAGATTCTAATCTGAGCTATAAACTGTTGTACAAACGATGAAATTCAAGTGCTGATTTATACATTTCGAATCAAGGACCAGAGTGTACGATTTTTCAAGTTTTACTTTATTTCTACCTGAATATTACTATTTCATAATTATTAACAATTTGAAGCCATCAGAATTGAAGTTTTAAATTAATTTGAAGCCTTTTAAATTATCTTTACCGCAATATTTTAAAAAGTAATAATATGAAGGCTTTACAAATTGGAGACTTAAAGATAAAACTTCCAATTATTCAGGGGGGAATGGGCATTGGGATTTCAATGTCGAAGCTAGCGTCGGCAGTTGCCAATGAAGGTGGAATTGGTGTAATTGCTGCCGTTGGGATCGGGATGTTTGAAAAAGACTCTGCCAAAAATTTTTTAGAAGCAAATATGCGTGCCCTAAAAAGGGAAATTGCAACAGCACGAGAAAAAACCAACGGGATTATTGGCGTGAACATTATGGTTGCTTTGACCAATTTCTCTGATTTGGTTAAGACAGCAATTGCCGAAAAAGCAGATATTATTTTTTCTGGTGCAGGGCTTCCATTGAATCTCCCGCAATATTTAACTAAAGGGGCTAAAACAAAACTGGTACCCATTGTTTCTTCCGGTCGGGCGGCAGGGATCCTTTGCAAAAAATGGAAAGAATTGTACAACTATCTACCTGATGCATTTGTGGTTGAGGGACCAAAAGCAGGTGGGCATCTCGGCTTTAAACGAAACCAAATTGACAACCCCGATTTTGAATTGCAAAAACTGGTTCCTGATGTTGTTACACATGTAAAACCATTTGAAGAACAATTTAACGTTTCTATTCCGGTTATAGCAGCCGGCGGTATTTACACTGGTGCCGACATAAAAGAAATTATGGATTTAGGAGCTTCCGGTGTTCAAATGGGGACCCGATTTGTTACAACCAATGAATGTGACGCATCAGAAAAATTTAAGCAATCATACATTGACTCTACCGAAGGCGACATGGAAATTATCCAAAGTCCGGTTGGAATGCCAGGCAGGGCAATTCGTAATGAATTTATTGAAAAGGTAAACCGGGGTGAAAAACGCCCTATAAAATGCCCCTACAAATGTTTAAAAACCTGTGACATTGAAAAAACGCCATACTGCATATTTGCAGCTTTGATGAGTGCCATGAAAGGGAACTTTTTTAACGGTTATGCTTTTGCAGGTTCGAATGCATTTAGGTCAACTGAAATCATCTCGGTGAAATCAACTTTTGAATCAATTTTAAGTGAATTTAAAGAAGCCGTAGCCAGGAAATAAAGACAATATTTTAATGAAAAATATTTTGACTGGATTTCAATAATATTGGAAATGTTGAAAAAATATTTTTTGATTTTTTCTCATAATTTATTTTTTAAGTTAAAAAGCCAGAAGTGAAATTATAATCTTCTGGCTTTCATTATTTTAAAGATATTTATTATTTTGAAAAATGCTATAACCGTTAGGGTTAAAAACAAACTGCATTTTGCTCGGAAATAAAATAATTATTGCGGGCCTTTTTGTTTTAAATTGTCGCGTAAGAGACTTTATTTGGTAGAAGCAAAGAACCGTTCCTTCAGTTTTTAATAGAGAGGGAACGGTCCTCTTTTTTGATTGGGGGTTTGGGTTTCCAACTCAAACAAACCGGAGTTGGAAACTCCGGATCCCGGATGTAAATTGCCTTTCAATTGTCGTTTCAAACGACCAACAGTTTACCCCTCATTACAAACGAGGGGCATTTGACTTTCACCGGTTGGCTTGGGTCCACACGGTGAATAAATTAGAGTAAAATATTCATCCGGTGACGAGAAGTCAACGGGTGAAAGTTCCTATAAAAATTCAAATGAGGTTTTGAATTTAGGAGAAGCAAAGAACCGTTCCTTCTGTTTTAAACATAGAGGGAACGGTTCTCTCTTTTTATTTTGGGGATTTGGGTTTCCAACTCAAACAAACCGGAGTTGGAAACTCCGGATCCCGGATGTAAATTGCCTTTCAATTGTCGTTTCAAACGACCAACAGTTAAACCCCCTCGTTGCAAACGAGGTGGAGATGAAGCATTTGGAGCATCAGTTCCAATGCCCACTTGTCCATTTCCTTGAAAAACTATTTTAACATCACCGGCATTGATTTTTATCTGAAACTCTCCTTCGACTGTGGAATTACCAACTTTAGTAACAATATTTTGTGCACTTAAACTTGTAATTATTAGAGCAATAGAAATAAGGATGATTGTTAGTTTTTTCATTTGTCTATAATTTACTATTCTCTTTCCGATTTTCAATTTACTGACTAAATAGATAAAGAGCCAAATAAACCAATATCAAAGCTCGCTTAGCTTGCTAATCCTTAACGCAACGAATTGATAAACCATACGACTTATCATAGACATCACGTTCTACAGCGCTAGACCACGAATGCAAAGACACGAAGATCGGGTTATTATTGAACTCAGTAGAACTCCACCAGTAACCCGTGCCAGTAACAGAGAAGCTTGAGCCGAGTCTTCTTAAACCGCCCGGAAGAGCAGAAAAATCGCTACTATTGTCACCATTGCAATCGGAAGGCCAACCACTATCATTTTTAAGATGTAAACCGGCATCAATTCCAATAAAACCAACATCTGAATAACAAATAACTGTTGCGTCTATCTCTTGTAACAGTATACACCAATCAGCATCACTAGGCACATGCCATCCAGCTGGGCAAAGGTTACCTTCATTCACTGCATACCAATTGTAAAGTGCTCCATAAGTGTCGCCATAAGTTACCTTGTCATTATCGTACCAGCAATAGGCTGGAGTGGTTAAATTTACCCATTCAGTATTATCAATTACCAGGGGTATGGGGAGAGTATTGTTGAAAGTTGTAGTTGCCAAATTTTCGGCCATCCAGCATTGAGTACCTATCTGTATCGTTTTGTATGAGTTACCGTCTCTGTCAAATATAATTCCACATGATTTATTAACGAAACCTGTACCAATAGCTATTTCTTTCCATTGCTCATCAACTCCATCAAAAAAGTAGAAACGGTTATCATCAATATTATAAACTTGTAACCCATTTTCTGGGTTTACTATTGCGGTTATTTCAGCTTTTGTCAATCGCGGTGGCAAAAAGCCTTTACTTGTACTGTTTAAATCTAAAATAGCTGAAGGGGCAGCAACTGCGCTCCCAATGCTAACATCCCCTACAAAATCAGCATCTCCATTAACAGATAAGATATTGGAAGGAGTGGTAGTACCAATTCCAACTTTTTTATAATTGTTGATGGTCATAGCTTCATATCCGTCTATATCAAAACGTATATGATTTTCATTAGTGCTTTCTTCTACCTGTATTTTAGTATTACCGTCTGCATCAGCTAATTGAGTTATAAGAGTTGAGGAAAGTTGTATCCAATTTGAAGAAGAAGGTGAACCTGCATTATAATAAAGTCCTGAAGAACCGTCGATTTGATATAACAATAAGCCAGTAGCGGGGTTTGCAATATTTCCTCTTTGTGAAGCAGTCATACGTGGAATTAAAATTCCCTTCTCGGTACTGCTCACATCCAATAGAGCTGAAGCATCTGCATTTGAAGCACCAATACTAACACTTCCTGTAAAATCAGCAGTCCCGTCAACAGTTAAAGTATTGGAAGGAGTTGTTGTACCAATGCCTACTTTCCCATCACCCATAATACTCATTCTAGATTCAACTGTAGAGCCATCATTTGTAAAAAAGTAATGTCCACGATTACCAGAAGAGTTATAATATTGGATTGAACCACCGGCATCCATAATTTTGTGTACAGTTTCATTTCCATCACTCACACGCCTAATCCTAAACCCCTCTGCAACTACATCACCAAAAATATCTAATTTATAATTTGGATTGTCTGTGCCAATTCCAATATTACCGCTAGGAGTAGAATACATGTTATTTCCGGATATTGTCCAGGCTGTGTCAGCCGGGAGTTTTACAAAACCTCCGTTGGTTAAATAAATGGTGTCGTTGCCAATGCTGAGGATTTGGATTTCGTTGCTTGGGTCGGCATCAACTTCAACATCTAATTTATTGTTCCAATTGCTTGTGTCGGTTGCAGTTATTCCTTTTGAAATTGAACCATCAAAAATAGGGTCGGTTTCATCGGCGGTTGTAAAATGGTCGAGGTCGGTGATTTGCGATTCTGAAATAGCAATCCCCGTGTTTTTGTCCCAAGCTGTAAACACAGGGTCGGTTTCAGCAGGTAGTTTTACAAAACCTCCGTTGGTTAAATAAATGGTGTCGTTGCCAATGCTGAGGATTTGGATTTCGTTGCTT
>JABGRN010000122.1:0-3250 GCA_018648265.1 Prolixibacteraceae bacterium | reverse complement strand
GTTGGTTAAATAAATGGTGTCGTTGCCAATGCTGAGGATTTGGATTTCGTTGCTTACATCATCGTCAATTTCAACATCTAACTTATTGTTCCAATTGCTTGTGTCGGTTGCAGTTATTCCTTTGGCAATTGAACCACCAAAAACCGGGTCGGTTTCAGCCGGGAGTTTTACAAAACCTCCGTTGGTTAAATAAATAGTGTCGTTGCCAATGCTGAGGATTTGGATTTCGTTGCTTACATCATCGTCAATTTCAACATCTAATTTATTGTTCCAGTTAGTAGTATCCGCACTGGTTATTCCTTTGGCAATTGAACCATCAAAAACCGGGTCGGTTTCATCGGCGGTTGTAAAATGGTCGAGGTCGGTGATTTGCGATTCGGAAATCGCAATTCCTGTACTTTTGTCCCACGATGCATAAACAGGGTCGGTTTCGGCGGGGAGTTTTACAAAACCCCCGTTGGTTAAATAAATCGTGTCGTTGCCAATGCTGAGGATTTGGATTTCGTTGTTTGGATCGGCATCAACTTCAACATCTAATTTATCGTTCCAGTTAGTAGTATCCGCACTGGTTATTCCTTTGGCAATTGAACCATCAAAAACCGGGTCTGTTTCATCGCCAGTTGTAAAATGGTCGAGGTCGGTGATTTGCGATTCTGAAATAGCAATCCCCGTGTTTTTGTCCCAAGCTGTAAACACAGGGTCGGTTTCAGCAGGTAGTTTTACAAAACCTCCGTTGGTTAAATAAATGGTGTCGTTGCCAATGCTGAGGATTTGGATTTCGTTGCTTGGGTCGGCATCAACTTCAACATCTAATTTATTGTTCCAATTGCTTGTGTCGGTTGCAGTTATTCCTTTTGAAATTGAACCATCAAAAATAGGGTCGGTTTCATCGGCGGTTGTAAAATGGTCGAGGTCGGTGATTTGCGATTCTGAAATAGCAATCCCCGTGTTTTTGTCCCAAGCTGTAAACACAGGGTCGGTTTCAGCAGGTAGTTTTACAAAACCTCCGTTGGTTAAATAAATGGTGTCGTTGCCAATGCTGAGGATTTGGATTTCGTTGCTTGGGTCGGCATCAACTTCAACATCTAATTTATTGTTCCAATTGCTTGTGTCGGTTGCAGTTATTCCTTTTGAAATTGAACCATCAAATATTGGGTCGGTTTCATCGCCGGTAGTAAAATGGTCGAGGTCGGTGATTTGCGATTCGGAAATCGCAATACCTGTACTTTTGTCCCACGATGCATAAACAGGATCGGTTTCGGCGGGGAGTTTTACAAAACCCCCATTGGTTAAATAAATCGTGTCGTTGCCAATGCTGAGGATTTGGATTTCGTTGTTTGGATCGGCATCAACTTCAACATCTAATTTATCGTTCCAGTTAGTAGTATCCGCACTGGTTATTCCTTTGGCAATTGAACCATCAAAAACCGGGTCTGTTTCATCGCCAGTTGTAAAATGGTCGAGGTCGGTGATTTGCGATTCTGAAATAGCAATCCCCGTGTTTTTGTCCCAAGCTGTAAACACAGGGTCGGTTTCAGCAGGTAGTTTTACAAAACCTCCGTTGGTTAAATAAATGGTGTCGTTGCCAATGCTGAGGATTTGGATTTCGTTGCTTGGGTCGCCATCAACTTCAATATCTAATTTATCATTCCAGTTGGTCGTATCTGTTGCTGTAATCCCTCTGGCAATTGAACCATCAAATATTGGGTCGGTTTCATCGGAGGTAGTAAAGTGGTCGAGGTCGCTGATTTGCGATTCGGAAATCGCAATACCAGTGTTTTTGTCCCACGCTGTAAAAACAGGGTCTGTTTCAGCAGGGAGTTTTACAAAATCCCCATTCGATAAATAAATGGTGTCGTTGCTGATACTTATGATTTGGATTTCGTTGGTTATATCGCCATCAACCTCTGTAGTGAGATAACCAACATCGTTGGTAAAAAACCCAACTTGTGTTGGCCTGCCAATTAATTTGCTGTACCAACCATTAAAATCGTCTGAGGCATTTTTGTCCCAATTGTCAAATTCCACTTCGCTGCCGGTAATGGCATTTTGTTTATTGTTCCAGTTAGCTATGTCGGTTCCTGCTATCCCGGCGGCAACCGAGACTTCAAAATAGGGGTCGGTTTCAGTATAACTTCCGGTTTTGTTGTTCCAGTTGGCAGTGTCGGTTTCTGTTATCCCGGCAGCAACCGAACTGTTAAAATCGGGATCGGTTTCTTCAATTTCCCCCGAAATTGTTTCTGCCGTTTTTGCATGTAAAGCAAAGGGCACACTTAATAACTGGCTCACCCCGGTTATCGTATAATTTGTCCCTCCACCAGAAGGATCTGTTTCTGTTTTTAGAAAAAATGGGCCGGCTGACCAGTCGATGCTACCAAGGCCTGCTCCTCCAATTTCAATACTTACCAAACCATTGGCATTGGTCACCGGCGACTGGCTTTCGCTGTAAACCACAGCCCCGCCAACAGAACCCTGAAGGATACTTATCCGCATGCTTACCGTTGCGTTTCGCACAAGGGCATCACTGCTGTTGCGGATGACGGCCTGGTAAGTCATTTTTTCAGGCGGCTGGGCAAAAGTTGCCAATGTAAAAACTATTGCTGCAATTGTGGCGAGTAGTTGTTTCTGCATTTTATTTGGTTTTTATTCGGTTTTTTTAATCTTATAATTGTCGTTTCAAACGACCAACAGTTTACCCCTCGCTACAAACGAGGGGCAGGTGGTGTTATCAGTGTGAAAACTATTGCTGCAATTGTGGTAAGTAGTTGTTTTTTCATCTTTTTGGTTTTTCTATCTTAAGAGTTTGAGTTTCTAACTCAAACAAACCGGAGTTGGGAACTCCTGATCCCAGATGTAAATGGCCTTTTTTTTGTTGTTTCAAACGACCAACAGTTAAACCCCCTCGTTGCAAACGAGGTGGAGATGGAGCTACAATTAATGCAAAAAGTTGGACTTTTGTTGACTTGGTTTTAACAGAATCAGACATAGTAGAATGCTAATGAAACAGTTAGAAAACGAAACCCGTTTTTTTTAATAACAATGTAGTAAAAGTTGATTGTTTTACCAAAGATGTTGAATTTTCAATATGTTTTTTTTGGGAGTTTGAGTTTCCATCTCAAACAATCTGGAGTTGGAAACTCCGGGTCCCGGCTTGACGAATTCTTATGTTTATATTTTTGTTTTAAAGTAAATGCCTGATAATGGATCAGTTTAATTATCGGGTTGGTGGGATAAAAAGTTTTCTTTTATC
>JABGRN010000018.1 GCA_018648265.1 Prolixibacteraceae bacterium | reverse complement strand
GTAAAACTTCTCTGACCACGTTCAAAGAACGTGGGTTTTCACATTGAACTAAATATATCAGACAAAAATATCCCGATCTTAAAATTCTTGCCAGGGCAAAAGACTTGTATCATGCATTTAAATTTTTTAATCTGAATGTAAAAACGGTTCAACTCGAACTGTTTAATTCGGCTGCTGAATTAGGAGCCAAAGCACTTGTTAGTCTCGGTTTTACACGCTACGAAGCTCATCGTGCAGCAAGAACTTTTAAACATCACGATGAGGAAGTTTTATCTGATTTATATGAACATTGGCAAGAAGATCAAAATCGTTTTATTGAAGAGTCACGACGATTCTCCGAGCAATTAACTGAAACTCTGCGGGCTGAAAAAAAATATTCAATACACGACACCGATTGTGCATGGGATGTGAATTCTATCAGGGAAGAAGCAAACCCTGAGAATAATTTGGAAAAAGAAAAATAAAAGCAGCCCGTTTTTTATTATCAAAATTCAAAATGAATAATAAAAATTTTAATTGGCCAGCACCAGGTTTTTGACTCTGCTAGCCGCGACAGATTCATGTAAAATATTGTTTCATAATGAATTACCAAATATCAAAAATACAATTGACAAATAAAATACAAATCTCAAAAGATCGAATTTTTAAAACGAATCCATTTTAAAGAATTTGAAATTTGATAATTGTATTTTGGGATTTCTGTCATTTTCTCATTATACTTAAAAAAATTAGCTGAATTCTCAAATTGACTGTCACCCTGAGCGAAGTAGAAGGGTTTTAGCAAACTAAACGACATTAATTAAAATTTTGTTTTTATACTGGTGGTTTCATTTCAAAAATTGCCTACATTTTGGGCCAATAGAAAATAGCCTAAATTAGATTATTTCTAAATTAAATATTTTCAATAAAAGCTGAATTTTGATATGTATAGGTTTCCTTAAATATCTAAATTTGCAATCTAGAAATAGCAAAAATATTCGTTACGAAAACAGATATTAAACATAAAGGTTTTGTAAAAGAAGTAGTGGGTACTTCGTTGATTGTAACCATTGTAAATCAATCTGCATGTTCTTCGTGCCATGCAAACGGGGCATGTTCGGTAGCCGATTTACAGGAAAAAGAAATTGAAATTGCAGAATTCAGGAACAAATATTCTCCAGGACAGGAAGTAACAGTAGTGTTTCAGGAATCGAAAGGGTTTACGGCCCTTTTTTATGGATATATTTTGCCTTTTATAATTGTTCTGTTTACTTTAGTAGTTGCCATTTCAGTTACAAACAATGAGTTGTTTAGCGGTTTGCTTTCGTTGGTAATTTTGATTCCATATTATGTATTATTATATTTTTTTCGTCATCAATTAAAAAAAGTTTTCAAATTCGAAGTGGAAGAAATCAATTAATATATGAGTATTACAATTATATATACAATTGCCACCCTGAGTGTTATAGGAACCTCGGCTGCGATAATCCTTTTCTTTGTGGCACAAAAATTTAAAGTTATTGAAGATCCCCGTTTCGACGAAGTTGAAGAGGCACTTCCTAGTGCCAATTGTGGAGGGTGTGGTTTTGCCGGGTGCCGGGCGTTTGCAGAAGCTTGCGTTAAAGCCGATAATTTGTCGGATTTAAATTGCCCGGTTGGTGGAAATGAAACCATGAGCAGTGTTGCTGCAATTTTAGGACTCGAAGCGGTTAAAAAAGATCCGCGTGTTGCGTATATCCGATGTAACGGAACCTGCGATCACCGACCAAAAACCAGCAGTTTCGATGGTGTTTCTACATGTGCAATTGCAGCGTCGGTATATAGTGGTGAATCCGATTGCCAATTCGGATGTTTGGGTTACGGCGATTGTTACGATGCTTGCGATTTTGGTGCCATTGATTTGCGCGAAGGTTTGGGAGTTCCGTTAATTTTGGATGATAAATGTGTAGCTTGCGGAGCTTGTGTCGATGCATGTCCAAAAGATCTTATTGAACTTCGAAAAAAATATCCTAAAAACAGAAAAGTTGTAGTTGCCTGTAGAAACAAGGATAAAGGTGGAGTAGCCAGAAAAGCGTGTAGTGTGGCTTGTATTGGTTGTGGAAAATGTGAAAAAGAATGTAAATTTGATGCAATAACTATTGAAAACAATCTGGCTTTTATCGACTCCGATAAATGCAAATTGTGCAGGAAATGCGTTTCGGTATGCCCGACTAATTCAATTATTGAATTAAATTTTCCGCCCCGAAAAATAAAACAAGATCAAAAAGCTGAATGTGCCACCGAAAAATAATAAAAGGATGTTAAAAACATTTAAACTTGGCGGTGTACATCCACCGGAAAATAAATTATCGGCCAATAAAAAGATTCAGGTTTTACCCGTACCTAAAACTGTGTTTATTCCAGTTGCCCAGCATATTGGAGCTCCGGCAACACCAATCGTTAAAAAAGGCGACGAAGTAAAAGTAGGCCAGGTAATTGCCAAAAGCAACAGTTTTGTATCAACTAATATCCATTCATCGGTTTCTGGGAAAGTGAAAAAAGTAGATTTTTCTGCCGACAGTTCAGGATACCCAAAACAAGGAATTTTTATTAATGTTGAAGGTGATGAATGGAATAAAGATATTGACCGATCTGAAGATTTGTTAAAAGATTTTAATCTGAAAGGACCAGAAATTATTAAAATAATCCAGGAGGCAGGAATCGTTGGCCTGGGCGGGGCAACTTTCCCCACTCATGTAAAACTGGTTCCGCCAAGGGGAATGAAAGCTGAAGTGCTTTTAATTAATGGTGTGGAATGCGAACCTTATTTAACATCCGACCACCGTTTGATGCTCGAAAAAGCAGACGAGATTTTGGTGGGGACACAACTCTTGATGAAAACCCTGAATGTTGAAAGAGCTGCTATCGGGATAGAAAATAATAAACCCGATGCCATTAAACTTCTTACTGAAAAAGCAAAAAATTATAACGGAATTAGTGTTGTTGCACTAAAAGTAAAATACCCGCAAGGAGGGGAAAAGCAGCTAATTAAAGCAGTAACCGGGAAGGAAGTCCCGGCCGGTGGTTTACCTATTTCTGTTGGTGCCGTAGTAAGTAATGTGGGAACTGCATTTGCTGTTTACGAAGCAATTCAAAAAAATAAACCGCTTTTTGAACGGGTTGTAACCGTTACCGGAAAAGGTGTTTCAAATCCTGTAAACCTGAAAGTCAGGATTGGGACATCAACTACAGAGTTGATAGAAATTGCCGGGGGACTACCTGAAAATACAGGGAAAATAATTAGTGGCGGACCAATGATGGGACGTGCTGTGGCCTCACTCGATGTTCCGGTTACAAAAGGGACTTCGGGAATCCTGTTAATGGAAAATGAAAATGCGAAACGAGGAGAATATATAAATTGTATTCGCTGTTCAAGATGCTCCACGGTTTGTCCAATGGGACTGGAACCCTACCTTCTAATGACACTTGGCGAAAAACAAATGTTTGACCAGGCAGAGAATGATCGTATTATGGATTGTATTGAATGTGGGTCGTGCAGTTACACTTGTCCTTCAAATCGTCCATTATTAGATTACATCCGTTATGGAAAAGGAAAAGTAGGACAAATTATAAGGTCGAGAAAGAAATAATTCAGATTTAAAAATTGTGAGAAGTAAAACTTTGAACATTAAACATTAAACTTTAAACTGAGTAATGAATAAAATATTAACAGTTTCACCATCCCCCCACATTCACTCGGACGATTCGACCCAAAAAATTATGTACAGGGTTGTATTTGCAATGATTCCGGTTTTAATATGGTCGGTTTTTGTTTTTGGGATCGATGCGCTCCGGGTTACATTAATTGCAGTGGCCGCCTGCCTGGCATTCGAATTTATCATTCAAAAATATTTACTAAAGATAAAATCAACTATTACTGATGGTTCGGCTCTGGTAACAGGAATTTTACTGGCTTTTAACGTTCCATCGAATTTACCGTGGTGGATTATTGTTATTGGTTCGCTGGCTGCCATCGGAATTGGTAAACTTTCGTTTGGGGGTTTGGGGAGCAATATTTTTAATCCGGCATTGGTTGGCAGGGTTTTCCTTTTAATCTCATTTCCGGTGCAAATGACATCGTGGCCGGTAAATATACGTAGCGATATTGACGGAATAACTTCGGCTACTCCACTTAGTATTATAAAAGAAGGATTAACTAACGGGACTCCGATTTCGGAAATTTCTCAAAATCTACCATCTGCTTTTGATATGTTATTCGGAACTATCGGAGGGTCGCTTGGCGAAATATCTGCCCTGTTGATTATAATCGGTGGTTTGTATTTGCTAATCAAAAAAGTAATAACATGGCATATTCCGGTTTCGATAATTGGAACAGTTGCTATTATTGCGGCAATTTTCTGGCTTGCAGATCCAGGAATGTATATTAATCCGGTCTATCATATTTTAACGGGCGGTTTAATGCTCGGAGCTGTTTTTATGGCCACCGACATGGTTTCGTCGCCGATGACACCAAAGGGACAAATTATTTTCGGGGTGGGAATAGGTATAATTACAATCAGCATCCGATTATTTGGCGCGTATCCTGATGGAATTTCATTTGCCATATTAATAATGAATGCGTTTACGCCACTTATAAATACTTATGTGAAACCAAAAAGATTTGGGGGGAAATAATATGGCAAAACGCGAATCGACATTTATAAATATGGTGGTTACCCTTTTGCTGGTAACAGTTGTTGCTGCTGCTGCATTAGGTTATGTTTACGACTTAACAAAGGGTCCAATTGCGGCAGCAAAATTAAAGGCTCAACAAGAAGCAATAAAAAAAGTGCTTCCGGAATTTGATGAACTTGGTGAATCGTTTAAAGTTTTGAAAGAAGCCGATGGAGATAGTTTGGAGTTTTTCCCTGCATTTAAAAACGGCGAATCAGTTGGTGTTGCAATTAAAACGTACACGAAAAAGGGTTTTAGCGGCTATATTTCAATTATGGCCGGAATCGATGACTCTGGAAATCTGTCGGGTTACGAAGTTTTAGAACATGAAGAAACCCCCGGATTAGGATCAAAAATGGGTGTTTGGTTTAATAACAGTGAAAAACCAAATCAGAATGTAATCGGTAAAAATCCTAAAACAAGCAAATTCGAGGTATCAAAAGATGGAGGTGATATTGATGCAATTACTGCTTCAACAATTACGTCGCGTGCATTTTTAGAAGCTCTTAACAGGGCTTTTAATTCGTATGAACATTAGAAATAGTTCAGAGTTCAGAGTTTAGAATTATGGCTACAATTAACAGGTTTGAAGATATTATTGGCTGGCAGAAAGAAAGAGCACTTTGCAAATTGATTAATGCCCATACTCAAAATATACTTTTTGCAAAAGGTTCCGCCGGAGAAATACGTTCTCAACTTTATCGTTTTTTGGATTACGAATCTATTACAAAAGATAAATTTCAGTAAGCCACTAACCTGGCTGATGAAGTTTGAAATTAATTCGAAATTTTAAAAGTCATATAAAAACAAGTGAACTTAAAGGAGATAAATATAAAAACAGGTTAGAATCAACGTAAACAGAGACAATTTTGAACTCTGAACATTGAATTCTAAATTAAAAAATATTGAAATGAGTCAGTGGAAAAACTTTTCAAAAGGATTTATTAAAGAGAACCCGGTTTTTGTGTTGCTGCTTGGAATGTGCCCAACTTTAGGTGTCACATCGTCGGCCATTAACGGGCTGGGGATGGGCCTTGCAACTACCTTTGTTTTGGTCATGTCGAATATTGTTGTTTCGTTGGTAAAAGATTTTATCCCTGATAAAGTACGTATTCCAAGTTTTATTGTAATTATTGCTGCTTTTGTTACTGTTGTACAATTGGCTATGCAAGCTTATTTACCTTCACTTTATAAAAGTCTTGGATTATTTATTCCATTGATTGTTGTAAACTGTATTGTTTTGGGAAGGGCCGAAGCTTTTGCATCTAAAAACAATTTAATTTCGTCGGCCATCGACGGATTGGGAATCGGGCTTGGATTTAGTTTTGCGCTGGTTTTGCTTGGTGGAATCCGCGAGATTCTGGGTAGCGGCAAAATTTTCGACATTACACTTTATTCTGAAAATTACGTCACTCTACTTTTTGTTTTATCGCCAGGGGCGTTTATTGTTTTAGGATATTTAATTGCAATCATCAACCGGATAAAAAAAGATTAGGAGGATAAAAAATGAAACGAGCATCATAAAATATCACTAACGATGATAATCATATTTTATGCGAGTTCCATGAGTTACTACTAAAAATTAAAAATTTAAACGAATGAATTATCTTGTAATTATAATCGCTGCCATATTAGTTAACAACATTGTCCTTATGCAGTTTTTGGGAGTTTGCCCGTTTTTGGGTGTTTCCAAAAAACTTTCAACGGCTATTGGAATGACTGGTGCTGTCGCTTTTGTAATGGTTTTGGCTACCATTGTAACCTACCTCATTCAAAAATTTGTCCTCGACAAATTGGGGCTGGCTTATTTACAAACCATCGCTTTTATTTTGGTAATTGCTTCATTGGTGCAGCTTGTCGAAATTATCCTTAAAAAAGTAAGTCCGGCAATGTACCAGGCACTCGGTATTTTTCTCCCACTAATAACAACCAACTGTGCTATTTTGGGTGTAGCCATTTTAACTATTCAAAAAGAATTTAATTTGCTTGAAGGTGTAATTTATGCTATTGCAAATGCCATTGGTTTTGGTTTGGCACTTATCCTTTTTGCCGGAATCCGAGAACACCTCGATTTACAAAATGTACCAAAAGGATTAAAGGGAATACCAATTGCGCTAATTGCTGCTGGGATTTTGGCAATGGCTTTTATGGGATTTTCGGGAATTGTATAAAAAATCGTACTCATTTTATTACTTTTAAAGAACTTAAAAATCAAAAGCAACCATTCTTGAATAAATTGCATCTAGCCTGAAAAACCTAAATGAAACGAAAGTTCTTAGAAAAGCACAACAAATTCATTGCCTATTTATTATCGATTATCGGAATTGGCGGGGCTTGTACTTTTGGTGGGTGCGAATATGGAACTGCCGCCGAATATGGAACACCTTCTGCAACTTATAAAGTATTTGGGAAAGTAACTTCCGAAAATAATACCAATATCCGAAGCATTCGGGTGATACTGCAAAATGATACTGCACATACCGATGAAAACGGGGAATACAATGTTCAGACCACAGATTTTCCTGGAGAACAGGATTTTCTCCTGGAAATCGAGGATATTGATGGGACTTCAAACGGTGAGTTCCAATCTTTAGATACGATTGTTTCTTTTACTGACCCAGAATTTGTAAATCCGGACGGTAACTGGTACAGTGGTGAGACATCAAAAGAGATGGACATCAAACTGAAAGAAAAAAATTAATGGTCTCAAAGATTCCCATTCGTAAAAAAATTGCATTTGAATTATTTCGAAAATATAGAAAGAATGCAAAAATCCTTCATCAGCTAAATTATATTTTTTGGGAATGTACATTGCGTTGCAACTTAAATTGTTTGCACTGTGGTAGCGACTGCAAAAAAGAATCGTCGGTAAAAGATATGCCCGTTGAAGATTTTATTAAAGCAATTGATGACATAATCGATATTGTTGAGCCAAATAAAACAATGATTGTTTTTACTGGTGGCGAACCTCTTTTGCGAAAAGATTTGGAACATTGTGGACTGTTGCTTCACAAACGTGGTTTTCCCTGGGGAATTGTTTCTAATGGTTTGCAATTAAATCCCAAACGTTTACAATCGTTACTAAACGCTGGAATGCGGGCAATTACAGTTAGCCTAGATGGATTGGAAAATTCGCACAACTGGTTGCGCAATAACTCCAGCAGTTTCAAAAATGCAATAGAAACAATTCATTTATTATCGAAAGTACCCGACTTAAAATTTGATGTAGTAACCTGTGTAAACGGAAAAAACTTTAACGAACTAAGCGAAATTAAAGAGTTGCTTTTATTGAAAGGAGTAAAGGAGTGGCGGTTGTTTACTATTTTTCCAATTGGAAGGGCCATGCAACACGATGAATTACAACTCTCCCCAGTTAAATTCAAACGCTTTTTTGATTTTATTGCATCTGAAAGGAAAAAAGGGGATATATTGCTCAATTACGGATGCGAAGGATTTCTGGGCAATTACGAAGGAGAAGTGCGGGACAACCTGTTTTTTTGTAGGGCAGGAATAAATGTTGCTTCAGTTTTAATTGATGGTTCTATTTCTGCTTGCCCAAATTTACGGGAGAACTTTGTTCAGGGTAATATTTATACCGATAGTTTTAAAGAAACTTGGGAAAAAAGATATACAAAATACCGTGATAGGAATTGGCTAAAAACTGGTGAATGTGCCGATTGTGATATGTTTAGATACTGCGATGGAAACGGTTTGCACTTGCGTGATGAGAAAAGTGGCGAATTACTTTTTTGCCACTACAACCGGATAAAGGAGGGAGAAAAAGCATGTTTTGAAAATAATTAGCTTTTATAATTTTCCCAGAAACCCATGAGGTCTTGCCTCATGAATGAATGGACAATAATATGTGAACGAAGTGAACACCATGAAAAAAGCTTTGCTTTTTTCCAGAAGCCCCGTACTCTTGGCACAGGGTAGTTTACATTTCCGAAATACTTCGATTTGAATACGATATCAAAATATTTTTGTGCTTTTTCGAGAGTAAAAACCTGGGACCCCGATTATAAAAATAGAACTTTTTTTTAGTCGTTTAAAATGGTGGACTTTAAACTTTTTGTTTACAAAAAGAGGGAAATAAATTTGTAATGTGACTTTACGATTTGTCAGGTTGAATAGATTCATCAGGTTTTAATACAGATTACTTCCCATCAGCAAAATCCTGCAAATACGAAAACCGCTTGGTTAATTTCCCGTCTTTAGTAATCGAAGCCCGCTCAACAATTCCATCATCATCTTTGTCAAACAAACTGGGAAAAACTTTGTCAATCAGGTTGCGCCCAAAACCAAGCGATGCATCTTTTGGTAGTTCGCAAGGTAAATTGTCAACTGCTTGAACGGTAATATTTTCTTTTGATGAAAAAGCCGGTTCCAATTCACCGGTTGCGGGATTAAAATCGTAAAACGGATCATCGATTGTTGACGCTTTTTTTGTTGAGGGGATTGATCCTTCAATATCGCATGTTATATCAGAAATCACAGTTATTTTAAAATCTTTTTGTTTCATTTCATTGCCAGTAAATAAAACCGGTGCTTTTGGATCCCAGTAGGCAGCCGCAATTAACAAATCGCTTTGTTTTGAAAAAGGCTGAAAAGCATTTTCATACATTTCGGGGTGATTAAAAAAATGCATTAGATCAAAATCAGCCCCATCTTTTCGACGTGTATAATTTCCTGGTAAAAGTTGAACATATTCAGGTTTCTCCGGCGCATCATCTTTTAAAAAATCATCAGTGGAAACACGTTTTATTTTTAAATGATTAAGAACTTCCAAAACCCCGCCGGAAACACGCCCGTCGCCGGTAACGGCAATTTTAATCGGAGGAAGTTTAATATTGTCAAGTTCATAATACATTTCAACCAAATCGTTGCACTGATGTGCAGGTTTTAGTTCAAACAATTTTTCACGTAATCCAAACGCCCGAAAACCATTGTAAGCACCAACCAGCCCTGCAAACCTGCCAAATCCGATAATACGGAAACCATCTTTATTTGTCAGAACTTCATAGTCAACCAACTGAACTTTTTTCTCCAAAACAGTTTGAAGCAACTTGCGGTTATATTCTTGTTTTTTAATTGTGTGCGAAAAAAACAGATAGGTTTTTCCTTCAATAAAATCGTTGATTTTAACTTCTTTAACACCGAGCAAAACGGAACAATCGCTTAAATTTTCCCGAACTTCAATACCCAGTTTTGAATAATCTTCATCTTTAAAACATCGAATTGAACTTGGCTGAACAACAATTGAAACATGTGGAAATATCTGTTCAACTTCAACACACTGCTCCGGAGTTAAGGGAACACGTTTGTCAGGCGGGGTTTTCCCTTCGCGAAGAATTCCAATTTTCATATTGAAAAATAATAATTTAAGATTTAGGTTAAATATAACTTTTCTGGGCTAATAATAATCAAAGAATTTAAAAGATTTGTGTTTGTTGTTCGGTTAAATCAATAGTTTTTATTTTCATGGTGACACATTTTAATTAAATTTATTCTTTGTTAAAATATTGCAATATTTGTATTTCTAAATATAAAGATATGTTGGGAAGAAGTTTATTTTGGTTGTCGGGTTTTGTCATGTTAATAAATTCGGTAGCATGTACTCAGCGAAAAAGTATTGATGTGAAGGATGAAATCTTTTCAGGATCTGAAAGTTGTATCCAGTGCCACGAACGGTTTTATGAACTTTGGTCTCCCTCTTTTCACGGGAAAGCAATGCAACCTATCAATGCCAAGTTTGTTGATGAAGAAAACCTGCCTGAAAGTGAGGAATTTTCGTTGGAAGGAAAAACTTACAATGTTGCTTTTGAGGACACTTTGATGTTGATGTATGAGAAAAATGGAGATTCCTTAAAAAAGTACGATGTAGTTTGGGCATTGGGGGGAAAGAATGTATTTTATTTTTTAACGCCGATGGAAAAAGGTAAATTGCAAACTATTCCATTGGCTTACGATGTAAACCGCGAAACCTGGTATAATAACCCTGAGTCGGCTGTGAGGCATTTTGGCGAGGGAATTACAGATGAGGCACTTCCGTGGAAAGACAGGATGTACACATTTAATTCATCATGTTACAGTTGTCATGTAAGTCAGCTAAATACAAATTTTAGTTTGGCAAACGATTCATACGAAACCACTTGGAAAGAAGCCGGAATAAACTGCGAAACCTGTCATGGACCAAGTGGTGAGCATGTCCGAATTTTTCAAAATGCAAAAGAGGGTGAAGTTTTTGAGGACATTGGTTTAATTGTCACTAAAACGTTTACCAAGGAACAACACAATTCGTCGTGTGCTCCGTGCCATGCAAAAATGAGCCCGATCACTCCAAGTTATATGCCCGGCGATCCTTATTTCGATAATTACGATTTGACTACACTTGAGAATCCCGATTTTTATCCCGATGGAAGGGATTTGGGTGAAAATTATACTTTTACGACCTGGAAGCAAAACGAATGTGTCGCATCCAGTGAATTGCATTGTGTTACCTGCCACACATCAAGTGGGCGGGACAGATTTGCCGATAATCCTAACGATGCCTGTGTAAGTTGTCACAAAACAAGGGTTGAAAATGTTGTTGCCCATTCTGGGCACAAAGAGGGTAGTGAAGGAGCAGTTTGCGTAAACTGCCACATGCCAAAAACCGAGTTCGGAAGAATGATTCGAAGCGACCACTCATTCAGGCCGCCAATGCCGGAGGCAACCATAAAATTCAACTCACCAAATGCCTGTAATATTTGTCACGATGATAAGTCACCCGAATGGGCCAACAAAATTGTTAAGCAACGGCAAAACAGCAACTATCAGGAAGAAACCCTTCGGTGGGCGCAATTAATAAGGGAAGCCCGCGCGAGCGACTGGACCAATTTGGATAAAATGTTGCAAATTGTAAACGAGAATAAATTAAATGAAGTTGTAGTTACATCTTTTATCAGGTTGTTTGCCAATTGCACCGACGAGAAAAAATGGGAAACAGTTATAAATGCTTTAAACAACGAATCAACACTGGTACGTGCAGCAGCAGCGGCAGCGTTAACCGGAAATTTTTCAGAACAAGCAAAAAATGCTTTGGTAAAAGTTTGCGACGATGAGTTCCGTTTGGTGAGAATATCAGCCGCAATTTCGCTAGCAGGGTTTTCACCCGACCAGTTTTCGGCTACCGATGCACAGTTGATAACTAAAGTAACCGAAGAGTACATGCATTCGATGGTTACCCGGCCCGATGACTGGAGTTCGCATTATAATCTGGGGATATTTCATCAAAACCAGGGTGATGCGGTAAAAGCACTTGAATCGTATGAAATTGCCGCCCGATTATACCCCGAAGCTTTGATGCCTTTAATTAACAGCAGTGTACTTTATTCGTATATTGGGAACCCGGCAAAAGCAGAAGAAAACCTAAAAAAGGCAGTGGCTGTCGATCCTGAAAACGAAGCAGCCAATTTGAATTTGGGCCTTTTACTTGCCGAACAAGGTAAAATGGCTGAAGCAGAACAAGCTTTAAAAAGAGCGATCAAGGCAAATCCTGAGCAAGCTGTTGCTGCTTATAATTTGAGTGTAATTACTGCACAACGAAATATTACCGAAGCTGTTGAGTATGCAAAAATGGCAGCGGAAGCAAGTCCGGAAGATCCGAAATATGCTTATACGTTGGCTTTTTACCAGTTAGAAAACGGTCAGAAAAATGAGGCAATAAAAACCTTAAAAGGAATCCTAAAAGATAATCCGCTTTATTTGAGTGCGGTTAGTTTTTTAGCCGACATTTATATAAAAGATGGCAAAAAGCAAGAGGCCATTTTATTGTATCAAAAAGCTTTAAATACTGAAGGAATTTCGGAACAGGATAAATTGGGTATCCAGCAGGCAATTTTGTCTATTCAGCAGGTAATGTAGTATTGATGAGTGTTTTTTAATACGAGTATTGACGAGAAGGCTTTTACTTTTTTTTGAATTCTTCACTATTAACAAAATTCAATATATGAATATAGGAATTATTATTTGCGACAGGTACAAGAGCTGTGCTGGTGGAAAATGTTTTCGGGCAATGCAAAAAAGAGAAGGCGCTTTTGATATTTATTCAAAAGAAAAAACATTGGAAATAGCCGGATATACAAGTTGCGGAGGTTGCCCCGGGGGAAATATTGAATATTCGCCCGAAGAAATGATTAAAAACGGGGCGGAAGCCATTCATTTTGCAACAGGGTTTGTTGTGGGATATCCACCCTGTCCTTATATTTCGGATTTCAAAAAATTTATTGAAGATAAATACAAAATTCCGGTTGTAATAGGTACACATCCTATTCCTCAAAAATATTACATAACACATGGGAATTTAAAAACGTGGGATGCAAATGAGTGGGATGCAATTATCAAACCGACATTAGTAAATGAAACATTAAGAAAAGAATACGATTAGTGGCACAGTATAATAAATGAATATCGTATTTTAGATTTCCAAATTTTAACGGACCGAACGGTCATCTCAATATTTTTATTGAACTTTAACTCAAAAATTCTGTTTATTTTCGAATATAAATTTCAGAAAGAACAAAATGCTAATTGTTATATCACCGGCAAAATCGCTGGATTTTAATTCTCTGCCAGGCACAATTAATTTTACAATACCCGAAATGTTGGATCAATCGGAAAAGTTGATTGGCAGGTTGAAAAAAATGAACCCCAAACAACTTTCTAAATTAATGGGGATTTCAGATAATTTGGGTGAAATTAACTTTCAGCGCTTTCAGTTGTGGCAACAACCATTTACACCCGAAAATGCAAAACAGGCAGTGTTGGCTTTTAACGGAGATGTTTATTTGGGGTTAAACGCAGCAACCCTTTCCGAAGACAAACTGGAATTAGCACAAACTAAATTACGGATATTATCTGGATTGTACGGCGTTTTAAAACCGCTCGATCTGATTCAACCTTACCGCTTAGAAATGGGCACAAATCTGAAATATTACAAATCGAAAGATTTATACACATTCTGGAATCCGGCGATTACAAAAAAAATAAACGAGGCCGTTTCAAAATCGGGAAGTAATGTTTTAGTAAATTTAGCTTCAAACGAATATTTCAAAAGTATCGATAAGAAAAAGTTAAAAGCCGAAATTGTTACTCCTGAATTTAAAGATTTAAAAAACGGCAGCTACAAAATGATTTCTTTTTTTGCTAAAAGGGCCCGCGGATTAATGACCCGTTTTATACTTGAAAATAAAATTACTGACGCAGACAGTTTGCAGGCTTTTGATTCGGAAGGTTATAATTTTAATCCGAGATTATCGAAATCCGGGAATCCTGTTTTTACAAGGGATAATTAGTTTCTGGCAAATTAGAAAAATTTTTGCAAATCATCACCGACCTGGACAGTATCTAAAAATTAAAATTGGAGATTTATAATAATTTCATCCAACTGACCGAATTAATATCATTTCCCTAAAATGGTAAATCGCTTGCTTGATTTTCATCGGGTTCCGGTGGAATATCCCCAACTTCGAATTGCGGCGGGGTTTCGGGCATGTTATCACTCGCAGGTTTATCAATTTTCCAGGCATTAATATTATGAAACCATTTGCCATTATATTCCCGCGATTCTAAGTTGAAAGAAACTTCTACCTCTTCCCCCGAAGATAAGCCGTTAATAAGTGAGGCTTTGTCGCCGAATAAAGTAAAGCAGACTTTCCTTGGGAATTGTTCCTCGGTTTCAATTACAAACTCTTGTTTATTCCACTCTTTACCGGCGCGGCTGACCCCCGACTCTGGTTTTAATATTTGCTGTATTTTTCCTTTTACGCTTAAACTCATGGTAGCGAAAATAAAAAAGAAACCCTTTGCAAAAAAATTTACAAAGGGTTTTTTATAAAATTTTTTAAACGATCCTTATTTTACAATTTCCAGTAATTCTACTTCGAAAATTAAGGCTGCATTTGGGCCGATGTCACCACCTGCACCACGTTCACCATAAGCAATTGCCGAAGGAAGATAAACTTTCCATTTCGATCCGGTGGGCATTAATTGAAGAGCTTCTGTCCATCCCGGAATTACTTGACCAACACCAAATACGGCTGGTTCACCACGGTCAACCGAACTATCAAAAACAGTCCCATCGATTAAAGTTCCATGATAATGAACACGCACCTGATCTTCGAGAGTTGGTTTTGCTCCTGTTCCTTCAGTTAAAATTTCATACTGTAAACCACTTTCGGTAACAGTTATTTCTTCGCGGGCTTTATTAGTTTCCAGAAACGCATTTCCTTCTTCAAGGTTTGATTGCCCGGCTTTTTCTCCGGCACTTTCGAAAAATACGCGGATAATTTCGTTTGCTTCATCCTGTGTCATAACAGTTTCTTCTTCTAACGATGCTAAACGAAATGCAGAAGCCATAATTTCCAGGTTCATATCTGCACCGCCTGGAGCACTCGCAAGTTGTTGTTTGTTGTTTGCCCCAACCAAAATTCCAATGGCATAACTGGCAGAGTCAAGCGGAGATTCTAATTTAATTTCTTTTACACTTCCACCTTGCTGGCAGGCTGTTGCAGCAACTATCAATGTAATTGCCAACAAATAAATAATTTTGTTTTTCATGATTCTAATTTATTTAAACAATTTCTAATAATTCAACGTCGAAAATCAAAGTTGTATTTGGCCCAATCGCACCGCCTGCTCCCTGATTGCCATATCCCAATTCTGATGGTACAAAAAGTCTCCATTTCGAACCGGTTGACATAAGTTGTAATGCTTCAACCCAACCCTGGATAACTCCATTTACAGGGAAAGTTGCGGGTTGCCCACGTTCAACCGAACTGTCGAAAACTGTACCGTCGATTAAAGTGCCGTGGTAATGGCATTTAACCTGGTCGTTTAATGATGGCAATTCCCCTTCACCTTCGTTCAATACTTGGTATTGTAATCCACTCGGAAGTTCTTTTACCCCTTCTTTTGTGCAATTTTCGGAGAGGAATTTCAAACCTTCTTCCAGGTTATTCTTACTTTGTCCCTGATTGGCTTTAGCCATAAAACTTTCAAGGATATGATTTGCTTCATCGGGCAAAATTTTTGGCAATTCACCATCAAATGTATCTTTAACACCCTCGAAAAAAAGTTCTTGATTTATTGTATTAACCCCTGATTTAATGAGGTTTCCGGCAATACTCATTCCCAGTGAATAACTGAATTTTTCAAGCTCGCCAGTCAATTTTTTGTCAGTCATTTATATTTTTTCTGATTTAAGAGCGCGAATATAACGTAATTTTTTGGCAATTAAATATTTGGCCCTTATTTTATTCCACGTAACATATGGATTTTTCCGGGGGGGCCGGGGAGGCGTTCCATTTTATAGCCGGACGCTGCCAGTTGACGTCGTACTTCACCTTTTGCACTGTAAGTTACAAATACGCAACCCGGAGAACATTTTCTAAAAATTTTCCTGAAAATTTCAGGTTTCCACATTTCTGCTTGTTTATCTGGGCCAAAGGCATCAAAATATACAATGTCGAAATTATCAATAATTTCAAGCCCGTTTTGGGTTAAATCGGAATTCAGTTTAAATAAGCTAAAATGTTTTGATATTTGGATAGTTTTATTCCATTCGGAGTTGTGAATTTCCTTAAAAAGAACTCTGGCTTCTTCCGAAATAATTTTTCCATAGTTTAGTTTTTGTATCAAATCCTCGTCTAATGGGAATTTTTCAATGGTAAAAAAAGTAGTTGGTCTTTTATTTTTTTCGGCTAATACGGCTGTTAATAAACAATTTAACCCGGTACCAAATCCAACCTCAAAAATTGTTGGGGTTTTACTTTTATGAAACAGGTACCCTTTTTCTATAAAAACATAGTTAGATTCGGTAATTGCGCCATTTACCGAGTGGTACTGTTCGTCCATTTCGGGTAAATAAAGCGTTTTTGAGCCGTCAGCAGTTTTAATTATTTGTCGCTTTATCATTTAAAAAAATAAATGTTCTTCAAAATAAATCAAAAATTATACTTTTACGCGGCAAAAATAAAAAAGAATATGTTAGTCAGGTTATTTAATGAAAACCCAAACCCCCGCGAAATACGCAAAATTGTGGATGTTTTGCACGGAGGTGGTTTAATTATTTACCCGACCGATACAGTTTATGGTTTGGGGTGCGACATAACCAATAGTAAGGCAGTAGAAAAAGTTGCCCGGTGGAAAGGTGTGAAAATTGAAAAAGCCAATTTCTCGTTTATTTGTAGCGACCTTAGCCATTTGTCGGATTATTCGAAACCAATTTCAAATTCAGTTTTTAAGCTGATGAAAAAGAATTTGCCCGGGCCTTTTACATTTATCCTCGAAGCCAATAATAATGTTCCGAAATATTTTAAAGGAAAAAAGAAAACAGTTGGAATAAGGGTGCCGGATAATAATATTATTAGAGAAATTGTGCTTGAATTGGGAAACCCAATCCTTTCGACATCGATACACGACGAAGATGAAATTTTGGAATATACAACCGATCCCGAATTGATTTACGAAAAATACCATGATATTGCAGACCTAGTTATCGACGGTGGTTATGGCGAATTGTTGCCTTCAACTGTTGTGGATTGTTTGCATGGCGACATTGAAATAATCCGTGAAGGAAAAGGTGTGCTGGAATTTTAAAAGGAAAATTGGCGAATGCAATCATATTTAAGAGTCCGGTAAATTTTTAAACTGAACCCTGCAACTGAAAACTGAGACTGCGACTGCGACTGAACCCTGCTACTGCTACTGCGACTGAACCCTGCAACTGAAAACTGAGATTGCTACTGAACCCTGCGACTGAAAACTGAGACTGCGACTGCGACTGAAAACTGAGACTGCGACTGCGACTGAAAACTGAGACTGCGACTGCGACTGAAAACTGAGACTGCTACTGCGACTGAACCCTGCAACTTCCCTATTCTTTCCAAAAAGTAGGTGATAACAACACTAAAACGGTAAACAATTCTAATCGTCCTAAAAGCATTAAAAACGATAAGAACCATTTCCCGGCGGGTTTTACATGTAGAAAATTTTCTGCCGGCCCTACATTGCCCAAACCCGGACCAATGTTTCCGAGCGAGGTTGCAACAGCTCCCATCGCCGATTCCATGTCGGGTTCAATTAAAGTAAAAATTATTGTGCTGATTCCAAAAATCAGAAAATAGAGCATAAAAAAGGCCAGTACATTTGTAATAATTTTTGAATCAACCGAGTGTTTATTAAATTTTACTGGAATAATTGCATGAGGATGTATCATCCGGCGTAACTCGTAATAACTGTTTTTGAGTAACAAAACTATTCTCATAATTTTAATACTGCCGCCTGTTGAACCAGCTGATCCACCGAAAAAGAACAAAGCAAAAATCAGGATTGTAAGAACTGGTGACCATGTTAAATAGTCGGCGGTTGCGTACCCCGTGGTCGTAATTATTGAAACTACCTGAAAAATTGAATTCCTGAAAGCATTTTCAACACCCAATTGTGTTGTAATCATCAATCCAGCAAAAATTACTGCGGTAAAACCTAAAATAAACAGACCGTAATATTTAAATTCTTCATCTTTTAAGGCCAATCTAAATTTGCCTTTTAGAGCCATGTACGACAAGGTAAAATTGGTACCTGCAAAAAACATAAAAATAACTATCACATATTGAATAAATGGCGACGACCAATAAGCTACACTTGCTTGTTTGGTAGAAAACCCACCTGTAGCCATTGTCGTAAACGAGTGGCAAATTGCATCGAAAAAAGTCATTCCGCCCACCCAAAGTAAAAGGGTTTCTGTAATGGTAAAACCTAAATAAATTACCCAAAGGGTTTTTGCAGTTTGCCTGATGCGTGGGCTTATTTTATCTGGAGCGGGACCGGGAACTTCGGCAATAAAAAGCTGCATTCCTCCAATTCCAAAAACCGGCAAAATGGCCAGCGACAGAACAATAATTCCCATTCCACCCAGCCACTGAGAAATACTTCTCCAAAATAAAATTCCATGTGGGAGGGCTTCAATGTTGTTTAAAATTGACGACCCGGTGGTTGTAAAACCAGAAATGGTTTCGAAAAAAGCGTTTGTAAAATTTGGGATTGAGCCACTTAAAATATACGGTAAACTGCCAAAAAACGAAAAAACAATCCAAACTAAAGAAACAATAATAAAACCTTCCCTTTTACCAATATCTTTGTTTGCCTTCGAAGTAATTAAAACAATTAGCCCTCCGATTACAAGGTTAATCCCTGCTGAAATAAGAAATGCTTTTACATCGTGTTCGTTGTAGATTAAAGAAACTACAAGTGCTAGCAACATCGCAATTCCTTCAACAAACAATAAAAAACCTAATACACGGAAAATAATCTTAAAATTCATTTGCAGGAATAAATAACTCTAATTTATTTGAAAAACTTTTCTAATTTTTTAATTCCCGAAGGAAGTGTAAACACAACTACTTTATCGCCTTCCTGGATATGAGTGTCGCCTTTGGCAATAAAACTGTTATTTCCCCTGATAATCCCACCAATTTTTGCTTCTTCCGGAAAGTCTAAATCCTTAACTGGTTTTAGGGTGATTTTTGCATTAGGTTTGGCAATAAATTCAAACACTTCGGCATCGGAAGCTGTTAAACATTTTACTTTCGAGATTGCTGCATTGAGTGTAAAACGATAAATGTAGCTGGCGGTAATTAGTTTTTTGTTAACAAGGCTCCCGATATCCATATTTTCGGCTAATCCCATGTATGCAATGTTCTCGACTTCGGCAACTGTCCGGCGGACTCCATAAGATTTGGCTAAGTGGCAGCTTAAAATGTTTGTTTCTGAATTTCCGGTGGTAGCTACAAAGGCATCCATCTTACCAATTCCTTCTTCCTTTAGAAGATCAAGGTTTCTACCATCGCCATTTATTACCAGTGCATTTTCAAATTTGTCGGCAAGTTTTTGACACCTTTTAAAGTCATTTTCAATGATTTTTATCCGATATTGATCGCCAAGTTTTTCAATTGCTTTTTGTGCAACGCGGCTTCCGCCCAAAAACATTATGTTTTTTACTTCAAATGTTTTTTTACCCGACAGATTAAAAACATGTTGTTGTTTCGATCGTGTAGTAACAAAAAATACAATGTCGCCACTTTTAATATAATCAGTTCCTTTTGGAATTATTGTAACATTGTTGCGGTTTATGGCAACCACCAGGATACACTCATTTTCCTGCGATATTTCAACAAAAGTTTTATTAAGTATTGGTGCGTTATCCCTGACTTTAATTCCTAAAAGTAAAAGTTTCCCGCTTGAGAATTCGATTAATTGCCTGGTTCCTGTTTGTTTTACCGATGCTACAATTTCTTTTGCAGCCAGGCTTTCAGGATAAATTAATTCGTGAATCCCAAGGTTATTTAGTTTCGCCCTGTACCTGTCCATTAGGTACTCGGAATTATTAATACGGGCAATTGTACGGCCAACACCGAGATACGAAGCCATTGAGCAGGCTAAAACATTTCGATCTTCAAAAGGGGTAACAGCAATAAAAAGGTCGGCTTTTGCAAGCCCGGTCTGTTTTAAATCCTGGAATGAATGAGATGAACCGGCAACCGTCATTAGATCAAGCTCAGCGGCTATTTTAGATAATTTTTCAGGGGAATCGTCAAGTAATACGATGTCGTGATTTTCGTTGGTTAACATTTTTGCCAAATGCGTACCTACTTCCCCGGCACCTGCAATTACAACTTTCATTTGTAAACAGTCTTAAAATTACCGGGCAAAATAACGCATTAAGTTCTGAATTACCAGCAATTATTATTAATTTATTGTATGAATAAATGTTGATTTAAAATAAGAAGTTACCATCTCATCCGAAATGCCCCTTGTTTTGAAACCTGATGAATGGGCTGGGCAAGTTTAATGTTTCTTTGAATAAATTTTTTGTTTGTTACAACATACGTTTTATTTGAATTGGATTTTTCTATGTTTTGTGCGCGCTTAGGATTTATTATTAAATCAGGCGACATATTTTCAGGTGTGTTTGTTTGATTTGTATTGATAAAAATAGTTTTCCCTTCAAAAAATAGAATTCCGTTTTTTGCCATTAAATAATCATCTTTTAGCGTGTCAGTTTGAGTCAAAAATATGGGGGGATTTAGTTGAAGTTTAGATTTTGTGTCTTTAAAAAGATTTTTTGCATAATCATTTTCCTGAAAATCAAATTCAGAAATAATGTAGTTTTTCTTTCCAGAGATTAAATGAATTATAGTATTTTCAGTGTTATTGTAAACAATTATCTCTTTCTGTTTCAGGATGATAAATCTTTCTTTAAAGGCAAAAACAGAAAGCAATAATAAAAAAGATAATGTTGATTTTAAATAGGTTGCTCGTGGAGAATTCAAAAAAAGTAAAATAGAAAAAAGTGCAGCTAAAATTAGAATCAGCCCGGCAGGCTTTATCGATATTTCCTGAACGGCAAATGGCAAGCTTTCAATTTGTTTTAACAACAAGTAAATCCCTGAAATTAAATTGTTGATTATGTATGAAACTACGGTTGAAAAAATTGTGATTTTGGAAAATACCAATAAAGTTATCCCCAGGGGAATTAAAATTTTGACTGCGGGAATTATAACAAGGTTGGCAATCCAGAAGTAGGTCGGGAACTGATCGAAATAGTATGTAGTAATTGGGAACGTTGTGATTTGTGCTGCAACTGAAATCGTTAATAGGGTCCAAAAATATTTTATGATTTTGTTTTTAATGGTAATCAGTTTTGATAATTTAGGTTGAAGGAATACAATTCCAAAAACGGCAGAGTAAGACAGTTGAAATCCCGGTTCGAACAAATTGTTAGGGTTGACTAACAGAAGTATTAAAGCTGATGCAGCCAACGAATTATAAATATTTGTCTGGCGTTTTAAATTATCGCCAACAACAAAAAAGGTAAACATTGTAGCCGCCCGTGCAACCGACGGTGACAAGCCGGTAATAAATGCGTAAAACCAGAGACAAAAAATGGAAAGGAAAACAAAAAATACCCGTCCGGTTTTTTGTCGTTTTAAAAAACCAAACAGTGCTAAAATCACCCAAAATACAATACCTACATGCAAACCTGATACAGCCAAAACATGCATTGCCCCTGCTGCCGAGAAAACTTGTTTTGTCTCGGGATCGAGCCCGCGTTTATATCCGAGTGTCAAAGCAGAAAGGATTTCCCTTTCGTTTTCGCCCAGTTTTTGTTTTCGGTAAATATCCAGCAATTTTTCACGAAGGAGTTCAGCCTGAATTACCAAAGAAAAAGAAGACCGGCCATTCGATTTAATCCAGGCGTTGGAAGGCAAGTATAATTGCCGATAGATTTTTTTTCGTTCCAAGTATTTTTTGTAGTCGAATTCGTAAGGATTTCTGTTGTTTTTAATGGTTTGCGGCGATTGGTTAAAAACAATATTGTCGCCCGGTTTTAAGCTTTTAACGGTTTCTTGTTTCCCGAAATAAACAATTAGTTTTTCGTTGGTTTTTAATACAGTATCATTTTTATGAAAGGCAATTAATTTAAGTACCGATTTATACGAATTTTCCTTTTCCTGAGGGGCTTCCAAAATAGTAGCCATAAAAATACCTTTTTCAAAAAACTGCGGTTTTTTATTATGAAGGGGGAAAATTAAAACCCCCAGAAAAATAAACAGTAAATGAATGCCCAGACCAAAAATTAATATGTTTTTGTATTTGTAATTTCTATTTACAAGAATTAAAAATACCAGTATTAAGATGAGTATTGATAAAATAAATAGGATGGGTATTTCAAAATAAGAACCTGAAATAATTCCAATAGCAAGTGCAATTGAAAGCCTAAGGAAGGGTATTTTCTGAACTGTATTTTCCAAGATTTTTGCTTGAAGATATTATATCAAACGAAAAAAGCGGGAAACGGTTACGGTGAAATTTATAAGAGTTTGTTTTAAAGCCTGAATTCAAAAAAAACGTAATAAAAATCACAAATGACATTTGCCAAAATACAAGCAAATTCAATGACCGAAATCACAATCTACAATCCTGTTTCGAATATTTGAACATTGATAATAGTGATTTATCCGTCAGTATCCGCACTGGATTATAATTTGAGTTTTGATTTTTGTTGCTTGTTTTCAGAAATTACCGACTTTAAGGAGGGACAAATAAATAAACGAAATTATTTTGCTGGTGCTTTAATTCGATAATGTGGCCTTACTTTTCCGTGTGCAATGTTGCTAAGTTTACTTTTTAGCAGGCGTTTTCGAAGCGGCGATAAATAGTCGATAAATAAGACCCCATCCAAATGGTCATATTCATGTTGAATTACCCTTCCTGCAAAACCTTTAAATTCTTTTTCGTGCTCAATAAAATTTTCATCGAAATATTTTATCCGCACTACATCGGGGCGTGTAACATCTTCCCTTATTTCGGGCAAACTTAAACAACCTTCATTCATTACCCATTCCTCGCCCGTAGTTTCAATAATTTCAGGATTAATAAATACTTTTTTGAAATCTTTCAACTCAGGCTCTTCGTCTGCACCTGTTGTGCCATCAACCAAAAATAAACGGATCGACAACCCTACTTGAGGTGCTGCTAATCCAACTCCATCAGAATAATACATAGTTTCCCACATATTTTCAATTATCTCGTTGAGGCCTTCAGAATCTTTGTCAATTTTTTTAGCTGTTTTTCGCAATAACGGGTCTCCGTAAACTGTAACCGGGTACTTCATTTTGTTAATATTTTTTATACCGAACCAAAATGAACTATGATGAAATTTAATTTATTTTCTTGTAAAATTGGAATGAAAAATTTCATTTTCGTTTCATTTTTGATTTCGTTTTTGTTCTAAATAATTTTGTAAGATTATAGTTGCACTTATGGCATCTACCATAGCCTTGTCTTGTCTCTTTTGTTTTTTTACTCCACCATCAATCATAGTTTGAAAAGCCATTTTCGATGTAAACCGTTCATCTATAATTTCCAAATGAACTTTCGGATATATCGATTGAAATTTTTTCAGAAAAGGATTAATATAAATAACAGCTTCTGAAGCCTGGTTGTTCATTTGTTTCGGATAACCAACAACAACAGTTTCAACCTTTTCTTTTTGAAAATAATCCTTTAAAAAATCCCAGATGGTATGAGTAGCAATAGTCGTTAACCGGTTTGCTATTATTTGAGCGGGGTCGGTAACTGCCAACCCAACTCTTTTCCTTCCGTAATCGATGGCTAAAATCCTTTTCATTAAAAATTAAAATCGCTGCAAAAGTATAGAGAAATAGCTTAAAAAAAAAGAAGCATTAATGTGTTAATTATTAATGATTTGAAAAAATGCAAACAATTGAAATTTTTGTTTGGCACATACTTTGCAACTCTCAACACTATTACCGGTATTTTAAAGGCGCCAAAGAGCAAAGCAATTAAATTGTTGAATTTAAAATTGAAAAGTCATGAAAACAATAAAAATCAGGCTGTTTGCTACGATGGTTACTCTTGCAACAGTTATAATAGCATCAACAAATCCTGCAACTGCTCAACGCCGGCCAAGTCAGAATTCTAAAACTAAAGCCCGGGTTGAAAAGGTTGAAAGGAAACGCGCGAACACCGTTCAAAAGAAAAGCACTTTTAAAAATTACGATTCCTCAAAACGAAGTCCCAAAAATATTTCTGTTACCAGTAAAAGAGACTTACAGCGTAAAAGTACGCCTGTAACAAAAAGTAATAGGAGTACCAATAAAAGCACTTCACAAAAATCTGTTGCAACCCGAAGCAATAGTTCAAATACAAACAGGAGGGTTACAACAAGTTCCGCAGCACAAAACAGAAGTGGAAATCAGGGAAAAGCTGCAACAGTTCAAAACAGACAGCGGGTAACCACTCCTTCGAACAATCGGGGCAAAAGTGCCAATTTATCGCAAAAATCCGAAACAGGGAATCGTGAACGGGCCTCAGTTAGTTCAACCCGCAATAAAGGTTTTGACACCGCCTCTAAACAAAGGAACACAAGAAACGAGGCTACCCGGACTTCCACCCGGAATAGTTCTAATAATACCCGGAATATTTACAAACATAATAATAACGACCAACGATATTCACCCAACTCAAATTATCGGGGGAGTTCAAAAAGCTGGTCGAAAAGTTACCGGCCAAATAACATGAATTATAACCGGAAAGACAAAAACTTTTACTTGAATTACAATTACAGGAAACACAATCATTGGAACAGAAGTTGGGAAAATTACCGTTGGTCGCACAGCAGTTGGAGAGACTATTACGGTGGCTACAATTTTTATTCATACAGGTTTCATAAGAATTATTACCACCATTCAATTTATGGCCATGTAATCAGGAAATTTACGATTAGGCCTGGTATCTTCGTCCATAATCATAACAGATATTATAGTTACAACGGCCATTTTTTTAGGTACCGCCGCGGAATTGGTTACATTTTAGTTGACATACCTTTTGGGATAGTGTTCGAACAGTTGCCATACGGATATGAACGGGTTTACATAAACGGATATTTATATTTCAGGATGGGGAACTTATTTTTTGAATACTCACAATATGGTTATCGTTTAGTTCATTATCCTGAACGGTATTTTGCATACAACTACGATTTCCGAAACGATGGTTACTATTTCGACGATGATTATTATAATTAGTGTCTCTTAGAAAACGCCAATAACTGCGTTATGCTCATCTTGAAAACAGTCATTTACGAAAGTAAACTCCTTGATTTTCAAGATTTCGCAAGCCTTGTTCTTGACATTTTCTAAAAAACACTTGAAAAATAAATAGTTTTCCGAGAAGCACTAATTACTAAATTATGAATTGATTTTTGTTTTTAAAAACTGCTGTAAAAAGCAGTTTTTTTTTGTTTTATTAAATTCTCGATAATCAGGTAAAAGTAAATAAGCCTAAATTTTCCTTAGAAAAGCTTTTCGCAAAAAAAACTTTATTTAATTGAATTTTATTTTTAAGTTTTTAATTGAAATTTTAGCTATTTTTAGGTCAACCAAAAATCCATAATACTATGAACTCAAAATTAAAACGCGACCAAATTCCACAACAAGAAGCAAACAACTGGAGAAAAAGTTTTAAAGAAGAAGAGAAGTTGACCTTTAACTTAAAAGTTTCCCAAATAATAATTCAAAAGGAAACCTATAAAATTTTAGCAGGGGAAAACCAAAACAGGGTGAGGGTTTATTTAGGCTTAGAACCTGGAAATGAAAATGGGGAACAGGTTTTATGTGTTTTTGCGGTTTCGGCTTTTTTAGAAGGCAGCAACGATGTTTATGTCGATTATGAAACACCGGTTTTTAAACTCTCGGCAGTGAACGAAGATTTCTCATCAAAAACTAAGGATGTAATTGAAAGTATTCGAAGGTACAGAAAGTGGCGGAATGGAGAATCCGATGCCGGAAATGAATCGGCAGTTGTAAGAAAATACATTTATCCAAATGCGTATCTTCTTACAAAATCTGAACTATATGAAATTTTTAATACGCAAAATAAAAAAGTTGCTCAAATTGAGTTTGGTATTTCGAAATCAATGCATGTAATGATAATGCCGGAAGTGGTTATTAAAAGATCTATAGAGGATGATTCTGATGTGTACGACTGGGGTCAGTTATGCCCACCATTGTGCGACGAGAATAGCATATATAATTCTTGATATTTAAAAAAATTGATACTTTTTATGAAATACCACTGGATAAGTACATTAATTGCTTTTGCAATTGGTGTTATTTATTATAAAAGTATTAAGTATCGATTTAAATATATATTTTTCTTCGTCCTTTTTGGAGTTTTTACTGAATTATCGACAAAAATTATTACTTTCTTTTGGATTAAAAATACCATGCCAGTTGGTCATTTTTACATTCCCATATCATTACTAATATTAACTGTTTTTTATTCTAACGAACTAAAAGGGTACATTCCTAAAAACTTATTAATTGGACTGATCAGTTCTTTTCTTTTATTCTGTTTAATAAACGAGATTTTTATTCAAAGTATTTTTGATTTTCCAAACCTTACAGGTTCTATTGCGGCAATTATTTTGCTGCTATTTTCAATACTTTTGTTTTCTAAAATAATGCTGGAGGCAAAAATTAAAAAGCTTACCCGGGAGCCACTAGTTTGGATTAATACCGGGGTTTTATTGTACTATTCAGCTAATTTATTTTTTTATGCTTTGTTTGATTATAGTTTAAAATTTAGTACTGATTTTACATTATTTACAATTTTGATTTTTTCTGTTTTTAATGTAGTTTTTTACATCCTAATATCCATCGGATTTATAAAAACAAAAAATTTAAAAACCTCGGGTTCCAAGTAATAGAATAATAATATTTAATATATTGGGCTTGAGCTTCGAAAATCAATTTTGTTCACTATTTTCGAGTTATTCAAATAATGCACATTTATATTTATTATGCTTGGTTTTGAAAATGCTGAATTAGTACTGGTCTATTTTGTGGGTACCTTTGGAATGTTACTACTTGCAGGGGCCATTTTTTTCTTTTTTGTTACTTACCAGAAAAGGTTGTTAAAAAAAGAATTGGAGTTAAACAAAGTTAAGTCCGATCAACAAGAAGAGATCCTGAAAAACACGGTTTTATCGCAGGAAAAAGAACGGAGCCGGATTGCCCGGGATTTGCACGACGAAGTAGGGGCCATGCTTTCGGTTGTAAAATTAAATGTTGGGAGGATAGAAAAAAAATCGGGACTTGGACAATCGAAGGAGTTGGCCGGAGAAACAAAATCCTATCTCGACGAAGTAATTACGCAAGTCCGCCGGATTTCGCGGGCTTTGTTACCACCTTCTCTCGAAAAACTGGGTTTATATTTTGCGTTGGAAGAATTAACAAACTGGGTAAATAAATCGGGGCAGCTTAATATTGAATGTTGGAAAAGCGGTGAACAATCACGTTTTGAAAGCGGAAAAGAGTTGGCAGTTTTTAGGATTGTCCAGGAGTTAATAAACAACGCCATTAAACATTCAGGGGCTACGCAAATTTTTATTAACATTCGATTTTCGTTGAATAACATTGCCATTTCGGTTTCAGATAATGGCCGGGGTTTTGATCTGGACGAAAAGTTAAATACGGGTCTGGGTCTTAAAAACCTGGAAAGTCGTACTCAAATTCTGGGGGCAATGTTCAAAATAAAAACAAAACCAGGAAAAGGGACCAGAGCAATAATTTGTTTTAAAACCGAGTACTAAGTTATGGAACAAAAAAAAATAAATATCGTTGTTACCGACGATCATAAACTGTTCCGAAAGGGAATAAAAGCATTGTTGTCCGATTTCGATTTTGTGAAAGAAACCTATGAGGCAGGAAATGGTATCGAATTGTTGGAGCTGCTCAAGGAAACAAAACCTCAACCCGATGTTGTGTTACTTGATTTGAGAATGCCCGGTATGGACGGAATTGAGGTTACCCCTAAAATAAAAGAGTTATATCCTGAACTAAAGATTATTATCCTGACCATGGAAGACGATGAACAGTTTATACTTCACATGATAAATGAAGGTGTGAACGGCTATTTATTGAAAAATGCCGATCCTGATGAATTGGAAATGGCCCTTGTAAAAGTGATGGAAAAAGATTTTTATTTTTCCGATGATATTTCAACGCTTGTGTTCAGGAATTTTAAAAATAAAAGGAAATATAATTCTTCGTTGCTACCACATCTTAGTCATCGGGAATCACAAGTTTTGGAATTAATTTGCAAAGAATTTACTGCTGCCGAAATTGCTGATAAATTAGGATTAAGTGTTCGTACCATTGAAGGTTTTCGAAGAAAGCTCCTGGATAAAACAGGTACGAAAAATATGGCAGGTTTGGTTGTGTATGCATTAAAAAACAATCTTGTTTTATTGTAAAAATAAAGGGGCCCTTGAAAAGAACCCCTTATTTACGGGTAATCCGTAAGTACCCCATTTTTTTATTTCATCGTAATTTCAGGAAGGAGGGACAATAAGTTTTTGGACAATTTTGCTCAGAAATCTTGATGGTTTGATATTGAGGCACTAATTGTGTGCTGAAGTATATGGAATTATCAAATTGAGAAATATCTATATTTGATTGTCTTTTTAGCATTTAGCTATTTTGAATATTGGTTTTTAATTGTTAACAAAAATGCTTATAACAAAACTAACTTAAAAGGGTGTTTATGCTAAAAATAAAAACAGGTAGAACTACCTTCTTGCATAGGTATAAATACGCATAAAAAAAGCCGTTCAATTTTTGAACGGCTTCTAATATATTCGTTATGAGAAGTTTATTTCAAATTTGCCTGAGCAGCTGCAACACGTGCAATTGGTACACGGTATGGAGAACAACTTACGTAGTCCATTCCAACGCTGTCGCAGAACATTACTGATGAAGGTTCTCCGCCATGTTCGCCACAAATACCAACTTTTAAGTTTGGCTTAACACTGCGTCCTTTTTCAGTACCCATTCTTACTAATTGTCCAACACCTTCCTGGTCTAATACCTGGAACGGATCGTTTTTCAAGATACCTTTTTCAATGTAAATAGGTAAGAATTTTCCAGCATCGTCGCGTGAATAACCAAAGGCCATTTGCGTAAGGTCGTTTGTTCCGAACGAGAAGAATTCAGCTTCTGCCGCAACCAAATCAGCAGTCATCGCAGCACGGGGAATTTCAATCATTGTTCCTACCTGGTAATCACATTTTGCGCCTTTTTCTTCAAAAACTTTAGCCGCTGTTGCGTGAATAATTTCCGCCTGCATTTTGTATTCTTTTACAGTTCCAATCAATGGAACCATAATTTCAGGACGGGCATCAATTCCTTTTTGAGTTAAATTAACAGCAGCTTCTATAATTGCACGAGCTTGCATTTCTGTAATTTCAGGATAAGTATTTCCTAAACGACATCCACGGTGACCCAACATTGGATTAAATTCGTGAAGGTCTTCAACCAATGCTTGCACATCTGCAACAGTAATTCCCATTTCGTCGGCCATAATTTTTTGGTTGGCTTCTTCGTGAGGAACAAATTCGTGAAGTGGTGGATCCAATAAACGGATAGTAACTCCGTAACCTGCCATTGCTTCCAAAATTCCTTCGAAATCTTCACGTTGAAATGGTAATAGTTTATCTAATGCTTTGCGTCTGTCAACTTCTTCAGTTGCCAAAATCATTTCGCGCATTGCTTTAATTCTTTCGCCTTCGAAAAACATGTGTTCTGTACGGCAAAGTCCAATTCCCTTTGCACCAAAGTCGCGTGCAACTTTTGCATCGGCAGGAGAGTCAGCATTTGTACGAACTGTCATGCGAGTGAATTTCTCCGACAAATCCATTATTTTAGCAAAGTTGCCACTCATTTCAGGTTCCATTGTAGCTACCTTACCATCATAAACCTCACCAGTAGATCCGTTTAACGAAATCCAGTCACCTTCATGGAAAACTTTTCCATCGATAACCATTTCGCGAGTCTTATAATTTATTTTAATAGCACCTGCACCAGAAACACAACATTTACCCATTCCACGAGCAACAACAGCAGCGTGAGAAGTCATTCCACCACGAGCAGTTAAAATACCTTTGGCAATGAACATTCCTTCAAGATCTTCAGGAGAAGTCTCAGTACGAACTAATAATGACTCTGGATAATTTGCAGCTTCATCGGCAAAAAATACAACCTGACCGGTTGCAGCACCCGGAGACGCTGGCAATCCTTTTGCTAAAACATTAGCAGCTTTCATTGCATCGGTATCAAAAACAGGGTGAAGTAATTCATCCAATTTAGCGGCTTCAATTCTTCCCAAAGCAATTTTTTCGTCAATGCGACCTTCTTCCAACATATCAATGGCAATTTTTACCATGGCTGCACCGGTACGTTTTCCGTTACGGGTTTGGAGCATCCATAATTTGCCTTCCTGAATTGTGAATTCAATGTCTTGCATGTCGCTGTAATGATCTTCCAGTTTTTGCTGAGTTTCATTCAACTGACGGTACATTTCTGGCATTGCTTCTTCCAATGACGGAAAATCTTTTGCACGTACTTCTTCGCTAACTTCCTGAAGAATAGCCCATCTTTTTGAACCCTCCAAAGTAACTTCTTGCGGAGTACGGATACCAGCAACTACGTCTTCACCTTGTGCATCGATTAAATATTCACCATTGAAAATATCTTCACCGGTTCCGGCATCACGGGTAAAACAAACACCAGTACCAGAATTCGCGCCCATATTACCAAATACCATTGCCTGAACGTTTACGGCAGTTCCCCACTCGTCAGGGATTTGCTCCATTCTACGATAATATATTGCACGGTCATTTCCCCAACTATTGAAAACAGCTGCAACTGAACCCCACAATTGTTCCCAAGGATCGGTAGGGAAGTTTTTACCTGTAAGTTTTAAAACCGCTGCTTTAAAACGAGCAACCAATTCCTGTAAATCTTCCACAGTAAAATCAGTATCTAACTGAATTCCTTTTTCTTCTTTTAATCCTTCAATAATTTCTTCAAAAGGATCAATTTCTTCTTTGCTGGCTGGTTTCATATCCATCACCACATCGCCATACATTTGAATAAAACGACGGTAAGAATCCCATGCAAAACGAGCATTGCCAGATTTCTTTGTAATACCTTCAACAGCATTATCGTTCATTCCAAGATTCAAAACAGTATCCATCATACCTGGCATCGATGCTCTTGCACCTGAACGTACAGATACTAAACAAGGATTTTCTTTGTCACCAAATACTGTGTCTGTTAATTTTTCAACAAGTGCAACAGCTGCTTCAACTTCTGGTTTAATCAGGTTAAAAGCGGCTTCCTGGCCTTGTTCATTGTACATTGTACAAACCTCAGTTGTAATTGTGAATCCCGGAGGAACCGGTACTCCAATTAAATTCATCTCTGCTAAGTTTGCACCTTTTCCTCCGAGGAGGTTTTTCATGTCTGCTTTACCTTCGGCTTTTCCTGCTCCAAAAGTATATACATGCTTTGTCATAAAATTGTATTTTAAATTATAATATTAGAATAAATATCTCGATTTTTTCGGCTTGCTAAAGTAATTCTTATTTTTTATAATCGGTGCCTTTTTTATTGAATACGACACTGTTTTAAACTGTTACATAACGTTTAGTTTATGTTTAACCACTTTGCGCTGTATTAAGAAATCGTAAAATTCAACTCCGGTTTAAAATTAGAATTCATCGGTTAATATTATTGATTGTTTGATTTTATTGATTCTTGTCAATTTTAATTACGGCTGGCAAATATATTAAATTCGGTATAAGATAAAGCTGTGCAATATTGTTTATCCTGTTGAAAATTAAGTATTAACATTCTTTAACTTTGATTGGGAAGTGTTAACTTATTTCTGTTATACATTTGTAAAGGGATTTTTAAGGATTAGTAGAGTTTTTTCATAGAAATAGATTTGGTTAGGTTAGAAAAACAAGGATGATTGGTCGTTCTTGTTTTTTTTTGATCAATACCAAAAATCCGGAGAAGGGATTCTCCGGATCCGAGACAAAAAATAACTGCCTTTAATTTCAATTTACAATAACTTCAGGAGAGAAGAAAAGGAATTGTGAATTTCAGATTCATAAAAACCTTATCCTTAGGATTTAAACCTTAGTAGCAATTTTTGTATTGAGCGACACCAAACCTTATTAATTATAAAGATTGAATATAATAACCTGTACACGCATTTTGTAAAACCTGTATCGATTTTGCGTTCAGAGAAATACGGTAAAAAATAAAGTTAATAAGGTTATTTTCCGGGTGATGACAAATTTCTACTAAGGTTATTTTTATTGAGATAAGGTTTTAACAGATTGTCATTTTTAAACTCAATTTCATATTGCCCTCTTCCCAACCTTTTCAATCGATCCAAGGGAAACTGCCACATTATTAACAACCCGGTTTCAGCAAACAAATTCAATTTCACTAAAATCCGGAGAAAGGATTCTCAGGATCCGGGAAACGGACTTTCCCAAGTCCGCGTAAAAACAAATGCCGATTGCCGTGGTTATATAAAATTATCAGTCTGTCCACAATTTATTTATCAATAAAAAGTTGAATATAAAATTGGATTATTAGTTTTGTGCCGAAGATGAAAATCAAGCTTTTTATCATACTTATTTTACTTGCTTTCCAAAACACAATGTTGTTTGGGCAAAGTAATAATGCTACATTAAAAGGGGTAATTAAAGATCAGCAAGGATTGCCTCTCGATATGGTAAATATCGGGTTAAAAGATTACCCAATTGGGACCAGTTCGAACCGAAAAGGTGAATTCCTGCTTCGTATCCCGGCGCAAAAAAATATTATTGTAGTCTTTTCATCAATTGGATATAAAACAGTTTCGGACACTGTAAATGCTGATGCGGAAGAAGATATTTTAGTAAACATTTTAATGAAGATTACTAACCAGGAGCTTGCAGAAGTTATGGTTTTAGAGCAACGCCGGAATGGTGGAAACGTTACCAGGATTGACCCGAAATTTATGGACGTGCTGCCAGATGCGGCCACCGGAGCAGTTGAAGCATTAATAAAAACCTTGCCCGGTGTTTCAACAAATAACGAATTAAGTTCTCAATATACAGTTCGCGGTGGCAATTTCGATGAAAACCTGGTGTATGTAAACGACATTGAAATTTACCGGCCATTTCTAATCAGGGCAGGACAGCAGGAAGGGCTGAGTTTTATAAACAGTGATCTTGTTTCTACTATCGAATTTTCGGCAGGTGGTTTCAGCTCAAAATATGGCGACAAAATGTCGTCGGTATTAGATATAAAATACCGAAAACCAAGCGATTTCAGGGGTTCTGCTTCGGTGAGCATGTTGGGTGCAACGGCTCATTTCGAAGATGTTGCCTTAAAAGGGAAACTGGCACATATTTCAGGGTTCCGATACAAAACTAACCGTTACATGCTTGGTAGCCTCGACGAAAAAGGTACATACGACCCACGTTTTATGGATTTTCAAACCTACATTACTTACCAGTTTTCCGAAAAATTTAATATTTCGTTCCTGGGGAATATCGCTCATAACGAATACCGTTTTATTCCACAAACACGCAAAACTACATTTGGTACTTGGGAAAGACCACTCAATACAACCATATTTTTTGAAGGACAGGAAATTGACGAATTCAAAACATACCTTGGTGCATTATCGGCAAACTACCACCCCAATATAAATCTGAACCTGAAATTTATTGCATCGGCTTATTATGCCACCGAAAAAGAAACTTACGATATTTTAGGTCAGTATTATCTAAATCAACTGGAGCGAAACATGGCTTCGGAAGAGTTTGGTGACAGCGTTTTAAACCTTGGGGTTGGCTCATTTTTGAACCACGCTCGAAATTATCTCGATGCTATGGTTTACAGTTTTTCACACCGGGGCGCCTTCAATTCCGATAAGCACTTGGTAAACTGGGGATTAAAATTTCAACACGAACAAATTGAAGATAATATCAATGAGTGGATTTTCCGTGATTCAACAGGTTATTCAATTCCTTACTCCGATTCTGAAGTTAAATTGTATTATACACTCAACAGTACCAATAAAATAAGTTCGAATCGTTTAACAGGATTTATCCAGGATACGTACAGTGTTTATCTGGGGAGCGGCGATTTATATTTTAACGGTGGTGTGCGATTTAATTACTGGGATTTTAACAACGAATTACTTGTTAGTCCACGGGTTTCGTTAAGTTATTTCCCCGAATGGAAAAATAAAATCTCTTTCCGTTTATCCGCCGGATTATACAACCAATCTCCTTTTATTAAAGAACTAAAAAATCCTGACGGCACTATTAATTACGATGCAAAAGCGCAACGCTCGTACCAGGTGGTTGCCGGAACCGACTACGTTTTTACCGCATGGGACCGTCCGTTCAGGTTTACAACTGAAGCTTATTATAAATATATGAGCCGGTTAATCCCTTACCAGGTGGATAACGTGCGAATCAGGTATCTGGCAGATCAGGAAGCTGTTGGTTATGCCACCGGGATTGACATGAAAATTAATGGTGAATTTGTGAGTGGGGTTCAGTCGTGGGCGAGTTTATCGCTTATGCAAACCAAAGAGGATATTCTTGACGACGGACACGGTTTTATTCCGCGGCCAACAGATCAATGGATGAATTTCAGTCTGTTTTTTCAGGATTATCTGCCCGGAAATCCATCGTACAAAATGCAACTTTCGGGATTTTACGGTGCGCGCCTTCCAACCGGACCTCCCAATTCGGAAAGATATCAGGATGTATTTAGAATGCCTGCATACCGAAGAATTGACCTGGGATTTTCGAAAGTGCTGATAAGTTCGGCAAACCCTGTTAACAGAAATCTTTTGCGACACGTTAACGATTTGTGGATTAGTCTTGAAGTATTTAACTTACTGAATATCAATAATACAATTTCCTATTTCTGGGTGTCAAGTATTTGGGGCGACCAATTTGCTGTACCCAACTATTTAACCGATCGGAAGGTTAATTTGAAATTAACGGTTAAATTTTAGGTTTAAGTACCGTATCTCATTTTTTAAAAACTTAGAACTCGAAACTCGGATTTGGGAATTTTAAACTTTGAACCTTGAACTTTAAACTTAAAACTCATGAAACTTTCTATTTACCAAATCGATGCTTTTGCAGATAAGATTTTTTCGGGAAACCCGGCAGCAGTAATTCCGCTTGAAAGTTGGCTTTCGGATGAAATTATGCAAAATATTGCCCTCGAAAACAATCTTTCTGAAACTGCATTTTTTATTCCAACTAAAAACGGATTTCATATTCGTTGGTTTACACCGGCGGCTGAAGTTGATTTATGTGGTCATGCAACTTTGGCAACTGCGCATGTTTTATTTCAGCATTTAAATTATTCTGAAAAAGAAATTCTGTTTGAATCGAGAAGTGGAATTTTAAAAGTGAAAAAGGAAAACGATTTAATAGTACTTGATTTTCCTTCATCGAAAGTTAAAGAAATTGAAACTCCTGAAAACTTAAAATCGGCTTTTAATTTTCAAGCACAAAAATGTTTTAAAGGGCGCGATGATATCATGTTAATTTTTGAAAATGAAACGGATATTCTAAATCTGCAACCGGATTTTCAAAAAATAATTTTATCGAAAACCCGTGGAATTATTGCAACAGCAAAATCAGAAAAGTACGATTTTGTTTCCCGCTTTTTTGCCCCGGCAGTCGGCGTAAACGAGGATCCAGTAACGGGTTCAGCGCACACCATGTTAATTCCATTTTGGTCAGAACAATTGAATAAAACTCAAATGATTGCCAAACAAATATCTGCCCGTGGTGGAATTTTGCATTGCAAAAATTTAGGTAACCGAGTTGAAATTGGAGGGAAAGCGGTTACTTTCTTAGTTGGAAAGATTAACTTTTAAATGCAAAAAAAGAACCGTTCTCTTTTTATTTAAGAACGGTTCTTTGCGATAATAATATTTTATCAACGTAATGTTTTTACTTAACTGGTTCCCCAATAATCTCTAGGTTACGAATCATACTTTTTCCTAAAATGCCAGCAGTTCCACGAACACGAATTGAAATTTTTCCTGCATCCAGCGGTTTTTCGTCGGTAACATCAATTACTGTTTCATCATCGATTTTCAGCCAGAGTTTTTTGCCCTTTTTCCCAAGTTCAACAGTGTGTCTCCAACCCGAATGCATCATATCTTTTTCAGCTAAACCAATCGTTGTACTTTCTCCTTCAGTAGCAGGATGTTTGCGCAAAAACGGCGTAGAATTGTGTGCTACCACACGAAAACCAAACATGTAATCTTCTGCCTCTTTTGTCCAAAAACCAAAGCTGCCTTTGTTATCGTCCGAGATTGTTAAACCGATAGAATTTCCCATGTCGGAAGCATTCAACAATGCAACCAAAACAGTAGCTGGGTTCATTGTCATCACTTCGTAGCGCAACACAACATCGTTGTATTTTTCGGGTGAAAAAATCATAAAACCAATACTTCCTTCCACTTCTTCCATCATAAACTGGTTGTGGGTTACATAACCTAAGCCCGCACCTAAACTTTGCCAGCTTTCCAAATCTTTTGGAGAATATTTTGTAACGGTTTGTGCCTGAACAACAGCTACAAAAAGTATAAAAACGGCCACAAATAAATTTTTCATAATTAACTGAATTAATAAAAGACTGTTTAAAATTAATATTTTATGAAACATACTACTGTCAAGTCAAACTTCAAATTTCGGGTTTGTCATTCCGAACTTGTTTCGGAATCTACTTTCTATTAAGGAGATGCTGAAATGAATTCAGCATAACGGCCAGATATTTCATGCTTGACACTACCATTTTGTTTCATATTTCATCTCTAAATGTCTAAAAACTATCGCGATATATTATAAACCATCAACGCATTTCCGTGCCTGATATACATTCGCTTGTTATGAATTACCGGGTGAGCCCAATGTTGATCTGTTCCCAAAGGAACGTCAAATGAACTTTTAATTTCGAATTTGTTTGGCCCAATATCAACCAAAGCAACTTGTCCCTTTTCGTTGTAACAATAAAACAAACTGTCGGCAGAAACAATAACGCCTGTATCAAATTCTTCCGATATTAAAGTTTCTTCGCCCGAATTTTTATTTATTGAATACCACTCTTTTTTGCGATATTTTCCGCCATAAATAAAACCATCTTTTATAACAATTCCTCCCATCAGATTTCGAAAATTTTCATTCCGCCAAAGTTGACTTACACTTTTTCCGTCCTCAGATAATTTTAATGCCAGCAAACCACAATTTTGTTTTGCCGATGAACTTGAGAAATATATTACTCCGTCGGAATAAACCGGAGAATTGGCATGTATTAAATTTCCCTGCAATTGTTCTTCGCGCCAATAAAATTCGCCGGTGTCGGCATCAATTCCAATTACCGAAGTTGATGTCATTGTAACAACAAGCCTCGTATTATTGTGTACAACCAAAACCGGAGAACAATAAGCCGATTGTTCTTTAAACCCCGGACTGGTCCAGATTGTTTCTCCAGAATGACGATTAAGTGCTACCATATTATTCACCTCACCTCCGGGCGTGCAAATTAACTGGTCGCCATCAATTAGCAGCGATTCTGTCATTCCCCACTGAATATTTTGGCCGTCAAACTTATTTGGCAAATCAACTTCCCAAATTATTTCACCCGAAAGTGCATTTAAACAATAAACCACTCCCATTCCACTTTCGAGATAAACAACATCGTCAACAACCAGAGGAGTTGATCTTGAACCTGTGTAACTCTCGTGCCACTCTTCCCCGTAAACTTTTTCCCAAAGCAAATTTCCATCCAAATCGAATGAATAAAGAACACCCAAAGTATCTGGCATCCCGTTTATAAAAACACGGTCGTTTCCAATACCAACGCTGCTGTGTCCGGCACCCAGTCCTTCAAAACTCCAAAGTAATTCCGGTCCGTTTTCAGGCCATGTTTTCAACAAACCGGTTTCATAAAAAATTCCCTGTCTATCGGGACCGCGCCATTGAGATGGTTTATCTTTTGACTCTGAACATGCATTCAAAAGAAATAGTCCAAAGAAAAAGAATATAAAATATTTTTTCATTATTAATTTTTTGAAGAAATTGAATAAGCCATTAATGCATCGCCGTGACGAACATACAAAATTCCGTTATCAATTACGGGGCGCGCCCAATGTTCTTTAGTACCAAGTAGCACTTTAAATCTGTCTATTATTTCAAATTTGTCGGGAGCAGCATCAACCAGCGCAATTTCGCCGTCTCTTTCGGCATAGCAATAAAATAATCCATCGGCATAAATTATTGAGCCTCCACTTAAATCTTTATTTTGAACCAGCATTTCGCCCGTGTTCCAATCAATAACCTGCCAATCGTTTTTCATGTATGCAGAGCCATAAATACAAGAATCGATTTTTACCAGCCCGCCCATTAAATTCCGAAATTTTTTATTCCTCCAAACTACCTCGGCATTTTTACCATCTTCAGAAAGTTCCAACTGAACCAGACCAGACTTTTCGGTTGGATCGGCACTTGAAACCACCAGTTTGCCATCAGAATAAATTGGGGTGTTTGCATGTATTTTATTTTGCTGTGTTTGTTCTACCCGCCAATACATTTCGCCTGTATTTGAGTCGATTCCCATGATTGAACCGGAAGTCATTGCAATAACTAAATTTTGCCCGTTTCGATTAATAAGAATTGGAGAATTGTAGGTAGCAGGTTCTTGAAATCCTTCGGAACTCCAAACAATTTCTCCCGAAAAACGATTAAGAGCAACTACATTATTTTCTTTACCACCGGGAACACAGATCAAGTTTTCACCATTTACTAAAACTGACTCAGCATAACCAAATTGAATCACAGAATCAACTCCTAAATCCATAATAAAATCAACCGACCAGATTTCATCTCCATTTTTACTGCTTAAACAATAAACTGCTCCCATTCCGCTTTCAATATAAATCAAATCATCAACAATAACTGGAGCCGCTCGTGTTCCAGGGAAATTCAAAGTAAAATCTTTTCCATAATCTTTTTCCCAAAGTAAATTACCTTCAAAGTCGAAAGTAAAAAGTGTACCCACGGAAGCTGTAGAATCTTTAATACCGGTTACATAAACCTTTTCGTTGGCAATTGCAACCGCACTATGCCCAAATCCAAGATCTTCGAACGACCAAATCAACTCCGGACCTTCGTCGGGCCAAGATTTTAAAAGGTTAGTTTCTTCGTAAATTCCGTTTCTATTTGGACCGCGCCAATCTGAAAATTCACTTTTTTGAGAAGATCCTGAAAATACAATAATAGAAATAAAAAAAAGGAAAATTACTTTGAACATGTTTCTTAGGTTTTTCTGATTTAGCCGTCAAAAATAGAAAAAATATACTTTACCTTCGCACAAATTTTATTTTTATGAACGATCCTTTTGGTCAGGCAATTAAAGATTTTTTTGAATACGGAGAAGCTTCCGATTTAATAATTAACAGCAATTATACCGAAGACGAGATAATTCCGGTTGCTTATCTTTTCAGAAAAGAAAAAGAGATGCCTGCAATTGAACAAACTGCCTTAAAACTTTGTAAAGGAAAAGTTCTGGATATTGGAGCTGTGGCGGGTTGTCATTCTATTGTTTTACAAGAAAAAGGATTCGAAGTTACTGCTTTGGAACAATCAGAGTTGGCTGCAGAAGTTATTAAAAAGCGAGGAATTAGAGATGTTGTTTGCGATGATATCTTTAATTTCTCAAACAATAAATATGATACCATTTTACTTTTAATGAACGGAGCCGGAATTGGCGAAACCATTGAAGGATTAAAAAAACTCCTTGTTCATTTAAAAACACTTTTAAACGAAAACGGGCAGATTTTAATTGACTCATCCGATATAAAATACCTGTTTGAAGAGGAAGATGGTTCGCTGTGGATTGATCTTGCCAACCCAAAATATTACGGCGAAATGGAGTATGTAGTAACTTATAAAAAATTAGTTGCCAAATTTAAATGGTTGTTTGTCGATTTTGACACACTTACTAAAATTGTAAAAAGCCTGAACTTAAAATGTACTTTAATTGAAAAAGGTGAGCATTTTGAATATCTGGCACAAATAAAATTGTCATAACTCATTTAAGTATTTTTTAATACTTTGAAAAACTACTGGATTTTTGGTAATTTTAATTTTACTATTCACCAAAAAATAGTTAACCATGGAAATTTGCGGATTTATTGGACCTCAGGAAATAATTATAATACTTATTTCTGTACCCGTTTTGTTAATTATTCCAATTATAGCTCTTATTGATGTTTTGAAAAGTGAATTCAGTGGCAATAACAAAATTATCTGGGTTTTGGTAATTTTATTATTGTGGATTATTGGAGTCGTTTTATATTATTTCATTGGAAGGCAACAAAAAATTAAGAATAGTTAATAATTACATTGTGTGGCTTTTTCACCATCAACATTAGTTGTCATATTAACAGTTTTTGCTAAACTCTTTTGTTTTCCGATGTCTTTCCGAATCATTATCTTAATCAATTCATAAACTTCTCATTTATTTTTGCAGAAAAGAATCTGCTGTTTGCAGAATAATTACGGTTGTTCACAGATTTTATTTCTCTGTTTACTGATGATTGCATAATTTGGCGTTAGATTTTAGAACAGAAGCCACGAAGGAATTTCCTTCACTTGAAAACAGAAACGAATGAAAGCAATTATTCTTATATCTTCGATTTTTTATATCCTCGGTTTAAAAATTGGCAATAAAATCGATTTAGTTAAAAAAAGTAATCCGGTCGAGAAAATTATTACCAATAATATTATCGTTAAAAAACCAGCCAAAACCATCTGTTTTAAAGATGAGGTTGAAATAAAAGTTAATCAGGATTCCTTAAAAGGTGGGACAATCAACGACGAATTATTGAGCAAATAAATAATCATATTCAATAGCACTTTTTACTAAGTTTAATTTAAAACAGGAAAACATTTTACATGTTTTCCTGTTTTTATTTTATTTATTTTAAAAGTATTTATTAATTATCTTATTAAAATCTGATTATGAAATTCTCGTGCAGCGTAGAAATTAATCTTCCCAAAAATAAAGTAGCTGAACTTTTTAATAATCCTGATAACCTGAAAGAGTGGCAAGATGGTTTTTTGGACATTGAACATTTAAGTGGAACTCCCGGTACAAAAGGGGCTAAATCAAAAATGATTTATAAGATTGGTAAACGTGAAATGATTTTAGAAGAGACCATTTTAGTGAATAATCTGCCTGATGAGTTTACCGGAAGTTACGAAGCTAAAGAGATGAAAAATACAATGAAAAATATCTTCATTTCAACTTCAGAAAATACTACTTGTTGGGATGCTGAATTGGAATATTTAGAGTTTCGTGGTTTTATGCCAAAATTGATGGCTAAATTAATGCCCGGCATGTTTAAAAACCAAACCCAAAAGTGGTTAAATCAATTTAAAATATTTGCTGAAAAATAATTTTAGCTTGCAAGTTTTATTAATTATATTGTCATCAAAAATATTGAAATGATAAAATCGAACATGAACCGCAGGAAATTTGTCAGTGCACTTTCCATGGGTACTGCACATGTTTTGTTTTCAAATCCTTTGTCTGCTAATTCGGCAAAACTAATTTCGACAAACCCATTGCAAAAAGTAACGTTGGGCAATTCAGCGATTGAAACAACAATGTTGGGGATAGGAACTGGAGTACATGCCGGAAACCGAACTTCTTTTCTTACAAAACAAGATAGAAATAAGAGCGTTGCTTTGTTAAGGCATGCCTACGAAAAAGGAATTCGTATGTTCGATTGTGCCGATACGTACGGAACACACGATATGGTTGCCGAAGCTCTGCAAAAAATGGAACGCGAAAATTTGATGCTTTCTTCAAAAATCTGGTTCCGGGGCGGAGGTATTCCCGAACCCGAACGACCTGATGCTGACATTGTTGTTGAACGTTTCAGAAAAGAATTAAATGTAGATTATCTCGATATGGTTCAAATACATTGTATGGTCGATGAGAACTGGACAGAAACTATGAAACCCCAAATGGATATTTTAGAAAATTTAAAAGCGAAGGGGATAATTCGGGCTCACGGAGTTTCTGTTCACTCGTTGGAAGCCATGCATGATGCCGTTAAAAGTGATTGGGTAGATGTACTTCATGCACGCATTAATCCGTACGGAATTGCAATGGACAAACCGGATCCGGCAGAGGTGGTAAAAGTAATTCACCAACTGCACAAAGCAGGGAAAGGGGTTATTGGAATGAAACTGGTTGGCAACGGAAAACTGCGCGACGACAGTGAAAAAATTGACAATTCACTTCGATTTGTATTGGGATTGGGAAGTGTAGATATGATGATTGTTGGTTTTGAAGAGAAAGAACAAATTGACAATTATTTGGAACGTATGAAAAAAGCTTTGACAAAAATGAATGAAGGATAATAAAATCAAATAAAAACTACATCTCATACAAATTCATGTAAACAACATCTGAATTTATTTATAATAGATTAATCAGTCGAAAAACAATCGGTAACAAAGAAATTTGTGAAATACATAATTAGTTTGTTACAGAAAATTATCTTTGTTATACAATATTTTGACAATTTAAGCAGATGAACCCAATTTCTATTACCGGGGCATTTATAATAACAGGTGCGTTACTTTCTTATGGAATAGCGAGTATCTCTCTTCAACAATTTAAAATGATTTCGCCAGGGGTTTTATTATTTTTATCATTGGGTGTTATTCTGGATATTATTGCAACAATTTTTATGATGTTTGGGTCTAAAAATACACCTTTTACACTGCACGGTTGTATTGGATATTTTGCACTTTTTATTATGTTCATTGTTTTGGTTATTGTTTGGAGAGTATATTTAAAAGAAGGATCAAATTCTTTTGTGAGTAAAAAGGTTTTATTATTTTCTAAGATTGCCTACGGATGGTGGGTTTTTGCGTATATTATTGGAAGTTTGTTGATTATCTGGAAATAAAAAAATAAATGTCAAACGATTGGAAAGATAGATTGGGTGTAGTTTTTTCTACAAATTCCGATTTTCAGTATGAAAATGAAAATGAAGAAGAACAGAAAACACTTCCTCCGCAACAACAAAATTTAAAGGTTAGTCTTGACAGGAAAAAACGAAAGGGGAAAAGTGTGTCGCTCGTGACAGGTTTTACAGGCTCGGAAAACGATTTAAAAACACTTGGTAAATTGCTGAAAACAAAGTGCGGGGTTGGTGGAACAGTAAAAAACGGCGAAATTCTGATTCAAGGCGATTTTTGTAATAAAATAATGGAGATTCTAAAGAAAGAAGGATACAAGGTAAAACGTTCGGGAGGTTAAAGTAAAGTTGGCAGTTTTCAGTTTCAGTTCAGTAAAAAGGTTGATTTATTAGTTTAAAGTTTAGTCAATGAAATTTCAAAAAATAATTATTACTTTTTTCCTTTTAATCTTCGTTTTAAATGTGGGTGCGCAACAAAAAGATAACGTTTATTTGTTTTCATATTTCGTTGGAAACGGTGAAGATGGTTTGCACCTTGCCTTCAGTTATGACGGATTGAAATGGGAAGCGCTGAATGATAATAATTCGTTTTTGACACCCGAAGTTGGCGGAGATAAATTGATGCGCGATCCTTGTATTATTTCTGGTTCTGATGGAAAATTTCACATGGTTTGGACCGTAAGCTGGAAGGAAAAAAATATTGGATATGCTGTATCAGATGATTTAATTCACTGGTCGAAACAAAAAAATATTCCGGTAATGGAACACGAACCGGAAGCTAGAAATTGCTGGGCCCCGGAGGTTTTTTACGACGAAAGTTCAAAACAGTACCTGATTTTCTGGTCAACCACAATACCGGGCAGGTTTCCCAAAACCGAAAAATCTGGTGACAATGGAAATAACCACCGGATGTATTATGTTACCACCAAAGATTTTACAATTTTTAGCGAAACAAAACTTTTTTACGATCAGGGTTTTAATGTAATCGACGGAACGCTAATTAATGAAAACGATAAATATGTTTTGTTTTTAAAAGATGAAACACGTTATCCTCCTGAAAAAAATATCAGGATTGCCACAAGCAATGAATTAACCCAAAATTACAGCAAACCTACTGAAGCAATTACAGGTGAATATTGGGCAGAAGGACCAACACCAGTAAAAATTGGTGATTATTGGAATGTTTATTTCGACAAGTACCAAAAACATAAAATGGGTGCAGTTCGATCTTCCGACTTAATTAACTGGGAAGATATCTCGGATCAAATTAAATTCCCTGAAGGAACCCGGCACGGCACTGTATTTCAAGTTTCACAAGCAGTATTGAATAATCTGAAAGATTTGTAAAAACATCATAAAATTATGGCTGAAATTGGTAAAATAAATACACTTGAGGTAGTCCGGGAAACCGACAATGGATTTTATCTGGATGGTGAAAACTTAGGTGAAATTTTGATGCCTCAAAAATTTATTACCGAAGAGGTAAGGAATTCCAATCAGGCATCGGTTTTTGTTTATACCGATTCGGAAGATCGCTTGGTAGCAACTACTGAAACTCCACATGCAAAAGTTGGTGAGTTTGCGTTCTTAAAAGCTGTTGCTATTAGTCGTTTTGGTGCATTTCTTGACTGGGGACTGCCAAAAGATTTATTGGTTCCCTTTCGCGAACAGAAATCAGATATGGTTGAAGGAAGATCGTACATGGTGTATATTTTTCTAGACTATCAAACCAACCGAATTGCAGCTTCGGCCAAACTCGACAAATTTTTAGATAATACACCTCCGGAATATGAAACTGGTGATGAAGTTCAATTAATAATTACTGATGAAACTGATCTGGGGTACAAAGCCATTATTAATGAAGAACATTGGGGGATGCTTTACAAAAACCAGGTTTTTCAGCCACTTTTGGTAGGTCAAAAAGTAGCAGGATTTATTAGCAAAGTACGTGAAGATGAAAAAATTGATCTGCTACTGGAAAAACCCGGCTACGAAAAAGTAGATGCCATTTCCGAAAAAATATTAAATGAGCTCAAAGCCAATAATGGTTTTTTGGCAGTGTCGGATAAAACTTCACCTGAAATGATAAAATCTATGTTCGGGATTAGCAAAAAGAATTTCAAAAAAGCCATTGGCGGATTGTACAGGAAAAAACTTATTAATTTTGAATCAGACGGTCTAAGATTGATTGATAAGAGTTGATTTTATTGTTTTAATACATTATCAACCGAGCCTTTCTAAATTATTTCCTTAAACATTTTTAAACACAAAAGAGTGTCTGCTGAGCTGCCCTTTTTAATAATGCTCACGAAAGGTTGAATTTCCCTACGCATAAATCACTGATTGTATAAATATGCAATAATTTTAGCTATTGCATTTTAAAAAATATAGTTGTAAATTGTATTTCATTGAATTCGAGAAGGTTGTGATAATAATGGTCTTGCCATCTAAAATGGCACATTAAAAGCTGATACTTTTTCTATTTTAGGAATTACTATCTGAAGTTATCGCAACATTTTAAACCACGCTATTTTCTTTCTAAATAAAAACTTTGAATTCATTTTAAACCAAATTCAACTTAATTATGAAATTATTAAAAATTACAACAATTTTACTTATTACTTTTTGTTTTGCTTTGTTAAACAAAAGTGCACATACTCAGGAACTGTGGGGAACTACAGCACTTGGAGGCGAAGACAATGTCGGAGTTGTATTTAAAACCGATGATTCGGGACTTAATTTGGTAGCTGTAAAAGAATTTGAAAAGCAACCAATTATTAATGCTTCCAAACCAATGTTTACAAAACTTTTTCTCTATAATGAAAAATTTTATGGAACAACATCACAGGGAGGGTCTGGCAGCGGTGTATTATTTGAATATAACCCCGCAGAAAATGTCTTCACTAATTTATACGATTTTGTAAGGGTTAATTCAGATGAGAATGATATGGCTTTCGCTCCCAATAGCGGTGTTATTGAATATGAAGGGGATCTTTATGGTACAGCACGCTTTGGAAGTCCTAACAGGCCAGGAGCATTGTACAAATATAATTTTGAAGAAGGATATCAGGAAGTATCAGGAATTATCGCTCCAATAAATTCTCCGGTATTATTGAATGATAAACTATATGGTACATCTCATGTTGGAGGAGATTATGAAGATGGTTATATGTATGAATACGATCTTGTAACCAGGACAATGAATACAATTGTTCATTTTGACGGAGCAATAAATGGAATCCAACCCTGGGGGAGTTTATTAGTATTAAATAACAAGATTTATGGCATGACCATAAAGGGTGGAGACAATAACTATGGAGTAATTTATGAATATGATCCCGAAGCAAATATTTACTTAAAAATATTTGATTTTGATGGTGGCAATGGTGCACACCCTTATGGTGGATTAATTGCAATTGGCAATAATCTTTATGGAATGACAACTTTTGGTGGTGATAATGAATCTAATTCAAATGTTATTACCGGAAATGAATTTATGCCAGGTAATTCAGGGGTAATATTTGAGTTTGACCTCTCAACAAGTACTTACAATAAAATATATGATTTTGGTGGATTGAGCGGAGCCCATCCGTATGGCGGTTTGATAAAATATGGCGATAAGCTTATTGGTACTACTGCTTATGGAGGAATAACCGATCACGGAGTTTTATTTGAATACGACCTTATTACAAACACATTTGTAAAAAAAGTAGATTTAAACGATGTTGCCAAAGGCAATAATCCCATGGGTACTCTTGCTGAATGGAATGGTAAACTATATGGATTGACTCGTTATGGTGGAGCAGTCAGAGAAGGTACCCTTTTTGAGTATGAACCAACCAACGGAGTTTTTGCAAAAAAACTGGACTTCAATAATACGTTCCGATATGGAAGACCTAATGGTGGGCTTCTGGAATTTGGTGGAAAATTTTATGGAATGACAGCCTTTGCCGGAGACTGGACATCTGGTATGATATACGAAATAAATCCTGTTACGGATGAATTTACAAAAATACATAGTTTTGATGGAATTAATGGACAGTGGCCATGGGGTACACTGATGGAGCATAATGGAAAACTATATGGACTTACATCACGGGGAGGATTAACAGATAACGGTGTGCTATTCGAATTTGACCCGGTAACTGGAATCCTGGATAAAAAAATCGACTTTAACGGAGAAAATGGCCATTCTCCTTCAAATGACCATTTAGTTGAATTTAGTGGAAAGCTTTATGGATTAGCTCCAATGGGAGGATTAAATGGGAAAGGAACTCTTTTTGAATACGATCCTGATGTTGAAGATTTAACCAAAAAATTCGATTTTGGAGGAACTGACGGAGAATTGCCCTGGGGTGGATTGACTGTCTTGGGAGATAATTTATATGGATTAACATCCGGAGGTGGCCTTATTGATCCCGGACCGGCTCATGGTGTGTTATTTGAATACCATCCTGCAAGCGACAATTTTACAAAAAAATTTGAATGGCATGGTGTTGATGGTTCAACACCCAGGGATAATCTTATGGAATGGCAAGGTAAACTTTACGGATTGACCTCCTCTGGTGGAGTTGATCCCACACCAAATGGTGCAGGTGTATTGTTTGAATTTGATCCTGGTGTCCCTATTGAAGAAGCTTACAATATAAAAGCTAATTTTAATGATTATGGCGGGGCAAACGGAGCAAATCTCAGGGGCAGCTTAATGGAATTATGCGGAAAATTTTATGGTATATCAGGAGGTGGTGGAGCAACAGGCTTAGGGACACTTTTTGAATTTGACCCTGTATCTGAAGATTTTAATAGGGTAATCAGTTTTGACGGATCAAATGGGGCATTTCCAATGAGTGTTACATTATTGCCATGTGGCGATTTCAGTACTAATCCACCAGAAAATATTTCTATTAACGCATCTGTTGATCCATTTCCAGTAAATAGTGAAGTGCAATTAACGGTCTCCTATGAAGATATTGATAACGACATTGCTTTTGCACAAATTGACTGGGGTGATGGCTCTGTGTCAACAGAACTTTTTCCTGATTTTACATTTTATCCTACACATACTTACATAACATCCGGAGTTTATACTGTGACTGTTACCGTAAGTCAGGCCTTTTGCGGATCAGCTACTGAAATTTATCAATATTGCGTAGTTTACGATCCATCAGATGGATTTGTAACCGGTGGTGGCTGGATTGATTCTCCTGAAGGCGCTTATGTTGCTGATCCTTTATTAACCGGAACCGCAAATTTTGGTTTTGTTGCAAAATATAAAAAGGGAAGAACAGTTCCTGAAGGCAATACAGAGTTCCAGTTTCAGGCAGCTGGATTAAATTTTCATTCAGAAAGTTTTGATTGGTTAATTACTGCCGGCCCAAAGGCAATGTTTAAAGGAGAAGGTACAATTAACGGAGATGGTTTATATGGTTTCCAGGTTACAGTTATCGATGCAAATCTGACACCCAGTACAGATGTAGATAAGTTTCGAATAAAAATATGGGATAAAGAGAGCGACATGCTTGTTTATGATAACATGGTTGGGGAAGATGATCCTAATGCTGATCCGACAACTGAAATCACTGGAGGAAGCATTACAATTCATAAAAGTGACCTGAAAAGTGGAGAAGCCGAAAATGGGTTGATAGAATTAACATCTGAAATTCCGTTTAATTACAATCTGTCAAATTATCCAAACCCGTTTAACAATTCTACAATCATTGAATTTTCCATTCCTCTGGAAACCAGAGTAATGCTAAAAGTGTTTAATGTTTTTGGTCAGGAAGTAGTTACCCTGGTAAATCAGAATTATATTCCCGGTACTTTTACCGTTGAATTTAATGCTTCGGAATTACCAGCAGGCCAGTACTTATATCAATTAAACACCTCCGATTATTCTGCAACTAAAAAAATGGTATTAAATAAATAGCTAATGATTTAAAAATATTAGGAAGATACATTTTATAAATTTTGTTAAAAATAGTTGGCTTATTGAAAATTTAAAAATTCATGTTTAGGCCAACTATTTTTTTTCCAAATAGTTTTTTCAAATTACTGATTTTAGTTGCTTTTATTATCTTGAAAATAATTAAGTTCGTTCTTGAAATTTAAAATGAATTAAAATGAATTTAAAAAGACTTCTTCTCAGTTTCTTTATTGTTTTTTCAATATTTGTATCTGCACAAAACAAAATTGTAATAAATACCGATTTAGGTAAGGAAACTATCAGTAAACATATTTATGGTCACTTTTCTGAACATCTGGGAACCTGTATTTACGGTGGATACTGGGTAGGCGAAAACTCAGATATTCCGAATACTGCTGGAATAAGAAATGATGTTGTTGATGCTTTAAAAGAAATCGGAATCCCAAATTTGCGATGGCCGGGTGGTTGTTTTGCCGATGAATATCACTGGATGGATGGAATTGGCCCACGAAGTGAACGACCAACCATGATTAATACACATTGGGGTGGAGTAACGGAAGACAACAGTTTTGGTACTCACGAATTTCTGGAGTTGTGCCAACAGTTGGAAACTGAACCCGTAATTTGTGGAAATCTTGGTAGCGGTTCTGTTCAGGAAATGTCGCAATGGGTGGAATACCTGAATTCAAATAATGTTAGCCCAATGACAGATTTACGGAAAGCCAACGGAAAGGAAGAACCCTGGGGTGTAAAATATTGGGGTGTTGGTAACGAAAACTGGGGTTGCGGCGGAAGTATGACTGCTGAATATTATACAAACGAAATGCGCCGTTATTCAACGTTCACAAAAAATTATGGCGACAAGCGTTTATATGAAGTTGCCGGCGGACCAAATGGCGCGGATTATCATTGGATGGAAACACTAATGAAAAGCGGTAACCCGGGACGAAGTTTTCAAGGTGTTTCATTGCATTATTATACGGTTTGTCATTCGTGGAATCAAAAAGGTTCGGCAACGGTTTTCGATGAAAGTGAATATTTCACTACAATGAAAAAAACACTTTTTATGGATGAGTTGCTCGAAAAACACATCCGGATTATGGATAAATATGATCCTCGAAACAGGGTGGGATTAATTGTTGACGAGTGGGGAAACTGGCACGATGTTGAGCCTGGAACAAACCCGGGTTTCCTTTATCAGCAAAATACTTTGCGAGATGCATTGGTAGCATCGGTAAACCTCGACTTGTTTAATAAATATGCGCGGCGGGTGAAGATGGCCAATATTGCGCAAACGGTTAACGTTTTGCAGGCGATGATTCTTACAAAAGATGATGAGATTGTTCGCACTCCTTCGTATTATGTTTTTAAAATGTACCAGGTACATCACGATGCAACTTTGTTGCCCTCGGCAGTTGTGTCAGAGAATTATACTTTTGAAGATGAAAATATCCCGGCCATTTCGGTCACTTCTTCAAAAGCTGCTAATGGCAAAATTCATTTAACAATCAGTAATCTTAATCCAAACAAAGATCTTCAAATTACATGTGAATTACGTGGAATGGAAAAAGTTGAATTTGAGGAAGGAAGTATTATAACAGGAGATAAAATCAATTCGTATAACGATTTCGGAAAAGATGAACAGGTAAAGTTAAGTTCGTTTAACGACGTAAAAGTGAAGGGAAATGTAGTGACTGTAAATTTGCCTTCGAAATCGGTAGCGATGTTAAAGTTGAAATAGATAGAAAAAACTGTAGAAAAATGCCCCGGAAAATAAACCTTCAAATTAAACTTTAGCTTATTGTTTTATTCTTCGGTTGGTGTAGTTGAAACCTTTGAATTCATTTGTAGTTCAATATATTTAATATCTTGTTTTCTCTGAGATAAAATTCTGATGTAGTCTGTGCAATTTGCTGCATGTACTTCATTTTTTTGTTCGAAAATGTGGTACGACATTACTACCCATTCAACGGCAGATTCGATGTCGCCCTCAATTTCGCAGGCAAGGCTCAAATTAAACATACTTTTTGCAGCAATATTTTTATTCGGGTTGTTGATATTTGCCTTCCATATTGCAGCGGCTTCGAGCCATTTCCCCTCTTTAACCAGTTGATCGGTTTTTTTCATTTCTATTTGCCCCGAATGGTAATACATTCGTTGGACCTTAATCCAATGAGGAGTTAAAAAATTTGCAAATTTATTACCTGAAATTTCAGATGCATTTAAAATGGCATCATATCTTGGCGGAAGTCCCTTTTTTAACTGATTTATTGTTGAACCTGAACTATTCCATGCAAGGGTGTCAATTTGGTTATAGAAATATTGGAGATTTATTTTTTTTAAATCGTAAAAATTCCAAAGCACCGGAACGATTACAATTTGGTATCCCATTAATTCTTCAGTTATGCAAAATTCTCCATCGGTTGTAGCAAAAAAATCTAACGATAATAGCATGTCGGCATTTGTTAAATCAGCTATTTTTTTCAATATTTCTTTCGAGTACAATCCAAATTCAGGGTCAATAACTTTGGTTGTAATTGGTGTTTTAGTACTCTGATTATTAACTAATTCAGAATAGATTTTAAATTCATTTTTTTTAGTTTCGGGATAATTGGGTATTATTGAATCCGATTCTGTCTTGGTTTTCTTTATTAACGAATCGATAAAAAATACATTTGAATAATAATTTTTTGGCAGTACTGTAATCGAATCAAATATATTTTGCTCGTTTAAGTAATTGAAAAACGACTCGAAATATATTTCTGAAGCAATACTATCTAAATTGGTAGAGTCTGTTTTAATTTGTGAATCTTCAAAATATTCAGCAAAATTAAGATTGTAAGAAACGTTACTGTTATTATATTTTACTGCAATGTTTTTAGTGCCCGAAGGAAATAAGATTTGCGCTGGTTCTACCACTTCAATATCAATTACCCGAATATTGTACAGTGTGTTGCAACTCTGAAAAATTATAAACAGGACAATAAAACCTGAATACTTAAAATAAGGTTTCATCTTAGTTTTGGTTAAGACGTTGAATATCTTTTACCCGTTTATCCAGGATTTTTTGATAAAGTAAAATTATTTTCAAATCTTCTTTGCTCCTGAATTCCAAAGCAAGTTTTTTAGCAGCGGCAATCCATTTAGCAGCAGTTTCCAGATCATCCTTCATTTCGTATGCCAACGCAAGGTTGTAGCGTGCATTAATTGCCATTTTCCCGTTTTTGTCGGTAGCGTATTTTTTCCAAAGATTAATAGCATTGTCCCATTTTCCTTCTTCTACATAATATGCAGCTTCCGAGAAATCGGGCAGGGGAGGGATTGAATACATGCGGTTTACAGTTTCCCACGATGCAATAAAACGCTTTGTATAACTTTCACCGGCCAATTGAGAAGCTATTCGCAAAGCTGTTTCCCGAGGTGGTAGCCGGGTTTTTTTCTGATAATTTCCCTGTTCGTCGTAACCATTCCAGAAAACGGTATCGATCATTGCTTTTCGCTCAATTAATTTTTCCGTGGTTGGATCGTAAACCGCCCACACCGCGGCAGTAATTACTTCATTCGATTCGGGCGTTTCTAAATTTCCCGAATATTCAGAGAAAAAATAGGAGAATGTTTCAAGCGAAATTAATAGATCTGTTTGCGATGAGTTTGTCAGTTTTTTTACTAATTCGAAATTCAGGGCTGGTAGTTTCTCCCCTGAATGTTTTTTAAATAAATCGTATGGTAAAACTTTTACCTGGCTAAATGTTTTATTTGTTTTGAATTTTCCTGCCATTTCATTCAGACAGGTTTTTATCAAAATACTATCCAGGTTTTTAGGTTCATTTCTTGCTTTTCTTAGTTTAAAATCATCTTTGTAATAATGTTTAAGTGTGTCGCCTCCGTAATTAAAGTTCCTGTATATTAATGCAACATTTTGTACATCTGGCGGAATAGCAATTTTACCGGGTTGGTACACGTCAATCGGATATTCCCTGTAAACAGTACACGCTGAAATAGAAACCATCAAAATTAAAGACAGTAATACAAATCGATTCATTTTGTTAGTTTTTTTAATTCGCTTTTTCTTTTTTTGAGTATTTCAAGATACTCGTAAGTTGCCGGGCGGTACATGGTATTGTACGATATTAGTGCCCACGAAATTGCCTGGGTTAAATCCCCTTCCAGTTCGTAAGCAACGGCAATATTAAACTGAGCTTTGCTTTTTAACGATTTTGAATTTGTATTTTCGACCGACTCTTTCCAAAGTGCCATTGCATTTTCCCATTCTCCCAACTCTGCAAAAAAATTGGCCTGAGTAAATTTAGCATTTCCCTTTTGAAAATAGTTCCTTCGTTCTTCTCGCCAAACCGTCCCTATTTTATCCGAAAAATCGAGTGATATTGCAATACCCGCTTCGCTTAACCCCTGTTTGACAGGTGTGAAATTTTCGAATAAATTGCGGCTCGAAATATCAGCTTCTTTCCAGTACAGCGTGTCGCGCAAAAATTCACGTACCAGGATTTTTTTTTGAAGTGGGTCGTAAATCCGAAATAACGCTTCATAATATATCATCATTTGTGCCGTATAGGCTGAAGAAAATCCGTTATTATTTGGGCTGAAGTAGCTTTCTTTATCGTATTTAGTTGCAATCCTTGTTGAGAAATGATCGAGCGATAATACTGCATCGGTATTGTATGTTTTGCAAATCTCTTTCACTTCGCTCCAGGGCATTTCACGTGTCATAAAAGAATTTTTTTGAAACTCCAAAAACCTGTTTTCGGGAATAACAAAATCGTATCTTCCTGATTCAAAAAGTAATTCGCCTAATACTTTTAAAGAAGTATCAACCGCTTGCAAATCGTAGATTACTGTGTCGAAATCAAATTCATTTATATAAAAAATTTTTTGAAGCGAGTTTGTATTGAAATTTTGGTATTTATCGTTAATCGTGCGATTTACCAAAGTTAAACTTTGAATGTTTGCAGGCAATTCTTTACCTGAAGGTTGTGGGATTTCAATAATTACTGATTTGGTTGTAATGCACGAGAACACAACAAATATTAATAAAATAAATGTTGCCAGTTTTTCTATTTTTCTGATTGTTTGTCCCATGAACCGTTGAAACCGTTTTAGTAAATGCCCCAAAATTTCTTCAAAAACCATTCCAAGCTTAATAATAAGAGCAAAACAAAAAACAACCAGCGAAAGTTCAGGAGTTCATTTACCATTTCCTGAAAATAATTGGATATTTTTAATTGCCTGCCCGATTTTAATTCCCGGATTAAATCTTCAACCTGAGCTGGAAGATAAAAATTACCACCGCTTTGTACTGCTAACTGATACAAAACCTGATGATTAGCCCTTGTTTGTACATTTTCAAGATTAACAGGTACGATCGTAAAACTTCCATTTTCAGAAAATATCTCATTGCCAATAGTTACTTCGGCTGCAAAACTGTAATCGCCAATGGGTAAATGCCCGGCATTTAAATAATACTTTTCTCCGCTAACATCGAAAGTAAAATTAAATTCCTCTCCCTCTGTATTTTGCAATTTAATATTTATTTCTTCCGAAGTAATACCTTCAAAGGCGTCGTTATAAAGTTCGGCGTTTAATATAACATCGTCAATTTCAGCGTAAACCGGTTTAAATTCAACTATAAAATTGTCCTCGTTTTCACGCAGCGCGAGGTATTGTATTAGTTGGTTTGTCAACTCGTTAAACCTTGCATGGTTTTGATTAAAATAATAATTGGTAAGCCGCCATCGCCAAATTCCTTCGCCAAAAATAAACCCTGTTTTGCGGCCATTTAAAGTACCAGTTGCAATCAATGGTTTTGCAGTTTCAATATTTTTTATTTTTTGATAAAAGAGTGGTGTAAACGCCTGATCCAAAGTATATTCAGCAAACGGGGCTTGTAATGGCGGGAACTTCAATAACATTTCTTTAAAATCTTCGCTCAGAGAAAAAGTTGCAAAGGTTGGGTTAAGGGTTGCCTGTGCTTCTTCCGCTAAACCTGCCAGCGGTACAATCTGGGCTCCTTGAGCCAACATATTTAATTGTGGAAGAAATGTTTTGTTCCCAACAATAAAAAGTATTGGGATCCTGCTGTTTTCGGCCGTTTTAATAATAGTTGCAAGCGATTTGCCTGAAGTTGGCAATTGGTTCAAGATTACTAAATTAAAATCGGATAAATTTGATGGATAGGGTTCTTCGGTAAAGACAGAAACTTCGTATGTTTTTTGCAAATCGAGGGTATTTTTAACCGCCCCAATATCGGGGTGCGGACCATCGGAAAGTATAAGGATTTTTTGCTTGCTTTCTAATACATTAATTACAAATCCGGCCTCGTTGTTTTTTGTATTGCGCTCGTTTTGAACAGATTCAATTGTAACTGAATAATGTTTTAATCCGGGTGCCCCTGCTTCGAGGGTAAATTGCCGCGAATAAAAATAATTGTTGTTTGGTGGTGTAATTACAATGCTTGCCAATTCTGAATCGCCTTGTTTTACTGCTAGTTTGAGAGGCTGCCCTTTTAGTTTCGAGAATTGCGCATCAATTTCAACCGGGAAGTGGTTCCCCGAAAATGAGGTGCGGTTCACCCTAATATTTTCTATGCGCGAATCTACCAGCCCGGTTGTGTCGCCCAGCCCAATTGTAAATACAGGAAAGTTGATTTCGCCAGTTAAATTTGCTGGATTTTTTCCCTGATTATAAATCCCGTCTCCTGCAATAATCAGAGCACCGATATTTTCGTTAAAATGATTGTTGTGAACCGTAGATATTAATTCATTGTAGTCCGATTTTTTTCCAGTAAAATCCAATCTTTCGCCCAAACTTGTTTCTTCGCCGAACAAATAGTTAATAAGGGAATAACTTGATCCCAATTCATTTTCAATTTTATTTTTTAATTGATTGATTTCAGACGCGACCCGAACAGAATCTACAGTAGAAACAATTGATCCGGAATTATCCCAGGCAGCAATTATTATTGGGTTTTGTGTAATCTTTTTGAGATTTTTTAAAAATGGGGAAAGCAACAAAAAGGCTATCAAAAAAAATGATAGAAATCGCAAGGTTATTAAAATGCGAAGCTGGTTTTTGCTAAGTTCGTTGTTTGCCTTGTTTTTGAAATATAAAAGTACGACCACCCCAAGAGTTGCACCCAGGATGGCAAGTAAAAGGATTAACCAGTATTTTGTTCCAAAAGAAATCAATGCTTTTTAGTTTATTATGAGGTCGTAAATATACAAACTCCTTTTTTTAAATGACGATTAATGTGTAATATTACATCCTAATTTTAAACAAACAGTTTTAAGTATTTGCTTGTTGTATAAGGAAAATTAAAAATATAAAAATGAAAATTTTAATTATTGTAGTAATTGGATTATTGATAGCTTCTTGCAGTCAAAAGTATAACCCCGAAATTACCATTGAAGATATTAAGAATAATATTAATTACCTGGCATCCGATTCGTTAAAAGGGAGAAAACCAGGTGAAGCGGGTGATAAACTGGCCGCTGATTTTATTCGCCATAAATTTGAAACAGCAGGTTTGAAATTGTTGTACGAAAGTGGTTTTCAGGAATTTGGACTTGTTACTTCGGCAGAACTTGGCGATGAAAATACACTAAATATTAACGATATTTCTTTTCAGGTGGAAACTGATTTTTTGCCTTATGCATTTTCGGCCAATACAATGGTTGAATCGAAGGTTGTTTTTGCCGGTTATGGTTTGGATGTGAATAAGGACACCATTCAATGGAACGATTTTGAAAATTTAGATGTCAGTGGAAAGTGGATTTTAGCTTTGCAAGGCGATCCTGACATGGACAACGCACAAAGTCCCTTTGTAGAATTTTCAACAGAACGTTCAAAAGCATTAATTGCTTCCGATAAAAATGCAGCGGGTTTAATTTTAGTGGCAGGCCCTTCATTTAGTAGTACCGATGAACTTTCTTCTTTGTTCTTCGATAAAAACAGCAGCCGGTATTCTATTCCAATAATTCAGATAACCCGCAAAGTGGCAGATCAAATTTTATCTGAAACAGGGGAAACAGTAGCTTCATTGGAAGCAAAAATATTGGAAATTAATACTTCTGTTAATTTGATGACTGAGGCTAATGTTGTATCAAATATAAATGTTAATCTAAAAGAAACTGTGACACAAAATGTTGTTGCAATGGTTCCAGGAATAGACGAAGTTTTGAAAAATGAATATATTGTTGTTGGAGCACATTACGATCATCTGGGAATGGGGGGGCCTGGTTCTGGTTCGCGCTCTGTTGATACAGTTGCAGTTCACAACGGTGCTGATGACAATGCTTCCGGAGTTGCGACGGTAATTGAGTTGGCGGAAAAAGTGGCTACTGAAAAATTAAATAAAAGAAGCGTAATTTTTGCAGCTTTCGGTGCTGAAGAAATGGGGTTGGTGGGTTCAAAAGCTTTTACGGCAGAACCTCCGGTTGAAACTGAAAAAATGGTTGGAATGTTTAATTTCGATATGGTCGGCAGATTAGATTCCGCTTCAAATGCGCTTAGTATTGGCGGTACCAAAACAGCCAAAGAAATAGAAGATTTGTTAAACGAATTAAATCCCGGATTTCAGTTGGCAATGTCAGGTGAAGGAATCGGGCCATCTGATCACGCATCGTTTTATTTGCAAAATATACCCGTCTTTTTTATATCTACTGGTGCACATTCCGACTACCATACGCCAAATGACGATTCTGAATTAATTAATTTTGATGGAGCAAAAAAGGTGACTGATTATGCTTTTTCTTTAGTGTCAAAAGTTGCCAGCCGCGACAGTGCATTAACATTTCAGGAAGCGGGTGCTAAATTTCAACGCAGCCGGGGTGGCAGGTTTAAAGTAACCTTTGGAATTATGCCTGATTTCGCGGGCCTTGAAAAACGCGGATTGCGAATTGACGCTGTTACTAAAGGGAAACCAGCCGACAAGGGAGGCATGAAAAAAGGGGATATTATTACTGCAATTGAAGGGAAAAAAGTGGGTGGCATCCACGATTACATGAGCCGTTTGCAATCGCTTGAAGGAGGTAATACAATAACCGTTGATATCATTCGCGACAATAAAGAAACCGTTCTAATTATTCAATTATAATGAAACCAGTATTTTATATTTTATCAATTTTTTTGTTTTTAACGGTAACCGGTGTTCAGTCTCAAAATTATGAATATGAGAAAAGCACATTAACATACAAGGAAATTGATGGACATTTACTGGAAATGATTATTTACAAACCAAAAATGCCTACCGGGATAAAACTTCCGGCCATCGTTTTCTTTTTTGGCGGAGGCTGGGTCGGTGGAACAACTTCTCATTTTGAATTGCAGGCAAAGTATTTTGCAACTCGTGGAATTGTTGCAATCTGCCCTGATTACCGTACTTACAAAAGTCATAAAACAACTCCATTTGAAAGTGTAAAAGATGCCCGTTCGTCAATGCGTTATTTAAAAAAGTATGGTTCTGATTTGGGAATTGATACAAATAAAATTGTTGCATCCGGAGGATCAGCAGGTGGGCATTTGGCAGCGAGCACTGCAATTATCGATGATATCAATGAGGAAAGCGATGACTTGTTGCTTTCACCAAAACCTTTTGCTCTTGCACTTTTTAATCCGGTTGTTGACACCGGGAAAAAAGGGTATGGAAAGGAAAAAATGAATGGCCGTGAATTTGAGATTTCCCCGGTACACCAAATTACGTCCGAACTTCCACCGACAATAATTTTGCATGGGAAAAATGATAAAACAGTTCCGTACGAAAATGTAGTACGTTTTAAACATCTGATGAAACAGGAAGGTAATAAATGTATTTTGGTGGGATATAAAAAACAAGAACATGGTTTTTTTAATTACAACAAAAAACCCAAATATTTCAAAAAAACATTATTAAAAACCGAGTCCTTTTTAGAAGATTACAATTTATTAAAAGGTGAGAGTTGGGTAAAAAAATATTATAAAGAGCTGAAAAACAATTCTTAAAATGTAAACCCTGGTTCTATTTGTACCCGTTGAAAATCGGCATATTTGATTTGCAATAAACAACAATGAAAAAAAATCTTATAATTCTTATCTGGGTAATTTTAGCTTCACCTGTTTCTGCTCAATATTTTAATAATTTATACAATCATAAAGCACCCGAAAGTGTTTTGAATGGCATGGAAAAATCGTTTCTGGTAACTGGGTATTCAACCTCGCATCAACCATCCGAACGACCCTGGCCAACTATTTTACAAGAAATATTAAATCTGCATGCCGGAAATAATACCACATATTTTGTTTTTAAACATACAGTTGGGGGAACACCAATTGCTAAATGGACAACAATTTGTGGCACGGGAGAACACATTCAAAATGCTGTTTCTCGATTTATTAATCCGGCATCTGAAATTCCGTCGGGAGTGCCGGCTCCCAAAATTATACTGGCTCAACAATCGTTGCAGTGGGCATTTGGCGATTGTGGCGACAGAACTACAAACGTTGAAAACCCTGCCGATTCTGTAAAAATTGAAATGGGTTCGGAGGCAATCCAATTGTACACCAATGAATTTTTAAATTCAGGAATCGATAAAGTTTACATGGCTACACACATCTATAAAACAGGAAATTATCCGCTTGATTTGTATGGAGAAAGGTGGGCGTTGGCAAGGGCAATTTCTGAAATGGAGAATCTTCTGCCCGGTCCTGAGTTATTCAACATTACAAAACAATTGTTCCCCGATGGCTTTGCGTCCGATAAAGTTCATCCCGGACCTAAAGTCGCAACAATGATGGCCGTATATTGGTATTTGGTGCTTGCCGGGGAAAATGCAAAAATGAATATTGCCCAACAATTTGCCGATGAGGCAGATATAAATCTCAATTTAACTTTGAATGAGAATTTAGTGGCACATTGGACATTTAATGAAAACGAAGGTGAAATTGCCTACGATTCGACCGAAAACCATTTGGACGGACAAATTTATTCTGCTGAACGGATAGAACGGGAAAATGGGTTTGCTTTGAATTTTGATGGAGTTGGAGACTTTGCAAGAGTGATGGATTATAATTATAAAGCGCCTGAGCAAATAAGTACATTAAATAAGGGGACGATTTCATTTTGGTTTAAATTCAACGACATAAAAAATGGAAACACAATTCCCGAAAGTCTTCCCATTTTTTATTATGGGCAAAGTTCGGATAATACACCTCAAAATGGAATTGAAATTTATATTGGCCATAACAATTTAACAACGCAGCAAAGAATCTATTTTACCGTTCATAAAAACGGAGGGGTCGAGTTGTGCTTTAATAATCCCTTCGATTTGGAAGTAGGTAAATGGTATCATTATGCGGTTGTTATTGATAGTCTCGATCATCGGGGATATATTAATGGCGTCGAGTTTAGTAGAAATTACAATGCAGGTTCAACTATAAATCATCACGGTTTTTTTTCAACTGTTCCGGAAGAATTTAACGAGTTACTAACTTTTGGTTACGGTCGGTTTTCAAGTAAAAAATTCTGGAATTTTAATGGGGCAATTGATGAGATTATGATTTTTGATGAAGCGTTAACTTCAAGCGAAATCAATAATTTATTTGGTGTAACTACATCAACAAATAATTTTCAAAACGAAAATGGGCTTTTTAATGTGTATCCAAATCCAACAAAAGGGGTACTAAAAGTTGATATGGATAATCAGTTTGAAAATCAAGATATAATTGTTTTTAATCAAACTGGACAAAAGATTTTATATTTCAAAAATCAAAATGAAATCGATTTATCTGACCAACCTGAGGGAATCTACTTGTTGAGGCTTAGAACAGATAATCAGAAATTTACAAATAAGGTATTATTAAGTAAATAGGATTTCAGCTTTTGTCGTGTAATTTTTAATTCTAATATCCCAGAGATGTAATTCTTTCCCCAACTTTCGGATAAATACGAACCGCATTTTTATAATAGATTTTTTCAAGAACTTCGCGGGGTAAGTTTAATCCTTGAATTGTATTGTTACCAAAAAAGCCTCCTTCTACTATTTCATCGGTTTCCAGAATTCTGAAACAGCGATTGTATGCAACCGCTTTTCTTTTTGTTTCCTCTTCTGAATTCCATGTACTGGCATCGGTTCCAAATAGAATCCGATCGGAATATTCAATCATAAAATCACGAAGATTGTCGGTACTCACCCTGTCGAAATATTGAAAAGTTGCAGCCAGATCGATATTGAAATTTGGGTAGGTTGATAAAAGAAACCGGAGGTAATCGATTTGTGCATCCTGACAAATTAACCACGAAGCATGTGCCGCAACCACTTTTAAATCTGGATATTTTTTTAATATATTATGAAAAGCATTTATTTCTCTCCAATATTCCACGGGGTCGGCACACCATTTTGTGCGCTTACCAAACAGGCCATTTGGATCTGCAATATGAATTGATGTTGCCAAAATTCCCAGCTCTTCCATTTTTGAAAACATGGGTTCGTGGATCGGATCATCAACATATCGAAATCCTTTTTCGCCCTCTTTTAGTTTTCGGTAATACGGACCGTACCAGATTTTATACCCGATAAATCCCTGGTCTTTTAAACCCGATAAATCTTCGGGTTTATATTTTAAACCATGAAACGGATCGTAATCGGAGAAAGTACAAAGCATCCTGTTTTCACTTACAAGACTTATAGAATCAAGATTCCGAATTGGAATATTGCCGCCTCCCAGATTTATCCACATTGCCAAATCGGTTGAATATTCCTTTAACAGCAGGTTGCGTAATTCAAGGTATTTTTCAATACCATCGTAATTATTTGCAACATGTGTATGTACATCAATTCTGGGAATATCAGAATATTCTGATTTGTTCTGAGCGAAATTCTGCGAAGAAATTAATAAGAAAATAAATAGGATTAAAATAGTTCTCATAATGCGTTTATTAAATTTTATAGTTCTATCCGATTTTTTTTAATTTAAACAGTACGTTGAGTATAAAAATTCGGCTGCGGCTTTAAACTTGTCAAGTTACAATTAAGTTGATGCGGGTTATGAACCATGAAATTACAACAATTTCGGCTATTATTTTTATGCTTTGGGTGTAGTTTTTAATTGTTGTATATTTGCATGATGTGAAATGATACTTAAAGTAATCATGTATTATGAAGTTGACTCAAAAAAATATAGTATTTCCGATAAGTTCTAAAGATGAATATTTGCATGTGTTTAAAAATATTTATTATCATTTATATTCAAATAGTAATGTAAGTAGAGCAGAAGTTTTGATCAAAGATATATCAAAAATCTTATTGTATTGTCTGTCAATTGACAATAAAATGATTAAAGGTGTTTCACCCGGAAGCATTCTAGAATCATTAAAAAAAAATCACCCAAATATTAATGAATTCTTTACCCCATTTGAATTAGAAGATGAATATATCATTTTTGTTGTAGATAATCTCAGTGAAATTAATATTGGAAATGCTCCTGCACATATTATCGGAGATGCTTTTCAAACCTTAGTAGGTCCTAACTTGCGAGGTGATAAAGGGCAATTTTTTACTCCCAAATCAGTTGTTAGCTCAATGGTTAAAATATTAAATCCTGAACCAAATAGTGTTATTTGCGACCCAGCTTGTGGCACAGGTGGTTTCTTAATTGAAAGTCTGTCACATATTTTGACAAAAGAACAACAATTCGAAGGACATTTAATTGGAATTGAAAAAGATGATTTTCTTGCTAATACGGCAAATGCAATATTAGAAATCTATACGCAAAAGAATTTTCAAGTTAAGAATGAAAACTCATTGGATATTACAAACCCAAATCTAAGTGCGCTAATCGGAACCATTGATACTATTATCACTAATCCACCTTTTGGAGCGAAAATAGGAATCAAGGACAAGGAAATACTTAAACACTTTGAATTTGGTTACAGTTGGACTTATATAAAGGAGAAAGATACTTATATCAAAACTAACCAAATTTTAAAAGAACAATCACCGCAAATATTATTTCTAGAATTGTGTGTCAAACTATTAAAAGACGGTGGTAAGGCGGGAATTGTTTTACCTGAAGGAATATTTGGCAATAAGAGTTTAGGATATATTTGGGATTATTTAAGGCAAAATGTGCAAGTGTTAGGTATGATTGATTGCCCTAGAACTTTATTTCAGCCAAGTACTGATGTAAAAACGAACATCCTTTTTTTTGAAAAGAAAAAGGAAGCAATTAATAAATTTAAAGTTTCTGTCGCAATAAATTGTGGTCATGATAAGCGTGGAAGGTATTCTGATAGTAATGGTGCAAAAGTATTAGATGATTTTATTGAAATAGGTAAATCTTTTCCTAACGTAAATGGAGTTTGGAAAGAAGCAGTAATTAAGGATAAATACTATGTTGTTCCAAGATACTGTATTTCTGCTACTAACTGGAGTAACAAAAAAAACTATGATTTCCCTGTTGCCTCTTTTATTTCAATAAAAGACTTAGTAAGCAAAAAACAATTATCACTTCGAAAAGGAAATGAAGTTGGGTCTGAAGCTTACGGCACTGGAGAAATTCCTTTTATTAGAACATCGGATATTATAAACCTTGAAATAAACTATGATCCTACTAAATCCATTAGCGAAGAATTCTATTTGAAATATGCAAATCTGCAAGGCATTAAAGAGTTTGATATATTAATGGTAGCCGATGGAAGATATAGAATTGGGAAAACGTCTATGATTTTAAGCGGTATGACTAAATGCGTTGTTCAAAGTCATCTAAAAATCCTTCGAATACAAAAAGAAGATGTTTTTTCTCCTTTTGAACTCCTGTACATACTTAATCAAAAACAAGTAATTGAACAGATTAGAAGTTTGATTTTCATCCAATCAACACTTGGGAGTATAGGAAATAGATTAAATGAATTATTATTACCGATACCAGAGAAAAGTGATAGTTGGAAAAAGCAAGTACAAGAATTTAAATCAACTCTTATGGAAAGGAATATTTTATTGCAGAGACTTCATAATCTAACATATGAGGAAACATTTTAAATATCTTTATGAATACTAATTGTATCGTAAAGAGTATTCAAATTTTACATAATTAATTATTCAGTCTATTTAAAATTGAGGAAATCCATTCGTAGAATTCCTCAAGTGTTTTATTCCCTTGAGTAATATTGCATTCTCGATGTCCAAATCCAACATTCTCAGAATCGTGTAATCTAGGATTTAAATGACAGGTTTCAATATTTGCTTTTCCTCTTTGAGCTGTGTGAAACAATTCGAAAGGAATTTCTTCAAGGCAAATACTACATAACGTGTTGCTGCCCATTTTCCCACAATGAGATTCAAGATAGTCTTTAATATCTGCTGGACATTCTGGAGCACCCTCCATTTGATAAACAAGCCAGGATAATTTGATTGAAACTTGAATACATGAATCATAATCGGCAGCCTTATCTTTGAGCTTAGCTTTTACACCATCTTTAAGCTCATCCATATTGATACCATATTTCGCTAGGCTTTCGTCAGATTCTAACATAACCCATCGTAGGATTCTATTTGGACCAGCATCAGAACTCTTCCAAGCAG
>JABGRN010000017.1 GCA_018648265.1 Prolixibacteraceae bacterium | reverse complement strand
GTAAAACTTCTCTGACCACGTTCAAAGAACGTGGGTTTTCACATTGAACTAAATAACAATTACAGAGCTTGAGTTTAACATTTTGTCTAACCTGAATTATTCATGAGTTTTTCGTTATGAGAATTCAAAATGCACAGAATAAAGGGAAACACAGAGTTGAGCACCGCAGAAATGGCCTTAGCTATTTTGAGAAGCGAAAATCGAGCATTCTCTTTATTCAAAGCAGTTTTATTTTGGAATAGATAAATTTATGAATAGTTCAGGCTAAGATCAAAAATTTTACAATCTACTTTGAAAAGAGATTAAAATCATTCTTCCAAAAATAGATTTCCTGTATTTTGCAGGAAATTATAAATACGCAAATTATGAAATTCAATCCGGCACAGGCAATTCAAAATTTGAAACAATTTGGGGAATTTGGTGGTGTAAACCCTTCGGTTACCGATTCGTCAACATACACATTTTTGCAGGGAGAAACTATGGAAGATACATTTCATGGTCAAATGGAAGGCTGTTTTCTCTACTCGCGGCACTGGAATCCAAGTAATAAGTACCTTGCCGATGCCCTGGCAGCCATGGAAAATACAGAATCGGCATGGGTAACCGGCTCAGGAATGGCAGCCATTACCTGTTCCCTGCTGCAACTTTGCAATTCGGGCGACCATATTGTAACCAGTGTAACAACCTACGGAGGCACTTACGCATTCTTAAAAAACTGGCTTCCCAAATTTAATATTGAAGTCTCATTTGTTGACATCACAAACCTCGAACAGGTAAAAAAAGCGATGCAACCAAATACAAAAGTTATTTATACCGAGAGTGTTACAAATCCGTTATTACAAGTTTCAAACATTCCCGAACTTGCAAAAATTGCACACCAGGCCAATGCCAAATTAATGGTTGATAATACTTTTACCCCAATGATAATTTCGCCGGCGATGCTTGGGGCAGATTTTGTGGTTTATAGCATGACAAAATTTATTAACGGAAAAAACGACTGTGTTGCAGGTGCAATCTGTGGTTCGAATGAATTTGTCGGGCAACTTTCGGATGTTAACGACGGAACCGCAATGCTTTTAGGACCGGTACTCGACTCCTTGCGCTCTTCAAATATCCTGAAAAATTTAAACACCCTCCATATTCGAATGAAACAACACAGCAAAAATGCCCAGTTTCTTGCCGGGAATTTTGAAAAATCGGGTTTGAAAGTGAATTATCCGGGATTGAAGAATAATACTCAGCACGAACTTCACAAAGAATTAATGAACAAAGAATTTGGATTTGGCGGAATACTTGCTTTAGATTTTACAACCCTGAAAAATGCCAACCGTATTATGCAAAAAATGCAGGATGCCGGGGTTGGATACCTTGCCGTTAGTTTAGGATATTTTAAAACTCTGTTTAGTTGTTCAGGTCACAGTACTTCGTCGGAGATTCCGGTGGAGGTGCAGAAGAAAATGGGGCTTTCTGAAGGACTGGTAAGGTTCTCGGTTGGTTTAGACAATAATATTGAAGATACTTTTCAAAAAATTATGAACTGTATTTAATCAAAGCTCCTTTAGTTTTAGTTTTCAATTCAAACTTACGTCTTGGAATACATCGACATTAAAAAAAGCAGCAAACTCGTTCAAATTTCAATGCGATAAAAATCATAATCATATATTCTTAAATAATTATCTTTGTTCACTTCAAAAAAAACAATAAAACTAATGATAATGAAGAAAAAAAATTCAGTGATTGGAATACTGGTATTTGTATTCCTGCTTGTAAATTATCAAATTTCAAACGGCTGTACAAATTTTCTGGTAACCAAAGGTGCATCAGTCGATGGTTCAACAATGATAACGTATGCCGCTGACTCGCACACCCTGTATGGCGAATTATATTTTCAGCCTTCACAAGATCACCCGGCGGGGGCAATGCGAGACATTTACGAATGGGACACTGGCAAATTCCTTGGGAAAATCCCACAACCTGCTCATACTTATAGTGTAATTGGTAATATGAATGAATTCCAGTTGGCAATTGGCGAAACCACTTATGGTGGTCGTAGCGAATTAGGAAGCCAAACAGGGGCAATTATGGATTACGGCAGCCTGATTTATGTTACGCTCCAACGTGCAAAAACAGCTCGCGAAGCAATTAAAGTAATGGCCAACCTGGTAGAAGATTACGGGTATTACAGTTCGGGTGAGTCTTTTTCAATTTCAGATCCCGAAGAAGTATGGATAATGGAATTAATTGGAAAAGGTGAAGGTGAAAAAGGTGCCGTTTGGGTAGCTTTACGAATCCCCGATGGTTATATAAGTGGCCATGCAAATCAGGCACGCATAACAACTTTTCCTTTAAACGATTCAAAAAATTGTATGTACTCTAAAGACGTTATTTCGTTTGCCCGGGAAAAAGGATGGTACAACGGTACAAATAAAGATTTTAGTTTTTCCGATGTTTATGCACCTGTCGATTTTGGGGGAGCCCGTTTTTGCGATGCACGCGTTTGGGCAGGTTTTAATAAAGTTGCAAGTGGAATGGGAATTTATACCGAATACGCAAAAGGATTTGTTGAGCATGGAGGTGAAAATAACTTTCCAACAAACCGGATGCCTCTTTGGATAAAACCTGACAAAAAAGTTTCTGTTCAGGATGTTATGGGAATGATGCGCGACCATTTTGAAGGAACCGAACTTGATATGACACAGGATATTGGAGCCGGCCCACATAAACTTCCATACCGCTGGCGCGGACTTACATGGCAGGTTGACTCTGTTGATTACTGTAACGAAAGGGCAATATCAACACAACAAACCGGTTTTTCCTTTGTTACTCAAAGCCGCAATTGGCTGCCAGATCCAATTGGAGGGATTCTTTGGTTTGGTGTTGACGACGCTTACAGCACTTGTTACGCGCCAATGTATTGCGGGATTACCGAAATTCCTGAATGTTTTGAAGTGGGGAACGGCGACATGTTAACATACAGCGAAACATCGGCATTCTGGACTTTTAATTCGGTAACAAATTTTGCTTATCTCCGTTACAGCGATATAATTCAGGATGTTCAATTGGTACAGAATGAGCTTGAAAGCAAATTCGTTTCGTACGTACCGGTTATCGACAAAGCAGCAGAAGCTTTGTTTAATATCTCAGGAGAAAAACAGGCGCGTAAATTTATTACTGAATACTCGGTTAACGAAGCCAATAACATGACCAGCCGCTGGAAAAAATTAGGTCAATATCTTTTGGTAAAATATATGGACGGAAATGTTAAACGAGAAAAAGATGGAAAATTTGAACGTACAGAATATGGTTTACCTCCCGGGCCACTCTTTCCCGGATATCCGGAATGGTGGTACAGGACAATTATAGAAAGCACCGGCGATCATTTTAAAGTCGTTGGTGGAGATGGCCATTAACATTATTGATTTTGTTTGAAAATCAACAAATTAATTTGAATATTGTCGGTTACATTAGTTTGGCAAATAGAAAAATTTATTACTTTTGCAGCCGATTTTATGCAATCTCTGTCAGTCGGTTGATTGATTACATTGCCAACATTAATTTAAAATTTCAGAAATGGACTTAATCCAGGTTGTAGAAAACGAATTTAAGATTGAAACAGAGTATCCTAAATTCGGTGCGGGCGATACAGTTACCGTAAGTTATAAAATTAGAGAGGGAAGCAAAGAGAGGATTCAGAATTTCCGCGGTGTTGTTATACAAATCCGAGGAAAGGGGAAAACCAAAACTTTTACCGTTCGAAAAATGTCGGGGAATATTGGTGTAGAACGAATTTTTCCAATGTACACACCTTTTATCGACAGTATTGAGGTAAATAAATTTGGGAAAGTACGCAGAAAAAGAATTTTTTACCTGCGTGGTTTAACAGGTAAAAAAGCCCGTATCAAAGAAAAAAGATTTTAACAAATTTCAGCTTTTATACAAAGGCCTCATTTATGAGGCCTTTTTTTATGCCTAAAAATCATGTAATTTCACAAACAATGTAATCAAACCTGTTGTTTCTTTACCAATATGTATTCAATTTAGTATTTTTAAAACATCAATATAAAAATTGTAATTATGAAATTTATTTTTTCGTTTTTGATTCTTCTTGTTTTCAGTATCTCGATTAGCTTTTCGCAAGGCACACAATTATTGAGACAACCTACAATTTCGTCTGAAAGTATTGTTTTTGTTTATGCCAACGATTTGTGGAAAGTTGACCGCGATGGTGGAGATGCAATTCGTTTAACAACTAACGAAGGTGAAGAATCCCTCCCCCATTTTTCAAACGATGAAAAATGGATAGCCTTTTCAGCCCAATACGGGGGAAATACCGATGTATTTATTATTCCTTCAGAAGGAGGTTCTCCAAAAAGGTTAACGTGGCACCCCGGCGGCGATTTTGTTCAGGGTTGGACACCCGAAGGAGAGGTGATGTTTCGATCGGGCAGGGAAAGCAAACCCACACAAACCAGCAAGTTCTATAAAGTTTCAACCGAAAGTGGATTACCAGTTGCAATAGATATTCCCAGGGCAGCTTTTGGCGAAATATCGGCTGATGGAAATCAGATTGCTTATATCCCGATTACTTTTTGGGATCCGGAATGGAGAAACTACCGCGGTGGACAAGCCATGCCAATTTGGATTGTTGACATGGAAACCAAAGAGTTAATCCGAACGCCACAACCAACTCAGGAACGGCATCTTGATCCGGTCTGGTTTAATAAAAAAGTTTTCTATTTGTCAGAAAGAGATTATGCCAGTAATATTTGGTCATTCGACCCGGTAACAAAAGAAGAAAAACAACATACCAAACATTCGCAATTCGATGTAAAAAGTATGGATGCATGCAAAGACGGGATAATTTATGAATATGGAGGTTTCCTGCATTTCTTAAATCCAATTTCGGGAGAAATAAAACAATTGGAAATAAATGTTAAAGGTGATATGAATTTCGCCCGCGAACGCTGGGAAAATGTAACTGGAAGCATGCTTACAAATGCCAATATTTCACCCAACGGAAAACGTGCTATTTTTGAATACCGTGGCGAAATTTTTTCCGTTCCAAAAGAAAAGGGAACCTGGCGAAATCTTACAAATACTTCTGGTGTTGCAGATCGTTACCCGTCGTGGTCACCAAATGGTGAAAAAGTGGCCTGGTTTAACGATGAAAGCAAAGTTTACAAACTTATAGTTGCCGATCAATATGGATTAAATAAAAAAGTTTACGATTTAGAAAATCCCACATTCTATTTTAAACCTGAATGGTCAGCCGACGGTAAAAAAATTGCCTACACCGATACCGATTATAATATTTGGTTTATTGAATTAGAAACGGGAAAAGTTACAAAAGTAGCCACCGATGTATTCGCCCATCCCAACCGCGAAATGAAACCAATTTGGTCGCCCGATAGTAAATGGATTGCTTATGCGCGCCAATTAAACAGTAGTTTTAAAGCAATTTTTGTTTATAACACCGAAACCAGTGAAACATTACAACTTACTGATGGAATGGCAGATGTACTTACACCTGCATGGGATGTAAACGGAAAATACTTGTACATTTTAGCCAGCACCAATTACGGACTAAATACAGGTTGGTTAGACATGAGTTCTTACGATCCTCAAATAAGCAGAAGCCTTTATTGTATGGTTCTATCTAAAGATGACGCCTCTCCGATTTTACCAAAAAGCGATGATGAAGAGATTAAAAAAGAAGCGGATAAAAAGGAAGAAGTACAGGAAAAGGAAAAAGGCAAAAAGAAGAAAGAAGAAAATGAATCGAAAGAGAAAAAAGAAGAGGTATCAGTTAAAATTGATTTAGATGGTTTAGCGGACCGAATAGTTGCCCTAAACATGCCTGGTCGTAATTATTCAGGATTGATTCCAGGCCCTGAAAACACTGTTTTTGTTGGCGAGATAATACCAAACAAAAGGGGAATTACACTTCATAAATATGAAACAAAAGAAAACAAAACTTCTGTATTTCTGTCTGATATACAAACAGTCGTAAATTCAACTGATGGAAAAAATCTTTTATATCAAAAAGGGATCAGTTGGAGTATTGTTGACACTGGCGGAAAACCAAAAGAAGGCGATGGCAAACTTAAAACAGCCCTAAAAATCAAAATTGATCCTCTGGCTGAATACCAACAATTATTTGATGATTCATGGCGGTTTATGCGCGACTTTTTATATGTAAACAATGTTCATGGAGCACCCTGGGACAAAGTTTACGATTGGTATTCCCCGTGGGTAAAACACGCACGGCACAGGACCGACATGAATTATGTTATCGATATAATTAGTGGCGAAGTTGCAATCGGTCATTCGTATGTTCGGGGTGGCGACATGCCAGATATCGACCGTATTCCAATTGGATTGTTGGGTTGCGATTTTGAAATCGAAAATGGACTTTACAAATTCTCAAAAATATATTCGGGCGAAAGCTGGAACCCCGGAATTAAAGCACCACTTTCTGCTCCCGGAATTGATGTAAAAGAAGGCGATTACTTGCTTGCAGTTAACGGGGTTGAATTAAAATCGAACACAAATATTTATAGTTTATTTGAACAAACTTCGGGTCGGCAAACTATTTTAAAAGTAAATTCTACGCCATCATTGGAGGATGCAAATGAAATTACCGTTGAACCAGTTTCAAACGAAGGGCAATTACGAAGTATAAATTGGATTGAAGGAAATCGGAAAAAAGTAGATGAACTTTCAAACGGAAAACTTGCTTATGTTTATCTTCCAAATACCAGTGGTGGCGGATTTGCTTCGTTTAACAGATATTATTTTGCACAGCAAGATAAAAAAGGCGTGGTTCTCGACGAGCGAAATAATGGAGGCGGCTCAGCAGCAGATTATATGATTGACGTGATGTCGAGGACATTGCTGGGATATTTCAACAGCCGAGCAAACGACAACAGGCCGTGGACAACGCCAATGGCAGGAATTTGGGGGCCAAAAGTTATGATTATTAACGAACGTGCCGGCTCAGGAGGAGATCTTTTACCGTACATGTTTAAAGAAAAAGATTTAGGCCCGCTAATCGGCACCCGCACCTGGGGTGGGCTGGTTGGAACATGGGACACACCCCCATTAATTGATGGTGGACGAATTGTAGCGCCACGTGGTGGATTTTTTAATGTTGACGGTGAATGGGATGTTGAAGGAAAAGGTATTTCCCCTGATTTTGAAGTAATCCAGGAACCCAAATTAGTTTTAGAAGGAAAAGATCCTCAACTGGAAGAAGCCGTAAAAGTAGCGCTGGATTTATTAAAAGGCAACGAATTCCAGTTAAAACCAGAACCCGCTGCACCAATTCGCTGGAAACGTCCTGACGGGTTTATTGTGAAATAAAAAGCGCAAACCATAGGTGCTGAATTTGACGGCACCTATGGTTTGTGATTTGAATTTCGTTTCATTTTTACATCAGTACCTCCGGCAAATTTTATTGTACACACAATAAGCACAAATTTTATTATGGGGAGTTTGATAAAATGTGTTTGCCGGCGAGAATATTTCTTCCACCAGTTTTCTCAAATTTTGTTCGAATTCATTTTTAATTTCGGGAAATGAAAAATCACTTTTATAAGGTGTGACTTCGGGGGAATGGTCTTTATCGAAAAATTTTCGCAAACTGTAAATTACTGGTTGAAAATGGGTTTCATCCTTTGTATTTTTTTCCAAAATAAATGTATAAACCAGTGCCTGTAAAATCTCTTTCTGAGGTTTTTCAAGGTCTTTTACAAAAAGATCGTCAATAGTTTTATAAGAGAATTTATCAATATTTCCCGTTTTGTAATCTAAAACCCGCAGCTTTCCGTTTACTTTATCCACACGGTCTATTTTCCCACCCAAAACAATATTTTCCTGATTTCCATTTACATTGATTTTAAAACTGGTTTGATAATTTTTTTCGAGCGATATTAAAGTAAATGGTGTATAATTTATGTCTAGTTCGATTAAACGATTAAGGAAAGTTTTTATGTTTTCAAAAATCAGCCTTGTTTTTCCTTCCAGTTTAGCGGTTTTTACGTTCGGATTTTTTTCTTTAAAATAATGTTTGGCAATAGCTCTGTGTATTTCATTTTCAATTAATATTTTGTTTTTCCGAAGTTTTTCCAAATCACTTTTATTGACAACTTTCCCAACAAAAGGTTGATACAAAGCTTCTATTGTTTCATGAAAAATATTCCCAAAAACGGGGCTGTCAATTTCATCCTTCATTTCATCGGGTTCGGGAAGTTTTACGATGTACCGAAAATAAAAACGTAAACTACACTGTAAATAAGTATTAATGGCACTGGGCGAAAGTGGGGCCTTGTTCAAATTCCGGTTTAGCAAGACTTCGGTTTTTTGAACCGAACTTTTTATACGGATTGGGTTTACAGGATTATTGGTAAAAGCAAAATCGAGATTACTGATTTTAGGGTTTAGCTTTGAATCGTATTGCAATTGGTAACCGTACCTGCTCAATTCGCCGGTATTGATCCCATCTTTTAATGTACTGAATGTTGCAGTCACATTTTTAGCCCGCTGCAACAATCGGTAAAAATAATAACCGTACATCGCATCCTGCTCGTCGATGCCAGGCAAACCAAAACCCTTTCTGAGATTATGCGCGATAAACGAAGGAGCCGTAAATGCCCGTGGCCATTTGTTTTCGTTAAACCCAAGGATAATCAGGTTTTCAAAATCAAGGCACCGGGTTTCTAAAATGCCCATCACCTGCATTCCGCTAAGCGGTTCGCCTTCGAACGCAACTGAAACCTGGCCGAGATACTGGTTAAACAATCTGAAATAAACAGTATCGCTAATTACCCGGTTTTGATCCAATTGTACACTTTTTATTACTGAATTTAGTTTTTCGACCGACTGATAAATTGCATAAATTAGTTCCGACAACATCTCATTTTCGCTGCCGAAACCTTTCAGCGATTTATAAAACTCACCTAATATATTTAGGAAATAATTGCTATAATCTTCAACTTTTTCAGGAAGCGAAAAAATTTGTTTGTGCAAAGGCGAAAAATCAACACTTTTTAAAGGGACTAAAACCCGGTTCTTTATTTTTAAATCAAAAAGAAAAGATTTAGCCTTTTGCGATTCTGTATTCCCAAGCAATTGGTGATTTATAACATCGGTAACAAAACGGTGATATACAACATTCTCATTTTTATCATTTATTTTCCGGTTTTTAAACAGGTTGATTAATAAAAGTAAAAATCCAAAAACTACTGAATTTTTTACCGGATAACCCATGGTAACATTCACTTTGCCCTTATCTTCGGGAATTGACCCAAGTACGTGAAACAGCAACGACTCGTCGGCCAAAACAATTGCTGTGTTATCAAATTCAGTTTTAAACCTCCGTTTAGTTTCTTCTAAAAAATTTGGAATTTCCTGTGCCTGGCCAAAACTGGATGATACGGCAACCAATCGCACATTTTTATTGTTGCCAAATGAATTAAGGTTAAGTTCAAAATCCTGCGGTGGCGGAAACAGTTTAATATTCTCGCGCAAAAACCGCCCTGCTTCATTTTTATTATCATTCACATAATAAGTATCATAATCCCATAAAAACTCAGCTTTTTGTTCTTTTTTCAAATAAGCAAAAAATGCTTTTTCGCAACTGTTCAAAGCATTCAAGCCAACGATGTAATATTTTTTATACTTAAAATTATACTCCTTAATTTTTAATCCTTCAACAACAGAACGATGGATCATTCCTCCATAAGCAAGATTTTTTTCTTTCAGATATTTTTTGAAATCGACATAAACAGGGTGCAATTTTTCCCAAATAGCTGCAAATTTTTTATGATTTTCCTTTTCTCCCGAAGTCCCCAAACTCCCCCAAAATTGTTCCAAAGCCTGCTTTTGCCCCGGGGTTAAATAATCAAATAACGAATCAATTTCTTTTAGGTCGTTTAAATTTCTAAATAAATCTTTTGGATCTGCCAAATAACGGTCAACATCGTTATAATCGGATAAAAGTATTTCGCCCCAAAAATAAAATTCATCAAACGGCTCTTTGGTTTTAGTATGTTTTTTAAAGATCTCAAATAAAATAGAAATTAATTGTAATTTTTCTCCCTGAGAAAATTCTGACAAACCAGAAATCAATTCGTCCACCGTAGTTATTTCAGGGCCAATAACAGCTCCTCTTAATTGTTTTTGTAAATATGATGTAAAAAATACACCTGCCCGCCGATTAGGAAATACGATACAAATTTCTCGCAATTCGCTGGGATGTTTTTGATAAATATATTCAGCACACCGGGAAAGAAAACGTTCCATTGGTTTTGAAATTTTACCGAAGATAACGATTCAATATTATTTTTAATTCCTAAAAACAGATAGAAATTTTACTATTTTTATCCGTGAATAAAAAATTTGGAAATTGAAATCTTAATAAACCTGATAATGAGACAAATTGCCTTTACTACAATCTTTGTTTTCGCTATAATAATTTTAAATGCACAAGACCGTGTTACAGGATTAAACTTTGCAACACGAAGCGAAGTTATTGCCCAAAACGGGATGGCATGTACAAGTCAGCCGCTCGCAACTCAGGCGGCCCTCGACATTTTAAAAGCCGGGGGAAATGCCATTGATGCGGCAATTGCAGCAAACGCCGTTTTAGGATTGGTTGAGCCCACCGGAAATGGAATGGGCGGCGATTTATTTGCCATTGTTTGGGATGCAAAAACAGAAAAACTTTACGGGCTAAATGCCAGCGGTCGTTCGCCGTATGATTTAACCCTCGACTATTTTAAAGAAAACGGATACGAAAAAATCCCTTCGCAAGGGCCACTTCCGGTTTCTGTCCCCGGTTGTGTTGACGGTTGGTTCGAATTACATAGTAAATTTGGCGGTCTGCCAATAAGTGAAATTCTTGCACCAGCCATAAATTACTCGCGAAACGGGTTTCCATTGTCCGAACTTATCGCTTACTACTGGGATGGAAATTCGCGCTCGTTGCAACGATTTCCAGGATTTAGTGAAATTTTCAGGCCAAACGGGAAAGCTCCAAAAAAGGGCGAAATATTTAAAAACCCATTTCTGGCCGAGACACTGGAATTAATAGTTAAAGAAGGCCGGGATGTTTTTTACAAAGGGGAAATTGCCGAAAAAATTGTTGCTTATGTGAAAGAAAATGGCGGCTTTTTAAGCATGAAAGATTTTGAAGATCATACTTCAGAATGGGTAGAACCAATTTCAACTAATTACAGGGGCTACGATGTGTGGGAACTTCCACCCAACGGACAAGGGACAGCGGTTTTGCAAATGTTAAATATTCTTGAAAATTACGACATTGCAAATATGGGATTCGGTACTACAGAATACATGCACCTTTTTATTGAAGCCAAAAAACTGGCTTTCGAAGATCGGGCCAAATATTATTCCGATCCCGATTTTAATAAATTACCAATTGAAGGACTAATTTCAAAAGATTACGGAAAGCAACGGGCGGCATTGATAAATAACAACCGTGCAGCTCGCAGCTACCCCGCCGGAGAATTAGAACAGGGAAACACAATTTACCTTACTACTTCCGATAAAGATGGCAACATGGTTTCGCTCATACAAAGTAATTACCGCGGAATGGGTTCGGGAATGACACCCGGCAAACTTGGATTTGTTTTGCAGGATCGTGGTGAACTTTTTTCACTGGAAGAAGGCCACATGAATGTTTACGAGCCACACAAAAGACCGTTCCACACAATAATCCCGGCATTTATTACAAAAGATGGCGAACCATTTATCAGTTTCGGATTAATGGGAGGGGCAATGCAACCACAGGGGCACACTCAAATTGTTTGCAATATTATCGATTTTGGAATGAACCTGCAGGAAGCCGGGGATGCCCCCCGTATCCAACATTCCGGTTCGAGCCAACCTACCGGGGAAGTAATGACAAATGGTGGAACCGTCCAATTGGAAAGCGGATTTTCGTACCAAACCATTCGCGATTTAATGAGCAAAGGACATAAAATTGAATTTGCAAAAGGTCCTTACGGTGGTTATCAGGCCATACTTTGGGATAGTGTAAATAAAGTATATTACGGTGCTTCTGAATCGCGAAAAGATGGTCAGGCTGCTGGTTATTAAAAATAGGGCTGAATTAAGGGTTATTCTGGAAAACAATAAAATACAAATTAAACAGCCTCGATGTTCCCAATTGAATTAATAAAATAATTTAGCGATCTCGAATTTTGCGAGACAAAACAAGCAGGAAATATTTTCGTTATGGTGAATATTTATTAGTAAATTCCATCGAAAAATGCTTGCTATTTATATGGGCTTTTTTGAAATTATTAATTTGAGAAGATAAATAACTTTGGTAATGTTAATTACAATAAGAAGAAACCTCCATGATTTAATACTAATAAAACAGGGGGATAGACATTCAGTTATACTATTTAATTTCTGTCTTCCAACCAATTTTCATGATAAATGAAACAGATTTATATTTTAACTATTTTCCTGACGAATATTATTACACTGGCAGCCCAGGAACACCATTCTCGTTTTGAAAGCATTGACATTCAGCAATATATTTTTGAAATTCACTTAAACGATTCGACTGATAAAATTGAAGGAAAAACAACTGTTTTTGCTAAATTTTTGAAACCAACGCAGAAAGCCACACTCGATCTTGTTGGATTTGAAGGTTCAACTAAAACAGGTATGCAAATTTCAAATATTTTGGTTGACAGTATTTCAACAAAATATACGCACGAAAATAACCAGGTGCTTCTTCATTTTAACAAAACATACAAACCTGATGAATGTGCAAGCGTAATTATTGAATACAGTGGAATACCTGCCGATGGTCTGGTAATTTCGAAAAATAAATTTGGCGACCGTACTTTTTTTGGCGACAACTGGCCCGACCGGGCAAAACACTGGTTACCAACAATCGATCATCCCTCGGATAAAGCAAGTCTTGAGTTCCGGGTATTTGCCCCTGAACACTACAAAGTAGTTTCAAATGGTTATTTGCTAAAAGAAACTACGCTTAAAAAAGGGGTAAAACTTACTCACTGGAAAGAAATGATACCGATTCCAACAAAATTAATGGTTATCGGGGTAGCTCGTTTTGAAGTAAAATTTATCGGCATTTTTAATAGTATCCCAGTTAGCACCTGGGTTTTTCCGCAAAATCGTGATGACGGTTTTTTGGATTATTCAACAGGTGGAAAACCACTAAAATTCTTTTCAGAAATAATCGGTCAATATTCGTACGAAAAACTGGCACATGTCCAATCAAAAACACGTTACGGTGGAATGGAAAATGCCGGATGTATATTTTATTCAGAGAAATCGGTAACGGGCAAAAATAACCTGGAAAGATTAATTGCACACGAAACTGCACACCAATGGTTTGGCAATTCGGTAACCGAACAAAACTGGCACCACATTTGGCTTAGCGAAGGATTTGCCACATATTTTACACACGTTTACAAACAAAATTTCTATGGCGAAAAAATATTCCGAGAAGGGCTTGTTAACGACCGAAAAAAAGTAATTGAATTTGCTTATCGAAATCTTTTGCCCGTAATCGACACCACAGTTACAAACTACATGCGTTTATTAAATGCGAACTCCTATCAAAAAGCCAGTTGGTTTTTACAAATGTTGCGCGAAAGAACAGGCGATTCAATGTTTTTTGAAAGTGTGCAGGAATACTACAGTGTTTTTAAAGATTCCACCGCTTTAACCAATGATTTTAGAAATATTGCAGAGAAAGTTTCTAAACAGGATTTGGAAGCATTTTTTCAACAATGGCTTTGGCAGCCCGGTTTTCCTAAAATTAATTTTGAATGGAAACAAAAATCGAACAAAAAGTTAAAACTTAAAATTACACAAACTCAAGCAGAGTTTCTGTTTACTTTTCCACTGGATATTGAACTTCAGCTAAAAAACGGAAAAAGAGAAATTAAAAAAGTGATAATTGACGATTGGGAAACAGAAGTTTTATTTCAAGTGGAAGGTAAAGTCGAAAATATTATTCTCGATCCTTCGGTTAAATTGCTGTTTGAAATAGTCCAATAAAAAACCCGGAAGAAATCTCCCGGGCTTCAAAATATTTCACCTTAAAATAATAAGCTTTGTTATTTTACTTTGTCAACGATTGCTTTGAACGCTCCAGGCTGGTTCATTGCCAAATCGGCGAGAACTTTCCTGTTAATTTCAACTTCGTTCTTTTTCAACAATCCCATGAATTGTGAATACGACATTCCTTCGAGGCGCGTAGCAGCGTTGATACGCTGAATCCACAATGCACGGAATGTTCTTTTTTTCGTTTTTCTGTCGCGATAAGCATACTGCTGGCCTTTTTCCCAGGTATTCTTAGCAACCGTCCAAACATTTTTACGGGCACCGAAATAACCTTTAGTTTTTTTCAGTAATTTTTTTCTCCGGGTCCGTGATGCTACATGATTTACACTTCTTGGCATACTTTTTACTTTTTTGATAATTGGCGTTTCCGATATCATCGGAATACTTTAAAGCTCAATTACCTGGTTTATAACTTCTTTTTACCTTTTAAAAGGATTTTACTTCATACACAACAAAAGCTTTACGTTACTCTCATTGGTCTTATCAATTGTAGTCCAATAAGTTAAGTTACGTTTACGTTTTTTACTTTTTTTAGTCAAAATGTGGCTTTTGTAGGCATGTTTCCTTTTAATTTTCCCTGTTCCGGTAAGTCTAAAACGTTTTTTAGCTCCGGAATTCGTCTTCATTTTTGGCATAATCCTACTTAATTAAAATGTTATCAAAGAACTATATTATTTCTTTTTAGGTGAAATATACATTGTCATTCGTTTACCTTCGAGCTTGGGCAATTGTTCAACACTTCCGATTTCTTCGAGTGATGTTGCCAATTTTAGCAATAAAATCTCGCCCTGCTCTTTGAACAAAATCGACCTTCCCTTAAAAAAAACAAAGGCTTTTACTTTTGCCCCTTCAGAAAGGAATTTCTCGGCATGCCTAAGTTTAAAATTAAAGTCATGTTCATCGGTATTTGGGCCAAACCGGATTTCTTTTACAACCACTTTTACCGTTTTGGCTTTCATCTCTTTTTGTTTCTTTTTTTGCTGATAAAGAAACTTGGAATAGTCGATTATTTTACAAACGGGCGGATCGGCTTTTGGCGATATTTCAACCAAATCCAGTTCAAACTCGTCTGCCATTTTTAAGGCATCGCGTAAAATATAAACCCCTGGGTTTTCAATATTATCCCCGACCAACCTTACCTGGGGTACTTTAATTTTGTGATTTAACCGGTGTTGAGGTTCCAGATCCCTACGCGGCTGGAATTTTCTTCTCGGACCTCTTCTTTTAATTGCTATTTTAAATTCCTCCTTAAATTAGTTATACAATCCTGATAATTGATCTTTTACTTCTTTTAAAATAAAATTGGCAAATGCGCTTTTTTCCATTACTCCTTTGTCCCCTTCTCCCTGCCGACGCACTGAAACTGTTTCTGTTTCAGCCTCTTTTTCACCGACAATTAACAAATAGGGTATCCTTTTTAATTCGTTATCTCGTATCTTCCTACCAATCTTCTCATTACGGTCGTCGATAACGGTGCGAATATCGGAAATATTTAGAAAATCTGAAACTTTTTTTGCATAATCATTATACTTTTCACTAATCGGTAAAATAACTGCTTGTTCCGGAGTAAGCCAAAGCGGGAATTTCCCGGCAGTATGTTCGATCAAAACTGCGACAAAACGTTCCATTGAACCAAAAGGCGCACGGTGGATCATAACCGGCTGATGTCGGTTATCGTCGGCGCCAATATATTCGAGCTTAAACCGTTCGGGCAAATTGTAATCTACCTGGATAGTGCCCAGTTGCCAGCTTCTGCCCAGGGCGTCTTTTATCATAAAATCGAGTTTGGGCCCGTAAAATGCAGCTTCGCCCAATTCTGTAATAGTATTTAACCCTTTTTCTTCGCAGGCTTCAACAATTGCTTTTTCAGCTTTATCCCAGTTTTCCGGCGAACCAATATATTTTTCCGGTTTCTCGGGATCGCGCAACGAAATCTGTGTTACATAATTTTCGAAACTAAGTGCTTTAAAAATGATAAAAACTATATCAATTACTTTTTTGAATTCATCTTTTAATTGATCGGGGCGGCAAAAAATGTGGGCATCGTCTTGAGTAAAACTCCGGACCCGGGTTAATCCGTGTAATTCACCACTCTGTTCGTAGCGATAAACTGTTCCAAATTCTGCCATTCGAACAGGCAAATCTTTATACGATTTCGGTCGCGATTTATAAATTTCGCAATGGTGCGGACAATTCATTGGTTTCAACAAATACTCTTCACCTTCAGCCGGGGTTGAAATAGGTTGAAACGAATCTTTCCCATACTTCTCGTAATGCCCCGATGTTTTATACAAATTAACATCGCCAATGTGAGGTGTAATTACCTGGTCGTAACCATATTTTTTTTGAACTTTCTTTAGGAAAATTTCTAATTGTTCGCGCAACTGCGCACCTTTTGGCAACCACAATGGAAGCCCCTGCCCTACCGCCTCGGAAAAAGTAAAAAGATCCATCTCTTTTCCAATTTTTCGATGGTCGCGTTTTTTTGCTTCTTCCAACATTACCAAATATTCTTCAAGCATTTTTTGCTTCGGAAAAGTAATGCCATAAACGCGAGTGAGCATTTTATTTTTTTCGTCTCCACGCCAATAAGCACCTGCAATTGCAGTAAGTTTAATAGCTTTAATATACCCTGTATTTGGCAAATGCGGACCACGGCACAAATCAGTAAAATTACCCTGATTATACAAAGAAATAGTTCCGTCTTCTAATTCGCCAATCAACTCCTGTTTTAATTCATCGTTCTTTTCGGCGAACATTGTTAAAGCATCAACTTTAGAAATTTCCGAGCGGACAATATTATTTTTCTGCCTGGCCAGTTCAAGCATTTTTTTCTCGATCTTCTGAAAATCTTTTTCAGAAATCACTTTGCCTTCGGGAAGGTCGATATCGTAATAAAAGCCATTGTCAACTGTTGGCCCAATTCCGAATTTGGTTCCTGGGAAGAAAAACTCAATTGCTTCGGCCAATAAATGCGCCGACGAATGCCAAAAAGTTTCTTTACCAATATTATCTTCCCATGTATGCAATTTAATGGAGGCATCTTTCGTAATTTTCCGGGTTAAATCCCAGGCTTGGCCGTTGACTTCAATCGACAACACATTTTTTGCCAAGCCATGTGAAATTGACTTTGCAATTTCAATTCCATTTACTGCTTCCGGGTATTCTCTAACACTTTTATCGGGAAGTGTGATTTGTATCATTTTTATTCAAATTATCTGGTTCTTAAAAAAGATTTGCAAAGGTAATTAATCATTCAACAATTCCGTGCTTTATATTATAGCATACATTTCAATTATAACGTATTCTCAACATTGTAATGTTAATAATTCACAAACCCATATCCCGTACCATAATTAATTTCCGGCTCAATGAAAGATTAAACATGAAGTTTAAAAAATGTGTTAAATAAATACCGTTCTCGTTACTCCGCGTAGAAAAGAACGGTTCTTTAATGAGTCTCTCACTTCTCAAAACCAAATATTCCTATTTCATTTTCAGCTTACACAACATTTCTTACTTTTGCTACTGGTTTTAAAATAAAATCTAATAAGAAATGAAAAGATTAATAACTCTGCTTTTAGCAACTGTTTTTGTAATTGCAATTAATGCACAAACCACGCAAAAAATCACCCTCGAAGACCTTTTTGTAAAAGGCACTTTCAAGGCGCAAACCGTTACCGGACTTCGCTCGATGAATAACGGCGATCATTACTCTACCCTTGAAAACAATTCTAAAATTGTAAAATACAGCTACAAAACAGGAGAAGAAGTTGAAGTAATTTTTGATATTTCAAAAATAGATGGAGCGCAAATTTCATCATTTAGTAATTATGAGTTCAGCAACGATGAAACGAAAATATTACTAACAAGCGATGTAAAACAAATTTACCGCCATTCGTTTACGGCAGAATATTACGTGTGGAATTCTATTACGGAAGAGTTGTCACATCTTTCGGAAAAAGGGGCGCAACAAGTTGCCACCTTTTCACCCGATGGGACTCGTGTAGCTTTTGTTCGGACAAACAACATTTTCATTAAAAACCTAAAATTTGGTAGCGAAAGCCAAGTCACTTCCGATGGCGAAAAAAATAAAATAATTAACGGTATCCCTGATTGGGTTTACGAAGAAGAGTTTGGATTTAACAAAGCATTTTGGTGGTCGCCCGACAGTAAATTTCTTGCATTCATCCGTTTTGATGAAACTGAAGTACCGGAATTTACAATGCCAATGTACGCTGGAGAAAGCCCTTCTTTTGATGAAAACAAAATATATCCTGGAGAAGAGACTTTTAAATATCCGAAAGCAGGTGAAAAAAATTCCGATGTTTCGGTTTTGGTTTACGAGATTAGATCGAAAACAAGTATCCGGGTTAAATTGTCGGAAGAAAAAGACAACTACATTCCAAGGTTAAACTGGACTCCCGATGCTAACGAATTACTTGTAATGCAATTAAACCGCCACCAAAACAAACTGGACGTTTTATATGTAAATCCTTACACAGGAGATTCCAGACCTCTAATTACCGAAAAAAACGATAGGTACATTGATGAAAGCTTTCTTGATAATTATATTTTTCTTGAAGATGGGAATTTTGTCATAACCAGCGAGCGGGATGGCTGGTCGCACTTATATTTATACGATCAACAAGGTTTTGAACTGGCCCAGATAACTGATGGAGAATTTGATGTGACGGATTTTTATGGTTACGACCCTATTCAGAAAGTATATTACTATCAGGCGGCAGCCGAATCGCCTCTTCGCAGGGAGGTTTATTTTATTAGTCAGGACAAAAAGAAAAAAGGAAAAGTTTCTAAATTAGAAGGAACTAACCGTGTTGTTTTCAGTAAAAATTTTAAATACTATATTAATTATTACAGTAGTAGCAAAACTCCTAACCTGATTACTTTGCACGAAAACAAAAAGGGGACTCAAATCAGGGTCTTACAAGACAACACCATTTTGAAAAACACATTGGAGGTTTATAATATTTCACAAAAAGAGTTTTTTAAGTTCACAACTTCAGAAGGGGTTGAATTAAATGGTTACATGATTAAACCAGCCGGATTTGATTCATCGAAAAAGTACCCGGTTTTAATGACACAGTACAGTGGACCAAATTCACAAAGTGTATCAGATTCGTGGGGACGCGGAGCTGGTTGGAATGAATATCTTGTTCAGGAAGGATTTTTAGTGGTATGTGTTGACCCGCGTGGAACAGCAGCCCGCGGCGAAGATTTCAGAAAAGTTACATACATGCAATTGGGGAAATACGAATCGGACGATCAGGTAGAAGCCGCAAAATATTTGGGAACCTTACCATTTGTCGATAAGAATAACATTGCCATTTTCGGGTGGAGTTACGGCGGTTTTATGACACTCCTTGCAATGGAAAAAGGCGGCGATTTGTTTAAGGCAGGAATCTCTGTTGCCCCGGTTACCAACTGGCGCTTTTACGATACCGTTTATACCGAGCGTTACATGCGCACCCCTAGGGAAAATGAAAATGGTTACGATGATAATTCTCCTCTCTCACACGCAGGGGATATTAAAGGAAAGTTACTAATAGTTCATGGTTCAGCCGACGACAATGTTCATGCACAAAATACTTATGAGTTTACCGAAAAAATGGTTCAGGAAGGAGTCGAGTTCGATATGGCAATTTATACTAACCGAAACCACGGAATCAGAGGAGGAAATACAAGCATGCACCTTTATAATAAAATGACCAACTTTTTGAAGGAACAACTTCAGTAAATAGTCGCAGTTATCAGTAACAGTTTTCAGTAAGTTAAAAAGAGCATTGAGTAAATAGTAAAACTACTCTAAACTTTAAACATTGAACTCTAAACTCTAAACTTTAAACCGTAAACATTGAACTTTAAACTAACAAAATTTGAAGCCGTAATTTTCGATATGGATGGAGTTCTGGTAAACTCAGAACCTTATTATGTTGAAGTTGAACAACAAAACTTCAAAAAGCTTGGATTAAATATTTCAAAGGAAGAACACAATACTTACCAGGGAACTGCAACCGACAGGATGTGGAAAACAATAATTGAAAAACACGGCCTGTCTCAATCTGTTGAAGAGCTGGTTGAAATGACCAATTCAATTGTTACACCCTATTTTAAATCATTGCCAGCTATTGAACCAATGAAAGGTGTAGAAAAATTAATCCAATTCCTGACATTAATAAATACACCGCTGGCACTAGCTTCATCATCATATTCAAAAGTGATTGAAATTATTTTGCAGAAAACCGGGCTAAAAAAATATTTCAAAGTTGTGGTTGATAGTGAAATGGCGGGATCGAGCAAACCAGAGCCGGATATTTTTTTACTGGCAGCAAAAAAATTAGGTGTTCAACCCAAAAAATGTATTGTAATTGAAGATTCCACCAATGGAATTAAAGCCGCAAAAAAGGCCGGAATGTTTTGTATAGCTTTTGCAGGTCCTGGTTCTGAATTACAGGATCAATCAGAAGCAGACTTGATAATTTCAAATTTCTCGGAAGTGGTTGATGCGATTTCTAAATCGCATTAATTATAAATGGCGAATTGGAATTCGCCACACCTTAGCCTGAACTATTCAGGTTAAAAATTAAGGCTTAAAAATTTATCAGGATCCGACAAATCAATTTTATTATTGAGCAACTCCGGTTTAATTTCTCCTTTCAAATAAACCATAACATTTTCGTCGCCCCCCACTAAAATCACCATTTCTGTAATTACTTCTTCATCCATTTTACCAAAAATGGTTACATTTTCTCCATCGTCACGTACAGTTAACAATTCTTGATAATCATTGTTTCTATTAATCTGTGAATGAAATTCATCGTGAAGGTTTATGCGGGCATTCAATTCATCGTTTTCAATGGCCAACACTTTTACTTTATCGATACTTTGAAGCAATTCAAGCTCTGTTTTATTTAAATCGCCAATTTTCCCGGCAATACTAATCAGCCAACCCGGAACTGTAATTGATGTTACGCCATTTTCGTGGGAATACTTTGAAAATGCTTTTGAAACTCCCGGAGGGTTTGTGTTGCAAGATGCAAAAAGAAATGCAGAAGCAGCTAAAATGAGAAATATTCGTTTCATGAATTTTTATTTAATTTCAGTTATGACGTAATGACTTTAAAATTGTTACTTCAAAATTAAATATTCATATCTCAACTTGCCAATATTTTCGACAATTGATACTTTTTTAACGACAAACAAATTATAGGGCATCTCTAAAAACTCATTTCTTTCAAAAAATGAAGATAATGAATAATATGCAAGGCATAATTTTTTAGAATAGCCGTAGCTATTTCAAAAAATTATAACGCAGTCAGATTGTTTATTATCTTCTTTCCCGTAGGGTTTCCAGAGTTTTCCATATCCTGCTTCAAATTTTATTACATTATCCCGATAGTGTTTCAAAAATTTGAATTGTCTCTGAAAAACTCTGAAAATTTTGATGCGAAGGAGTTTTTAGAGATGCCCTATATATGCAATGTAATTTCAAAAGTTCCCCTAATTTTATTTGATATAAAAAGTAGATGCCAGAGGAATGCTAAAATAATACAATATGACTTACTAATTGGGAATGTTCTTAAGAACGTCACCCCGAACTTGTTTCGGGGTCTAAAAAACAATTCTGTCATTAATATATAAAGTCAGAAATCTGTTTTTAATGAACCTGCCTTACCAACATATAGATTTCTCTCTGCCAACCGACGGATCAAATTGGCAAGCTTAAATCAAACCTGAAACTCGAAACTTATTTAATACCCCAGATTCTCCCCTTTCTCAGTTGCTGGTACACCTTTATCCATCCACTCCGGCATGGGTTTATCTTTTAAGTAGTGGTTGAAAAACTGAAACATTCGATTACTCAAATCAACGCGGTTTGCCCAGCTTGTTCTTTTCAGGTTGTGTGGCTCACCGTTGTAAGAAAGCAACCAGACCGGTTTATCTAACCTGCGTAAAGCGACAAACATTTCAATCCCCTGGTACCACGGCACAGCACCGTCGTTGTCGTTGTGCATCATCAACAAAGGTGTTGTTATTTTTGGGGCATAAAATACCGGAGAATTTTCGATGTATTGAAATGGTTTATCCCAAAGTGTACCACCAATCCGGCTTTGCGTATGTTCATATTGAAACATTCGGCTCAATCCGGTTTGCCAGCGGATTCCTCCGTAAGCACTTGTCATGTTACTTACCGGGGCACCGGCCATTGCCGCTGCATACATATCAGTTTGAGTTATCAAATACGCTGCCTGGTAACCACCCCAACTTTGCCCCTGCAAACCAATCCGGTCTTTATCAACAATCGAATAATTATTTATTAAATATTGTGTGCCACTTACAATTGCATTGTATGCACTTTGACCAGGATAACCTTCTTTATATGTAATATCGGGGACAAAAACCAGGTACCCATTGCTGGCATAAAATGTTTTATTAATGGTTGAATGACTTGGATATGGATGTTGATGACGGTTCAGCAATTCAGAATTCCTTTCATAAAAATATACAATCATCGGATATTTTTTATTTGGATCGTAGTTTTCGGGTTTATAAAAAAGCCCTTTCAACGTTTCACCCGAGAAAGAGTTCCACTCGACCAACTCAACTTTGTTCCAAATGAATTCTTCCTGTTGAGCATTTGCATCCGATATTTTTCGTGGTTGTTCAAACTTCTGATTGCTGGACCACAAATCGGGAAATAGATCTACATCTTGTTTTGTCCATAAAATATCACCTGCATTTTTTGCTTTTTGAGGGGATCCAAACTGGTAATCGTCCATAACCAGCAAATTGGGATCTTTTACAACATTTAGTTTTGTATCAAAAAACCCGCGCGACATAGTTCTTTCGTCAATTGCACTCAATAAAATCGCTTCGTTTGTGGGAACAAATTCCAGATCCCTGTCCAGCTTCACATATCGCAACCGAATGGTATTTCTTCTCCCAAACGTTTTTGTCACACAAACCGGAACACGCTTCCCGGCAGGATCAATTTTCCAGATATCATAACGATCGTAGATATAGACAAACTGGTCTTCTTCGCTCCAACCAGCAATTCCATACGGGCGGGGATCGTTTGGTCTATCATTTAGCTCATCATAAAAATTAACAGGGATCATATTTGTTAACGATATGATATCCAGGCTATTTATATCAGTAGATTTTGAATAATAACTACTGTCAGCCGGATCCCACCAAACAATATATTCCCCAAATGGAGAAAGTCTAACAGAAGATTTATCTTTCACCATTTCCCTTTTTATCCCCGATTTAAAATCAACAATGTAATAATCGCGACTTCGATTACCAGTCCAACTTGAAGCCCGTAAATAAGGTTTATCATCATAAGCTAAACCGACATCACCATTTCCTTTTTGAATCGTGGAAATTTGTTTAATATTTAAATCGGCCAACTGGATAAAACGGTTAAGGTCAATGTGGTAAACGGCCAGAAAAGTTCTCTTTTTTTCTCTTTCAGCCTCTACTTTTTGTTGGGGTTGCAATTTCAAATCTTTCCAATTCCAAATGTCCAGTTTAGGTTTGTCTTCGTCAATTAAAGAATCTTTTGGCTCAGGCACAGGACTTTCTGCCGTGCCCAGATACAATTTCTCACCGTTTTCCGAAAAGTATATACTTCCATTTTCGCTTGGCGACCAACCAACCGGAATTCCCTGTGAATAGCTGTCCACAATTTTTTCCGGCTCCGATTCCAACGAACCATAAAATAATGAATAGACTTTTTCTTTGATAGTATCTTGTGAAAAAATAAAAGCATATTTTTCGCCTGTTTCATTGGCAACGGTTTTCTTCAACCAACCTTCCGAAGTGTAAAGTTGTTTTTTAGTTCCCGTTTCTGTATCAAATATATTTAAAGTTGAAAAAGTATTTAACGAATCTTTTGTTTGCTGAACAAAATAAACAGCACTCCCTTTTTTCGCGTATGAATAGTCAATTACATTTTTATAAACCAATGTATCGCTTGTTTGAACATCAAATAATACAAGATTATCGCCCGGTTGTTTAATCGGTTTCTTTCCTTTTTTTGTTACTTCTTTTTGTGTCGTATCTTTTTTTTCCTGTTCCGGTTCAATGATAATTGCTACCCACTCTGCATTTTCTTCCGGAATTTTAAACGACTTAACCTTCGGAAATTTAACGGCTGAATCATTTGCAAAAACATAAATTCCAAGACTGTCTTTTGGCATTTTATCTTTTTGAACTTTGTCTTTTTTCGCTTTTCTGATCTTGTCTTCAGGTTGTTTAATGTGAAAAACAATAAAATTATTTTCTGATCCGAATGCTGCCTTGTTTCCCCGCGGAATTGTATCCGTTCCTTCTCCATTTTTTACAATGAGGTTTCCATCACCTTTTTGGGGATTTATTTCAAAAGAAATATATTCTCCATTGTTGGAAATCTTTTCGTTTACAATTGTGTTCCAATCCTTAAAATCTTCTATTTTCAATGGTTTTTTTGCAACTTGCTGAGCCAACAAATTTAACGAGATGGCCAACAAAATGAGGAGTAATTTTATTTTCATCACAACTTAATATTTTAATTTTTCAAATTAATTTCAAATATAATTTTAATTCCAAAACTTCATGTTTGATTCATATCAATAATTTTCAACAACCCAAAAAAGATGGAATTTTATTACTTCAGAAATTATTACTGAAAAGGTAAAAATAGAGTCTCGAATTCAGTGGGTAGTTTCGCTTTAAAAGTTACTTGTTCGTTACTTGATGGTTGTTTAAAAGTAAGTTCGCCGGCATGTAGAAAAAGCCTTTTTATCCCTGTTTTTTCAGTAAGTATTTTATTTAATGTAAAATCTCCATGGTGAGTATCGCCAACAATATCGAAGCGATTTTTTGCAAAGTGCTGCCGTAATTGATGCCAGCGGCCAGTTTCCGGTTTTATTTCTACCAAACTTAAACTTACGTTTTCCTTCTCTTTGTATGAAATTTGGGTATTAACAGTTTGCAAAGTTTTAAAATGAGTAATCGCGGGCTTTTTAAATTTTGTTTTTTTCTTCACCAAAACCTTTTCATCAAAAGTACCTTGCCCTGGATTTCCCTGAACAATTGCAAAATATGTTTTTTGTACTTCCTTTCGTTCAAACTGAAGGGCAAGTTCATGGGCAATTTCTTTTGATAAAGCCAAAACCATTACACCCGAAGTTTTGGAATCGAGCCGGTGGACATTGTAAATCCATTTCCCGGTTAAATCGCCAAGTAACTTTGTTAGATACGGTGCGTCGTTGGGCATAAAATCGTTTTTATGAACAGGTAAATCAATAGGTTTGTCAACAACAATCAAATGTTCATCCTCGTACAAAACAGGTATTTCAAATGTTTTATTCTCCATAAAAATTGCTCAAAAGTACCATAATCTTTCCATATCTTTGTCAATCAATTTCGCGATGGTATTTTTAGTTATGAATTAATATTTGAATAAGCTTAAAAATGAATTTTAAAATTTTACTTATTGCGGTTCTTTCACTCTTTTTTGTTGCCTGTGGAATTGATAAAAGGAAGCAGGCAGAACAAATAATCAATGAATTTCAGCAAAAAAATATTCCCGATAAACGGGAAGCAGTTTTTAATATTTATCCCAATTTTAAAAATGGCAACTTGATTTTAAAAGGCGAAACCGATAATTTGTCAACAAAAGATGAACTATTAAACGCCTTAAAATCTTTTAATTTTACTGATGAAATTAATGTCTTGCCTGATTCAACTATTGGTGGTAATAATTTTGGGCTGATCAATTTGTCTGTTGCCAATTTGAGGGCGTCACCAAATCATTCATCCGAAATGGTTACCCAGGCCTTACTTGGAACTCCGGTTAAAATCCTGAAAAAGGAAAACACCTGGTACCTTGTTCAAACCCCCGATGACTATATTTCGTGGATCGATGCTTCAGGAATTTTTACGGTTTCTGAAATCCGGCTAAACAATTGGCGCAAGGCAAAAAGGATAATTTTCAACCAGGATTTCAGCTTAGTTTACGAATCAGAAAAACTAGAAAACCCGATTTCGGATGTTACTCTGGGAAGTATTTTGGAAGAATTGGAAAAAAACTGGCGAACTACAAAAGTAAAATTCCCTGATGGCAGGATTGGTTTTGTGGAATCGAAAGACTGGATCGATTTTGACGAATTTAAGAATTCATCTCAACCAAATTCAGAAACTGTGGTTATGTTGGCAGACAAATTTATGGGCCGGCCTTATCTTTGGGGAGGAACATCGTGTAAAGCAATGGATTGCAGTGGGTTTGTAAAAACTGTTTATTTTATGAATGGAATTATCCTGGCCCGCGATGCATCGTTACAAACCAGGCATGGGAATTTTATTGAAACAAACAACTCGTTTGATCAGTTTAATGCGGGAGATTTATTATTTTTTGGCAGAAAAGAAAAAGAAGGACTAGCTGAAAAAGTTACACATGTTGCGCTTTCGTTGGGCGGGACAGAATATATTCATGCGTCAGGGCTGGTTAAATTAAATAGCTTTAATCCTGAAAGTGAAATATTTTCGGAATATCGAAAAAACTCACTCTTGAAAGCAAGGAGGATTATTAATTCAATGAATAACGAAAACGTACAACTAATTAATAAACATCCATGGTATTAAAGGTATTTTAGTTGACCGTTAAAAGTTGAAATTTTAGTATTAAACGTTTAGAATTACTTTAAAAAGAATGGCTTACAACAGGCGCAGTTTCATAAAAACCACAACAATTTTTACTTTTGGTGGATTGGCAGTACCACAATTAACGAATGCGAAGATGAAAGGAATTTTACCAAAACAAGGCCTTAAATTAAGTTTTGAGCCGTACAACCTTCAATTAAAACATGTTTTTACACTGGCCAACAGTTCGCGAACCACAACGCCCGTAATGTTGACAAAAATTGAATTTGATGGCTTTACAGGTTACGGAGAAGCATCGATGCCACCCTATCTGGGCGAAACACAAAAAACTGCTGCCAAATTTTTATCAGGATTAAACCTGGAACAGTTTACAGATCCATTTCGAATGGATGAAATTCTGGAATATGTTGATAATAAAGCTCCTCAGAATAATGCTGCAAAAGCTTCGGTTGACATTGCTTTGCACGATTTAGTCGGTAAAATAATCGGGCAACCCTGGTATAAAATCTGGGGGTTTTCTTCCGAAAATACACCTGTTACTTCTTTTACAATTGGGATCGACTCCCGGGAAGTTGTAATAGAAAAAGTAAAAGAGGCCGCTGAATTTAAAATCCTGAAAGTGAAATTAGGCCGCGAAAACGACAAGAATATGATCGAAGCTATTCGTTCAGTTTCTGATGTACCTCTTTGTGTTGATGTTAATCAGGGTTGGAAAGATAAAAATATGGCATTGGATATGATTTTCTGGCTAAAAGAAAAAGGGATAGAATTTGTAGAACAACCCATGCCAAAAGAATTAACAAATGAAATTGCCTGGCTGACTGAAAATTCCCCGCTCCCCATAATTGCCGACGAAGCAATTCAACGACTCCCGGATGTTAAAAAAACAATTGGGATTTATTCCGGCATCAATATAAAACTGATGAAATGCACCGGGATGCGCGAGGCCCACAAAATGGTAAACCTTGCTCATGCCAATCAAATGAAAGTGATGATTGGCTGCATGACCGAAACTTCGTGTGCTGTTTCTGCCGCTGCGCAACTATCTCCAATGGCTGAGTGGGCAGATCTTGACGGGAACCTTCTCATTAGCAACGATCCTTACAGTGGGATTAAAATTGTAAACGGTAAAGTTACTTTAAACAACAATCCGGGTATTGGAATTAGTATCTCTTAACTTTTATCGCTGAACTAAATAGCAGCAATATTGTCTTTAATATTATGAAAATAATATTATCAGTTTTATTAATTGGAATAGTTTTATCGATGAATGGGCAGGAACAAAAAGCGGAAAAGGTAAAAGTTGTAACAGAAACAAAGGCAAACGATAAAAAGGAGTCAGAGCTAACGATTCAAGAAAATGTAACACAGTTTACCAAACTAACTGAACTTGAAAAATACGTAATTATTAACAAAGGAACAGAGTATCCGTTTTCGGGGAAATATTACAAATTTGAAGAAGAAGGAACTTATGTGTGCAAACAATGCAAAGTTCCATTGTATAAATCATCTGATAAGTTTGACGCTCATTGTGGTTGGCCCAGTTTCGACGATGAAATTCAGGGGGCAGTCAAAAAAACCATTGATACCGACGGAATCCGTACTGAAATAACTTGTAACAATTGTGGGGGGCATTTGGGGCATGTTTTTTATGACGAAGGATTTACCGACAAAAATACACGCCATTGTGCTAATTCTGTTTCATTAGATTTTATACCCAAACCAGGGAACAAAAAAGGAGAACAGTAATGTCCTCCCTTGAATATTTTTAAGATAACCTTATAACTCTTTCGCCTTCAATCCTTCGATAAAATATACTACTTCAGCTTCTTCTTCCGATTCAGCAATAATTCTATGGGCTTCATCCATTTCAGCATCATGTTCATGATCGTCGCCTTCGCCATGTTCTCCGGCAGGGTTATGTGCATCAGCTTCGGTTTTTACTTCCTTAAAAATACCCACTATTTCAAGCTCACTTCCCATTTGCTCCTGATTAAAAGCACCTATCTTTTCACCGGCTTCAACCCTGATATTTATCTCTTCGTTGCTTCCCATTAAAAAACATCTTCCTCCACCCTGTTTGCAAACATGCATTACAGTTCCTTTTACAATTACTTCTTTATCAACCATATCTGCTGCATTTTCATACAAATCATCTACGGTTAAAACAACAATTTCGGTTTCAGGTTGACTATCCGTATTTTGTTGCTGTTTTTTCTGTCCACCACAACTAATAAGTAGAAAAGCAAATAAACTTACTAAAGCTAAATTTTTCATATTATTATTTTTTTGAGTTTAAATATATACTAAAGCAAAAAATAAAGGTACAACAATTCCTAAAATAACTAACCACCAGCCCCAACGGTTCAATCCCCGTTTTCCTTTTAAAATAAAAAGTCCGGAAACAGCAACAAATATCAAGATTACCCCCATTACATCGCTTACCCATTTCCAAAGCGAACCTATCGACGCTTTATGAAGTTTGTTCATTCCGAAAATAATGGGCCGTTTTTGAAGATAATGCATGGTTCCCCCACCCGTCTCTGGATTTATTACAATTTCACCGTTTTCAATAAAAATCTTTAAAAATCCCTGGTTGTTAATGTAGTGTTTTTTAAAAACAACTTTACGTTCAAGCGATTCAAGGGCCTTAATAACTTCTTGTTCTGTAAGTTTTGAATTTTGTTGTAAGTCCACATGAAAATCGGTAATAAAAATTTTATAATCGGGATTAAAATCGTGCCTGTGATTTAAAAAGATTCCAGACAAACCGTAAACAATTGTCATACCTACAATAAAATAACCAAAATCGCGATGAAGTATCCGTAGTAACTTGCGTATTTTCATATGTTTATAATTGTTTGTTTTAAGGGCAATCCGTCAGCTGACGGAGAACTCGCTGAAGAAACATCCACCCGTGTGCCAATATTTGCCATGCCCGTTTCATGTATCTTCAATTTTCAGGTCGCAAATATATTATAAATTGCAAATAAAATAATGATAATAACATAACGATAACAAGTTTTTCATTAAACCTGAACTATTCATAAATTTATCTATTCCGAAATCAAACTGCTTTGAATAATTCAGGTAAAGTAACGGGGAGAAAGAGAGTTCAAAATAGTTTTTGAAAGAGTAGTATATTAGTGAATTTACCTACTAAAAAAAGTGATATAGAATATTAGGAAAAGAAAATTAAATGAATGTTTCAATTAACATACAAACATATTGCAAAATTATTACGCAAAGTATTGATAATCTTATATTTATTTCATAACTTGTATGTTCCTAGTTTACTAGGACTCTGGTTTTATCACAACTTAATTGGGTGCCACCGGGTATTGACCCGGTGGCCTTTTGTTTTATAATTTAAGAAGAATAGTGTTCGTTTAGCGAAATAATATCTTTTGATCCACAAACCGGACAATCATGATCGTTTTCCGAATAATGATTAAAACTAGCCTGGCAAGAATTGCATTTAAACCAGTTTTTATCAAAATAAATGTCACCACCCCTGATAATAATATCTCGTCCTTCAACAAAAGAAGTTGCCACTTTATTGCGTGCTTCTTCGTAAATCCGGGTTAAAGTGGGCCTCGATATGTCCATGTGGACAGCCGCTTCTTCCTGCGTTAACCCCTGATAATCGAGCAAACGAATGGCTTCGTACTCTTCAATAAGCAGATAAACTTCATTCGATTTTCGTCCGCGTACTCCAAAAACCGACATTCCCTTAATTACAGGAGGTACTTGAATTCTCCTGTTACGTTTTCTTCTGGGCATATTAAATTGAATTAAGTTTACTTAATAAAAAATGATCGACTAAAACCAATGCTGCCATTGCTTCCACAATTGGCACGGCCCGGGGTAAAACGCACGGGTCATGTCTTCCTTTTGGATTAATCGTGACTTCATTATTATCTTTATCAATAGTTTGTTGTTCTTTTAATAAAGTTGCAATGGGCTTAAAAGCAACGTTAAAATAAATATCTTCTCCGTTTGAAATCCCACCCTGAATCCCACCAGAATTATTGGTTTTTGTACGAACCACCTCTTCTGTTCGAATAAATACATCGTTATGTTTTGAACCACTTAATTTAGTCCCTTCGAAACCGGACCCATATTCAAAACCTTTTACTGCATTAATTCCAATCATTGCAAATCCAAGGTCGGCGTGCAATTTATTAAAAACCGGCTCGCCCCAACCCGTTGGGACACCTTTTGCCACTCCGGTAATTACACCTCCAACGGTGTCGTTATCTTTAGCAGCTTCTTCGATTCGGGAAATCATTTTATTGGCAGTTTCGAGATCCGGACAACGGACAATATTTTCTTCCGTTTTATTCAAGTCTAAGTCAAGGTAAGATTTATTGAGTTTAATTTCTCCAACACTGGAAACAAATGCCTGAACATAAACACCCACTTTAACTAAAACTTGTTTGGCAATCGCGCCTGCCACAACCCTTGCAATGGTTTCGCGTGCAGATGAACGTCCTCCACCCCGATAATCACGTGTACCATATTTCTGAATATAGGTATAATCAGCATGAGATGGTCTGAACACATCTTTCAGATCATTATAATCTTTTGAATGTTGATCTTTGTTCCAGATTGCAAAAGCAATGGGTGTACCTTGTGTTTTTCCTTCAAATACCCCGGAAAGAAATTCAACCTGATCTGGCTCTTTTCGTTGGGTAGTTATTTTTGATTGTCCTGGTTTTCTTCGAGCTAAATCTTTTTGAATAAGTCTGATATCCAATTCCAAACCGGCCGGGCAACCGTCAATAATTCCGCCAATTCCCTTTCCGTGAGATTCGCCAAACGATGTTAACCGAAATATTTTTCCAAACGTATTCATATATTAAAGCAAAAACCCCGTTATCTGCAACATTATAGAAAACGAGGTTAAAGTATATAAATTGAACTAATAATCAAAATATTATATATCAACCACAACCGCAACCACCGCCACTGTTTGGATCACAGGAATCTGTTTCGCAGCCAGAAGAATCGGTATCACAACCACCACTTCCGCATCCACAACCTCCTCCTGAAGTGTCTTGTGTCAGTTCGTCGTATGTAGCTTCCCGAACCTCAATAACTTTCCCGGCAAAAAATAAATCTTCGCCAGCAAGCGGATGATTAAAATCCATTTTAACGATTTCTTCAGTAATTTCCAGCACCAAACCATTCATACGCTGGCCATTACTACTCATCATTGGAACTGTATTACCCAATTTTATGAGTTCGTCATCGAATTTACCGTCAACCAAAAAAACATTTTTTGGCAATTCAACTACTGCATCGCTATTTACATCCCCGTAGGCATCATCTTTTTTTAATTCTATAGTAAAGGGTTCACCTTCGTGAAGTCCCGAAAGATGAGATTCGAACTTTGGTAACATAACGCCTGCTCCATATAAAAATTGTAATGGTTGTTCCTCACTGGCCTGTTCAATTACTTCTCCATTTTGGTCATCAATACGTAAATCATACGTTAAAGTAACCATTGAATTTTTTCCTATTTCCAACATAAATTTTTATTTTTTTAATACTTTCTGCAAAGAAACAGTTTTTATTGTACAGGACAAAACACCTTTCTGTCCTTTTATGAAAATATTAACAAAATTATATTCTATAAGTTTACTTTCCCTTAAAAAAACCAGATTATAATTTTACCAATTTTCGCGTTAAAGATGTTTTTTCTGTTTTTACTTTTATGAGATAAATACCCGAAGGTGAGTTTTCTATTTGTGTAACATGAATTTTTTCTTCATTTAAAACATTTTGTTGAAATAAAACCTGACCGGAATAATTGTATAAAATTATGTATTCAGAATCATCAGGCAACTCAACAAAAAAGTTATTAATTACCGGATTTGGGTAAATATTTAATTCTTCGCTTACCAAATATTTTGCCGAAACAGGGACGTTGACAATCACCTTAAAGATATGGTACACCTTTTTACCGTTTGAAGTCGCTGAAATAGTTACAAGAGCTTCTCCCGTTTTTTCAGGAAAAACATTTAGCGATAAAAGTATTTTCTCAGGAATTCCCGGTTTCCCCCCAACTACAATCGATCCGATTAATAATTCAGGATTATCAATGTACTCAAGTTTTAATGTCATTTCTGAATCCGGATTATCGGGATCTGTAAAAACTGAATCCAGCGGCACATAAAATATTTCTTTTGGATTTATCTCTTCGCCGATATTTGCAAGAGGATTTTTTATTTCAGGAGCCAAATCCTGGTGGTTTACCTGGTCGATGCAAAAATAAGCCGGCGTGTTCATTCCCCAATCACCATTGTCTGAGGAAGATAAACTAAACCGTAGTTTTGAAATTTCGCCCAGCGAAGAGACATCAATCCATCGCCAATCATCAACAATAAAATCTTCCTCATTGTTTTCCGGCCTAAAATCAGACAAATAATATTCAATGGTTCCTGTTGTATCTCCGTCCTCCGAAATTCCGGCAATAATTACTTTAAACCAATCAGGATCGCTTCCGTTTTCTCCGCCAAATTTCCTGGAAAAATCATCCCCTTCTTTCATTGCCCAGTAGGCGTAGGTTGAATTTGTAATATACAAACCAGAAAGAACAGTTTCTGAAAAATCAATTTCAGAATAATCTAAAACATAGGCTACTGCATAAGAATTAGTTTCTATTGCCCCTGATCCAGGAATAGCACTGTATTGATTGGCCCAACCTTTCGTGATATTGTCTGTAATATTTGCGGCAGCAAAACCACTCCAACTCGCCCAATCTGTGTTGTAGCTATTTTGAAATGTAAATCCACCACTTTGAAAGTTTCCGGTTTCATCTGAACCATTGTAAAAACTTTCATCATTCAATTCTAAATCTTCAAATCTGGCTTCAGTAATTATTTCTGGTGCATCGGGTGATTCTCCGTTAAAATCATCGATACAAAAATATCCTGGGGTATTCATTCCCCATGCACCGTTGTCAGTTGATTCTAATCTGAATTTTAGGTTCGTTACATGGCCTAATTCAGCCAAATCGACCCACTCCCAGTTTCTTATCAAATAGTCATCCTCTGTATTTTCAAAAGTAAAATCTGCAAGATAAAATTCTACAGAATTAGTTTCGGTTCCATAAATATCAGTTCCCGAAATAATTAATTTCAGAAAATCAGGATCAATCCCGTTTACACCTCCAAATTTTTTGGAAAAATCATCGCCATTTTTCATCGACAGGTAAGTATAAGTGGCATTAGTAACGTAAAATCCACGAAGTTGAACAGGATCGTCGAACTTCATTATTAGCTCGCCGGAAACATAAACCACTCCATAATTTTCTGACTCCTTTACACCTGAAGCTGTAATTGCACTGTATTGATTACTCCAGCCAGCAGTTGTTGAATCCCTCATATTTGAGACAGAAAACCCGCTCCAACTTCCCCAATCTGCATTGTAATTATTTGGAAAACTAAAACCTCCGCTTTTAATTATTCCGGCTCCGTCGGAACCATTCCAATACGAATCTGTTTGAATTTGGTGGTCCTCAAAATTAGCCACATTTTGGGCATTTACTGAAAAGAGGGCAACCCAAAGCCCGGCAAAAATGTAAAATTTTTTCATCGTAAAATTTTTGTAGTTTAACAAATCATTTTACAATACTAAAACCAATGGGAAATGTAAGGCCATAAACCTCAAGCTTTTAGTCCCGAAAGCTTCAAATATTGTTTTTATGGCAGGTCTTCTGGCTTTCCCCAATTGATAGCGGCCTTCCCATCCCGATTGTATCGGGACAGTGGCAAAGTTGTTACCAACATGAAAGGATTACAGCTGCGGGTACAGCTCCGGTTTTGCACCGGATTCCCTTAAACTCCTTAGAGAACCATTTGAACGTAAAGTATATGAAAAATAAGCGATTTCGAAACACAAATCTTTCAACTTACAAGAATCTTGAAACGGGCTATAAGCCTTGATATTACTACTGTCTAGTTTATTTCTTTTATTGACATTGTTGTACACTTGGCCTTATTCAGTTTCACAATTAAATATAATATTTACTTCTTTGATAAAGTCAAAATCATTTATCCATCTAACATTCATGTTTTGACATACATCAGGAATTTTTATTTTCTGAGTATTTGGACTATTTGCGAGATATTCTTTTGTTACTACAACTGCATTTTCTGCCATTGCATGTGCAATTACCCATGGGTCTGCTATCGACCTGTTTTTAGTGTTATTTGCTAAATATTGATGCGTTTTGTTTTTAGTGTATAAATCTCTAAGACATAGTTGTACTTTTTGGTCAATCGGCTTGACAATGTAACTCTTATTTTTGAGCCATTCTTTTAGGTTATCATCACCTCTATCAATCTCTTTTTTGACTTCTTGTGTGATGAAAACTACGCCATTTTTAGCCAAGTTATCTATTACATCCCAATAAGATTTGCAAAAATCTGGTGAATAATATTTATTCCAAGCCTCAATAAAAAAATTAGTATCAAGACAATATTTTTGTTGGTTATTATGCATATAAGTGTTTTTCCAATTTTTTAAAATTACTCACTTTAATGTCTAATAACTTATTGGCTTCATACCCAGTTATCCTTCCACTTTTGTAGTAACCATATATGTATGATGTAAAGGCTTTACTATTTTTTCTAATTTTTAATATGTAGTAACTTGGTCCTCCTTTTTGTTTTGGTTTATTTGCTTGGATTTCTATGTACTCTTCATATTTTTTTTTAGAGACTTTTCTAAATTGATTAAATTGAACTTCCGATATTATATTTAAGTTGAACATACGTACAGCGAGAGCAAAAGAACTTACTTTCATTTCTTCAGCAATTTTTTCAACTACTGAAGAAGTAATAGTCTTATAATCTCTTAAAACATTGACTAAGAAAGATTTGGGCATTAATATTTCGGCAGTCACTCTATTGCATAATACCTCAATTGGGTCAAATTTGTTCAAATCCTCTGAATTTCTGAAATCAATTAAATTAAAAGATGAAACACCGCTCGCGTTAATCCAAAGATGTGTTAGTTCGTGAATTAATGTAAAAAGTTGAGAATTTTTCCCATCAGCACTATTTACAAAAATGAAGGGTGCATAATTGTCATTAACTGCAAACCCCTTGACTTCATTAATATCAATCTTTAAATGGCTATGAATATTACTTGACAATGAAACAAATATTCTTTTTTGCTCAATTTTATCAATCCAGTATTTTAAAATATCTTGATTTCTTTCTATTGTCTCTATTTCCAGTGTTTTTATAATATCTGATGCAATTTTTTCTACACTTGTTTTTAAATTAAATTTTCCAATAAAATCAAGTTTATTTTCACCTTCTTCTTTTAGGAAATCACTAAACCAGGATTGTTTTGACTGAATATCTCTAATAATAAAAGTTAATGCAGTACTATATTCTTTCGAAATGATATTTTTTCTAAAATCTCTTAAAGTCTGAAAATCTGTTGGTGGTTCAGGAAGATAAAAAATTGCGATAGGTCTTCTGTAGAGTTTTGATAATTTTTCAAGTTGGTTTATTGAAAGAAAATCATCCCCACTTTCCCACAGTGCAATTTTATCACCTTTCACTTTTATTTTCAAAGCAACATCTACAATGGACATTTTTGAAGTCTCTCTTGCCCATCGTAAAATATTAGGTGTTATGATTGCTTTTTCTCTCATTTAGCAAAGTTACGCAATTTGTCTATTATATGGATATTCGTTTTTCCTGCCTTGTGTAAAACGTAAAACTAAGTTTTATTTTCTAAAACAAAGTTATCTAAACAAAAAATCAGAAGGATTAATTCCAACTTTAAAAGAATCGATTAAAGCACCTTGTTGCGAATAACGAAAAACAATTGCATCCTGTGTATAATCGATGGCATCGGCAACATAAATTTCATTGTTTTTAGGATTTATTGCCATTTTATATAAAAGCTTATTTTCTGTAGAAATAAATGCTGAATCGGTTAAATGTGTACTATTTACAGCCATTTTACAAACACCTCCCTTAACAAAATACAAGGTATCTTTTGTATTATTCATTTCTAAGTTTGATGTTTGGTTTATTTCGTTTTCGAACCTGAAAATTTGTTCAACAGTTCTTGTTTCAGGCTCAATTCGTGTTAGTGCAGCAGGTTCTTTACCAACCGGCGAACCTTCAAATCCACCATCGGAAAGTACCCAAATCTTATTGTTTTTGTCGATTTTCAAATGTCGGGGCTGGTAAGGTGTTTTTATTGAATCTATTAATTGATCTGTTTCAGAATCAATAACCAAAATATATTCATCAAACGACCAACTGCTTACAAAAACATATTTACCAACCTGCACCATTTGTTCTGAAGTATGATTTTCAGCAAGGTCAATTTCACCAGAAGTTTCAAATGTTTTTGGGTTAACAATTGATATTTTGTGTGAATATAAATCTGAAACATAAGCTTTTTCATCCGAAATAAAATGCATATAACGAGGCGATATTAATCCTGTTATTACTCCTTTAAATTCTGCTGTTTCCGTATCAATTGCATAAATTTTACCAGAGTTATTTACAACAATAAATATGGCATTTTCGTGCAAAGCTAAAGATTGGGCAACATCTCCCAATGGTGCATTGTTACGTGCATAAAATAATTGATTTTGAACAGTTTTATTTTCAGGATTATAAAATGAAAGCGATGAATTCCCGTACATAAAATTTCCTTCGCAGGATATAAACACCCCATTTTCAGTTTTCAAATTAAAAAATACAGTTGCAACAGGTTCGTCACTGCACGACCAAACGAAAATAATAACAACCACAATATTTAATAATTTTCTAATCATTTTTTATAATTCAACCCAAGCGATAATGAATAAAAACGCCCCGGCATTGGACGCCATAAAATACTCTGATAATTTTCATTAAACAGATTTTCTACCGTAAACTTCAGATTTAAATTTAACAACGTTAATTCAAATTGTTTATCAACAGAAACCTTGCTCAAAAAATACGGATTTAGTACACGTTCGTAATCAGATTCCAGATTACTCGATTTTGTGAAACGTTTACCGACATATTCTAAATCGTATTTTATAGTTGTTTTTTTAAAGGTGACTGCCAGGTACAAATTTCCTTTATGTTTGGGAATGTAAATCAACTGTTTTCCTCGCGATTCATCGACAGAACTAACTACATTCTGGTTTGAAGTGTTCGTAAAAGAATAGTTTCCACCCGACCTAAACCAGAAATTTTTCCAGTTTAAACCTGCAGAAAACTGGTACTCAATTCCGCGCGACAAAACACTTTTTACATTACTGGCTTCCCAAAAATAAGCCCCGCTTGCCGACGGCTGCCAAATAATCCAGTTTTCGATTTGAGAAATAAAACCGGTAATTTCATTTTTAAAAGAGAACAACCCTCCTTCAAATTGCCCCGAAAAAGAAAATTCGCCCGTGTAACCATCTTCAGGTAATAGATCAGGATTTCCACCCGGCAACCAGTATAAATCATTTAAAGTAGGTTTATGATAATTACGGGCAGCATTTAATCGTAAAATAACAGGAAATGATTCCAAAAACTGCCATTCTAAACCAGCACCCGGAATCAGCGGAACAAATTGTGCATCGTAATTCTCTGATCTCACCAAAACAAAAGCAGCAAATCGTTCAGACGGTTTAAGGTGTATATTTACAAGAAGGCTGGTTTCGAACCGATGTTTTTTGTACCCGTTTTCTAATTTGTTATTTTGAATATCTACATGGTGGTAATTCGCATCCAGGCTAACAGTCGCATACGTTTTTTCATCAAATTCCCTAAATATCCGCACATGGTTTATCAGACTTGTTTCAATGCTTTCCGAATCTTCATTTACAAAATTAAATTCCGGGGATGCACGATAATAATTCAGTCGATTGGAATTAATTCCTGAAAAGAAATGATAATTCAAAATGTCAGAATATTTCTTCCAGTCGTATTGAATTCTAAACTGATTATCTTGCTGGTATTCTTCACGTTTAGCACCTTCGTACGACATTAACTGCGGTAAATTACGGTCACTTTTTTGATACCATAAACGCAAAGCCATTATTTTATCTGAAAATGGCCGGTAATAAAACTCCTGTAAAACACCGGCTTTCCAATAGTCAGCATTTTGTAAAGTGTCGTTACGTTGCGGAATTACTCCATAATTGAAATATGGAAAGTTATTTTCTGAATTCTCGTAAAACAAACGTGTGCTGGATTTGAACCGATCCTGTCCCAGCATCAATTTCAAATACGATTTTTTGGTTTGAAAAGAACTAGTTTCGTGCAACGCTGCCAAATTAAATTTTAAATTCCAATCGGGTTGATTATTTAAATGAATACTTCCGCCAAGTGCCCCGCTACCTTCTGCCATTGAACTTCCTCCGTGTAAAAGATAAACATCGTCGGTAAAAAAGACAGGTAATAAAGCCAAATCTGCAAAACCGCGCATGGGTGAATTAAGGTTCATTCCGTTCCATAAAATCTGTGTGTGAGTTGCTGCTGTTCCACGAAAACTGGCCTTTGCTATTGAACCACGTCCATACGATTTTACAAAAACCGGAGAATATGCCGATATCAGTTCAGAAAGATTGGTTGTTAACATGGATGCTCTCGACAACGAATCGGGCCGGGTAATTTTTAAACCAGCCTCCTCCACTTTCCTTTTGGCCAATACTTTTACCTCAGGTATTTTTATTGTATCAGTTATACTTTGCGCATTGATAAATACAAAATTCACAAAAAATAATATAACGGTTAAAATAATTATCCTCATTATTTCTTTATGAATTTATGAATTCCAATCCGTTTATTATGAACAATTTTCAAGTGGTAAAACCCGGAAATAAAATTTTTAGTATTCAGGGTGAAAGATTCAGAGTCAATATTCTGGTCAATAATTTTTTGTCCGTTTACATTAAAAATAATAAGCGCAGCTCCTTCCAAATTTTCACCTGAAATATTTAATTCATTTTCAACAGGATTTGGATAAACCCGAATTTCAGAAGTAAAGAAATGATCTGCATCAGTAGTTATTGTTTTTGAAATTAGAACGGCATCATTTCCTGATGTAATTATCAAAGGAGGATCTGATTCTAACAAAATATTTACTTTGCCCGATTCATCAGTAAAAAAACTCTGTCCAGCATCGATTTCCGTATTTGCTACAGGAGAAAATCCACTTTCCGATATTGAATCGTTTGTGAATGAACAAGTGGTTTGTTCTAACAGCAACTCAATATTTTCTCCTGCCATCGCTGAATCGGTGCTGGAAATTAATCTTGAAAAGTGCCAGTGTTCGGTTATGTTTGAAACATGATACAATACAATCGTGTCGCCGTTTGCAATCTCTGTTTTATCGAAATCGCTTAAATATTGTTTATGATTTAATCGTGCAATCCACGCTCGTGCAAAAGCTTGCGGATTGATTTTTCCACCCCAACCGTACGAAAATAAGCCTTCCTTTTCAACCGAATACAAATACAATTTTCCTTCAGAGTTTTCATCATCACGAAAATTAAAATTGACTTCGGCTTTTTGTAATCCGGCCAATATTGCATGACCTAAGAAATGACGATCTAATTCAGAATAGTTGTTTTGGCGGTTTTCAACAAATGCGTTTAAATTATTCAAACCAACATCGATCCACTGCAAAGGGAGCAAATTTTCAGTTTCAGTTTTCAACGAAAAATAAATCTGAATCTTATCATTCACAGAAAGCACTTTCACTAAAACTGTTTTATCCAGATTAAAACCTTCAAGGTTACATTTTATTGTTGTTTCACCAGGATTGCTTGCCACAAACCAGAATCTTTCACCCACCGAAATTATATCCCCAACTTCATTATTAATATTGGAAAAAATTGCTGGTGTTTCCAATATTTCTCCTTCATTATCAAAGATACTGGCATTTAGCAAAATCGAATCGCCGGGATAAACCGATGAGAATTCAGTTAAAATTTGAATAGAATCAGGTGCAACAACTTTTATCAGTGTCGATTTTATTTCATCGAAAACAGAAACTTCAATTTCCGTTTCTCCAGTGTTTTGTGCAATTATTTTTCCATTTTGATCGACTTTGGCAACCATTTGATTTAACGATGTGTAATTGATAGCCTCTTCAACCTTTCTACCATTCTTGAAATATTGCACCTCCAGTTGAATAGAATCACCCATTATAATTTTTTCACGATGATGATAAACCACAAGTAAATTTTCTTTTCCCACAACATTTGAATTTGGTTCAACATCAACCACATAAGAAATATCTGTTGATGATTCTCCTAAGCGCCCCAAACTTGCAAAGTTTCCGCTTACTATTTTTACAAAGTGAATTAAATCCAAATCGACATAATTACCGGTGCTATCTACTGCCCACGAAATATCAATCGGATCGCCGCCGGCACCTTCAACTTCCTCAGAAAAAGGATTATCAGGCAGTGATAAATCAACACCCTGTTTTTTGGGATGATTATCGGCGTAACCAAAAGCAAGCGAGTGATTTTTGATTTCCTGTGGATTTGAATTATCAACAGCGGATTCCAAAAACGTTCCTTTAAAATTTACAGAATCTTGTGGATATTCAGGAAAAATACTCTCAATTGGATAATATTCCTGTAAGTTATAACCGTTGGCTAACAAAACTCCTGAGTCACCAAAATCATCTTTCCAATGAATATCCCTTGTTTCTGTTTTGAAATAAGTAATTGCGTAGTTCTTGATTGTTTTTGAATGAATATGATTGCTGCCGGCAATTTCAAACCAACGATCATCGGGTTGGCCATTTTGATTTTCATCTTTCATTACCCACACAACACCGGGTTCGGATGAACCGGAAAAAGCATTCCCGAAAATAGTAAAGTCAACACCGTAGGGATTTTCAGGATTGTTTTCACATGCGGTTTCAAAACCTAAAATTATTGTGCCGCCAAAATTGCCCAACGAAACCAGGTCGTTTTCTATCTCAGCCATTTTTTGCGCAGCTTGCGGAGTTCCAATTTGTTCGATATTTATGTGTTGACCGGGGGCAGGTTTATAGTCAAACATTCGATTGGCAACATTCTGAGAATTACCTATAAAAGGCAATCCAATTAACAGAATTATGAATTTAATTTTTTTCATTCCCCTTTGTTTATTTTAACATGGGGAAATAAAACTTCAGGTATTTAACCGTCGCTTTTATTCCCGAAAGCATTTATTAAAATGGCAGGTTTTCTGGCTTTCTCACTTACAGGCTCCTTCCCATCCCGATTAGATCGTGACAGTGGTTACTTACCTGAAATTATTGAGATTACAGCTGCGGGCACAGCTCCGGTTTTTCACCGGATTCCCTTTTTATTATCAAATGAACCATTTTCGGGAGTAAAAGTAATAATCTTTCGAGAATATCTTTCGGAAATTTATTAAGGTTAAATGATTATAATTATTAAAAAGGTTATTGATATTTATGTTTCTATTTTTAAAAAATAAAAAAAGTGTTTGTTACATAAATCATTAAAAGTGGATAAATAAATTACTAAAAAAGACAAAATATTTTCCACAAAAATTGTATAAATTTAAGCTGTAAATTATTCAGTAATTTTTAAAATAGAAAAATGAAAACTAATCCGGAAAATTATGATTCAACAAAAGGAAATAACTTTACCTCGGTTTAGAAGGGGTTACCATTTAATTACACAACTAATTGAAGAAAATTTCCGTGAGCTACCCGAAAAAGGGTTGATGCACATTCTGGTAAAACACACTTCGGCAGGAATTACCTTAAATGAAAACGCCGACCCAACTGTTCGAAGCGATTTTGAATCTTTTATCAATAAAATGATTCCGGAAAATGACCCCGGTTACATTCATACTTACGAAGGAAGCGACGATATGCCGGCACATTTAAAATCGTCGGTAATTGGTGCAGAAATCACAATCCCAATTTCAAATTATCGTTTAAATCTTGGAATCTGGCAAGGCATCTATTTTTGTGAATTTCGTAATTCCGGTGGTAAAAGAAAAATGGTACTTACTATTTATAATTAAAACCTGCCCAATTATTTTCAATTGAAACCCTCAAAATTCCCGACCTGTTTTTAAACAACCTGAAAATACAAATTACCTGATATTTGATATTCTTTTGTAACCCGACTAAACCTAATTTGCACCTCAATTAATTCACAATTTAACATGCAACGAAATTTATTTTTAGGGGTTGAAGCAATTGGACAAGCAGCAATTGATGCCGGTATTTCAGGTGTTTATGCATACCCTGGCACACCTTCAACCGAAATAACCGAATACATTCAAAACAGCAAAACAGCAAAAGCAAAAAATATCCACCGAGCCTGGTCTGCAAACGAAAAAACAGCTATGGAATCTGCTCTTGGCATGTCGTACGCAGGCAAACGAACAATGACCTGCATGAAACATGTGGGTTTAAACGTGGCTGCCGATGTTTTTATGAATGCTGCAATAACGGGAATAAACGGTGGAATGGTTGTAACTGTAGCTGACGATCCTTCACAGCATTCATCACAAAACGAACAAGATTCGAGATTTTATGGGAAATTTGCAATGATTCCGGTAATGGAACCATCGAATCAGCAGGAAGCTTACAACATGACTTATGAAGCATTTGAGTTTTCAGAAAAAACAGGCCTACCAGTAATGTTGCGTATTACAACTCGTTTAGCACATTCACGTTCTGGGGTAATTCAAAAGCAAATGATTGACGAAAATCAACTTAAACTTCCGGAAAATTTGATGCAATTTATGCTTTTGCCTGCATTCGGGAGACAATATTATCAAAATCTTTTAGATAAGCAGGATTGGCTTTTAACACTTTCTGAAGAATCAAAGTTCAACAAATATTTTGAAGGAAAGGACAAAAGTTTGGGAATTGTTTGTTGTGGGATTGCCTTCAATTATTTAATGGAAAATTACAGCGATGGAAATTGCCCTTATCCGATAGTTAAAATTAATCAATACCCGGCACCGGAAAAATGGATAAAAAAACTGGAAAACGAGTGCGACGAATTGTTGGTTATTGAAGAAGGTTATCCGTTGATAGAAGAGTTATTGACAGATTATTTCGGAAAAGGAAAAAAAGTTTGTGGCCGTTTAAGCGGAGCCCTGCCCCGAAAGGGTGAATTAAATCCTGATCATGTTGCAAAAGCCCTTGGAAAAGATAATTCAGTAACAATTGAAATACCGGGGCTAATCGCTAATCGTCCTCCTTCGCTTTGTGCAGGATGTGGCCACCAGGAAACCTATTTTGCCTTAAACAAAGTTTTAGAGGAATTTGGCGATGGCAGGGTGTTTTCAGATATTGGTTGTTATACATTAGGTGCACTCCCGCCATACAATACGATTAATACATGTGTAGATATGGGAGCTTCGATTACAATGGCGAAAGGTGCTGCCGATGCCGGACTAGCACCGGTTTTTGCAGTAATCGGTGATTCAACTTTTACCCACTCCGGAATAACAGGTTTGCTCGATTGTGTGAATGAAAACACCAACATCAATATATTAATTGTTGATAACGAAACTGTTGCAATGACAGGTGGACAGGATTCTTCAGCCAAAGGAAAAATCGAAAATATTTGCGAAGGTGTGGGTGTTCAACCCGAACATATCAGACTTTATGTTCCCCTAAAAAAGAATCACGATCAAATTATCCAAATCATTAACGATGAAATTCAGTTTGAAGGTGTTTCTGTAATTATTGGGAGACGGGAATGTGTTCAGCGGCTAAGTAAAATCAAAAAAATGAACAAATAATAAATAAGTATAAACGATGAAGACAGATATAATTTTAGCTGGAGTTGGCGGACAGGGAATTTTATCGATAGCAGCTACTTTGGGAGCTGCCGCCCTAAACGAGAATCTGCACCTAAAACAGGCTGAAACCCACGGAATGAGCCAGCGCGGTGGAGCTGTGGTTTCGCACCTACGAATTGCTGATTTTCCAATCTGGTCCGATTTAATCCCGTTTGGAAGTGCCGACTTAATTTTATCTGTCGAGCCAATGGAATCGTTACGTTATTTACCCTATCTTTCCTCATCTGGTAGTTTGGTAACCAACACAACTGAATTTAAAAATATTACCAATTATCCCAAATTGGAAAAAACTTTTCAGCTACTTAGTTCAAAATTAAAAATTATAAAAATCGATGCTGATAAAATTGCTCACGAAGTTGGAAATCCAAGAGCATCGAATATGGTAATGCTGGGGGCTGCTTCTTCATTTATCGATATTGATGACGAGATTATTTTGAAGGGAATTGAAACCATTTTTAAATCAAAGGGTGATAAAATTGTAAAGCTAAATATAGCAGCTTTCGAAGCCGGAAGGGAATTTTCATCAATTCAAAAAAAGTAGGTTTTGAAAATTCACTCCAAATTGTGTGTTAGCCTCTGAATCTTAATTTTCGTGTCTTTTGGCAGAAATAACAAGATCAAATAACAAATAAATCACAAAAATAACAACCTAAATTACAAATTGTGTTCAACACATTATATTTAGTTTGGAATTTGAATATTTTAAAAAAGGGAATTTGTTTGTTATTTAAGATTTTATCTTTTCCAGTTTCCGGGTTAGGTTGTATTAACAAGAAGGCCGGATGTCGAAACATCCGGCCTTCTTTATTTTATAATAAAGTACCTATTCTTCTTCGACCTCCCAGCCAAAATCGACATACTCCCAATTAAATTCTTCGCCCGAAATATTAATTTTTGCAAATCCTTCTTCAATTCCGAAACGTTGCCCTTTCCACCAATTTGAAGAAACAGCACCCGCAGTAACATAATGAATACCATTATAACAAATATCTTCAAGAAAATGTAAATGGCCTTGCAAAACCAATTTAACATTGTACTGCTCTAAAATTATCATTATTTCTTGTGCATTAGTAATAATCGAACTTTCACTAAAACCTTCGGTTGGTCCACGCATAACCTGATTTCCAACACTAAGTAGCGGAATATGTGTACTTACCACAACTGGTTTATCTTTTCCAATACTTTCCAAATCCTGTTTTAGCCATTCAATCTGAACCGAATCGATTATGCCATAATATTTGCGGTCTTCGGTGAATCCAATTCCATCTAAAACCACAAAATGCCAGTTTTTATGGTCGAAAGAATAAAACCTTTTGGCCAAGCGGTTTTCGTACAATTTTTTACCATATTCTTCGTGATCAGGATCAATTCCACTTCTTTCGTACAATCCAAAAACCTCGTGATTTCCCATTGTTGAGTAAATAGGCATTTCAAGTTTTTTAACTATTTCTTCGTATAAGTTATACAAACTATCGCTTCTGCCATAAGTTTGGCCCAATGCGTCCATAATATTATCGCCCCCGGTTAATACAAAATCGGGTGCCAGAAAATTAATTGTATCAATGGCTTGTAACAATCCTTCAGTTGCATTTTTTTCAGGCATTACGTGAATATCTGTCATAAATACAAAAGAAAAATTGTCGTTTTTTTCTGGTTTGGTTTCTTTGGGTTCCTGTTGGCAACTAATAAATAATCCGGTAATAATTAAGAAAAGTCCAAGTTTTTTCATAAAATTTATTTTTGCTTTGAAATTATACAAATTTTAAAAAGGGAGTATAAAAAACTAAAAAATATTTTGTATTTTTTTTAATTGAACTTTACTTTTTGTCTGAAATTTAAATCTTTAAAATAGATTCTTTTGTAATTTTGCATAAAATATTATTGAAAATGAAGATAGAAGTTGAACAGCCAGAACCAAACGAATTAAAGGAAGAGGGAGTTTACTCCTGGCCAGTTTGGGAACACGATGAAGATAAATTTGACTGGTTTTACGACAAAACAGAAAATTGCCTAATCTTAGAAGGTGAAGCAACTATCATTTCCGAATTTGAAGCCATCACAATTAAAACGGGTGATTTTGTTACATTCCCCGCTGGATTAGAGTGCGTTTGGGATATTCATTCTGCCATTAAAAAACATTATTCTTTCGAATAGAAAATTATCCAATCCGTCATACAGTTTTGAATTTCAATCCCTTTATTATTGGTTTTTCATTTATACCTTGTTTGATTTTTTAAATACAGTTTGTCATTAAAAAAATATTTCGGAATAAATAAAAACGTTAAAATCATTCTGAAAAATAAAATAAAGACTGTGGCAGAGATTTCGAAATTTTGAGTAATACCGATTTAACAACCAAATATCGCATACTTTCGTTTTACTCAGCATACTCCTTTGTTGTAGTATCGGCATTAACCATTATAAACTTCGAAATTGCCATGCGGCATTTCAAAGTACAATTGGTATAAACCACAAAAATTACTCACGAGATAAATGCAAAGAGCAGATAAATTACAAATGCCTGAAATAAAAACGTATCTTTGACAAAAATTCAGATTTAAAAATTTGCGTGTTTTTTACTAATATTTGTCTCGTTATTAGTATTTTAGCCTCTCTTTTTTAAATCCTTTTTTTAATGACATGTTTTTATCAGGATTTTATTTTTTAGCTTATCATTTTTGTTAGTGTCCCGGATAATCAAAAAAAATTCAACAAACTGAATTACAAGTTGTTAAAACAACAGCAGTTATAACTTTTAGAACAATTATTATGACAAAAGGAAAAGTAAAATGGTACAACGAAACCAAAGGTTTTGGTTTTATAGAATCGGAAAATGGTGGAGATGTATTTGTCCACCGAACTGGATTAGCTGATTCATTTGCAGGCTTACAACCCAACCAGGAAGTTGTTTTCGAAACCCAACAGGGCGAAAAAGGTCCGTCAGCAATTAATGTAAAATCGGTAAATTAAATCGTTTAGTATCGAGAATTTTAACTTGCCAGTTCCGATAAATTAAGTGTAAATAGGAAAAACATTTTTTTTGTACTTACATTTGCAGGCGTATGTATTTTCATATTTTAATGGCACTAGTAAGTAGGCAAGAATTGAATTTGGATAGTGAGAATTTATAAAACTGGAATCTTTTCATTTTCCATTTCGTATTAAAAGTAATAATTGTAATTTTAGATTGCAACTTTAAGCCTCAAGCATGTTTTTTTAGATAAAGAAAAAGCCTGTTGGCTTGGTTAACAAAAATTTATAACAAAAAAATTAATTAAAATTATGGGTAGATCACCAGAAACATTCAACAAAAAAGAAGTTAGAAATAAAAAAGAAAAAAAGAGAAAAGAAAAAGAAAAGAATAGGCTGGCAAAAAAAGACAACGTTAAAAAAAGCAGTCTTGACGATATGATTGCCTACGTAGATGAAAATGGAAGAATTACTTCTACACCTCCCGATCCAGATAAAAAGAAGGAAACTAAACTTGAAGACATTTCAATTAGTGTTCCTAAAGATGATCCCTCTTTTAAACCCGATCCGATTAGAAAAGGAACAGTTACCTTTTTTAACGAATCAAAAGGTTACGGATTTATTAAAGATTCGGAAACTAAAGAAAGTGTTTTTGTACATGTAAACAATCTGCTGGAAGAAATAAAAGAAGGCAATGCCGTTAGCTTTGAAGTAGAAATGGGGCAAAAAGGTCCTACTGCAGTACAGGTAAAACAAGTTAAATAAAAGCATAAACATTCCTGTTTTCCATCAACCCATCAAAATTTCAACTTTGTTTCAAAGTTGGTTTTAATTGAGTTTTGTAAAATTTGGTAATCTTCAACACTTTTTGTGTATTTAAAACTACAGCTTTTTGTTTACGATAAAAGAATTCTACTTATCCACTTCGTTAATTTTTATTACATCTGCATAAATTAGCCGGTCGGTTTGTTCCGACTGCTCTAAGCGATCTGAATATTGCCCGGATAAATCAGGGATCCGATTTGGCCCGCGTTCATATTCTTCAATAATAACCTGGAATGGAGCTGTTTTGTAGTTTCTGTGTAATCTGAATTCCCTTTCTACTTTAAATTTATTTTCTGGTAAAAGTTCTTTCCTTGAAATCCTGATGGTTACATCATCTTCCTCCAGCCTTTTTTTATTCACCCCATCATCGATAATTCCATAAATTGGTTGCGCAATTTCACTGTCTAAGAACGAAATACGTAAAAAATTGAAATTTCCATATTGCGCATTTCCGGGGTTATAAATAGTCCCTTCAACAGTTATTGTGAATTTTGAATTCTGGTCGTCTTTTTTAAACCTGAGGGTAGTTTGCCGTTCAGGAACCAGTTGTGTCATTTTTGCCACAACTACCGGCGACAGGCAAACATCGGTATTCTCTTCCCGGACAGAATATGGCTGATAACGGGCTAAAAGCAGTTTTATAAACGGGAAATACATCTGGTTCGGGTCGATTGCCAGATCGCAAAACCAAAGTTGCCTCTCCTGATCAAAATGAACCGGGTATGCAACAACTTTTGTTAATACTCCATCTTTGTCGGGGTATTGAAGTTTATTATCCACCACTGGGTTCATCCCGAAATCAGCAATTTGCGGTGAAACATTCTCGGGCTTTTGACCATATAAAATGGGATCGATTCCCCAATGAGTATAATAATTTGTATATCCCGGAGCAGCCATCCGCAGCGTTCTGATATTTGTTCTACTATCAGGTAAAACCACTGCCAGCATTTCATTCTCACCTGTGGAATACCAGGGCCGTTTAAGATAAATTCGCAGGCCACCACCCATTCTTTGGTGACGAACGGCATCGTCAGATTGTGTTTTGCGCCATTCAAAAGTGGGAACAATGTAATCGATTACCGGAGCTTTCGGACGGGCAGAACTTAAAATGTTCACACGATTTACCCATTCACTTTCGCGATTAGTATTAGATTCAGGATATTCTTTTAAAATTTTATCGAAATATTCGCGATACCTCGACGACGCTACCAATTTGTAATCAACCCAGCGGTGTTTTGTATCTCCAAAATAATGTTCAAGGGGAAGTATCCGAAGGTTCATCTGTTTCACAAAACCGAATTTGGTTGAATCAATATCGTATTTTACTCTTTGAACCAAATTCCTTTGTGGCGAGACCTTCATTTTCTCAACCTGTTTGAATGCTGTATTTTGGCTTATAAAAAGCTGGTTAACTTTTCGTGCTTTGGGTTGCGGATCCACTTCAAACTGTTGTTTAGTCCTCGGTTTAAAACGCATAATTGGCCTAACCTGCAGGTTGTCGATGGGTGGCTCAATAACTTCTTCCGGTTTTGGTATGGTTCCTTTTGTAACTACATCGTCGTGGTAATTTATTGAAATATCAGGAATACTGTTTCGTCCCTGTTTTTCTTTAATTTTTACTGAAATACCATCATCCAGTGGTTCGGTCCATTTTGCCTGGAATTCCACTTTTTCCGTACTTTCGCCATGAATATCAAATTGGGTATTTATTAACGCAAAAGTAGTGTTGTAATTACGGTCGGGGATTAGTTCGTTAATAATTGGTGCATCAACCGGTTGTTGCACGGCATGAACCAATTCGAACTCACGCGACGGGCTGACCATCCAATGTTGACCGGTTGTGGCCATTTTTTCCAATTCATTTATATTGCCCGGATTTTCAGTTTTTATCATCTCCCAAATAGCCGACAATTGTTTTAAATCTTCCTCGCGCCAGAATGTGCTAAACTTTATCCGTGTGCGAATTCCTTTTGGTAGATAAACCGTAAAAATTTGATTCGACGGATTCCATCTTACATCTTGTTCCCCTTCTTCAAGCCTGATCCTGATTACCCCGGCGTTGTACCAATTTATAGGAATTTCAAGATTTGTGTCCCCCGGTTTAATTTCATTGTTACTAAAAAAACTAAACATTTTTGGTTCGAATTCTTGTGTGTGCGTATTTTCGAAACCATCAGCAACAAAAAGCGAAACACCGGCAGCCATTGGATCTGGCAAGTAAATTATTTCTACATCCGAAGGCTGGTAAATTTTTTCTTTATTCTTTTCATCTTGCTGATACAACTCTTCGTGACTAGTAATAATATTATAAACTTCCTGAGCAATTGCAGGATTGTTTTGGAAAGCATGTTCAAATTTTCCGTGTGTTTCAGCCATTAATTGACTGTTTTTTGGAGGAAGGAAAAAGCGCTGTGAATAGTCGTCAAATTTCTGTCCGCCAACCATGTGGTCGTCTTCATAATCTGTTACCGACTGATCGAAATTGCTGCGAACAACCAAACTTTCTAAGAACTCTCCATCTTTTAGTTCATTCCCGACTAAAACAATTGGGCTGGCAAGCGGTTCGTAACGCATGTAACGAATATTTGAACGGACAGTATCCAGCAGCGATTCACTTTGATGTTCCAGAGGTAAGCTGTTCCCGGCAAGGTCAACTGCCCTAACACGGATACGGTAGTCTTTTCCAAATCTTAATTTTGGCAATGTTCCTGTAACAATTTTAGACTGGGCATTCACTTTAAATTCCAGATCCGGGTCGAATTGGTATTTTTGAACTTCCTGTAGCTTTGATTTATAAATAAAATCTTTTTTTTCCGTTTCGCCAGACTCCAATTCGTAATCATCCGATTCGTTAATTGCATAACCAGGTTTTCGCACCGAAAGACTCCAACCTTCCCAACGGGCAAGTGTTTCCGAAACAAAAACATCATCCGGATCGTTCGGATCTTCTGCAATTCCAAGCTGAATAAACCCTTCGTCGGGTTCAATACCGGAAACCGGAAACGGGTTGTTACTTTCGTCAAACCAAGTGTATTCGTCCTGTCGCTGATGTAAAGAGTACCATTTTGTAGGATTATCATCATACGAAATGTCCATCCGGTATCCTTGAATAACATCGGTGGAGTAAAATGCTGTGTCAGGCAGTTTGATTTTTAAGGCTGCATTTACCAAAGGTTGTTGTTGTAGATCCTGGATATTCCCTGGAACCTGTTGGATGGTTCTGGGTTTCATTTGCACAGTTTGTATCGGTGCAACAAGAAAATTTTGTTTGATTTGAATATTGTTTGACACACTGGTAAAAAGATGCTGCGCCATTCCATTTTTAGTGATTGCAATTCCGGCAGAACGCATAAATGGTAATCCTTCATCTTCGGGTGGTTCAGCTTCCTCAAGTTGTTTAATCCTTAAGTTTTTACTGCGAATAAGTTCTGCTTTAACCTCATAAAAACGGGCAATTTGCTGAACTTTTTGTTCTGCCATATTATGTGTTTTCAGGGCTGTGCCATCGGCATCAATTTGCACTACCGAAAATTCGTTGGTATTAATTTTAACAAATCCCTGCTTGAAAACAGTATTCGATTTGTCACCAATATAAAATCCATTCGAAGTTATACTGAATGCAGTTGCCGGAACCGAAACAGTGGTACCTTCTTCATCAAATTCAAGTGAATTAATCACCAAACTTATTGTTCCGGAATTTGGAATAGCTAAATTATAAGGAATTAAAAAATCGAGTACAAATCCCAACTTTCGTAAGATTTGCGGATAACTATTAATTACCGCTGTAATATCGTGAAATTCGAAACGTGGTTTTTCCAGTTTTACAGGTTCCAGCCTCGAAGCAATTTTATTATCCACTTTATGAAACTGACGCAGTTGCACAAAATCACTTTTTGGATCCATTTGGTTTGAAAACTGTTTGAATTTATTCCTTCTCAATTCAGTTTTAAAAACCCTGTCGTCGTTGTCGTTTTTATAATAGAGGTTGGTTGCTTTTATAGTTGTTTTTCTTCGGGGAGATTCAATTTCTTCAATATTACGAACATCAAGCTTCATCCTCGAAATGGCACCAAATTTTGTTTCATCAACAAATTTTTCAGCACTTACCAATTTTTTGGCGCTTGCAACTGCAACTTCCCGATAACTCTTCATCACAAAATCGTTGATGTGTTTTATGGGAAATGAGTGGATGTTTTTTACCGATAAATCTTCGTCCTTAAAATCATCAACTTTAATATCAGAATGAAAAATATTCTCGTACAATTCGGTGTCGATATTTTCTGAAATTAGTTCAGCATCAAGAATAGTCCCGTTGTTTAACCTGAACTGGAAATCGGCATCCAAAATTTTATGTGGGAATTTCAGAATATCTTCAAATTCCGCAAGCGTGGTATCAGTTGCGGTGGTTAATTTAATGGTTGTGTAAACCGAAAGTTTAAGGAATTGTTCGCCGTTAATCTCTGTTCTGAGGTGCGGCAATGTTGTAAAAATTATTTCCTGTGGCATATCTGATAAACTTTATTTCTGAATTTAACTTGCGAAAGCGAGACAGTATTCCTGCCAGTCGTCCTGGTCAATCATTTCAATAAATTTCGGGTCTGCATCGGCACCTTTTAATTCGCGTCGTACCGAAACTGAAACAGTTTTGCTAAAGAAAAGTACTTCAACTTTAACTTTTAAGGTGGCAACGCCTTCCAGCTTTTGAACTTTGCCAGCATAAATTACGGCATTAAAAGCGAGGTAGAATTCAAGCGAAACTGAAATTAACCCAAGTATAGAAAGGTGGCCATTTAAGCGCAAATATCCTGAAAGCGTTGTCACTTCTTCATCTTCCACAATTTCCATTTTGTAGTAGAAACCACCCATGGCAGAAACCCCACCCGATGCAACTCCCACATTTAACGACATGGCAGCACCAAATTCAAAAGCAGCTTCAATCGATTGGATTCCTTTCAACGTGGTAACCATCATAAAATAGCCTCCGCCACCAAAACACGAAATAGTGAGCATAAACGGATTCTCACGTTTGCAGAAATTGAATCCCAGGGTCAGAGGTGCGCCGGTAAAAGGCAATGTAACATTTGCCCCCAGACTGATGTTCGAAATCATACAAATTCCAACCTCAACATTAGGAATGCTAATGTTAAAACCAGCCGTAACACTTGTGGGTTTCAAGTCGATGTAAGGTCCGTCGTCAGAAAATCCACCTGACGGAATAATACTTTGCAGGTTGTTAACGAAATTAAGTACTCCCTGGAATTTGATGGGATCATTTTTGTCAATATCAACTTTAACATCTGTTTTATCGGTGGAACCAGTCCTGAATTCAAGGTAATTAAAATTAACAATTAACAGCGGAACTATGTCAATTCCAAATTTTTCGAAGCGGGCAACACCGTTTATCGAAGCAGGTTTTTCGGCATCAAAAGGTTTTTCGAATTTTGTAGTTATTGTAAGGGCGTTCGACGGGTTATCTACATTTACATTCAACAGGCTGGGAATAATTTCAATTTTAGTACCACCAAGTTGAGGTTGCCATTTGTATTCAGCATAAAATGCTTCTTCGGTAAAATAGGATTTTAAGTTTGGAATTCGAGGAATAGAATCGTTGAGTGTGGAAAGCAATTCATTTACCTTATCTTTTATCATTTGCTTCAGATCATCAATTTGGTCTTCAACAGCCTGTTGCCCTTCTTCTACAAGGTTTTCGAGATAAAGAATTTCGTTTTTCAGGTTGTCAATTTCTTCTCTGATATTCTGAATAGCATCAATCATGTCGTCAAAACTCCCCCCCAAATCAAATGGAGAACCAATGTCGCCAAACAGAAGATCGAAAATTTCGATTACGCCAAAAATTTTAGCCACCGGCAAGTCTTCGAAAGCTTTAAAAAAGTCATCGGGGATAAATAATAGATCTTTGAGGTCGTCGAGATTTCCACTAACCGGGCCTTGTAATTTGCTTAATCCTGAAACAGCCATGTTAGGCACCATAAAACCTCCTGACTTATCGGAACCACCCGAAAAATCGACAACACTGTCGCTGATTACCCGGGCAAAAACACCACCCTTATTATCATCATCTTCCAGTCCAATGGTAGCTGGTTCGCGAACTCCGGTCAATTCGTCGATTTGTTTAACAAATACTTTTGCCTCCTTAATATTAGGGTGAAACTTTAAATCCCCTTCGCCATTAACCGGATAAATTTGCGCATCGAATTTTACCATTTCGGTTTCGAAAGCGGTATCGCCATCCACCAGATATTCGGCATAGGCAACTTCCTGACCATAAAAATCAGCTTCATTATACTCTTTGTTGTAACCGTCCGATTGTTTTCCCTGATACTCCTCAATAACATCTTCCATCAACGATTTGTCGCGTGCAATACGATTTTCCATAAATGCCAGCGGCATCCTGAAGGGATGTTCTTTGCCCTCTTTGTCTGTTCCGATAATATCGAATGGGAATCCTTGTCCACCAACATTAATGTAAAAATTGTAAGTTGTATTGCCACCCCCGCCGGTACTGAACCGTGCAGAACGGCGAATTCCCGATGTTGAGGGAACATTTATTAATGTAGTATCTTCAGGGTTGTCGATATTTGGAGTTGCGTTGGTTTCAATCCTTATTTCCTGAAAGGGGAATTCAATAAATTTCCCATCGGGATCGTTTCGCGAGTACAAAATTTCTTTTTCGAGGACAACGATAAACATCCGTTGCCGGTTAACAGCTGCTTTAGTTTGGGGGTGGAATTTACGTTCGGTAATTTTTACCACCGCAGCCCGGTGTCCAAACGGAAACAAATAACCTTCTTCAACAATTTTTACAAAATGATCGCGACCGAGTGTTGCAATATGTTCCCATTCAATAATATTCAGATCGGTGTCTTGCGGAGTAGGAACATCAAAAAATGCATGCCAGTCGAGGTAAGCACCCAAAGTAGTAAGCATTAAATCGTTTACCGGAACTGGAAAAGGTTCAAAACCAATGTTGTAATTTGAAGTTGTATGAACTAATTTTTGCCGGTTGTTGGCATCAAGCGAAGCCATAAACGGGTAATTTCGTTCTTTGGCTACTTTGTAATTAGCATCTGCATCATCGGCCCAAAGTGCCCGAATAGTTTTAAAATGTGGAAGTGCCGAACCCGAAGTTTGTCCATTTTTTAATTTAACTCCCAACCGTGTGTGCCACAATTCAGTAATTTCTCCTTTGTTCGTGCTTAGCGGATCGAGAACCCTGAGCTGAGTGTTCAGAACCTGCCTGTTGATTTTTATTTGCTCCACATCGCGGAAACTTGCCTCTGTTTTGTGGTAAAAATCATTGGTTTGGTTAGGGGAGATGTACATTAAAGTTGGTGCCTCAATGGATGTACTTAATTCGGGAATTGGTTCAACTTTCCAACTAATTTTTTTTATAGTTTTAGTGTTGAATGACATTTTTATCGAACTGGAAGTTGTTGGTGCCAGAACTTTTGAAACCTCATTTTCCTGGTAAACATCTAAATTACTGGCTTTAATTTTGGTGTTTTGTGCTAGTTTAATGCCATATTCTGTTGAAGGGGTATCCAAATATTTTAAATTCTTATTTGCTTGAACAGTTGCTCTTTTATCAAGAATAACTCTTGATGGTTTGCGTATTCTTTTAATCGTTGGTATTTTAATCCATGCCCTGGGATGAACGCGTAATTTGAATTTTGTCCAGTCCAGCAACTCGCTCATAATTAATGGGAATCCTTCATGTCCGGCAGGTAATTCATAAACAAGACGGCTTTTTCGTGCCCGCAAATGTTTTGCCGGAAGCCGGACAGTTTCACTTGAACCGCCCTCCGGATCGGGAATCGGTGTAGATTCAAAATAGGCTTCTTCCAATGTGTGCTGACTTTGAAAATAGATTTCAACAATTCCTATTTCTTTGGTTTTGTCCAATTCCAAATATGGTGACTGACCTTTATTGGTGAAGTTGAAGTTATGAAAAACAAATTCCAGCAAAACCATATCTTCAGGGCGGAGAACTTTTATCGACAAAGCTCTTTTTGGTTTGAATTTTACCCTGTCGAATTCAACATTTATTTTTGGTTGATTTTTTTGAATTTCCCGTGTTGGCCTTTTTTGAGGTACTCTTTGTATATTTAAATTTTTTACAGGAATTCTTGTGGATGTTTTTTGTACTTCTTTTTCGTTGCTTTGTTCCTTTTCGGTAGATTGGATTGTCGTTGCTGATTTTAATGTTGACTTGGTTGTCACCTTTTTTTGGGGCTGAATTATCCTCACTTTTACAGGATCCTGAAATACAGAATTCAGTGCAATTGCACCTCCGATGTTAGGTTTGAAAGCACGCAAACGAGGTTCCAGAATTATTTCGTCAAAATTGTTGTCTGTTCCAAAAGCTTCAAAATCGGGAATTTTATTGTCTCTTTCAATTTTAAAACTCCCTAGAGAATTATTTATCCACGTTCCATTTTCCGGCAAACAGGCCGAAATATAAGAATTGGCTTGTTTGTTATTTAGATATTCAGCATAATAAAAAAACTGTTTAAGCTGAATATCCGACTCTGAAACTTTTTCAGGTTGAAACTGAATTAACGAACCTTCATTTTGAATCCAAAATAATTTTTCTCCTGATTTTGAATGGTCTAGTGCAAAACAAAGTTCGGGCAATTCATGGTTTTTGGTTTCAAAACTACCTTCGATGAGATCAATATTATTTATAAAATTCTTCCAGTCGTTAAATTCGGGCAGCGAAACTAATGTTATTCCATTCAGATTTGATTTTAAGAATTTTTCTGTTTTGTTTAACTGAGGTTGTATAACAAACCTGCCTGTTGAATACTGATGTCGGTTAAAACTTAATTGAACGTTTTTCGATGAGGAAAAGTTAAATTTCCAATTGGGTTCAAGCTCTAAATTAAATGTTCCCCTGGCACAAATAAACTCTGTCGGATTTAGTTTGGCAATTTCATGTTGTAAATGTGCTTTACCAGTTAATGGTTGGGTATTCTCCAGCCAATGATAAAAATTGCCGGTTTGTTTAAAACGGAATTCCGGAATATTGAAATCAAATTCCCATGGACCATTCTTATTGTAAATGTCCGCTTTTAAAGAAAAACCAAAATCTGTTTGCCGTAATTTTAATCGTTTTGCTGTTAATGAATAATTGTTTTTTGTTTGTTTCAGTTGAATTGTGAATCCCGGCTCGAAATACTTTTCTGAGATCTCCCAGGCCAAAATATTATTCAGGTAAACCTTTAATTGATTGTTCTTTAATTTAAACTTTAACGAATCAGTGGTAATTGATTTTAAGGAATTAACAAGCGGATTCCATGCCAGTGCGCCCAATCCCATGGCTTTTACAAAAGTTCTTCTTCCGGGATATTGCTGAGTTGATTCTCTATTGTTTGTCGTTAATACTCTGGCCTTCTTTAGATTAAGATATTTAAATTTCATAATCGTTAACTTTTTCGAACAACACAAGTTACAGCTTTTTTTTAGAAGTAGAATTTCCTGTCTAAAAATTTTAAACGCAAAAAAATGAAGTTCGATAATGATTGGATTATTAGAATAGATAAAACCAGTTCAAGTTATTTCGTAAATTATTGGTGTTAGGACTTTGACTCCGCCCAGTCTGACTGTTACACTAAGCGGGGTCGAACTGTTTTTTAGTAAGTTACAGTTTAGTTCTTCCCAGAAATTAGTTTAATATTAAATGTAGTTGTTTTGCTGATTCTGTATAATGGTTCATTCTAAATCGGATTTTATTGGATGCTGGAGAATTGCCCAATAACTACAAAATGTATTGTAAAAGTTAATAATTATAGAATAAAGTCACTAAATATTTTGTTACGTTAACATATTGATTATTTTTGGCAAAATAAAATTTGAAATAAATAAATATAAATAATATGTGTGGAATTGTATGTGCGTTTGATTTAAAAACAGATGCTCAGGAGTTGAGGCCGAAAGTATTGGAGATGTCGAAAAAAGTACGTCACCGCGGACCCGACTGGTCTGGGATTTATTGTGGCGAAAAGTCAGTAATGGCACACGAACGGCTTTCGATTGTTGATCCGGAATCGGGTGGGCAACCGTTGTTCAGTAAAGATAAAAAGTTGATTTTAGCTGTTAACGGCGAAATTTATAATCATCAGGAGATAAGGAAACAATATGAGGATTCGTATGAATTTCTTACCAGATCGGATTGCGAAGTGATATTAGCTTTGTATCGCGATAAAAAGGAAAAATTTTTAGATGAACTGAATGGAATTTTCGCTTTTGCTATTTATGATGAAGAAGAAGATGAGTATCTAATTGCCCGCGATCATATTGGAATTATTCCCCTTTATCAGGGTTGGGATGAATTTGGCAATTATTATGTAGGTTCCGAATTGAAAGCTCTGGAAGGATACTGCAAAAAAATTGAGGAGTTTCCACCTGCTCATTACTTACACAGTAAAGACGGTGAGCTGAAGCGTTGGCACAATCGTGAATGGACTGAATACGAGAATGTAAAAGATAACCCGGCTGATATTAATGAGTTAGCGCAGTCGTTGGAAGATGCTGTTCACCGTCAGTTAATGTCAGATGTTCCGTATGGTGTACTTTTGTCGGGAGGACTGGATTCATCGATTACTTCGGCATTGGCAAAAAAATTCGCGGCAAAACGAATTGAAGAGGGTGATAAAAAAGATGCCTGGTGGCCACAGTTGCATTCGTTTGTAATAGGTTTAGAAGGTGCCCCGGATTTGGCTGCTGCTAAAATAGTAGCCGATCACATTGGTACAGTTCATCACGAAATTCATTATACAATTCAGGAAGGACTGGATGCTATCCGCGATGTAATTTACCACATCGAAACTTATGATGTAACATCAGTCCGGGCATCAACACCAATGTACATGCTTGCCCGGGTAATTAAATCGATGGGTATAAAAATGGTACTTACCGGTGAAGGTGCTGATGAAATTTTTGGAGGTTACCTCTATTTTCATAAAGCACCAAATGCCGAAGAATTTCATAAAGAGTGTGTTAGAAAAGTTAGCCGCTTGCACATGTACGATTGCCTGCGTGCTAACAAATCGTTGGCTGCCTGGGGTGTTGAAGGCCGTGTTCCATTTCTTGACAAAGAATTTTTAGATGTTGCTATGCGTTTTAATCCTGAAGAAAAAATGGCAAAAAACGGTCGGATGGAAAAATGGCCTGTTCGTAAGGCTTTTGAGGATATTTTACCTGAAAGTGTGGCCTGGCGTCAAAAAGAGCAATTCTCTGACGGGGTTGGTTATGGCTGGATTGATACCTTAAAAAAGATTGCCACCGAGCAGGTAAGCGACGAAATGATGAAAAATGCGAAATTCCGTTTTCCGGTACATACTCCAATGAACAAAGAAGAATATATGTACAGGGCAATTTATAGCGAACATTTCCCATCTGACCAGGCAGCGGCTTGTGTTCCTTCGTTGGCATCGATTGCATGTAGTACAGAAGCTGCTTTAGAATGGGACAAAGCTTTTCAAAACAATGCTGATCCATCAGGACGGGCGGTAATGGCCGTGCATGATCAGGGTGCTGATTTTGATGATATTAAAAAAGACTAGTTTTGTTAGTGTTTTAGTTGGTTTTTAAAAACCGCCTTCCGTAATGTTGGGTGGTTTTTTATTTGTTTGGAAATGCTTTTGCGAAATATAAATTCACATTCCAATTAGAAATAATCTATTTTTAATTGAAATTGGGAAAGAGATGTCCAGGCAACAAACGGCTATATTTATTTCGCTGCACTCTTTAATCTATCTTTTTTGCCTGGAAAATTTATATGAATTTGATCTCCCTGATTTTTGTTTCCTTGAGGCAAAAAATTCTTGTTTTCTTTTTTGTTTCTCTTTGTCCCACTCTTTTCTTTCCCTTTCTGTCATTGGTTTTTCAGTTTGGGGAAATGGGTTTTCTTTGGCAATCTCAATTTTCTGGTTAATAAGTTTTTCAATATCCCGCACAAAAGCATTTTCTTCAGGTTCGCAAATAGATATCGATGTTCCTTCTTCTCCAGCCCTGCCAGACCTTCCAATTCTGTGGATGTAGGTTTCGGCAATATTTGGGATGTCGTAATTTATTACATACTTTAGTTTGTCAATATCAATTCCCCGTGCAGCAATATCTGTTGCCACCAGCACCCTGATTTCTCCGGCTTTAAACTGCGCCAGTGCTTTTTGTCTTTGATTCTGAGCTTTGTCGCCATGGATTGCTGCCGCAGAAATCCTCTGTTTTTTTAGGTTGCGCGCTATTCTATCGGCACCATGTTTTGTTTTGGAAAATAACAAAACCTGATCGATTTTTTTATCCTGAAGTATGTGACGAAGCAGATTTTTTTTATCCGATTTATTGGTATAGTACAAATATTGTTGAATAGTTTCGGCAGTTGGTGAAACTGGGTTTACTTCTACTTTGGTCGGATTTTTAACTATTTTTTTTGAAAGTTCCACAATATTGTTTGGCATTGTAGCCGAAAAAAACAGTGATTGCCGTTTCGCCGGTAATTTAGCAATGATCTTTTTAATGTCGTGAATAAAACCCATATCGAGCATCCGGTCGGCTTCATCCAAAACAAAATATTCGATATCCTTTAATCTTACGAAGCCCTGATCCATTAAATCCAGCAGCCTTCCAGGAGTGGCAACGAGAATATCAACACCATTACGCAGGGCATTTGTTTGTGCTCCCTGCTTCACCCCTCCAAAAATAACGGTATTTCTTATTCCTGTGAACTTTCCATAGGTTGTAAAACTATCGGCAATTTGTATTGCTAATTCGCGCGTGGGAGTTATCACCAGTGCATTTATTTTGCGTGGGCTGTTATATTGTTGTCGGTCGAGATAGAGGTGCTGAAGGATTGGAATGGCAAATGCTGCCGTTTTACCTGTTCCGGTTTGAGCACTCCCAATAACATCATTTCTATTTAAAATGAGTGGAATAGCTTTTTCTTGTATTGATGTGGGTGTAATATAATTTTGGTCTTTAAGAGCTTTTAAAATTGGCTCAATTATTTCGAGATCTTCAAATTGCATTATTCTATAAATTAAATTTCTGTATTAAAACATTTTGAAACATAAAGTTGTAAAATTTCAAAAGGCGCGCGAAGTTAAGTTTAAATACGACATTACAAGTAACTCTGTATTTCGTAAATCGAGAGTTTACAATATGATATTCTTGTGATTAAATTTTTGTATTGATTTTTCAGGTAAGCAATGAGAAAATAAGATATTTATTAACTCACAGGAATATGATTAATGAGCTCAATAAATTGCATTAAAAACAAACAATTATAACTAATGTTAACTGTCTGCTTAAAAGTTTAAGTCATTAAAATTGGCTATTTTTGAAAAGAAGGATTTTCCAAGCTGGCTAAAGATTGCCATTTTAAAATTAGTGTAAGTCAGTTATTGCGTTTTCTAAAAAACACTAATCTACCTATTTGAAATATATTATAACTTTTTCTCTTATTTTTGTTAATATTTTTAGAATTCCACAAAACAATAACTGCTTACGAAATCGTACCAATGACACAACGCTATTTCTTGCAAATCAGTTTTAAAGGGACTAATTACCATGGTTGGCAAATTCAGCCAAATGCCATTACTGTGCAGGAGGTAATAGAAAAATCGTTGTCAATATTATTGCGCGAAAAGATTGCTGTGATTGGAGCTGGCAGGACAGATACCGGGGTTCATGCTTCATTTTTTATTCTTCATTTCGATTCGGCAAATGACGATATTATCACCGACAAATTTGTGTTCAGCCTAAATAACTTTTTGCCCGACGACATTGCTGTTCAGAAAATATGGAAAGTAAAAAGTGATTTTCATGCAAGGTTTAGCGCAGTTTCCAGAACATACAAATATATTATAACAACGGTAAAGGATCCATTTCAAACCGAAACAAGTTATAAATACACCAGAAAGTTAGATATAAATAGAATGAATGAAGCAGCATCTGTTTTATTCGATTTCGAGGACTTTACCAGTTTCAGCCGTTTACATTCGGATGTAAAAACAAATAATTGCAAGATTTTTCTGGCCGAATGGAAACAAGAAAATATGCAGTTGATTTTTATAATTAAAGCTGACCGCTTTTTAAGAAATATGGTGCGAGCAATTGTTGGGACTTTACTTGAAGTTGGCAGGGGAAAACTTTCAATCGACGAATTTAAAAATATTATTGAAATGAAAGATCGTGGTCTGGCCGGAACTTCAGCACCGGCAGCCGGCTTGTTTTTGGTTGATATTGAATATCCGGAATTATAATTAAGGAATAAATTTTAATTGGGTTTAAGGAATATTTCTAGGTGTTTCGTTTCAGAATTTAAATAATACAAATAAAATCAGCTCGATTTTGTATTATTATATAATTTGAATTAACTTTTGGCTTTTAATATAAAACCAAAAACATTTGTGAAGTATTATTGTTAGATTGCTGTAAAATATAGATTTCAGTTTGATTGTTTTATTAATCCAAAAATCAATGAAAAAATTATTCTCCTTCCTTTTAATACTTTCTCTCCCTTACATTTTATTTGCTCAAAATAGCAATGTAACTGAAAGTGACACCATAATTGAAAATTATCAATTAAGTGCGGTTTCTGATACAATTCCCAATTTTGATGCATTTGCAGATGACGTTCCACTTGATATAACTCTAAAATACGATATAACTTCGTTTATTAGAAATAAAAAAGAGGGAGAATATATCGATGCCCTTATGGAAATCCATTACGATAATAACCACACACAAACCAAAAATATCCGTTTAAAGGCCCGGGGGAATTTTAGAAGGGGACATTGTTTGTTCCCCCCAATTTATCTTAATTTTAAAACCGATCCGATTGAAAATAAATCGTTAAAAGGGGCAAAAAGAATAAAATTAGTTACCCATTGTTCAACTTCGAAAGCGTATGAAATTTATGTTTTAAAAGAATACCTGGCGTACAAATTATATAATATTCTGACCGATAAAAGTTTCAGGGTTAAATTGCTGAACATTACATATATTGATACCGGAAAGAAAAAGAAAAATTATCAACAATACGGGTTTTTAATTGAACCGATTGAAATCCTTGCCGAAAGAAGCAAAACGACAGAAGTTGATCCAACAATTATACGTAAGGAAAATGTAATTGAGGAAGATGTTGACCGGGTTGCACTTTTTCAATATATGATTGCCAACACAGATTGGAGGATAAAAGGGGGCCACAATACAAAATATCTAAAATCGTTGACCGAGGTAACTAATCAGGTAATCTCGGTTCCGTATGATTTTGATTTTTCAGGATTTGTTGGAACTAACTATTCTCATCCTCAGTCATGGTCGAATGTAGAAAATGTAAGCGACCGTGAATACCTTGGTTATTGCAGGGATAACGACCTGGCATATTTAAACAACATTAGAAAGTTTGAAGAAAAAAAGGATGAAATTTTAGAAACTATTAATTCATTCAGTTACCTTCACGAACGCGAAAGGAAATATTTAAATAATTATATCGCCGGTTTTTTTAGCAGGCTTGAACGTCCGGAAAATTTTATTAAAACATTAAAAAGTGAATGTCGTACACGTGTTGACTTTTAAAACCCATTAAAAATGAATTTATTATTAACTATTTTTCAAGGATTACTTGACGACTGTTACATGCATCTTGATTTTGCAGTCAGATTAGTTGCAAATGTTTTGTCTCTGTTTGTGCTAATTCGACTGATTTACTACCCAAACAATGGTCAAACTAAATTCATTCTCACTTTCTTTTTAATGGGAATGATGGTTTTTCTTCTGGCTTCGGTATTAGATCAGGTTAGTTTAGATATGGGATTTGCTTTGGGCTTATTTGCTATTTTTGGAATAATCCGCTATCGCACCCCATCTGTTGAATTAAAAGAAATGGCTTATTTGTTTGTGGTCATTGGCATGTCGGTTATTAATGCTTTAATTGTACTTGGATCAGCTCATTGGTTTGGTTTAATTTTCCCAAATTTAATACTCTTGATTTCTGCTTATTCGATGGAACAATATAAACCCCGGGTGGTTGTAAAAAAAGAGACATTGGTATTTACCCCTTCCAGTTTTCAGGTTTTAGGCAATAACGAACTTTTAGTTAAAGAAATAGAAACCATAACAAGCTTAAAAGTTTTTAAAGTAGAAGTTTTAAAAACAAATGTTTTTAAAAGTGAGGTGACTGCGTGGATTTATTATAAAATGATAAAAGGGTAACTTTTATAATTCAGCAGGAAAATAACAGGCAATCGGGTAGATGGTCAGTGAGATAAATAATTTGTCTCACTGATGCACCTCCCA
>JABGRN010000121.1 GCA_018648265.1 Prolixibacteraceae bacterium | reverse complement strand
GAAAGATAAAAGAAAACTTTTTATCCCACCAACCCGATAATTAAACTGATCCATTTCCATACACCATGTCGAATGAAATAGCGTTGTATGCTTTCGAAACAGCGGTTGTTTCAAGATGTCTTGGACCAGCACTTAAATTATCAGTCCAAAAATAATCTCCTGAAGGACCAGTTAGGCAGGGGTTCGTATAAACAGCCCCGGAAGTAGACCAACCAGCGGGAGTCCCCGTTTCAAAGTCAATTAGCTGAGCTTTAGAGCCCAAGCTAAATAGGATTAAAAGAATAAGAATTAAGTAATTTTTTTTCATTTTATTAAGATTTAAATTTTACAATTCGTCGATTGATAATTTTCAAATTGCATCTTTGTTATTATTGCAGATGTCAAATTATTTTTGAACTGAACAAATATTTTATTGTTTTTTGGCAGACTTAAAAAGCCGCCTTCGTCAGATTCGTTTTGTTCAAGGGCCAACTGAACCTGCTGTTCATTTCTGCCCTGACCAGGTAATATTTCTTTTATACTTGCAAGCTGTAATTGCTTGTTCGATATATCATAAATATTATTACCTGTTTTGTTTTTAACTTTTAGCAATAGATATTCCGGATAAACTCCGTTTTGGATGTTGCTCCTTTCAACAAATATGTCGCTCACCAAAACTTGTCCATTTTCCATGCTTATTTGCCAATCCCCGGAATACTCATGACTGGCAAATACATCTGCCGGGATTTGCACCTGAGCCTGAATTGCTAAGCACGAAAAAATAGTAAAACACAATAAATAGAATTTTCTCATAGTTACTAAAAATTTAAGTTAATAATTTATTTTTTTTTGTTATACTTTAATATGTGTTTATCCAACTCAATTATCTACGCGGCTAATTTCTGAATAAAAATGGTATAATTCAAATGTTTTAATTAAAAAAATCAAATTAAGGCTTAAAAATCATATTTATATATTTTTTCTCCCTTTCTATGAATTGTATTCCATAAAAATGAAGTTTGTAAAACGATTTAAAACTAATATATTTTGAATTTAATACCAATAAAATTATGTTTTTTTTTCCGACAAACAATTGTTTGAAAATAAACTTAATAAACAGTGCAATATATATATTGTATAGATAGAGTACAAAATCTTCTGTTTTATAAGGGAATTTTTAACTTTTATTCTGAGGATTTACTTTGTAACATTTTATTTTTTATTAATGAAACCACAAGTTGTTTATACAAAAATACCATCGATATTTTTTAAAATTTAATACTTTGTTATTAAGCGTTATTTATTTATTTTTATTGCAAAAGACAGAAAAGATCAGATAAGCTAAATTGTTGATATGAAGTTATTTTAGTTGTTTGTTTTTTGCAATATGATAAATAACCGGACTGTTTTTTTATGTTTAAAAAGCCTACTGGTTTTTTCTCAAAAGATGGTAAGGCTAATGTGTTTCCAATGCTTTTCGGTTTTTATTGGCCCTGGTTTTCTTAACAGACAAACTTATTTTCGTACGAAACAGTTAATAAGTAAATGGTGACCTGCTATTTATTATAAAATTCATGAACCTTCATTTTTTCCTGTTTAGTAACATAAAAATAGTTAAAATGAAATGCCAGGAGATTAATATTTTTTTGACATGCCAACAAACATGCGTATATAAACCCTGAAGGTTTATGAAACCTCCAAGGTTTTCAAAGAGACTATATTTCAAATTTAACTTTCAATTTGTAATCAAATAACCCCTCCCAACCTCCCCGAAGTGGAGGAGTTGTCCACCCTTGGGGGAATTAGGGGATCAGAAAACAAACACAACTTTCAATTTGAAAGTAAACTATTTGTTATGTATTACTTTTGAGACAGCCTCAAGGATTTAGAGCTCTCCAGGGTTTATTTAATCAAGTGGTAATAACGGATATTTATTTTTTGCGGTTTTCCGGTTGCCCATTTCATTCACCCGTTGACTTTTTGTCATTGAGAACGAAGTGAAGCTGTCTTAACATACACATTTACTGCGATATAAGATTGTTTTGTCCTGCTAATGACAGATCTTAATTTAGAGATCCCGAAACGAGTTCGGGATGACGTTCAAAACTTAGACCTCAGTTGATAATATCGTCATGCTGAACTTGTTTCAGTATCTCTGCCATTACTTCATTATGCTCATTCAAAAAAATTGGTGACCACTCGCAATGACCGACATTTTGACTTTTCGGAGTAGGCTCAATTAGGACTAATAATCCTATCAGGGTTTTTGTAAGAAAAAATCATTACTCTAAATCTCAATTTCTTCTAATTCTTTGACAACATTTTCCAACTCATTTTCAACAATCTCCATGAGCCCGGGAATTGTGTCCACTTCATTCTTTTCTGCAAGGAGCTGAATCTTTTTTAACAAAATACCGGAGTTTTCCATTCCAAAAATTAAAACCGACGATTTGGCCGTGTGTGCCTCTTTGGCCAAGGCATCCAGTTCGTTTTCAGCATAAAATTTTTTCATGTTTGTTATGAACTCGGGTACCTGTTCAAGAAAAATATCGATTAATTGTTTCATAAATTCCTTATCACCCTCAGAAATTTCTTTAAGATAATTGAGATTATATGGCATCCTATTTTTATTAATTAAAATGTGGCGCAATTTAGCGAATTATTAAATAATTACAATCTGGAGATTATTCATAAAATCAGTAATTTTTAAAAAGAAGCAAAGAATAAGGAATAATCTTAAGCGCTGTTTCATATTTCTGATAAAATTCATGTGTTTGCCATATTTGAATTCATAGTTTTGCCTTATAAATTTTCAGCAAAAAATGAATAAAACAGCGTTTAACGAATTACACAAAAAAGCAGGTGGTAAACTGGTTGAATTTGCAGGTTTCGAAATGCCAATTGAATACAGCGGAATAAAGGATGAACATTTGACTGTTCGTAAATCGGTGGGTGTTTTTGATGTTTCGCACATGGGCGAGTTTTGGGTAAAAGGGCCAAATGCACAGGAATTAGTAAGTAAAATTACTTCTAATGACCCCAGAATATTAAAACCCGGTCAGGCTCAATACAGTTGTTTTCCTAATGGGAAAGGTGGAATTGTGGACGATTTACTTGTTTATTGCTACGAACCGGAAAAATATATGTTGGTAGTTAATGCGGCCAATATTGAAAAAGACTGGAACTGGGTTGTTAGTCAAAATGATGTTGGTGCCGAAATAGAAAATGCTTCAGGCAGAGTTAGCCAGTTAGCTATCCAGGGACCAAAAGCATTAGAAACCCTGCAAAAACTCACCAATATAAATTTGTCGGAAGTAAAGTTTTACACTTTTGTTACCGATAAAATTGCAGGTGTTGACGATGTAATTATTTCGGCAACCGGTTATACAGGCGCTGGAGGGTTTGAGTTGTATTTTAGAAACGAAGCAGGACAAAAAATATGGAACTCCATTTTTGAAGCTGGCAAGGAATTCGGGATTAAACCAATTGGTTTGGCGGCTCGGGATACTTTACGATTAGAAATGGGCTATTGTTTGTACGGAAATGACATTGACGATACTACTTCGCCAATTGAGGCAGGTTTGGGCTGGATTACAAAGTTTAACCACGGACGTAAGTTTATCGATCGTGAGTATTTAATGATGCAAAAAACCGAAGGGGTTACCCGTAAATTACGTGGTTTTGTAATGCTTGAAAAAGGAATACCAAGACACGGTTATGAACTTGTAAATTCTGCAGGGGCAATAATCGGAAATGTTACTTCCGGAACCATGTCGCCTATGTTAAATAAAGGAATTGGAATGGGGTATGTTGCTAAGGAATATTCGGCTTTTGGTACCAGGATTTTTGTTAAAATTAGAAACAAAACAATTACGGCGGAAATTGTTAAATTACCTTTTATTTAAAAGAACCACATTAATAAAATGCAGATGTCATTCTAATTCGGGGTGGCATTTTTATTTATTGTCGGCATTTGCGCATCGACTTCAATTCTCCAGTTATTTAGCATTTCTCTTAATTCTGCTGCCTTTTCCGGTAACTGTTCGCTAAGATTGATTGTTTCTCCCTGATCTTCGTTTAAATCAAATAACTCAACAGAATTACCCGTGTTTAGTAATTTAGGTTCGTACCATTCTATTAATTTGTATTTTCCTGAACGCACTGCACCTGCAGGAATCATCCCCGAACCACCATGATAATGCGGATAATGCCAAAATAAACTATTGTGATTTTCTACTTGATTATTTTCTAAAACAGGTAAAAAACTTTTGCCATCTATATTTTCAGGAGTTTTGTTTCCACCAGCCATTTCAAGAAATGTAGGGAGGAAATCGACGGAACTAATAAGTGCTTCAGAAATTGTTCCAGGTGATACCTTGTCCTTCCATTTTATAATTAAGGGTTCTCTGATTCCACCTTCGTAAAGCCAGCCTTTTCCAGCCCTAAAAGGTGTTTGTTTTGCATATTTATCTCTTCCTCCATTATCGCCAAAGAAAATTACTACGGTGTTTTTGTCCAATCCTAATTCATTAATTTTATCGATAATCGTTCCACAACTATTATCTAATCGTTCGATCATAGCAGCAACTATCGGGTGATTTTCAGGTTCATCGCTTGCTTTCTGATTTTCATATTTTTGTATGGTTTCAGCTTTTTCTTTTAGTGGGTCGTGAATTGTGTTGTGTGAAACAAATAGAAAAAATGGATTCGATTTATTTCGTTCTAAAAAATTAATGGCAAGGTTGGTAATTGTATCTACATTGTGTGCGTCAATTTCAGCATCCTGCCATGGCTGAGTCATCCCTCCTGAGGGTTTGTATGTGACAAAAGATTCATCGAAACCTTGTTTGTCGGGATTATACGGAAAACTGCCCGGAGGCATTTTTTCTTTGCTCAAATGCCATTTCCCAAATAAAGCAGTATTGTAACCGCTCTCTTTCAAAATTTCAGCAAAAGTAACTTCTTCCAAAGGCAAAAATTTTTGCCAGTCGGGTTGAGAGAGTGGGTAAGTGTCTTTGTTGTTTCCGGCAATAAAATCTGTTAAATGTAATCGTGCCGGGTATTTTCCGGTCATAATACTTGCGCGTGTTGGAGAGCAAACGGGGCAAGCTGCATACGCATTTGTAAACCGCATTCCCTGTTCGGCCAATTTGTCGAGGTTGGGCGTTTGGTAATAAGTGCTTCCGTAACAACCTACTTGAGAATATCCCAAATCATCGGCCAGTATAAAAACAAAATTAGGCACTTGTTTTTTGTTTTGTACTGAGCAACTTCCAATTAGAATGATGGTAAAAATCAAAAGAAATGTATTTTTTAGCTTAAAAATCATAGTAAAAAGTTTTAAACGGAACAATCCCAAAATTAAACGAATGTTATTTACATTTCAAAACATTTTTTAAATAATTATTACTGAAACCTAATCTTTTCAGAAAAAGTGGATTTCTTATTTGGAATAGAATAAATTTGTAAAGTTTAAATTATTTGAGTTATTACTTTTTAAAAAGAAGTGAACGTAAGAATGATTTTTGTCATCGAATATTAATGTTTATTGATGTTTTAAAACTCAAATTTTTAACTGATATATTGATTTTTCTCATCTGCAAACCAACAACGAATTACGTACTTTGAATTGAAGTTTGCAACGAAACGGTTTTATTAATTCACCTTTAATAGTTGTAATAATGAAAAAGCACAATTTTTACGCCGGGCCATCAATTTTGCCCGAAATCACAAAAGAAAAAACTGCCGGGGCAGCAATTAATTTTGCAGAAACCGGGCTTTCTGTAATGGAAGTTTCGCACCGAAGCAAAGAGTTTGTAGCCGTTATGGACGAGGCACAGGCTTTAGTAAAAGAATTGTTAAAAGTTCCTGAAGGATATTCAGTACTTTTCCTTCAGGGAGGTGCAAGCCTCCAGTTTTTAATGGCTCCTTATAATTTAATGAATAAAAAGGCTGCATATTTAAATACAGGTGCCTGGTCGAAAAAAGCCATTAAAGAAGCTAAGTTTTTTGGCGAAGTAGTTGAAGTTGCTTCCTCTGCCGACGCTAATTTTAATTACATCCCAAAAGGTTTTGAAGTCCCTTCCGATGTTGATTATTTACATATTACTACTAACAACACTATTTTTGGCACCGAAATTTTATCCGATCTTAATGTTTCTGTACCATTGTTAGCCGACATGTCGTCAGATATTTTTAGCCGTCCGATGGACGTTTCAAAATATGATTTGATTTATGCCGGTGCCCAGAAAAACCTTGGGCCATCGGGTGCAACACTCGTAATTGTAAAGGACGATGCTCTGGGGAAAATGGAACGTCCGATTCCTACAATTTTGAATTATAAAACACACATCGATAATGGTTCGATGTTCAATACACCGGCTACCCTTCCGGTTTTTGCCTGTTTGCAGACTTTGCGCTGGTTGAAAGAAAATGGTGGTTTGGAAGCAATGGAAAAAACTAATATTGCCAAAGCAAAAGTTTTGTATGACGAGTTAGATCGCAACAAACTTTTCAAGGCAAATATTCCTAATTCAGAAGATCGTTCGTTAATGAACGTAACATTTGTAATGACAACGGAATATGCAGGGCTGGAAAAAGAGTTTCTTGAATTTGCCACTGGAAAAGGGATGGTTGGAATTAAAGGCCATCGTTCGGTTGGTGGTTTTAGGGCTTCTATTTATAATGCCATGCCGGTTGAAAGTATAGAAGCACTTGTTGAAACTATGCAGGAATTTGAAAAAATGAATTAAAAATAGATGATCATTGAAATGCAGGATTTACATTCTGCATTTTTTCTGTCTAAAACTTTAAGTTATGACGAAAATTTTAATTGCTACGGAAAAACCATTTGCACCGGTTGCTGTAAAAAAAATCAGCAAGATTTTCAAAAAAGAAGGTTATGAATTGCGAGTGCTCGAAAAGTATAAATCGAAGCAGGAGTTGTTAGATGCAATTTTAGATGTTGATGCAGCAATTATCCGAAGCGATAAAATTGACGAGGAAGTTTTAAATGCGGCCAAAAATTTAAAAATTGTTGTTCGTGCAGGGGCCGGTTACGACAATGTTGATTTAAAAGCTGCAACAACAAATAATGTGGTGGTGATGAATACTCCCGGTCAAAATTCAAATGCTGTTGCAGAACTTGCGATTGGTATGGCTATTTTTGGAATGAGAGAAATGTTTAGTGGAAAACCCGGTAGTGAATTACGTGGTCGTACACTTGGTTTGCATGGTTTTGGTTTTGTAGCCCGAAACGTGTTCCGCATTGCTAGAGCTTTGGGTATGAAAGTGATTGTTTACACTCGTTACAGTAAACACGCCGCCGCTGCAATCGGGTTAAAAGTTACCAATTCGTTGGAGCAATTGTACGAAAAGAGCGACATTGTTTCAATTCATGTTCCGGCACGTGGCGAGCACATAAAATCGGTTAGTTACGAAGTGTTAAAACATTTAAGGGATGGTAGTATTATTATAAATACAGCCAGGAAAGAGGTAATTAACGAACCCGATTTAGTAAAAATAATGGAAGAAAATCAGGGAATAAAATATATGTCGGATGTTAAACCGGATTGTGAAACGGAGTTTGCCGAAAAATTTAAAGGCCGTTATTTCTTTACTCCTAAAAAAGCAGGTGCACAAACTGCTGAGGCAAATTTAAACGCCGGAGTTGCTGCCGCCGAACAAATTGTTGGATTCTTAGAAAAAGGGGATGCGACTTACCAAGTGAATGGGTGAATGGTAATTGGGTGAATGGGTAATTGAGTGAATAAGAAATTGGGTGAATGAGGTGGAACGGTTTTAGAGATTTTGTAAGTTCACTTGAATTAACTTTAAATTTTTTTGAAAATGAAAGATATTAATCATTCGCATTTATTCGATTTTGAAACGCTTGAACTATATAAAAAGTTACTTGATTATATTGATTTTGTTTAATATTTGACTAATCAATTTCCAAAAGAAAAGTTATTTGGATTGACAAGTCAGTTTAAGAGAGCAGTAAATTCAATTTCATTAAATATTGGAGAAGGTTATGGAGAATCAATTCCTTTGGCATTAAGATATTTAAGATTTCACGCAGTTCAATTAGGGAATGTTTAGTTTGTTCAACTATTGCTTTTCGAAGAAATTACATTAATGAGTTTAGTTATCAGGAATAAAGAATTAAATTGGTTGAACTTTCTAAAATTTCAGCAGGTTATAGAAAATATTTAAATTTGAAAAATAACTTGTCTCAGGATTAGGTGCAATTGAAAAAAATAGATCGATTAATGTTGAAGGTGTTTGGTTTAATTTTTTCCTCATTAACTAAATTACAAAATTACACAATAACAATTAAATATGGCAATAATAAAACCATTTAAAGGGCTGCGGCCAACCAAAGAAATTGTTGAAGAACTTTCTTGTCTTCCCTACGATGTAATGAGTTCTGATGAAGCTTCAAAAATGGCTGAAGGAAAAGAAAAATCATTACTTCGAATTACAAAAGCTGAGATCGAATGTCCTGAAGTGGATGATATTCACTCAGAAACAGTTTACAATAAATCGCTTGAAAATTTCAAAGCATTTCAAGAAAAAGGTTGGTTGGTGCAGGATAGCGAACCCAAATATTATATTTATGCCCAAACAATGAATAAGCAGACCCAATATGGAATTGTTGGTGCCGCGGCTTGTGCCGATTACGAAAATGGGATCATAAAAAAACACGAACTTACGCGCCCCGAAAAGGAAGAAGATAGAATGGTTTTAACCCGATATTTGGATGCGAATATCGAACCTGTTTTCTTTGCTTACAAAGCAGTTTCGGAAATTGATGAGATTGTAAAAGATATCGTAAATAAAAATGAAGCTGATTACGATTTTACTGCAGAAGACGGATTTGGTCACCATTTTTGGGCGATAAATGATGAAGCCACAAACACAAAAATAGAGCAACTTTTTATTGAAAAAGTACCATTTACTTATGTTGCAGACGGACATCACCGGACAGCGGCGGCGGCCAGGATTGGAGCTGAAAAAACAATTCAAAACCCAAACCACACAGGAAAAGAGGAGTACAACTTTTTTATGGCTGTTCATTTCCCCGACAATCAATTGCAAATTATTGATTACAACCGCACTGTTACTGATTTAAATGGTTTATCTGAAATCGATTTTTTAGCAGAATTATCGAAAAGCTTCGATGTGGAAAATATGGGAACTGAGATTTATAAACCCGAAATATTGCACGAATTTAGTTTGTATCTTTCGGGCAGCTGGTACAAATTAACTGCTAAAAAAGGAACGTTTGATGATTCTGACCCAATTGGAGTTTTAGATGTTACCATTTTATCGAAACATATTTTAGAGCCGGTTTTAGATATTAAAGATTTACGAACCTCGAAACGGATAGATTTTGTTGGAGGAATTCGTGGATTGGATGAGTTAAAAAAACGGGTTGACTCGGGAGCGATGAAAGCAGCTTTTGCTTTGTACCCGGTGTCAATGCAACAGTTAATAAACATTGCCGATAGCGGAAATATTATGCCCCCAAAAACAACCTGGTTCGAACCAAAATTACGTTCGGGATTAGTTATTCATAAATTGGATTAGTCTATTTTTTATTTCGGTTTATTCTCGGTGTGACTTTAAGTCACGCCGAGAATTTATCCTTTCTGCGCCCCTGGCAAGGATTGAAGTGGTAGCTTGATGCTGCAAATGAGTGTGACGGTTGTTGTGCAGGGGCTGCCGGAGAAAGCCCCCTGAACAACATTGCCGGAACAGGAATTTGCAGTAACAACTACAAACGGAAAGCCTGCCCGCCAGCAAAAAAATCTACTCGTTTTTTTAGTTACTATTACGTGTGTGGGCATATTTTATAATTTTTCCTAACTTCATCACCTTAATATTTTAAAAATGGATATAGAAAATATTTCACTCACAAATATTTATAAAAGAAAGAAAACTGATCGCGATATTTTTCAGGAATTAATGCCAACAAAAGTTAAAGAGGTTTTGTTGGTGGCAACTTTGTACGATTCTTATTCCATTGTTCGGGAAGGACAATTCAGCGATAAAATATTTGGAGAATACTTACAATTAAATTTGTATGCAGCACCACGTTTTACCAGTGTAAATTCGATGGAAGATGCTTTGCTCACTTTAAAGCATAAAGATTTTGATATTATTATTGTAATGGCCGGAGTAGATAAAGATACGCCTGTTCAGATTGCACGCGAAATTCGTACCATGCGACCAAAAGTACCACTTTTGCTTCTTGTAAATAATAATGCCGATTTGCGCTTTTTTCAGGCCGAAGGAAGAAAACTCGATTTTATAGACCGTATTTTTGTCTGGAACGGAAATTCCAATGTTTTCCTGGCGATGATAAAATACATTGAAGACAAAAAAAATGTGGCCCGCGACACACAAAACGGAAATGTCCGGGTGATTCTTTTGGTTGAAGACAGTATTCAATATTATTCGAGGTATTTACCAATGTTGTTCACCACGGTAATGACACAAACACAGGTTTTGGTAAAAGAGGATGCAACCGACGAACTTCATAAAATTATGAAAATGCGGGCAAGGCCCAAGGTGCTTCTGGTAAGCACCTACGAAGACGCAGTCAGGATTATTAACAGCTACCGGAAATATATACTTTGTGTTATTTCTGATGTTAAATTCGAAAAAGGGGGCGTTGACGATGAGGATGCCGGAATTGAACTTTTAAAATATGCAAACCGAACATTTAAATATCCCATGCCCCTGTTATTGCAATCGCACGATATTTCGAATGCAGGGCGGGCAAAAGATGTAAATGCCGATTTTATCAATAAAAATTCTGAAAGTTTATCGATGGATATTTTGAATTTTTTATACCGTCGTTTAGGTTTTGGGAATTTTGTATTTAAAGGGCAGGATGGAAAACCTTTGGGGGAAGCCGAAAATTTGGTTCACTTTCAGGAAAAATTCAGGGAAATTTCTGATGATGCATTATTTTATCATGGAAAACGAAATTCGTTTTCAACCTGGTTGATGGCACGTGGCGAAATTAATATGGCCGAACGGTTGCGCCCAATTAAAACCGAAGATTTTAAATCGGCCGATGAATTGAGGGAGTTTTGTCTTAACGTTTTTAGAAAGGTTACCTTCGAAAAGTTAAAAGGGACCATTGTAAATTTCGATCCAGCCCTGGTTCATTCTAACCGTTTTATTAGCAGATTGGCAAAAGGTTCGCTTGGGGGAAAAGGCCGTGGAATAGCTTTTATTTGCAATTTTATCGAAAACATCAACTTTAAAAAACTAATCCCGGACCTTAACATCAGGATTCCGGCAACTGCGGTTTTGGGTGCACTTGAGTTCGACAAATTTGTGGAAATGAATAATCTGTACGATGATATTTATTCTTTAAACGATTTCGAATCGATAAAAAAACATTTTCTTGAATCGGAATTTGATGAAAAAACAAGTAATCGTTTAAAGAAATATTTACTTGAAATGGATAAACCTTTGGCAGTGCGATCTTCCGGTTTGTTTGAAGATTCATTGTTACAGCCTTTTTCCGGTGTTTATGCAACCTATCTTATCCCAAACAATCATTCCGATATTTTAGTTCGTTACCAACAACTCGAAACTGCAATAAAACTTGTTTATGCCAGTATTTTTACCGAATCGGCACAAGCTTATTTCGATGCCGTTAGTTATAAAATTGAAATGGAGAAGATGGCTGTGGTTATCCAGGAGGTGGTTGGGCATAATTATAACGATAAATATTATCCCAGTGTTTCGGGTGTTGCACAGTCGTATAATTATTACCCCATTTCTTACATGCAGCCCGAAGATGGTTTTTCGGTAGCAGCGGTAGGTTTGGGAATGTACGTTGTTGGTGGCGAAAATTCATTCCGTTTTTGCCCAATGTACCCAAATATTAACCCCACTTCTTTAAAAGATCAGATTCGCGATTCACAAAAACATTTTTATGCACTCGATCTTTCAAAACCCGATTTCGATTTGGTAACTAATGGTGAAGATGCTGCCATAAAAAGATTCAGGATAAAAGATGCAGAACCCGATGGGACATTGGAGCATTCAGCTTCTACTTATTTAATAGAGAATGATGATCTTGTACCGGGTATTCAGCAAAAAGGCCCGCGAGTTGTCGATTTTGCCAATATATTAAAATATGATTTTTTGCCTTTGGCAGAAACCCTGCAAGTGCTTCTGAAACTGTTTAAAGAAGCTATGGGATCGCCGGTTGAAATTGAGTATGCCATTGATTTGGAAAAGGCAGAAAATGGGCTGCCTACTTTTTATTTACTTCAAATTAAACCATTAATAAGAATTGAAGAGCAAGTTGAAATTGACCTGGAAGCGGTGGACGGGGATAAAATTTTTATGTATGCCGAACGTGGCATGGGAAACGGTAAAATTGAAAATATTAAGGATGTTGTTTATGTTGATCCCGTGAAATTCGATAAGATGAAAACCAAACAAATGGCACAGGAAATAAGTCAGATTAATCGCGATTTTGAAGCACTGGGGAAAAATTATATTTTAATTGGTCCGGGCAGGTGGGGGTCGCGCGATCCTTTTACAGGTATTCCTGTACTCTGGGCAAACATATCGAAAGCACGGATTATAATAGAAATGGGATTGCCTGATTTCCCGCTCGACGGTTCGTTGGGATCTCATTTTTTCCACAATGTTACTTCAATGAATGTTGGTTATTTTTCGGTGCCACATTATTCACGTAAATCAAAATTTAAAATAGAAGCCCTTAAAGAACAAAAACTTATAAAAGAAACTGAATTTGTAAAACATGTTGAATTTGATAAACCCCTTTCAATTTTAATGAATGGCAAAGAACGCAGGGCATTAATTCATTGCTAACCTGAATTATTCATGAGTTTTTCGTTATGAGAATTCAAAATGCACAGAATAAAGGGAAGCACAGAGTTGAGCCTCGCAGAAATAGCCTTAGCTATTTTGAGAATCGAGAATCGAGCATTCTCTTTATTCAAAGCAGTTTGATTTCGGAATAGATAAATTTATGAATAGTTCAGGCTAAGAAAGTTGAAAGTTTAAAATTAAAAGTTTTAAGTTGTTGAAGGTTATTTTGACATTTTCGCAGGCAATTTGGTGATCGCATATATTGATTTTATTATCCTGTATTTTTATGTTATACCAATTGTACTTTGAAATGCCGCATGTCAATTTCGAAGTTTATAATGGTTAATGCCGATACTACAACAAAGGAGTATGCTG
>JABGRN010000120.1 GCA_018648265.1 Prolixibacteraceae bacterium | reverse complement strand
AGATAAAAGAAAACTTTTTATCCCACCAACCCGATAATTAAACTGATCCCATTTTATTTTTGGAATGTGTTAACCAGTCTTAATTCAGCGGCGTCGCTCATTAAACTTTATTAATTTGCCCCACGGAAATTATTAAGTCAAATTTTATAAAATACAAATGGGAACTAATCTTTTACGAATAGCTCCCATTCACTTGAGGCAACCGAGGTTTCCTCTCGTGCCAGATTACTGTTATTACTGCTGGCTTCTTTTTATTCTTTCGAATTAATTTCAGCCCTGTACTTTCCGGCTTTGCCTTCTACAGCATTGCCTTTCAGTAGTCCGTTCGGTATTCCGGTTTACCTTCCTGGACGAAGTGTCTTTCTGTGTTCCCAGTAATCCCCTTTCGGTTTTTGCTGTTCCCAATCAACATTTTAAAGTGTTACCCTTATGATGTTGTGCAGTTTAGCAGCCAAGGTCAAGACCTTTTTTGCTTTCTGCCTGAAGACTCAATCTTGAAAGAACGTCTGATTTTCTTCCAGATGATTGCTTGAATTTAGATTTACAGACCATCTTATTCAAACTTCGGCTCTTTCTGTGCGCCTTCCCGAAGGTTGGACTGAATTGGTTTCGGTTTCAACTAAGTAACTTTCCCCTTTTCCACACTTTCCGAGCAGCCTTTTATCGCTCATCTGATGCAAACAAAGATATGTAAAAATATATACACGTCAAGTGGTTGGTGGAGGTTTGTATTCACCATGTATTAACTATGGTTATTAACAATTGTTGAAAACTTCCAGTTATTATATTTCGATATTTTTATAGGTGGATAATTTGAAATAGTTTATTTCACCCAGACCCAATGGAATTTTACTTCTTCCTGTTTTTTTGGTTGAAATTTTAGTTTTATCTCATAAATTCCTTTTTCGGGGAAATTTATTTTTCCTAGCCGATTCGATTTGTAGTTGTCGATTACCCAATTTTGATTGGGCTCTCCAACTGTTTTTCCTGTTGGAAGAATAGTGTGCGAAACGGTTGTCCCCGCGACCTTTAATTCCAGCTTACTTTTATTAGAATCAAATTGAAAACTATATGAAACATCAATATTTTTAGCACCCGGTTCATCAACATAAATTTTCCAGACGAAAGTTTTTTCTTTAACTACATTTACATGCTGCGGCACTGTACCTCTTCGCCCCTTTTTGTTTAGTTCAAAAGCTTCATCTTTTATAATTTGATTTTGGGGAGTTAAAGAATATCCATCGTCAATTGTTTTTGCGACCAAATAATCTTCAATTAAAGGCTTTTTGTTGTATTCAAGCACCACAACTGAAATAAAAGGATCAGGTTCGGTTGTAGGAAGACTAATTTTTGTATGTGCACCCGAGTGCGAATTAAGTAGTGGCGATTTATTTTTGTCGGCCAATAAATAGATATTATTCGGTGCCTCAGAAACTCCAGTTAAATTAAGCTTTTTGTTCAATGGCCAGGTAAATACGTGCAGGTAAAGTTTAAATCCATCGATGGTTTTTTTGCAAGTGATTTTTCCCCAATCATGCTGATCTTTGTTTAAATCAAATGCTTCACTTCCATAAATCGATTCACCATTCACTTCAAGCCACTTACCCATTTCTAACATTCGTTGCCTTATTTCGAAAGGTACATTGCCATTGGCGCGAGGTCCTATATTCAACATGAAATTTCCATTCAAACTAACATTACTAATTAACGATTTCAGCAATGTTGTAGTGGATTTCCACTCTGAATCTAGCGAATGAAACCCCCATGAATGGGCAACAGTTGCAGGCGATTGCCAGGGGAAATTTTCTTTTCTAATTCCCAGTTGATTGTCGCCTAACGTTTTAAAATCAATATCCTGATCTTCCTCTACCGAAAGGCCTAACCTGGAGTTCACCAAACAATTGGGCTGCAAATCACGTATTAATCCTTTTAATTGTAAAAGCTGTTTTTTAGTAACAACCGTTCGCGAATGATGAATCCACATATCAAACCAAATCATTCCAATTTCGCCATAATTTGTAAGTAATTCCTGCATTTGAGGGATCACTTTTTCTTGCCAGTATTGATTGTAATCTTCGGCTGAAATCCCGGATATCTCGCGGGTGTGGTCCCAACCGAATTTATGTTCCCAGTCAACCCAATGCGAATAATAAAGGCCTAATTTTAATCCATGTTTTTTACATGCATCAGCCAATTCTTTTATGATATCGCGTTTAGGATTGGTGTAATCGCCTAAATCGTAGTTACTTACTCTACTATCCCATAACCCAAAACCATCGTGGTGTTTTGCAGTAATAGTTACATATTTCATCCCAGAGTTTTTCGCAAGCAAAACCCATTCTTCCGGATCGATTTCATTCCAGGCGAACCGATCGAGCAATGTCAGATATTCATTTTTTTCTATCCTGTTTCTATAAAGAATCCATTCTGCGTAATCGTTGTCGTTACGCAGTTTTTCACCCTTCCAGAATCCTTCGGCTCCACTGTAAACCCCCCAATGTATAAACATGCCGAAACGTGCATCGGTAAACCACATGGCGCGTTCGTTTGTTTGTTCCTGACCTTTGGCAAATAAAATATATGAGATAAAAAATGTTAAGAATAGAATTAATTTGAAAAAGTTAGATCTCATAGTTGTTAATTTTGATTAGTTCAAATATAAGCCGAAAGTTGATTCCTTGAAAACGATTCTCTACTTTTATTAGTTTTTTAGTTTGATGATTTGGTAGAAGTTTCAATTTGAATATATTGAACGTTTTTTGAAACTTATTAAAAAGTTTGAAGATGGATGTAAGCGAAATTATTAAAAACCGCAGGGCAACACCTCCCCGGTTTTTATCAAAAAAAGAAATCCCTAAAAAGGTAATTGAACAACTTTTAGAAAATGCAAATTGGGCACCGACACACAAAAATACCGAGCCCTGGCGTTTTATCGTTTATTCTGGCGATGTTAAACAGAAGCTGGCTATGGAAATTTATTCATTTTTAATCGATAAAATTGATTCTGGTGAACCAATAAATTTTCAAAAAGTTGAAAAATTTAAGTCTGATTTTCAACGGATTCCGGTTGCGATTGCAATTGTTTTAGAAAGAGATCCGGCTGACAGGGTTCCTGAGTGGGAAGAAATAGCCGCGGTTTCCATGGCAGTCCAAAACATGTGGTTAACAGCTACCGAAATGGGATTTGGGGCTTTTTGGGCAACTCCCCGGTTCTTACCATTCTTAAATGAAATACTAAAACTAAAATCTGGACAAAAAATACTTGGATTTTTTTATGTTGGAAATATTGCAATGGAATATCCTTCTCCGGGTAGGGGCGATGTAAAAGAAAAAATTGAATGGAAGGATTAGGCGGATTTAAAAATTGGGTTTTATGTTTAAATTCTGCCGTTTACTTTAATTTTAGACGATATTACTTTTAATAATAAATCAAAATGAAACGCCAAAAATCAATATTGTTTCTGACTGTCTTCATATTATTTTTTAATTTTTCAGGTGCCCAAAAGTTAGTCTCAAAAAATTACCATTCGCATCGCGGAAATTTAAAAAATTCGTTTGTTAAATTTGAAACAGAAAATAAAGGCCGGGTAGTTTTTCTTGGAGGTTCAATTACCCATAATCCGGGTTGGCGCGATTCGGTTTGTAATTATCTTCAACAAAAATTCCCGGAAACCGAATTTGATTTTATAAATGCGGGCATTCCTTCCATGGGTTCAACACCGGGGGCTTTTCGTTTTAAACGTGATGTGTTAAAAAACGGACTGGTGGATTTACTTTTTGTAGAAGCTGCTGTAAACGACGATACTAATCGACGTACATCAAAAGAAATTACCAGAGCAATGGAAGGTATTGTTCGGCACGCACTTCAAGCAAATCAGGCATGCAATATTGTATTTATGCATTTTGTTGACCCCGGCAAAATGGAAAATTATCGGTCTGGTAATATTCCTGAGGTTATTCAACTTCACGAACAAGTAGCCGTGCATTATAAAATTTCAACAATTAGTTTAGCAAAAGAAGTAACTGAACGAATTGATGCCGGCGAGTTTGCTTGGGAAAACGATTTTAAGGATTTGCACCCTTCGGCATTTGGGCAAAATATCTATTTTCAATCGATAAAAACTTTTTTGAAAGATGCGTGGAAGTATGACTTTATAAACGAAAAAGATATGGAACTTGGAATTCCGCGTCCCATCGATAACTTTTCGTACGAGCGTGGAGTTTTGGTTGAACCAAATCCACCTAAACCAATAAAAGGTTGGAAAATGATTGAAAACTGGAAACCAACTGATGGAAAAAATGTAAGGCATAATTATGTTCAGGTTCCTATTTTGGAAGGGGAATTCCCCGGTAAAATTATAAAATTTCAGTTTAAAGGAAATGCAGTGGGAATTGCTGTTGCAGCCGGCCCCGATTCCGGGATTATTGAATTCAGCGTTGATAATTCGCCATGGCAGAAACAAGATTTATTTACGCAGTGGAGTAAAAATTTACACTTGCCTTGGTACTACACTTTGGCAACTGGGTTAAAATCGGGGAAACATATGTTGCAAATCAGGTTAACCGATGAAAAAAATCAGGAAAGTGTGGGAAACATCTGCCGGATTCGGTATTTTTATTTTAATGCGAATTAATGCATTAAATTATTAAAGGGAAATCTTAAAATCACTTATCTGTTTACCTAGGTATTTATATTATCCTATTAAGATTTTTACAATTCTTTTCTAATAAATTAAAGGCATCACAATATCACATTGTCATATATTTAAAGGCCTCGTAAACAAAAAAGGCCGGCCAAACAATTGCTTTTAAGAATCCTAATACTCCCATCCAAAAGCAAGTGGCCTGAGAAATAAAATAAACGGCTGCACCAATAAACCCAAGACCATAAACAGCACCGGCGGGGGCTGTTCCGCACATTTCTTTTTTCATGATTTTTCCCTCCGTAATTATTAAAAGTTTTTAAAAATGGAATAAGTAATATTTTTGCTCATTTACTGAATCAAAATGTAAAAACTAATTAAGATTATTCACTTTTTAAGGGCCCTTTTCAATTTCCATAAACCATAAAACGCTTGCCAACCCAGAGGGGATAATCCCGGTTTGGTGGCCCAATCCCGGCAAAGGCATCCAGATAACCTGGTCGATGGGTACGCTCAATGCAAGAAAATCCTGATAAATATCTGTAGAAACCTTGGTTGGGACAAAATCGTCTTCCATACCGTGAATAATTAAAGTAGGAGTGGTGGTTTCCCAGGCTAAGATGCTGTTTTCGCCCAGCATCGAAATTACTGAAGAATATTTAGGGTCGGTTTTAAAATTAGCGAGGTAATCGACCGTAAATAAATCGGCAACAGTTGTAGTTAGCTCAGCGTTTATTTCATCTCCCGATTTTGATCCATCGTATAAAGTTGTAATTTTTGAGGCGTAAGGTTCATTAAATATTTCGTCTGGCGAGTTTGTAATTCCCCCTAAATTTAGGTAGCTGTTATACATATAACCTAAAAAGTAAGGCATTGGGTAAGTTGTTAAATCAGTAACGTATTCGTTAATATAATTTAAATTGTAAGGTCCTGCACCACACGCACTTGCTTTCAGGTTAAATTCATTGGCATGTTTTTCTTCAATGGCCTTTTGCACCTGCATGGTTGCCCAGCCGCCCTGCGAATATCCAGCAATGTACAATTCATCTTTTAAATCGATATCCAAATAATTTGCTGTTAATTCTTCAACTGCCCTTAACATATCGAGAACCACCTGGACAGTAGATTCTTTATGCAGGTAGGGATGGAACATGTCATCTGTTTCACCAAATCCAAGGTAGTCGGGAATAGAAACTACAAACCCGGTTGATGCCACAAATTCAAGCAATAAATAAAGTTCGTAATCGGGATTTACCGAAGGCGCATTACTGTGTAAAGTGTTGGTTCCGTTTTGGTAGCTCATTACCGGAAAAGGCCCCAGCCCAATTGGGACACAAACCAGCCCGGAAGCCAATTTATCTTCGCCTTTGAAAGTAGTATTATAAGTAATTTTGTAAACGAAAATACCGTAATCTACTTTTTCTTTAAGCGAATCTAATTCGGGATATTCACCTGCAACCTGGTCGAAAATTAATTTTATAAAATCGGGCAGGTACGACTTTACTATTTCGTAACTAACGAGGTGTTTGTCAACGGGTTTGTCAATGTCGTCATTTTCGAACAAACTGCATGATGAAAACAGGGATATAAAAAGTGTAATGGCAATAAGTTTTGCAAAGATATTTTTCATGTTGTCAGATAATTTTATGTTTGTAACCAAAATTAATTAAAATATGTTTCTTAACGAATAATTTTAAAGAGTTATTTAGCCTGAACTATTCATAAATTTATCTATTCCGAAATCAAACTGCTTTGAATAAAGAGAATGCTCGATTCTCGCTTCTCAAAATAGCTAAGGCTATTTCTGCGAGGCTCAACTCTGTGCTTCCCTTTATTCTGTGCATTTTGAATTCTCATAACGAAAAACTCATGATTAGTTCAGGTTAGTTAAACACTTTAATGAATTAACGGTTCAATTGTTTTTCTGGTATTTTATTGTTCATCTGGTTTAATCCCCAATGTTTGTTTTGATCCTGTAAAAATGGCTTTCCACCAATAATTTATTATCGAGCGCTGAACATCTCTTTCGTACGTAATGGTTTCGGGCAACAAGGTTTCCCCTTTCGGGTTTTTTGAATTCAGGATCATTTTATTAGCCCAAAAAGTAGCCAGTTTCGATTTTTTTGCCCCTTCGTAATCCAGTTCCAAAACCGATATTTTAAATTCATCGTAAGCGAAATACAGCTTACCCCTTGCCAGGTTTTTATTAAACGAAATATCAAAATCGAAGCGCGTTAACTCACCTGTTTCAACCGAAATGGGCACCGATTTTTCAATCATCACATTTAGTTCTTTTAGTGGCATTTTTCCCAAACTTCCACTTACCGTGTGTGCATAATTATTATCGGTTAAATCGAAATTGAATTTAGCTGAAAGTGGAGCGCGGTTAAATAGTTGTGCCGTAGTATTTATTTCGAAGTTTTTATTTTGCGCAATAATTTTTTCAATATTCGATATTTTCCCTGCTTTTAAAGTTAAGTTGTTGAATTCAATAAATCCCGGTTCATCAGAAATGTCCATTAATTCGCTGTATTTTATTCTAGATGGAACCAGTATTACCGAGTCGAAAATAAATGGTTGAATTATCTCTTTAATTAAATCTTGCGGCCATGGAGGTCGTTGCTTAACATTAAAAGGGTAACGTTTGTTCCGGTAAATATCCACTTCGCTTTCTCCGACTATTATCTTTTTTCCATCCAGGATTTTTTCCTTCAGCCATAAATTTTCATCAATATCAATTAATTCTACAAAATCAGTTTTAGCTTTTAAATAATCGGTTTGAAAACCATTTTGCCGGGGAAATTCCTCTTTTGCCAAAAGTGGGTTGACACTGAGTTTTTTTAACAAAATATTGTGTTTTGCAGAATTATAGATCAGGGAATCAACAGTAAATTCGTACAAATTATTTTTGGTCGTAGTTTTTAAATTGTTAGTAGAAATTTCAAATTCCTTCGAGTTTAACAGATTTCCTGTAATTTGATTTTTACCTATTTGTATTTCCCAAAAATTAAGATTTATTTTTTTATTGATTAACTGTTTCTCAAACCAGTTAAATTTTAAATCGACATTGTTTAAATACAAGCGGTTAACATTAATCTTATTTACATAAGGTTCAACAATTGGAAACAGATCGAGATTTTGGGCTATTTCAAATTTATCGCCTTTAACCGAGTCGTTTATTTCGATAGCAATATCTGGCGTGGCAACCTTAATTTCATCGAACGAAAAGTCATTTTCTTTTAATGCAGCATTTATGTCGAACCCCGTAAAATTTAATTGAGGCGCAAAAACGGTAAATTGATTTCCCTGTTTTTTTTGTAAAAATGGATTTATTTTTAGTTGCGCGATATCAATTGTTTGTAACGAACGGTTAAAATCTATTTGTCCGATTTTTAGGTCGTGGGTTTTTCCCAATGGTACTTTGAATTCAGAAATTTTTGCAATTAAATTACTTGCCGATAGTTGTGCCTGTTTAAGTTCATTGTTTTTTATGGTGACATTTGGGAGTAAAAGATCTATTTTGAAATTGCTTTGTGCGCGGTGGTCAATTCCTTCTGTTTCGTAGCTAATTACTTCTCCATTGCTTACTTTCAATTCGTTTAGGTTCAACGATTTTATGAACGAGGGTAGCGGAAATTTATACTTGTTCAGATCGAGCGATTTTGAAATTCCCGATTGGTTATAAATTTGAAATTTGGGAGAATTTATGTCGAATCGGGCTAAATTTAATTCTTTTGAATAATAGGCTTTTAGGAAATCGAATTCACTAATTTGGAGTTGAGGGATTGAAACCTGAAAAGTGGTCGATAACTCTTTAAATTTTTCGGAAGTGATAACGGGGTACAGAAGTGCATTTTTTATGTTCACGCTCGAATTGGCAGTTGATAAATTAATCTCCCCGGCCTTCAAAATATGCACGCTGTCGGAAAGTTGGAACATCTGGTCTTTTACCGAAATATCAAAATTGTCGGAAAAAAGCAGTCTTTTTTTAAGCAGCTCGTTTTCGTTTAGCCTGAAGTTTTCGAGCGAAGCTGAGAATTCGTTGTCGAACGAAGTCGTTTTCCCTTTTTTAGTATGGTTTACCCACGTTAACGCTCCATTTGGGATTTCAATTTTTTTTATGTCAAAATCGCTCAGGTAATTAAATACCAACTGGTACAATTCGCCAAATTCTTTATTATCCTGCTCAGTTCGCAGGGTGCCAAAATTCTCTAAATATATTTTCGGGTTCGAAATCTGGAAATTTGAAATCGAAAGTTTTTTATTAAAAAATGCGTTTCGAAGGTTAATCCCCCACATTGTAATTTTAGGCACAAAAATATTGTAAAGTTCCGACCGGTTATACTGTTGCATTGTACTTTCGGTGGCATCTGCGATTATCGGTTGCAAGTGCAGGTTCTCAATTTGTAATTTTCTGTCGAAACTCAAAATTGAAATTTGGTCGACATTAATTTTATGAAGGTTGTCAACAAGTTTCATCTGATAATCGGAAAACTCTAAATCGAAATTGGTTGCATAAAAAAACTTGTCTGTCCTTTTAATGCTTGTTGAGTCGAGCGAAAATCCAGTAAGGTTGAAATTAAACCCGGTTTCAAAATATCCCTGCACTTTCCCCCTGTTTAGGTTTTGAATATTTAGAACTCCGTTTTCAATAACAACCAATTCAGAATAAACGCCTTTCAAATACGCCGAAACCTGCTCAAATAAAAGCCCGGCTTCTTTCTGTTGCCTTGGTTTTGTAATCTCGGTGTTGTACTGCAAATGAACATTTGGCCCCGCAATTTCTATTCTTTGAGTTGGCAAGGCCCGTGTGTGGAATACTGTTTTTAAGTCCACATTTTCAATGTTTAAAGCTTTACATTCGATATTTACCGATGTGCGCGTATTTATTTTTTCGGAACCGGATGGCAAAATTGTAATTTCTTTGACACCTAATGAGTTCGAAAATGTAGAAATAAACATCGAGTCGGCTTTAAAATCATGCTGATTATCTTCTAAGCGAAGTTGATAACCAGCAACCGTCATTTCAAGGTTATCGGCATGGAAGAGTTTTTCTGTGTTTTGTGAAGAGCTTGAATCGAGGGCGAAACCGTTTAAAGTTATATTAATCGATTCAAAACGTTGCTGGTATTTTTCGAAATCGGGCTGTCGGTAAATTTCGAGGTTAGCTCCCGTTAGGTAAAAACTGTCAATTTCGATATTTGGAAATTGATTTTCAACAAGTTTATATAAATCAAATTTATCGATGTCTTCAATTTTAAATTGTTTGGGGTTTTCTTTTTGAAAGAATTTTATTTGAGGTTTTTCAAATTCCAAAAACTGTACATTTAACGAATCGCTAAAAGAGAAACGTGTAACACTTTGGCTTTTCATGTACAAACGGGGCACATAAACATCGTACAAACTTCTTTCGGGATTTTTAAACCGGTGGGCCAGATAAAAACCGGTGGCGTTAATATCGGAAGTTTTAAGCGAATATTCAAGCTCATCAATTCGTACCATGTGCAAACTATCGCCCAAATCGTTTTGAAAGTCTTTCATCCGAATAAAAATATCTTCGGTTTTAAAAAGTTGGTCGTTGCTAAAAATCATCGACGAGTCGGTCCTGAAATTTTTAATACCCACAGAAATTTGTTCGGCATTCGAAATTTGTATTGAATCGCCAACTGTGTTGTACAAACCGTAATTGGCATCTACAAAATTTATCTCATCAATTACAATTTCTTTAACATATTTATTAAAAACCGGGCGCAGCTCCGGGAATATTTTATCGAATGCCCGGCCCGGGTCGTTTTTGATAATTTCGCCGCCCGATAGTTCCAGCTCAGGTTTTTCAACAGTAATATTCTTGCAAAAAAAAGTGCGTTCTTTTAAAAGTAAAACAACATCAATTTCGTTAATCTTAATTTCGGGCGATTGGAACGAATAAAAAGTATTACCAGGCAATTTTTCGAGGATCCTGTTTGAAATATCTTCGTTGGGTTCTAACAAAATATCGGAAATTGAAATGGAATAATTAGTAAATTCCAGTTCAATTTTATTATACGACAGTTTGTATAAATTATTCGATTTCTCGGTCACAATCCGCGATAAGTTCTCGTTGACATAACTTTGGGCTTGAAAATAAACGAAAACCCCGAAACCAATCAATAAAACGAGTATCGTCAAACTAAACCACCCAAATATTTTTAGAATATATTTTCCTTTCCCAGCCATTTTCTTTTTCAAACTATTTATAAAGATACTTGAATTTTAAAAGGGTTGCTTTTAACGTTGAAAAAAAAGGTTTTATTGTGAAAAAGAATTCATTCAGCCTTAATTTTTAAAAAATTTCCAATCTATTGAATAAAAACAATGCTTGCTTATTTTATAAATGGGTGAAATTATTAATTTTAGTGTTTCTGTTTAATTCCGCAATCGAATTGAGAAAAAAGGGAAAATTTTAGATATTAACTTTATAAATTACTTATGAAAAAAGTTCTATTGTTTGTTGGCTTTTTGTTTGTGTTTGTAATGCTTAAAGCCCAGCCTGTTAAAATTATGCTGGTTACAGGAGGCCATGCGTTCGATACGATCCAGTTTTTTCAAATGTTCGATGCTTTGGATGGAATTGAGTATGAGCATTTTGTTCAGCCAAATGCCAATGCTGCGATCGTAAATGGGGTAGCTCAAAAATTTGATGTTTTGGTTTTTTATGATATGTGGAAAACCATTTCGGAAAATGAAAAAAGTGCATATTTGAAATTGACAAAACAGGGAAAACCATTTCTGTTTTTACATCACACTTTGGTGTCGTACCAGGATTGGGGTGAATTTGAAAAACTGCTGGGAGGAAAATATATACAAAAAAGCAAAGAAATACCGGTTGAACAACAATCAACTTACGTACACGATGTTTGGGTGGAAATCGAAGTAATTAACGATCATCCGGTTACCAAAGGATTTGATAATTTTAAGATATTTGATGAGGTTTATGGAAATTTCATAGTATCGGATAAAGTAACACCTCTATTAAAAACCAATCATCCACAAAGTTCAGAAATAATTGCCTGGGAAAACAGTTTTAATTCCTCAAAAATTGTCTATCTTCAGCCAGGCCATGATTTTCGTTCATTCGAATCGGAAGATTTCAGAAAATTAATTTTACAATCGATAAAATATTTGGCTAATTCAAATTAATCAATTTTATAAATTAGGGTTTGTTTAATTTATTAAGTAAATTTTTAAGTATAACTTACTCTAACTAAACCTATTAAAATTCAAACTTATTATGGAAAATGTAAATCGAAAACGTCTTTTTATTGCAAGTAGTTTGGCACTTTTGGTAACCGCAATTTCTTTTGCGATAAGAGCAAAAATTCAAGATGATTTTTCAACAGATTATGGGTTAACTCTCGAAGAAATTGGTTGGGCTTTTGCCCCTGCTTTTTGGGGGTTTGCAGTTGCAATGTTTGTAGGTGGTTTTATTATCGACATTGTAAAAACCAAAACTATTATTTGGCTGGCTTTTGGGATGCACCTTGTGGGAATTGTAATGTTGTTATTTGCCAAAGATGTGTACTCGTTGTTTATTGCCAACGTATTTATTGGATTTGGGAATGGTAGTGTAGAAGCGGCATGTAATCCACTTGTGGCAACTTTATTTCCCGATAAGAAAACAAAAATGCTCAATCGTTTTCACGTTTGGTTTCCGGGAGGTATTGTAATTGGAGCAATTTTGGCTTGGTTGGTTATGGATACCATGGATTTATCGTGGCAGTTTTATGTTAGTCTTTTATTTATTCCTTTATTTATTTATGGTTATTTGTTTTTAGGTCAAAAAATTCCGGAAACAGAACGCGTTACAAGTGGCGTAAGCTATAAAGAAATGATGAGAAATGTAGGGGCACCTTACACAATAACCGCAACTGTTATTTTAATGATTTTAGTAGCAACAGTACCTTCAATAAATATTAGTTTCGACAGTGCATTGCCATTTATAATTGTAGGAGTAATTGTGGTTCTGATAATTATTGAGTCAAAAGCAATAAACAAAATAGGCTTGCTATTTCCACTGATATTCTTTTGCATGTTATTAAGTGCTTCAACCGAATTAGGAACAAATCAGTGGATTGATGCTTTGCTCGCGGAAAAGGGTATTAACTCAATGATTGTGTTGGTTTGGGTTGCAGGAATTATGGCCGTTGGCCGTTTCTTTGCAGGTGGTTTAATTCACCGTTTAAATCCCATCGGAGTATTGTTGGGGTCTTCAGTAATTTCAGCTATAGGTTTGTATTTGCTTAGTATAGCCAGTGGTCCTGTAATGACATTGGTAGCGGCTGCGGTATTTGCAGTAGGTGTTTGTTATTTCTGGCCAACCATGATTGGAGTAACTTCGGAATATGTACCTAAAAGTGGGGCTCTGGGAATGTCAATTTTAGGAGGAGCAGGTTTTGTAGCCACTTCAATGGTTTTACCAATTATGGGAAAATCTATTGATATAGATGGTGGACAAATTACATATCGGAATATGATGGTTTTGCCAATTATTTTGATTGTTGCTTTTATTGGACTTTATATTATGATCAAAAATAAAAAAGCAGAAGCTTAGCAGATTCATATAAACAAAAAAGGCGGGATTTCCGCCTTTTTTTATGCCCGGAATTTTAGCCTGAACTATTCATAAATTTATCTATTCCGAAATCAAACTGCTTTGA
>JABGRN010000016.1 GCA_018648265.1 Prolixibacteraceae bacterium | reverse complement strand
TAAAACTTCTCTGACCACGTTCAAAGAACGTGGGTTTTCACATTGAACTAAAATAGAACCAAAAATATCGTCAAACGATAAATATATTGTACGATATAAATTTCCGTTTATGCCCTTCGGATTGTTTAGCCAATTAATCGTAAGATTGAGTGATTTAGTGTATGAAAAATTTGTATGGTTAACTGGTGTATGGCTAAATGATAATAATGATTGTTTTGCTTTATTGGAAAATTACATTGAAAGAGAAAAAGGATCTCAAATAATAGAAATAACAATTTGGGGCAGCAGAGAAAATAGAATAAATCTTCTATCCAGAATAAGAAATGAATTGAATTATATAGAAGAAAATTTATTTAAGAATCTTAATATAATAGAACAAATACCTTGCAGTTGCCCGGAATGCAGTTTGGCCTCCGAACCCTATTATCACAGTAGATTAGATTTAGAAAATATAATTGCAAAAGGGAAATACTATTCTCAATGTAAAAAAAGTGCGGAGATGGTACCGATCGGTATTTTGCTCAACTCAATATTTGACCAGGAAGGCATTAGAAATGAAGTATTAAAAGAATATGATAAAATGAATAAAATAGTAATTGAAAATCACCTTTCCAATTTTGGAAATCCGCAAACAAATATTGATACCAGGTCGGAATCTTCTTCTGAAGCAACTTCCAAGCTTAAATCCAAAATAGTGGTTTCAAATAAAATTACCATGGAAATTCAAAATTTCCTGGGCGAAACAGATATGCTAAAGGAAGATATTGAACGCGAATTACGAATTAAAAAAATACCGGAAGAAGAAATTGAATTTGCTAAAAGCGATGTTGAAGTTGTAGAAAAAACTATTCAGGAAATTGAACTGGCACAAAAAGAAAAACGTGAACCAAAACCTGCAAGTAAAACCCGTTTAGGAAAATTTATAAACGATTTGGGTGATGAAAATTCTACCATTCATAAAACTTTAAAAATGTTGCGAAAAGGAAAAGATTATGGTATTCAATTGGCAGAAATGTATAATAAAATTGCACAAAATACTGGAATGCCTTCTGTTCCTCCTTTAGTTTTAGAAGTAATTAAAAAGATTTAAATGCATAAGTTCTTGCTAACATTAAAATCCCAAACCAAATAAACTGAAAAAGACAAATCTCAAAAAACAAAAAACAAACCAGTGCTGCTACTGACGCATAAGTTCCAATTTTTTAAATATTCAAATTATAAACTATTCCTTATTATGTTTCAAACAATTTGTAATTTTGGTTTTTGTGATCTATAAGGCAATTGCAAACAGGTTTGAAATTTGGTAATTGTTATTTTATGCAAATAAACACAGCCTCGTTTTATCGGAAAATATTAGAAATAATACCGATTTAACAATCAAATGTCGCATGCTTTCGTTTTACTCAGCATACTCCTTTGTTGTAGTATCGGCATTAACCATTATAAACTTCGAAATTGCCATGCGGCATTTCAAAGTACAATTGGTATAAGTTACAAAAAAAGATGACATCCGTTTTTCAAATCAATTCACATATTATATATATTTTTGATTGATTTTGCTACTTTAGGCAGCTAAACCAGAAATTACATAGGCATCATGACAGTTAAGAATATTTTTGCACCTTTTTTTTTAGTCATTCTAGTTTTAAGTTCGATTGCTTCTTTTGGTAAGAAAAAAGAACCAACTGTTTTACCAGAAATCGACACCTCTGTTTTTAGCAACTTAAAGTACCGAAATATTGGCCCGTTTCGCGGAGGCCGTTCAGCAGCTGTATGTGGGGTTGCCGATAACCCCGACACCTATTATTTTGGTTCGGTTGGCGGAGGGGTTTGGAAAACCGGAGATGCCGGGAAAACCTGGGATAATATTAGCGACGGTTATTTTGGTGGTTCAATTGGGGCAATTGCCGTTGCTCCATCCGATGCGAATATAATTTATGTGGGCGGTGGCGAAAAAACTGTCCGTGGAAATGTTTCTTATGGATACGGAATTTGGAAATCGTTGAATGCCGGTGAAACATGGGAATACAAAGCTTTAAAGGAAGGTCAGAATATTCCCCGTTTAAGGGTGCACCCGGAAAATCCGAATTTAGTTTACGCCGCTGTTTTGGGCCATGTTTTCGGGCCAAACAAAGAACGTGGCATTTACCGTTCAACGGATGGGGGAGAAAACTGGGAACAGGTTCTTTTTGTCAGTAATGAAGCTGGGGCAGTTGATCTAATAATCGACCCTTTTAATCCCTTAATTTTATATGCTTCAACCTGGAAAATGAAACGGACACCGTACAGTTTAGAAAGCGGTGGCGAAGGCTCAGCACTTTGGAAAAGTTCCGATGGTGGTGATACATGGCAAAATATCAGCGAAAACAAAGGTTTACCAACGGGAACTTTAGGGATAATCGGGATAACGGCATCGCCTGTAAAACGAAATCGCTTATGGGCAATTATTGAAGCCGAAAATGGGGGTGTGTTCCAATCGGATGATGCTGGAAAAACATGGCATAAAACAAACGACGATAGAAACTTACGACAGCGGGCCTGGTATTACACTCGCATTTATGCCGACACAAAAAATGCCGAGAAGGTTTATGTCCTGAATGTCGGTTTCTGGGTTTCAAAAGACGGAGGGAAAACGTTTAATTCGATAAATACTCCACATGGCGACCATCATGATTTATGGATAAACCCATCAAACGAAAACCAAATGATAATTGCAGATGATGGCGGGGCGCAAGTTAGTTTAGATGGTGGAAGAAATTTTTCAACATACATGAACCAGCCTACCGCCCAATTTTACAGAGTAACTACCGACAACCATTTCCCCTACCGGATTTACGCTGCGCAACAAGATAATTCAACAGTACGTATTCAGCACCGCAGCTTTTCGGGAGGAATAACGGAAGACGATTGGGAATCGACAGCCGGCGGTGAAAGTGGGCACATTGCACCCGACCCAACAAATCCGGATGTTGTTTATGGTGGATCGTATGGCGGTTATCTCACGCGTGTCAACCACAAAACCAGCGAACGCAGATCGATAAACGTTTGGCCCGACAATCCAATGGGTTGGGGCGCCAAAGATTTAAAATTCCGCTTTCAATGGAATTTCCCGATACTTTTCTCCGTTCACGAAGAAAATACATTATACACCGCGGCAAATGTAGTTTTCAAAACGAAAAATGAGGGACAAAGTTGGGAACAAATCAGCCCGGATTTAACACGGAACGATACAACTAAAATGGAATCGTCGGGTGGTCCGATTACAAAAGATAACACGAGCGTTGAGTATTACGGAACCATTTTCGCAGTTTGCGAATCGGGTGTAGAACCCGGTGTAATTTGGACTGGCAGCGACGATGGTTTAATTCATGTAACAAAAAACGGGGGCAAAAATTGGGAAAATGTTACACCCCCCATTTCAATGATGCCGGAATGGACAATGATAAACAGTGTCGAACCACACCCGATCGAAAAAGGGGGCGTTTTTGTGGCCGCAACCTCATACAAAAACGATGACTTTTTACCCTATTTATATAAAACTGTTGACTACGGAAAAACATGGACTAAAATAACCAATGGCATTCCCGAAACACATTTTACAAGGGTTATCAGGGCAGATAAAAACAAACCAGGTTTACTTTATGCTGGTACCGAAAGTGGAATGTATATTTCATTTAACGAGGGTGCCTTGTGGCAACCTTTGCAGTTGAATTTACCCATAGTCCCGATAACCGATTTAACAATTAAGAACAACGATTTAATTGTTGCCACACAAGGCCGCAGCTTGTGGATCCTGGATGACTTAACTACTATTCATCAACTTTCGGCTGAAAATATTAAAAAAGAATTTGTTCTTTTTGATCAACGCGATTCATATAAAATAGGTGGAGGAAGAAGATTTCGGGGAGGTGGAAATGTTGGGAAAAACCCTCCAGGAGGTGCTGTAATTGATTTCTATTTAAAAGAAGTTCAGGATTCAGCAAAAATTCAGGTCGATATATTAACCGAATCGAGGGTACTAATTAAATCATTCAAAAATGATGCTTCAGAAAAAGAATTAAAAGACAACCTTGCCTTGGGAAAAATTGAAGTCAAAAAAGGATTAAACCGCTTTGCCTGGGATTTACAATATCCTGGGGCAAAAGGATTTCCGGGATTAATAATGTGGGGAGGCAGCCTTCGCGGACCAAGTGCAGTGCCAGGAAATTACATTGTACGATTAACTCTAAATGGCGAAACCGTAGAAAAACCCTTTTCGCTTTTAGCAAACCCAACATTTAGCGCAACGCAGAAAGAATACGAGTCTCAATTCAATTTGTTAATAGAAGTTCGTGATAAACTCACTGAAACTCACGAAACAATTATTAATATCAGGGAAATAAAAGATCAATTGGCTGGGTTAAATACTAAAATAAATAAAGAAGAAAATTCTACAATCATTGATCTTTCAAAAAGCATTACCAAAAAATTAGATAAAATTGAGAAGGAATTATACCAGACAAAAAACCGCAGTTCGCAAGATCCTTTAAATTTCCCAATAAAATTAAACAACAAACTTGCGGCTGTTGGCAGCGCAGTGGCTTCTAGTAATTTCGGGCCAACCGACCAGGAATATGAAGTAAAAGAAGAGCTAACAAAAGCAATCGATGTCCAATTAAATATGTTCAATGAAATAAAAGATAAAGAAATACCTAAACTAAATAAGATGATTTGGGAGGCTAAAATTCCGGCCATACAACTTAATGAGGAAACAAAATAAAAAATAAGAATAAAAATAGTTCCGATGATTTTTTGCTAAACTCCTTTTATTAGAAAAATTGTAAGTGGGTTATATTTCCCAATTACATTTTTTTCCGGCAAAATAATATATCAGATATTTCAAAATTATTTGGCTTTGTAATACCGATTTAACAACCAAATGTCGCATACTTTCGTTTTACTCAGCATACTCCTTTGTTGTAGTATCGGCATTAACCATTATAAACTTCGAAATTGCCATGCGGCATTTCAAAGTACAATTGGTATAACAATCCAACCCGGAATTTTTATCCCTTTAAAAATAAGGAAATAATATTTTCTATTTTGCATAATTAATATTGAAGTAACGGGACATCCAATCCAATAAAAACTAATTTTGACTCTTTTACATTGGCAAAATCTTCTCCCTCCACCAATTCAAAACTCCCTGCAACTCCTTGCAAAATATATTCATAGGGTTCATTTTCAAAACATAAAATACCCTTCGCCCGGTAAATTTCGTTTTTATAAATATCGAGTGTGTATGAAATCCAATCGATAAATTTTTCTCTATTTAGTGGATGATTAAAAGAAAGTGTCCTTGTTTTAAATGTTGGATGCGATGCTGAATCTGTGAAATTAGTAAAATCAAACAAGGTCTTCTCTTTCTGAATTATTGAGTTTAAGTCGATTTCTGATGCCCCACCAAATTTGGTAGTTATAATTTTACAAAAAGGATTTATTTTCTGAACCATCTTTGAAAAATCCTGAATTTGTTTCTCAGGTAAATTTTCAGATTTGTTTACAAGCACCAAATCAGCAATTACAATTTGTTTTAAGGAAGTCTGTTTTCCCGGATGTGCATCAAAGTTTTGTGCGTCAACCAAACAAATTGTACCGTTTAAATGGTAAATATTTTTCAGACTTTCATCCCTGAAAAAAGGTGAAATTACCGTTACAGGATCGGCGACACCAGTAGTTTCAATTAACAAGTGTTCCGTGTTTGGATACCGTTCTGCCAATTCGTTTAATACCAGCTCAAATTCATCGGTAAGAGTGCAACATATACAACCTTCTTTTAACTCGAACATCAGGCTGGCATCAACACCTTTAATTAATTTCTTATCAATTGGAACATCACCGAATTCATTTTCAACCAAAGCAAATTGTGTTTCTGGGTATTTTTTTAGAAGGTTGTTTATAAACGTAGTTTTCCCTGCTCCGAGAAAGCCGGTAATTATTGAAACTGATATTTTTCCGATTCTACCCATTCATTGTTGTTGCACGGCTTCCCTGGAAATTATTAATATTCAATTTTATTATAAAGATTCTTTGGTTAAAATTAGAAACATCTAATGTTCAACAGGCAATCCAGGTACCAGTAAAATCCAAATTCCGGCAACCAAAACCACTTTACCCAAAAACGCCTAACAAATTTAAGATAATAAGAATCAAGGCCAGTAGCAAAACGTAACGTACATATTTAGCTCCGCCTTTTATTGTGAAATGCGCCCCTAACCAGGCTCCGCCCATATTTCCACCCGCCAAAATTAAACCCGCCATCAAATCAACTTGTTTGTTATAAAAAAATATTCCAAGCGAAAAAATGGTATAAATTAAAACGATAAAAACTTTAACAGCATTTGCTTTTACAAGATCGTGCCCACATCCGAGAACCAATCCGGCCAGTAAAATAAATCCAACGCCCATTTGGATAAATCCTCCGTACACCCCAATAAAAAAAAACAAAATATATTGAAAAACTGATGGTTTAATATTAATTGCACCTGCCTTATTTTTCACCCAAACATCTGGTTTTAAAACCACTAACAACAACATTACCACCATTAAACCTGTAATAACTTTACGAAGGGTTTCCTCATCAATTTCAACCGCAAAATATGCCCCTAAAATTGATCCTAAAATTGCCGGTACCGCTAATTTGTAATCGGAAGTCAAGTTGAGCACCTTTTTATTTCTGAAAGTATTTACCCCAACTACATTTTGCAACAAAATAGCAATACGGTTGGTTCCATTGGCAACATTTGCCGGAAGCCCCAGAAACATTAAAAGTGGCAGGGTTAAAGTAGAGCCTCCACCGGCCACAGTGTTAATAAAACCCGCAACTAATCCGGTTCCAACAAGGGCAAGTATGTAATACCATTCCATTTTTTGCTTAAAGTATAATGTTATGATTAAATAAAAAGTGGCTTCAAAAATATTAAGAAACTTGAAAAATTGAGAACATTGCCTATTGTAAAAGCAACGTTATTAAATATTTTCTAATCCAAAAGCTTTATATTAAAGTCCTGATTATTGATTTAATATGCAAATAAAGGAAAATCTTTCATCAACTGATAAACCTTATCTCCCACTATTTTTAGTGTATGTTCGTCCTCAATTTTCGAGATAACATCGTCGATTAATTGCACTACTTCAGGCATTAAATCTTCTTTTGCACCGCGTGTGGTAATTGCTGGTGTTCCCACCCGTAACCCAGATGTCTGAAATGGGGATCGGCTATCGAAGGGAACCATATTTTTATTTACAGTAATTTCTGCTTTTACCAAAGTGTTTTCAACTTGTTTTCCTGTAATGTCCGGAAATTTAGTCCGTAAATCAATCAACATCGAGTGATTATCAGTTCCATCTGAAATTACTTTGTAACCCAGATCAACAAATGCTTTTGCCATTACGTGGGCATTCAATTTTACCTGTTTTTGGTATTCCTTAAATTCGGGGGCAAGCGATTCGCCAAATGCTATGGCTTTAGCAGCAATAACATGCTCCAACGGTCCACCCTGATGACCTGGAAACACTGATGAATCGAGCAAAGACGACATTGTTCTGATCTTGCCTTTTTTTGTTGTTATTCCCCAAGGGTTTTCAAAATCTTTACCAATCAGAATAATCCCGCCACGTGGGCCGCGTAAAGTTTTATGGGTTGTTGAAGTTACAACATGGGCAAATTCCAGTGGGTTATTCAGTAAATCGGCGGCAATCAACCCTGCTGGGTGTGCCATGTCGATCATTAGCAAAGCATCTACTTTATCGGCAATTTCGCGCATTTTTTTATAGTCCCAATCACGACTGTAGGCCGATGCACCCCCAATAATCAGTTTTGGTTTATGCTCCAACGCCAGGGCTTCCATTTCATCGTAATCAACCAAACCACTATTTTCTTTTACCTTATAAGCAACCGGATTGTACAAAATCCCCGATGAATTTACAAACGAACCGTGAGAAAGATGCCCACCGTGCGATAAATCCAATCCCAAAAAAGTATCCCCGGGATTCAAAATAACGCTTAAAACCGCTGCATTTGCCTGAGCCCCAGAATGAGGTTGAACATTGGCCCACTCTGCACCAAACAATTCTTTTACACGGTCGATAGCTAATTGTTCGGTCATATCAACAAATTGGCAACCACCATAATATCTTTTTCCCGGATAGCCTTCTGCATATTTGTTCGTCATAACCGAACCCATGGCTTCTAAAACCTGGTTACTAACAAAGTTTTCTGAAGCAATTAATTCTATACCGTTCAACTGTCGTTCAAGTTCTTTCTGAATAATATCAAAAACCAATTTATCTCTTTTCATTTGTCCTAATTTTTTTAACTCCGATTGCAATAAAATGAAATTAATTTTAATATTGTTTGCCTTAATTAAATATCCTACCGTTGGCCTATTTATTAAGCAAATTTTATAAAATTAAAGTCCAAAGGTAATATATTTTAATCCAGCCTTTTGTCGATAAAGTATCAAAAATCCCATAATTCTTAAAGAATTAATTTTTGTAGAAACGTTTCCAGCATAGAACTTTAGTTTTTATTGAAGCAGAAAAGAACTGGTATTTGCCTTTATTAAAATATTAAAACGGTGACACTATTAAAGTGTTTTTAAAGAAAATCCCGGCCAATAATTAACCAGGATTTTATATTTTAAAATCTTCACCAAATATTGATTTTTACATTAAAATCCAAATTTTGTTGGTAACCACAAAGTTAATTCAGGCAAATAAGTAACAAGAAGCAACACAATTACCATTGCTATAAACATTGGTAAAATTGGTCTTATTACTTTGTCGATACTTAAGCCTGCGACGCTACACCCGATAAATAACACCGAGCCAACCGGAGGAGTACAAAGTCCCACACTAAGGTTAAGAACCATTATAATTCCGAAGTGAACAGGATCAACTCCCATTGCAGTTACAATAGGAAGAAAGATTGGAGTAAATATCAAAACAGCAGGAGTCATATCCATAAATACACCAACAAAAAGTAGAATCATATTAATGATTAATAAAATCATAAATGGATTACTTGTAAGAGCTAAAAGTCCGGCACTTACATTCTGTGGAATATTTTCATAAGCCATTATCCACGACAAGCCCAAACATGTAGCCACAAGTAACAATACAATTCCGGTGGTTTTAATTGAACGCAATATAATATCGGGTAAATCTTTTACCGTAATATTCCGATATATAAAAGCAAGTATAAGTGAATAAAGTACTGCAATTGCAGAAGCTTCGGTTGCAGTAAAGAAACCGGCAACAATTCCACCAATAACAATAATCAGCATAAGAAAACTAGGAATGGCATCAAGAAACTTTTTTGTTCCTTCCATTGCTTTTTTCTTATTTTTCAACGTTTTGTTAACTGCAAAAACACCGAAAACCAATATTACCAAATACATCAGAATACGATTAATGGTTGGAGAAAATGAAGCTCTGGAAAATGAAACTCCCTGATAAATAAGAAAAAGAGAAATAATGACGAGCGAAACAATTCCCAAATTTTTCAAAGCTGCCTTAAAACCTTTTCGTTTATAAATAAGCATTGTCATTGCAGTAATAATAATACCTATTCCTGTAAGAAATCCTGGTAGGTAACCGGCAAGAAACAAAGCAGTAATAGAAACACCACCGCTGGCCAGTGAATAAACAATCAGAATGTTACTTGGCGGAATAGACAATCCGGTTGTTGCTGAAGTAATATTAACCGCTGCACTGAAATTTTCGGGATAACCCTCTTTTTTCATTTCCGGCCCCATTATACTTCCAATTGCCGATGCCGATGCAGCTGCCGAACCAGAAATAGCTCCAAAAAGCATATTGGCCATAACATTTACTATTGCGACTCCCCCCGGAATTCCACCAACCAACACACGGGCAAAATCGATGAGCCGAATGGCAATACCTCCGCTGTTCATTATATTCCCCGCCAATATAAAGAATGGAATAGCGAGCAACGCAAAACTATCGAGACCAGTTGCCATGCGTTGAGAAAATGTAGTCAATGCCGGAATCATATCGATACTTACCAGCATGGTTAATATACCGGAAATACCAATACTAAAAGCAATTGGCACACCAATAATTAGTAAAATTATAAAACTAAAAACGAGTACAAATATTTCAAGTAATTCCATAAAATTTAATTTTTCCGGTTTTCCTTAACCATGTTAATCATATTGTCAATGTCGAAATAAGTTATTAGAACACCACTTACCGGTAGTACAATGTAAACGCCTCCTAAAGGTAATCCCAATGCAGCAGATTTTACCGAAAGAAAGAACCGTGTGTATGCCAGCCAGGTTCCACCAATAATCATAACCGTAATGGCAAATATTATAATAACTGAACTGATAATCATTTCGAGATAAAATTTTCTTTTTGGTCCACTTCGCTGAACAAGCAAGTCGATAGCCAAATGTTCGCGTTTACCGGCCACATAGGCTGCACCGAGCAGACCAACCCAAATGAGAAGAAATCCGGCAAGTTCATCGGTGAAACTACTGGGAGAGTTCATTATATATCGGCTTGTCACTTGCCACAATACATCGATAACCAAAACACTCATAAGAAATACGAGTAACCACTCCAGTGTTTTTTCAATAAATTTTCGTATAGTCATTTTATATATATTTTATTCAACCGCTTGTATTCTCTTTATATAGGCATAAATTGCAGGATATTTCTTGTAGCTTTCCAGCAAAGGTTTTACTTTTTCCATAAATGGTCCTTTATCCGGATAGTTTATTTTTACTCCAGCCTTTTGAACTTCTTCGTACGATTCTATTTCAGATTCCGCCCAAAGTTTTCTTTCTAAAACCGCAGATTCATCCGCAGCCTGCTGAATCCATTCTTTTTCTTGTGGTGAAAGTTTATTCCAAACTTTTTGACTAATTACCAGTACATCAGGAATAGTCGTGTGTTCATCCAGCGAATAAAATTTACAAACCTCATAATGGCGTGATGTATAAAGACTTGGAGGGTTATTTTCAGCTCCGTCAACCACACCACTTTGCAATGCTGTATAAAGTTCGCCCCACGAAATAGGTGTTGCAGAGCCACCAAGCGCCCTGACCATTTCAACAGCAGTAATACTTCGCATAACCCTCATCTTCATCCCAGCTAAATCATCGGGGTGAGTTATGGGTTTCGACTTGGTATAGAAACTTCTCGATCCTGCATCATAATAACACAGCCCTCTAATCCACTTATCTTCGGTGCTCAAAAGCAAATCATTACCTATTTCTCCATCCATAATTTTAAAAGCATGTTCTTTCGACCTAAAAATATATGGGAGTCCGAAAACTTTATATTCTTCAGCAAAACTTTCCATTACAGCCGCTGAAACTTTTGTAATTGCAAGGCTGCCAATCTGAACCAATTCAACACACTGTTGCTCCGATCCCAATTGTTCAGCTGGATAAATATCGATACTGAGTTTACCTTCCGACAATTCATCTGCACGCTGAGCCATAAATTCCATGGCTCTGTGTACCGGATGATCGACGGGCAATCCATGCGCTAGTTTTAATTCTCTTTTTTCGTCTGGTCCGACACAAGAGCCTGTGGCAAGTAAAAGTGCCCCAAACATTAAATGTTTTAATCTTCTTTTTATCATTTGATATGGTTCTTATTTTTTATATTTTTTAATGATTAACAGTGTCTCGATACATTTTTCTTGAATGTAACTATAATTTTCATTTGCCATAATTTCTTTAGGGAATAACTGTGATCCCATCCCCACACAGGTTGCTCCGGCTTCAAACCATGCTTTTAAATTATCTTCTGTTGGTGAAACTCCGCCCGTTGGCATTATGCTTGTCCAAGGCATTGGTCCTAAAACAGCTTTTACAAAACCGGGGCCTCCAACTTGTGAACCGGGAAATATTTTAACTACTTCTGCTCCCAATTCATGCGCGCGGCCAATTTCGGTAACCGAACCGCAACCCGGACTCCACGACACCTTTCGTTTATTACAAACTTTTGCAGTTCCTTCATCTATTAAAGGCGAAACAATAAAATTTGCACCCAAAGCGATATACATTGCTGCCGTTCCCTGGTCAATTACCGAACCGACACCCATAATCATTTCAGGGCATTCTTCAATTGCCCATTTATTTAATTCGGCAAAAACCAACGATGCAAAATCACCACGGTTGGTGAACTCAAATACACGAACACCACCTTCATAACAAGCCTTAACAACATTTTTACACACCTTAATATCTGAATTATAAAACACCGGAATCATCCCTGTTTCTTTCATTTTAAGTGCAACTTCTATTCTTGTAAATCGTGCCATAATTCAAGTAGAAAATTAAAAGTTAAAAATCAAAAGTAATTTAATCGTATTTATCGATTAGATTTTGATTTAACAACAATACTTCCTAAAATCTTTTTTAATTCTGTTGATTCATTTTTCAAATAAACTAATTCTTTCGTCGCATCACTACCATGTATAAGGGTTGCTTCAATAATTCTAATCCAATAATTGCTTTCTCGCATTTCTCTCAAAGAAATTTCAGTTTTAAAAATGAAATCAGCTTTTGAAGATCCTGCTTGCGCTTCTTCATAATTTGCTCCGGGAGATGTTGCAGATTTGGATAATTGATAACGAATATTGTTAAATTCAGGCTCACCGGGAAGATTTTTCATAAACATTACATTTCGAACAGCAAAATCAAACAATCGATCAGGTAAATCATTTCTCATTAAATGTAGTATTTAATTTATATTCTAAATAAGTCCTCAAAATGTATCAAAATAAAATCTTTTCCTCTTTTACCTTTTGCCTTTCTACTTTTTACTTTTCATCGTGCCACTCTTCCCGATGCATCTCCTCCCATCAATTTTTCTACTTCATCAACAGTTACCTGATTGAAATCTCCATAAACTGTATGTTTTAAACACGAAGCAGCTACTGCAAAATGTAAAGCTTTTGGGTCGTTATTTTTGTACGTTAGCAGACCATAAATTAAACCGCCCATAAATGAATCGCCTCCACCAACCCGATCAACAATGTGCGTAATTTCATAGGTTGGTGCTTCAAACAGTTTTTCTCCGTCCCAAAGTACACCTGACCAACTATTGTGGTTGGCATTTACTGAACCACGCAAAGTTGTAATTACTTTTTTGCATCGTGGAAACTGTTTCATAATCTGTTTTGAAACGGATTCATACGCAGCACCATCAACATGACCACCAGTTACATCAACTCCATCAGGTTTTATTCCAAGAACCTTTTCCGCATCCTCTTCATTTCCAAGAATAATATCAGTTCCGGCAACCAATTCAGGCATAACTTCGCCAGCCGTTTTCCCAAAATTCCATAAGTTTTTACGGTAATTCAAATCGCATGAAACTGTTACACCAATTTCATTTGCTTTTTGAATGGCTTCAAGACAAACGTCTGCAGCACTTTGTGAAATAGCAGGAGTAATCCCTGTCCAGTGAAACCAGTTGGCCCTTTCAAAAACTTTGTCCCAATCAATCATTCCACGCTTAATTTCGGAAACTGCAGAATGAGCTCTGTCGTAAACCACTTTGCTTCCGCGGCTCACAGCACCCGTTTCCAAAAAATAGATTCCGAGACGTTCGCCACCATATATAATTTTATCAATGCCAACTCCATATTTCTGCAACTCCATTTTGCATGAACGTCCAATATCGTTTTTTGGAAGCCGGGTAACAAAATCAACAGGGATTCCGTAATTGGCCAACGAAACTGCAACATTTGCCTCTCCACCACCAAATGTAGCTGTTAATTGTCTGCTTTGTGAAAAGCGCAAATAATCAGGTGTTGCAAGTCGCAACATTATTTCACCGAATGTAATTACTCTATTATTCATATTTCAAATCTTAGAAAAATTTCATTGCAATCGATTGCTAAGATACATTTCTCTAAAAATATTCATACATTTTCATTAAAAATCAATCACTTTATCTCAAAAATTAAAATACTCTTTGGCGTTGTTGAAACAAATATTTTCCACCATGTTCCCCAATAATTCCATATCATAAGGAATTTCGCCATTTTCAACATCGTTACCCAATAAATTACATAATGTACGACGGAAATATTCATGACGGGTGTAAGAAAGGAAACTTCGGGAATCGGTTAACATTCCAACAAAACGACTTAACAAACCCAAATTAGAAAGTGCATTCATCTGTTTTTCCATACCGTCTTTTTGATCGAGGAACCACCACCCTGAACCAAATTGCATTTTCCCAGGCACCGAACCATCCTGAAAATTACCAATCATTGTTCCCATCAATTCGTTATCGCGCGGATTCAGATTATATAAAACGGTTTTAGCCAACTGGTTTTTCATATCCAGCCGGTCCAGAAATTTCGACAAGGGCTTGGCAATTTCGAAATCGCCAATTGAATCTAAACCAACGTCGGCACCGAGTTTATTGAAAAGTCGGGTACTGTTATTTCTTAATGCGCCAACATGGAATTGCTGAGTCCAGCCACGGGAATGATCCATAATTCCAAATTCGTACAACATGCACGATTTAAACTTTAATATTTCTTCTGAAGATAAATCTGTTCCACCCCTAACTTTATCGAAAATTTGTTCAATTTCAGATTCAGTATAATCTTCAGCAATAAAAGTTTCTAACCCGTGATCTGACAAACGACACCCATTGTCGTGGAAAAACTGATGTCTTTTATCAATTGCAGCAATAAAACTTGAAAACGTTTTTATTGTTGAATCTGCTGCGTCTGCAAGTTTATCGATATATTCGTTATAAGATTCTGCATTTTCAACTGCCATTGCTTTGTCTGGTCGCCAGGCAGGTAAAACGGCAATTTCAAAACCATCATCTTTAATTTGCTTGTGAAATTCCAGCGAATCAATCGGATCATCGGTTGTACAAATGGTATCTACATTTGCCATTCGGATAATATTCCGACTCGAATATTCGGGTGTTTGTAATTTGGCGTTGCATTCGCCCCATATTTCTTTTGCAGTTGCCGGACTCAAAACTTTATCAATTCCAAAGAATTTTTTCAATTCTAAATGAGTCCAGTGATACAGTGGATTCCTTAAAGTATAAGGAACCGTTTCGGCCCACTTTTCAAATTTTTCCCAGTCTGAAGCATCTCCAGTGCAATATTTCTCATCGACGCCATTAGTACGCATCGCACGCCACTTGTAATGGTCGCCGTATAACCACACTTGAGTCATGTTTTCATATCGTTTGTCGTCGGCAATCTCTTGCGGATTTATGTGACAGTGATAATCAAATATGGGCATTTTTGCCGCGTGGTTGTGATATAAATCCTGTGCAGTTTTTGTTTGCAACAGGAAATTTTCATCCATAAATTTTTTCATGATTCTTATGCTTTTCTATTGTGAGCTATGTGCCTATGTGGTTCTTCTTTTACCACAATAGACACATAGTACACATAGTTTTTATAAATCAAATAATCTTTTTAAATGGCGGTCGTAAATATTTTCTTCAACGCAACTACCAACAACATCGGCATATTTTTCCAGAAGCCCGGTATATTTTTCACCCATTTCGGAAGCAACTTTATATCCAACATGAATTAGTTGTCGGAAATTTAAGTTGTAATCGGGATGCCAAGGAATATGGCGCAAAGTATTTCCAAATTTTTCACCAGTCCATCCTTCAACTTCGTCTGCTGTTGGAAGTTGGGCATCATCAATATCAATAACATCGGCATAAGGAGCACAAAGTTCATCTTTTCTTGCCAATGCTTTTGAGTAGATTTCTTTCGCAACTACTAATCCTTCATCACCTGAAATTGCCAATCCAATAACCTCTTCGAGCCAGGTTGTTCCTGCAGTTTTTACGTGCAGACCTTTATCGTATTTTTTAATAATTTCAGCCATTATCGGATAAATAGTAAATTTATCTGAACCCGAATGAACACTCATTTTCAGATCTTCAGGAAGTCCAAATTCTTTTACTGCATAATCAATTACCAAAACATCCTGTTCAAACTCTTTTGTAAACTGTTCCACATCTCCAACGTAATCCACACCTTTATTAAAACGACCAGTAAATTTTGGTGCAATTGTTTGTGCGGGAATTTTTTCATCAGCAATCATTTTCATAATGAAAAACATATCAACCGGAGTTTGTGGCTCTTCCACTTCATCCATTGAAACTTCGGTGACAAAATTACCTGCACCTTTTACCGATTCTATGTGCCTGTAAATTTTTCCTGCCTCCTTAACAGCAGCCAGGTATTTCCCTGAGACTTCATCTAACAAAGCATCAGTTACAATAATCGGTTCAGCTATTCCGGGAATATTAACTTCTCCGCCTAATACTGCACATGATTTTTTGAATGCTTCAACATTTTCAACTGGAGATTCATTTCCGATGTACATAGCAACATCGAGGGTAAAAAAATCTGAATGTTCAATAAAACGGTCAACATTTGACAAATTAATATGATCTGCATCAACACAATAAGCTTCCTCCCAACCTAATGTTTTAACGGCTTCATCTGCCTCAATTCGGGTCCCCTCCGGTTCTGAATGCACAATATCGTGCTCCCGGTTCGATTTATTCCAAACTGGTGTTACTTCAACACCCTTCGAATTAGCTTTAATAAGTGCCCTTAATTGCGCCTGACCTTGGTGGTTAAAGCGGTCCCCCACACCAAAACTGTATTTTCCTAGTTTCATTATTGTTGGTTAAAGTTATTTAAATTTCTTTTCCGTGTACGAACACGAAAATATGATTATATTTTTTAGTACCAAAAATTATTAAGGTGTTATGCAATAATATGTTTTGATTTTAAATAAGTGAAACAGCCCCGTAAAAACCCACAAGAAATATAACGATGCAACTTACCCACAAAGCAACATCGTAAAATTTAGAAGATTCCAATCCGTATTGTTTTTGTTTATACCTGAAATGTAATCCTGCATAAACGATAATCAGGAGCATAAAAAAGGTTATTATTCCGCCAATGGTAACCATTATTACCGGCAGTCTAACCCATACCAAAGCAATTACCCATAACAATGGAAAAACCCAGGCTGAAATTGCAACCGTCCTTTTTCGTTGTTTTAGGTTGAAGAAATCGATCCATCCAACTTGTCCAAAAAGGTCTGAAAAAATGCGGGTTCGTGCGGCAAGCGCGGAAAACAAAGTAGAGAAAAGCACCATAAAAGAACCAAACAGGAAAAAACTTTTCGCCCACGGACCGTAAGCTCCGGTGTACATTTTCGATAAAGTTTCAATCATTTCAAAGCCAGCAGGTATTTCTCCTCGTTGGTATAAAACTGCTGCACCAAGTAGATAAAATGCTGCTGTAACCAAGGTGTAAACAACCATAGATAAAATGGCATCCATGTTCATTACTTTAATCCAACCTTTTGCACGTTTCCTCCATTCTTCGGTATTTTCATAAGGGCCTGTAAAACGTGCGTATCCTTTTTCGAGGCACCAATAATTATAAGCTACAATTTCGTCGCCGCCAACTCCGGTTAAACCAAAAGCAGCAATTGCAAAGCCAACTGTGGCCGCAGGGAGTTTAAACCGAACTCCTTCAATAACGTCATCCATTACAAAGGCATAATCTGTATTTTGAAGCATAAAAACAGCCACCATTGTGAATACCGTAAATAATAACATAAGAACGACCGATACTTTTTCGATAAAAGAATAGTACCCTTTAAAAACCATAGTTGCCACAACAATGCCAACAATTACCGCAAACCAGGTAATGCTAATTGAAGGGAAAGCCATATTTAAAGTAATTGCAACTCCTCCAATTATGCCTCCCAGTTGAAGTGGTTTGAAAAGCCAAAGAATCAACCACGTCCATAAACTCCAGTTGGCTTTACGTTTGCCAAAACGTGGACCACCTAAACGATTTAACGATGTCATCACCGTTTCGCCGGTGCGAATTGCTTGTTTCCCAAATTCGAGTTGAATAGCAACTTTTACAAAACAACTTACTATAATCACCCAAAAAGTTACAAAACCTGCTTTTGCCCCGAGTGTTGTGGTTGAAATCAATTCTCCGGAACCAACTACCGAAGCTGACAAAACAAATCCTGGCCCCAAATATTTTAGTTTGCCAAAAAATGAAGTTGGTGCAGGCTTAATACCCGCCGCTGTTCTTTTATAAGGATCTGTTGACATTTACAATTGTGGATTTATTATTGATTAATCAATATTTTAAATTGTATCGAATTTACTTTAAACTTTAAACCCTGAACTCTGAACTTTCTTAATCCTCCCCTTTTATTGTCAAACATTCTTTTTCTAATTCAGCAGCAATTTCAGGATATTTCTCAATTACATTATTTTTTTCGCTTAAATCTTCTTTTAAATTGAATAACTGATATGGTTTTTCAAATGCATTTCCTTTGGGTTGTTCGCGACCACCAGAACCATTTCCCAGCACCAATTTCCAATCGCCTTTTCTAATGGAAAACATTCCACTCACTGAATGATGAATAACCGGCACCCTCGAATATTGTGAACCATTCCCGTTTAAAAGCGGATAAAAACTAAAACTATCTTCCCCGCTTCCCGGTATTTGCGGGTGATTTAAAATTTGTGACAATGTTGAATAAATGTCGGTTAAAGAAATTGTGTTGTCAACTTTGCTACCAGCCTTAATATTTTTTGGCCAGCGCACAAAAAACGGAACATGATGACCCGCCTCCCAAATATCTGCTTTTGTTCCCCGAAAAACATAATTCGACGTGTGGTTTGTTTCATCAAATTGCTGAAGAGTTTCATCTGTTAAATGATCTAGTTCTCCGGCATTTCTTCGATACATAAAAGAACCATTGTCGCTTGTGTAAATTACTAAGGTATTTTCTGCAATTTTTAGTTCATCTAATTTCTTGAGTACTTCGCCAACGGTCCAATCCACCTGATGTACAAAATCTCCATAAACTCCCAATTCTGTTTCACCTCGAAATCGTTCATGCGGCAACACCGGTTTGTGGGGTGCTGTCAGCGGAAAATAAAGTAAAAACGGATTTTCTTTATTTGCATTATTTTCTATAAATCCGTTCGCCTTATAAAGCAAATGATCAAGAGTTTCCTCCATAACAAAATCTGGAGAACGTTCGCCTTTTCTCCAAAAACCTGGAAAACTACTTACCTCTTCTACAATCGATGGGAACTCTGTTATTTCAGTGTTTTCAATATAAACATAAGGTGGAAAATCAAGCGATGCAGGGATTATATACGAATAATCGAAACCCACATTATTGGGTGAATAAGTCACAGATTTTGAGAAGTCAAATTCACCATTTTCATTTTTCTGAAAACCAAGTCCCAGATGCCATTTACCAACTATCCCGGTTTTGTAACCAACTTCTTTTAAAAGCGTTGCAATGGTTGGCCGGTCGGTTTCTATTAAAGGTTCGCCATAACCATTTTGCACACCTCTTTTTAACCGACTTCTCCAGGAATACCTGCCAGTTAATAAGCCATAACGCGTTGGAGTACAAACTGCTGAAGGTGAGTGTGCATCCATAAAAATAATTCCTTCTTCTGCCAAACGGTTTAAATTCGGAGTAGGAATATTCGATTTCGGATTTAATGCTTGTACATCGCCATAACCCATATCATCGGCCAAAATAATTACGATGTTTGGATTTTCCGGCAATTCTGATTTTGTTGAGCAATTGGTCAAGAACAGAATTGATAGTACAGAGATAATTAGATGTCTCATTTTGTTTAGCTTAAAATTGAATTCAAATTCTTATTTATTTTTTCTGACCTGGTGTTAAAAAAATAACCACAAAGGACACGGAGTAGGCACAGAGTTTCACGGAGTTAAAAGATATTAACTAAAATCCAGCAACACTTTCAGGTACTTTTCTTTTTCTTTTTGTACCAATTCAAATGCTTCCTGAATTTGTGAACCGTGCATCACTTTTGAAATCAATGCATCGGGTTTTAAATTACCAGCGTTTAAATGTTCAATAACTTCCGTAAATTCCCCATCGCTCACACGCGACGTAATTATTTGCGCCTCTTTCCAGATTAGTTCTTTAAATACAATTGCTGCCGGATGATCGGATAAACCAAGTACACACACTTTTCCTCCACCACGTAAGCTCTGAATACAACTTCGGATTGGTGTAAAAACGCCTTTAATTTCCTCGGCATGTCCAACCGCTTCAAAAGCAATGTCAACTCCATTTCCATTTGTATGCCGCTTAATTGCTTCAACCGGATTTTCTTTTTTCGGATTTATTCCAATTACATTCTTATTATGTTTTTCTGCAATTTCTAATCGATTATCCAAAGGATCGATCATAAAAATAGTACCGCTGGTTTTTGTACGCGCTGCCTGCAAAATTACTTGTCCAACCCGTCCTGCACCCCAAATTGCAAGTACATCGCCTTCTTTTGTTTCTGCACGACTGTTGGCATGAAACCCAATTCCATAAATTTCAGTTAAAGCAACATGTTCATCAGGCAATTCCTGAGCTGCTTTAAACAACATATGCGGCTGGGCAACCACGTATTCGGCAAAACCGCCATCCATATCAACTCCAAGTAATTTTAAATTGATACATGCCGGATAATGTTTTCTTTTACAGGCAGGACATTCATTACACCAGATAATAGGGTCGATAGCAACTTTGTCGCCTGGCTGAAACCCGGAAACGCCTTCACCAACTTCTTCAACAACACCGCCCATTTCGTGGCCGGGAATAAACGGAACTGGGGTGCGTGGATGAAAATCGCCCGGAAATATGTGCATGTCAGTACCACAAATACTGGCAAATTTAATTCTGCACAAAACTTCTCCGGGTTTTACTTTTGGAGTTTCAACATCTTTCCAAACAAAATTATTGTATGATTCTAAAACGGCTGCTTTCATTTTAATGGTTTAGATTTAAGTTCCCAAAATACAGTTTAAATTGGGGATTTCAAAAACTCAAATGTAATTGGTGGAATAAATTCAACGTTTGTTCGCCAATTTCAGAATTGCCTGTAATAAAAAATGCGATTTGGAAATCGCATCACCCGGAAAAAGTAAAGAACCGTTCTCTCTTAATCAGATAAAGAAAGAACGGTTCTTTTTTTTGAAACTATTTTATGTAACCAAAAATTCCTACAAATATTAATTCCTAAATTGGATTAGTGGTTTTAACGGGTGAATATCGAAGGTGCGAACCAAGCATAATAATTTGCAATTTCCCATCAGCATCTTTTGTGTACGCAAAAATAAATTCAAGAAAATTCCTATTAGTATAAAATATTATTACAAAAAAATATAATCCTCAAATCGAAAATCCGATTCCAACTGTAGGAAAGATTGGAATATTTTTAGACGTTGTTGCCCCGGCTTTTAATATTAACCCTTTTTTGCCAATATATCGATATCCCAGTTTGCCATACGGTCCCCACATGTTTTTACCTCCCCAACCAATCCCAAGCTCAAAGAAATGTTTTATATCTCCGAATAAAATTGAAGCTTCGGTTATAAAGAATAAATCGACGTAAGAACTCACACCTACTTTTAAAACAAGTCCTGTTTTTTCGCTTATAGGTAGAAACCTGTCGTAACTAAGGACTGGCAAAATTACGAGGGTTTCAACATAAAAAGAATTTTTCCGAAGTGCTGGCTTAATAGAATTTGTAGCAACTTCATTTTGCGCACCTGAAATAAAAAAAAAGATAACAAACAGTATCAGAAATGAAAGTTTTTTCATAACAAACATATTTTTGTTTATTAATACAACTTTTAAGAATGTGGTTCTTTTATGTAAAAGGCTCGTTTTAAGATAATTATTTTACAGCTTTTTTAATCAAATAATAAATAAATCCTATAACAAGGCCAGCAATACACAAAGCAATTGCATAAATAACCAGGCTCGTAGAAATACCAATTACAATGGCAGGAATTGTAACCCCCACAAGGCATAATATTATTGAAAAGTTGACACTGTATTTATTCAGTTTGGGATAAATCCATAAAACAAGAATTAAAAAACCCAGAGACATTGTGAGTGATACAAAGAAAAAAGTTGTGTCAACAATATCGCGAAGAATCAGAGCCATTGCTATCCCTAAAATCATCAATAAAGTTAATATTAACCTCATTGTTACTGGTAGTTTCTCCTTTTTTAGCAGTCCTAACCTTTCGAGAAAATCCTGTGTAACTGAAGAAGCAGTTGTAAACATATAAGTATCAGCAGACGATGAAATAGCGGAATAAATAATCACAACCGACAAACCTGCCAAACCTACCGGAAGCAACTTACTAAAACCAACAATTAATGCTGTATCAGGGCTTAAACCAGGGATATCGGTACGGATAACCATCCCAATCATTAGTAGGATAAAACCAATTATAAAATAGAATGATGATGAAAGAATTAAGCTTTTTTTAAATTGTTTTTGATCTTCAATCGCATAAATCCTTTGCCACAATTCGGGAGAAGCCATCGGAATAAAAAAGCCGGCTAGAAAGAAATTTACAATTTCTTTAGCAGGGATACCAAACAATTCAGAAAGAGCCAAGTTAGGTTTTACGTTGGTTGTTAATAAGAGATAAATCATTAAAATAAAAAGCAGAAAAATACCTCCGGTTTGAATGACATCTGTTCTGACAACTGCCCTAAAACCTCCTGCTAACAGGTAAATTAATATAATAACACCAATCAGAATAACAGAAATATCATAACTAATTGGTGTATATTCCTGAACAAGTTTTGCTCCCGCCGTAAAATTCAAAACTACCCAGCCAAACATAATAATAACAACAACAACAGCCGAAAGATAACCTGCTGTTTTACCTTTCAGATAGAAAAAGAAATCGGACAAAGTGTAAAAATTTTGTTCGGCACCCAGTTTTTTAACCTTTTTCCCAAAAAAATAAAAAACAAACAAACCAAATACAGAACCAATAAAATACCAGTAAGCACCCAGCCCGTAAATATAAACTAAAGCAGTATATGTTAAAAGAATTGCAGCCCCAATCCTACTCGAAAAAATGGTGCTTGTTGCTTCAAGGGTTTTAAGTTTTCGATTAGCTATAAGATAGTCTTCCTTTTCTTGTTTACGGCCTGTCCATAAGCCAACAAATAGAATTACCAAAAAATATACAGCAATAAAAAAATAATCAATTGTGTTTAACATGATTTTAATTTTAGGTTAAAACTAAGATTAAATTATTTGAATGATATTTATCCGGACGTTGAGAATTCGACATTATTGATAGTTGATATTTTTGTTTTTGTTTTTAGCAATTTAACACATAAATTACATTTATGCAACGATAATTTAAATTGTCATCTTTTAGCCAATTATTCTTTCTATTTCAATTTATATCGTTAAAGTTGTTTTAAGATTTTATAGTATGTGTGTCAATAATAGGTGTTTGCCATATTTTGTGACGAAATATTAGCATTCGTGGATGACCCGAATTTTATATTTGCCGGCTTTGCAATATTTAAAAATCTCTCTGGATTCTCTTTAGCAATTTGAGTAAAATATTTTTCACCAATAAATGCACGGAAATCTAATCCAAATCTACGTTCATTTGATTTTGTTTCAACCATATAATAATCGGAACCAAACAAAACCCTTTTTGCCAATTTGTTGTTTTCAAAAAGAATCTTTATTAAAGGATACAATTCTTTGTTATTCATTGTAAAAGACAAATCGGTGTAAAGGTTATCGTATTTTTCAATCATTTCACGAATAATTTTAAACCAGTTACCTTTTTCTCCGGGATGATCAAGAAATTCTTCCCAATAACTGCCTGAACCAAAATGCGCCAGGCAAATTTTAAGATTGGGGAAATCTTCAAGTACAGGACGATAATTTTCGGGATATGCAAAATTTGCACAAAGAAGCTTTTTACTTTTCCCCGGATTTAAAATTGGATAAATCGCATCTTCGAGTAATAATTCAAGTTCACGCTTACTTCCACGAAAATGTACCAGATTATACGGGCTACAATGAGAAACTACCGAAAGACTATTTTCCTGACAAAATTCGTATATCGGATACAAACGTTTGTCGAAAGGAAAATAACCAAGTGGCGCATAAAGTTTTATGCCTTTTATATTCCACTTATCCACACTTTCCTTTAATAAATCAAAAACACCTTCCCTGCGAGGATCAACAGCAAAAAATGGAATTACGTTAGGATCGGTTTTAGCAAAATTGCCTAATTCCTCTATTTGTTTAGTGTAATCACGAGGTACTTTTCCGGCTTTCATAAATTTCATATCCATTGGTAAAACAACAAAGCGGGTATTTTCAGGATAAAATTTTTGGCATTCCTTAAAAATTACCTCCTGAGATTTAAACTTGCCAATTTCAAGAAAACGAGCATAACGGCTTAATAAATCTTTATCGGTAAAAGGGATTAATATATTTAACAGCCAAATCAATCTTTTGGAATGTTTGTTTTTCGCCAACCATCGTACTAATCTAAAAGGAAGAAATCGTTCAGGTACGTCTTCGTGTTTAAAGGTATGAATGTGAGTGTTGTAATACATGATTTAAGTTTTTAGGATTATTTGAAGTTTTAACGTTTTTGACATTATAAAATACCATCCGGGAAAATACATTGTGAACATTTTTTTTCATTGAGAATTGTAATTTTCAAACAAGTTACAAAACACAAGTTTGAAATGCAATTATTTATTTTATTGAAATGTGTCCCATAATAACCTGGCAGGATCAATCAGAAAAAGCTGTTAACCTGAATTTAAAAATTAACAATAAAATCTCAACAGGCAAGCACCAGGTCTTCGAATACGCTCCTATAAGTGTCACCCTGAGAGTCCATAATTTTTTAATAGGCATAATAAGTAAAGGACAGAAATCCCAATATTCAATCATCAAATTTCAAATAAAATCTAATTAATAAGCTGCCTAAATTCTAAAATCCTTGAATGAAATTGTTTAGAAAATTTTATTTTTTGAAATTTGTTTTTTCCGGTTTATCTGGGTTAGGATACTACATATTTCGATTATAATTGGAAAGAATTGAAGGGGCGATAAACGTGCCTTCTTTTTGAAATTATACTATATAGTTTCTCAGAAGCACTAATTAGTATAAAAATATCTTTTGATTCTGTTTTTTGAATTTATTAATACATTGTATTATTATTAGCTGAACGCTTTGGAATTTCCTGCATCGAATCCCAATGTTCTATTATCTTTCCATTATTATCAAACCTGAAAAAATCCATTGTAACATATTCAATGTTATCTGGCCAAACTTGATGTGTATGAAGAGCAACCAGGTCATCTTCTGCAATTACTCTCACAAATTCAATCGATTTTTCAGGATATTCTTTAGCCATTCGGTCAAAATAATTAATAAACGGTTGAGTCCCATCTCCGACCATGGGATTATGCTGAATGTATTCAGCGCCAACATATAAATCAACAGCTTTTTTTGGGTTGCCTTCATAAGACATTTTATAAAATGCTACCGCGTTTTGTTTATTCAGTTCTAATTTATGTTTCATGTTAATTTGTCTTTTAAAAAAAATTGCCCACTGCAGTTTGTAAAAAACCTCCCATTGCGTATTTGAATTATAAATGCCTTTTTACCAACTATTTCTAAAAATAATTACAATATTTTGTTTTGCTTGATAATTAGCTTAAAATGTATGTTTCGAGTTTAAAATAAGCTTTTTGGGTAAAAAAAATAAAATAAAGTTTTCTCTAAAACCTTTTGAATAAGTAGAAAAATAGAGGACTATAGAAACCTTTTTCGAAACCAAGTTCGTCAATAGTCAAATGGTTAATCTTGGTAAGGTGTTTGATTTTTTCTCAGAACTTCTCGTTTTCAGGTGAATGAGGATTCTGAAAAAAAAATCAAAAAGAAAATTTAGTTTAATAACAAACTATTTTTGAACTCATTACTAAAAAAATAACACTCATAAGCTAAATCAATACGGAATTCAAAACAATTAATAAAATATCAACATACAAACATAAAAGCAAAAATTAACATCTTTATTGACGGACACTAATCAATGTCTTGAAAACACTTTTAAAAAAATTTCTCCCTTGCCAAAAAGGCAAAGGAGAAAAATTAACATCTTTAATTTACAATTAGATTAGGGCATGTCGGGTAATGACCACCCATCACGATAATTATGTTTGATCAATCCGTCAGCAAATTCTTTCGCCGGGATAGAATTACGTCTGCTAATCCTGAGTTGATCGTCTTCGCTTACATTTGTAAAGGTCATGTTTGGTCCATCCCAATGTAGAACTTTATTGAGGGCTTGAAGACGGGTTGCCAGAACACCCATAACAACCATTTCGTTGAATGGACCCGAATCTTTAAAATCAGATGCGGTCGCCACACGATTCTCAGGGCTTTCTTTACAAGCACGTATCCAATCTAGTTCATGACCTTCGATACGCCTCTCCGTTTTAGGAACATTGGGTACCCTGCCAGAAAGAAGTATTGGATCAGTTCCATACTCACCGCAAACAAGCGTGTCTTTAGTTCCATGGAAAAGAACACCTGAATTTTGAACTCTGTCAATCGGCCAACTATCTGGGAATTGAGGTTTAAGACCACCATCGTACCATGTTACCTGAACTTCGGGTAAATCTATTTTGACGTTTGCCGGCTTTTTACGTGCCGGATACGTAAGATGTACTATCTCTGCATTTGGTGCACAATCGGGCGTAAAAGGTGTAGAACTACCAATTACCTTTGTAGGGTATTGTAGCTTCATAGCTGTAAATATTGGATGCATAATATGGCAAGCCATATCGCCAAGTGCACCAGTTCCAAAATCCCACCAACCACGCCATACCCAAGGATGATAAGCCGAATTGTACTGACGGAACTTCGCTGGTCCTAAGAAAAGATCCCATTTCAGGCCTTCAGGTACAGGCATTACTTCTGTAGGTGCATCTAATCCTTGTGGCCAAATTGGGCGATTTGTGTACGCTTCTATCTCTTTTACTTCACCAATTTCTCCATTCCAAATCCACTCGCAGATCAACTTTACACCTTCTGCTGAAGATCCCTGGTTTCCCATCTGAGTAGCCACTTTGTGTTTTGCTGCCAGCTTTGTTAGTAAGCGTGATTCGTAAACACTGTGGGTTAATGGTTTTTGGGTAAACGCATGTTTACCCATCGCAATTGCATTTGCTGTAATAATGGCATGGGTGTGGTCTGCAGTTGCAACCATAATCGCATCAATCGATTTCCCCATTTCATCATACATTTTTCGCCAGTCGTAATACTGTGCAGCTTTTGGGTAAGTTTCAAAAACCTGTGGTACATTAATTCTTCCGCCGGTAGTCCAGTCAACATCGCAAAGTGCAACAATGTTTTCACCAGCCATTCTTCTAAGGTTACCTTTGCCCATGCCGCCAACTCCAATACCTGCGATATTCAGTTTATCGCTGGGAGCCTTATGCCCTAATCCTGCAATGGTATTTGAGGGAACGATCGTTAATCCGGCAGCAGCGGTTGCAGTAGTTGCCAAAAAACCCCTGCGTGTAAAATTGCTTTTGTTCTTCATAATAAGTAACGGTTTTAAGTTGTCGATTTTAAACAAGTTAAATTTATCCTTATTTTGTCTTAAAGGCAAATAAATAAGACACTTAATAACTATCAAATTAATATTAACCTGAAAAAGGATCAGAATTTAATATTTTTCGTAATTTTTTATAAAGTTGAAATCCAATTGTAATTTATTGACCTTTTTTATGAAACAATACTGAACCCGGTATTTCCTGCTTCGCAAATCCCTGGCCCTGCCACGACACAGTTAAACCATTACTTCCACCAGCCTGGAAATATTTTACCGAAATTGGGTGAAACCCGACTTTTAATGCAATAGGTTTATAAACTTCTGCCAGAGGATGTAAGCCATCACTATTTATCAGGATACGATTGTCGATGTAAAGTTGTCCGCCATCGTTTGAGGCAATATAAAATGTATAAATCCCGTCTTCAGCAATATTAATATAGCCTTGATAATCGAAAGCAAAATATTGTTCTTGGTTCCTTGGTTCAATTGAAAAATGAGGTACAATGCCGGTTTCTATGGGTGGGATTTCTAAAAAATCATTAACCATTCGGAAAGAACCCTGTATATATTTGTACAAAAGGCCATGTTCAACTTCTACAAGTTGAACTGGTTTGCTCATTATTGTTTTTGTAATAATGGCCAAGGAAGATAAACTCGTTTGTTCACCTTTCCAGGCTATCATTTTTACCTTTGTTGTTTTATTAACAATAAAAGGTTCATTATATAATTGCGAATTCTTATCGGGATCTGAACCATCAAGTGTATAGTAAATTTCGGCATCTTTAGTATCGCAAGCAAGTTTAACCAATCTTTCGGAAAGGAATATTTTGTCTGTATCAATTACATAAGGTGTTGTAATAATAGGGTCAACATCCATTATCTGAGGATGTTCGCTGGTTGAAGCCCACTTTTTGTTCGGTTTAGGTCCCATTATCAAAACAAGTTTTCCACCTTCAACCAACTCTGAATGTTTTAACCAGAAATTATTTAATTCTTTACCGTTTAAAGTAGCCTTTTGTATATACCTATTTTCAGAAGAGGCATTTTTTGCTTCAATTATAAACTCATTGCCTTCATAATAATTCTGATCAAGCTTTATGGTCACTTTTTCGAAAATCGGACCCGAAATTTCGTAAACCGGGTCAACCGAAGCCCCACCGTCCATCTGAAAAAGACCAATGGCACTCATTACGTACCACGCCCCCATTTGTCCCTGATCTTCATCGCCCGGATAACCGTCAACAGGGCCAGTCCCATAATAATTGTCAAGGACTTCGCGTACCCAATATTGGGTAAGCCAGGGTTTTCCGGAATAGTTAAAAAGCCAGGGGGCCTGCATATTGGGTTGATTACTGTGATTTACAAATTCGCTGGTGAACACCGGGCGCGAATTTTCAAATCCTTCTTCTAACCTTTTATTAAACTCGTTGAGACCCATTAAATCAATCAATCCCTTTAAATCATGAGGTACGAACCAACTAAACTGCCAGGCATTTGCTTCAACATAATCTTTTGTTCCAAAATTATCTTCTTTTCCCACTGCACTTTTTATAGGAGTAAACTCTTCAAACCAAGGACCACCAGAATATTTTGGTCTCATATATCCGGTAGAAAGGTCAAAAATATTGCGATAATTTTGGGACCTTTTCATAAAATATTCATAATCATCCATTTTCCCCAGGGCTTTTGCTATTTGTGCCAGGCACCAATCATCGTACGCATATTCAAGTGTATTCGATGCCGGGCCTTCGTTTACCGGGACATAGCCCATTTCGATGTATTTCATTAAGTTCCAGTTTCCGACATTTCCGCCGCATTTATGAGTTTGGGCAGGCATCATCTGAATATCCTTCATGGCTTTATAAGCCTTCTCAACATCAAAATTACGAATACCTTTTTGCCAGGCATTTACGATAAGCGGAATTTCATGCGACGCAACCATAATACTTGAATATTCAATTCCTCCGGGACCTTTTGGCAACCATCCTCCTTTATCGTAAATTTCGAGTAAGGAATTAACCCATTTTTCGGTGATATCGGGGTTGACTAATCCCCAAAGCTGGTTCAAATTCCAAAATGTATTCCAGAATGCATCGCAACCGTAAACTGGAGAATCAGGATCGGCCAGTTGATTTACATTCTCACACATATCAACATATTTCCCGTTCACATCACTAAAAATTGTCCTGGCAGAATATGACCGATAAAGGTTTGTATAAAATTTTATTTTATCCGTTTCCGAATTTCCTTCGACTTTTATTTTACCCAATAAATTGTTCCATGTATCCCTTGCATTTTTATGAAGGGCGTTAAAATCCCACCCAAACTCTTCCATTTCTGTTTCCATATTAAGCCGGGCCTGTTCAATGCTTACATAGGAAATGCCGGTTTTCATTAAAACAGTTTGATGGTCATCCAAATTAAATTTCAAAAATGCCCCGATATCAGAATCTGAACCTACCACTATCTCCATTGCATCATCAAGAATATCGGATCCCTGCCATCCACCCATTGAATAAAAGGGACGGTTGAACCTGGCAACAAAATGAAGGATATATTCATTCCATCCGGCTTCACGTTGTACATATCCGGCAATTTCAGTATCACTCACTTTTATTATAGATGCTTTTATAATGGTAGATTGTACTTCTTCAGGCACCTGCAAGTCGAAGAGTACGTGCCCGCTTTTCATTTTTGGGAAGGTATATCTTTGAAACCCAGCTCGCGTTGTTAAAGTCAGTTCTGCTTTTATTCCATAATCATCCAATAAAATGGAATAATATCCGGGAGAGGCCTTTTCGTTATCATGGTTAATTCTTGAACGGTATCCGGAATCAGGATCATCTTTTGTTCCTGGCAATATCTTTATTTCTCCTGTTGCCGGCATTGTTAAAAAACTCCCCATGGACCATGAGTGGACATGCCCAAAACCGGCAATACTATTAATTCCAAATTCATAGCCGGCATCCATCAGGTATTCATCGGTATTGTCGGGACTTAATTTTACCATCCCAAATGGCATACTTGGCCCGGGGAAAAGCATCCAACGGCAACTGGAAGTACCTAGTAAGGGATCAACAAAATCTACCGGTTCTTTATCTGTTAAAAACGGGCTACATCCTGACAATAAAAAAATAGCTATTAAGCTGATAATATAAACCGAATTTTTCATGCCGATAATTTTTAGTTATTTAGTGTCTCTTAGAAGTACTATTTACTCTTGCCACCAAAGTTGGTTTGCCTCTTCGCTGGTAATAAATCCGTGATACATTCCCAACCAATAGGCTTCAAGATATCCTACACCTCCTATTTCTGCTCTGAGGGCTCCAACGTCGTTCAGGATCAGCGAAGTATCATCCCACGATTCCCCTTTATTTTTACTAACGTACACCCCGGCCGGAGTACTTACATAAATATCGTTTGAATATCTCGAAGTAAAAATCTTGTTTACCCGTGGGATGTATAATCCATTATTGCTGATTTTCCATGTTTTACCGGCATTATGAGTAATTGCCACACCCGATTCAATCATTCCATACCAGGTGTTACTGTCTTCTTTATCAATAATCAAATCCTGTATCGATAACATTTTAAGTTGATCTAATAATTTCGTTAATTCGTTGACATGCAGCGACTTTCCTTCTTTGGCATGAATCATCCATTTATAAATAGGATCTAATTCTTTTACAATCGGGACCCAACTTTTACCTTCATCTTCACTTACAACAATAATATTTCCTTTGAATGCCCAATCGGAAATTAATATGGCACTAAAAATTCTTTTACCATGCACCTTGGTCCATATTGGTTTTCCGGGGAAGGTCATAACTTCACTAAATCCCCTACCACGGATAGCAGGTGCCGGTGGCGACCAATTTAAATCATTATTAGTTTTGCAATACAATCCCTGTGCTGTTTGCATAAACATATTTACAACTTTATCATCAATTTCAACAGCAAAATTCTTAGACGATAACCTTGGTGTTTTCCCACTTATTAATTCCCAGTTCCCTGCTGCCCCCCACTCACCAAAATCATTACTAACATAAATTCCTTCGGAAGAAAGGGCATAAATGATGTTTGAATTTTTACTTTTTTGATAAAATCGATCGACCACCAAATCTGAAGATTTTTCCCAGGTATCCCCACAATTAAACGAGCGATAAATACCATGTTCTGTTGCGGCAATAACGAGCCATCTGTAATTCGAAAATAACAGGATGTCGTTAACCCCGGAAAGCCCATCCATTTTTTGCCAGGTTTCACCCTTGGTCAAACTTCGATGAACACTACCATTTGTTTCTATGGCGAATTGCACATAATTATCGTAGGGCGAAACTTCCAGTACGTTAATAGTTCGGCTTAACCATCCATCCAATGCATACGGAGAACGTTTCCATTCATATTCGTTGTCCGATGGGCGAGCATAAACCGGTAAAGGATGAAGAGCTTGCTTGTCTCCATTATTATTGTAAAACTCAATATCGTTTCTAATGCTGTTCATCTGGGGTTGTAAAATCCTGTTTGTGGGAAATGTTTGCAGGTTCCAAATCGAACCTTCACTATCCCCAAATTCATCACCCAAAACAGCCTGATAAATAAAATTAAACCACGATAATTTGTCGTTTTTGTGTACACTCCATGAATCTTTTACACATTTTTTATAAAACGCCAGCAAGTCTTCATCTTCCTCAATTATATTAAGAAGGTAAAGATCAGGAAGCAAATGATCAGTATCGTCGTAGTTTTCGCGTTCTTCTCCCATAAAATTTTCCTCTGAATCTTTAAATTCGCGATACTGAAGTATTTCAACCCACTTATCGTAGAGCTCTTTCACTTTTTTATTGCCTGTAATAAGATATGCAATTTTTAACCCTGTTGTTGCCATAATTGAACTTCCCGATGGCCTTGAATCACCATCGAGTGCACGCCAGCCGCCAATCAGTTCGGTACTAATATCTTCACCATTTTCGAGCATAACATTCATGTTATTTTTTAGATGCGCCCAATTTGACATATCTTCAACAATTTCCCTGATATTTTCCTTTTGAATACTATCAGCAGCAATAAAATAGTAAATACCCAGGCCCCTAAAAACCTGGTCGTAATTATGATGGCTTGGGCCTCCCCGATATCTTAAGTTAGAAAACTCCCCTACCCCTTGTTTCCATAAATCGCGGGAATTGTCTTCTCCCCAACGGTAATGACGTTCGGCGTACGTGGGTCCATGACCTAAAGCAAAGCCTCTTGCCAGATATCCAGCTTGTCCACTAACTAAAGTTAGTTTTCTTATCCCGGAGATTATTTCATTTGCCTGTTTATATGCAGCCTTGAATTCCTTATTGTTTTCGCCTTTCGTTTTTCGTAGAAATGCCACATGGAAAGCCTTGGCCGTTATAAGGTTTCCCGTCCACGAGCTGGTATGGGCAACATTTGACAATCCGGTTGTTCCATGGTCCACAAACCAACCTTGTGGCAATTCACCTGTTGTATTTAATATTTTCCATGCATCTTTTTGCGAACCATTATAAAACCTCGTTGGGGGGCGCAACCTTACCGACGATGGATATGTACCTTCAATATTGTGACGTTCAATTGTATTCTTTTCAAAATAAACTGCTTTGTCATTTAATGTTTTTTTCCAACTTCCACTGTCATGGTAATCGCCTGCGGTACGATATTCTATATCCATATCCGGCATCAAGTTAGATTGACTATTAACATCAACTTCCATTTTTTGTGCAAATAAATTTAATGTTGTAATGAAACTTAAAAAGCACGTAACAATTAATTTTCTGTGTTTTGTTTTCATTGGGTGTAATTTTACAAATTGCTGTTTTTAAGCTGTTTATTTATTTTATGATAAATAAGGCATCCGATTTTGGCTATTTTCTCCGGTTGTTTGATTCGTATAAACATTTACCCGTTGCCCCACCTTCAAAAACAAAGGCAGTTTTTACAAGGCTCAGGTCGTTACCCATAACAGTAAAATGTCTGTTCTTTTTACCTTCAAATCGCATAAATACATCGCAAGCCTCAGGTACAAAACAGCCCCGGATAAATGCTCCCTGAACATCCTTAAAATCCATCATTGCTGATCCACCTGGCACAGACGGGCCAATATATCTGTCAATTTCCAAATTTTTCACATCGTCACAAATCAAAGCCGGCCTCTGATCCGGTTTTTCCGATCCAATATTGATACTCCGAAACCTAAGGTCATTTACATGCCGACAATAGAAACCATTGGATGGCAATAATTTTTTCATTTTTGTTGCATGATCCAATTTTAGGGCTGGATCACCTTCGAGAACTTCTTTAATTACATAATTAGCCGGAAAAGCATTCACCACCTTCAACATTTATATCAATGTCGCTGATAGAAATATTTTCAACCGGATATCCTGGCAACCCGGTAATATCTGATCCCCGTGGCCCAATATCACGAGCAATAATGTTGCTAATATGAACATCACGCACAGAGCCAATTTTAGCCTTAGGTGCGTTGGGAAATTCCGGCAATTCAGGATCGTTGAGGTTGCGAAGAAAAGGCCGTGCACGATTGCGAAGGCGAATAAAAAGTATTGCGTCCATACCACGCACTGTAATGTTTGAAATATTTATCCGCTCGAGAAACCCACCATCAATTATCATCATTCCAATAGCGCAAACACCACGAGGCACCCGGTCCCAATCCTTTTCATCCAGACCCGGTTTCCTGATAGTGCAATTTGTAACAGTAATATTACGAAATCCACCGTTAGATTCCGTTCCAAGTTTTATACCCTGAGATGCCGTACTTAAAACACAGTTGGTAATAGTTATATTTTCACTTGTTTGATCAGATGTACTTTTAATAGCGATAGCGTCGTCATGGGAGTGGATATAACAATTTGAGACCCTGACGTTTCTACAACAGTCAATATCCATTCCGTCGTTATTTAACCCTTCGTAACTGTTGACACGGATTCCATCTATTACCAAATCATCGCAATCGAGGTAGTGCTGAACCCAAAAAGGGGAGTTAACCATTGTAATATCCCTGATCCGGATGTTACGGCAACTTACAAAACGGATAATGTGGGGACGTTGACGAAATTGCCGATTCAATTTACGATAAATTGTACCTTGCCCGTCAATTGTACCACGGCCTTCGATAGTTATATTCTCCAGATCTTCAGCAAAAAGAAGGCTGTGGTGGACGTATCTTTCGGTGAAGGAACGAAATTGTGTGGAATGCGAAGGAAAATCGGCAAGGTCGGTGCTTCTTAGTAATGTTGATCCTCCTTCGAGGTGCAAAGTTACATGATCGCACAACATAAGGCCACCCGACAAATAGGTGCCCGCCGGAAAATAAACTGTACCACCACCTGCCTTACTCGCAGCATCTATAGCTTTTTGGATTACGGGCGTATCTTTAATCTTTCCATTACCGGTAGCACCAAAATCTGTTACATCAAAAAAAACAGTTTGCTTCGAATTGGCAGAAAAGTCAAAAACCATTAAAATGATCCCAATAAATAAAAATATAACTAATGGTTTGTATGGTATTTCTGATTTTTCAGGATTCATAATAGTCTCTATTTATTCATTTATCATCATCGGTTTAACATTAAAGTAAGTGCCAACAATTTCACTTTGCCAATGGTCGTTGGGATTTGTGCGGGAATAAACTACCAATAAAATATTTGGAGCGACTTCCGCCAATGAAATATAGTTTCCACAATCTGGCGGATAAATGTCATTATAAAATGGAATAATAGGACCCCAGTTTTCGCTTTTCCCATCGTTAAACATTATCCAATTGCCTGGTCGTCCATACGTCATTGCAATGATTCCATTTTTCATAAGCAATGCATCGGGCCAAACTCCATGTGTAGTTATGGGGTCTGGATAACTCCAGTTTTTTCCACCGTCTATTGAAACACTTTTGTAAATAGCTGTTTGTTTGCCGTAACTAAAAGGCATTTTAGTATTCCAATCGTTGTTATTGTAGCTCCCCAAAGAGTTTTGGTAGCTGGCCCCAGATCGAATATAACATATCACTTTTCCATCGGGAAGAACAAGTAAAGCTGATTCGTTAAAACCTTCACCCCGTACATCATCTGCCATATCGAAGGCGATTGTTGAAAGATAATGCCAGGTTTTGCCCCGATCAGTTGATTGCAATGCCAAAACACGAAACATTTTTTCGTGCAAATTTCCTTCTGGATTTCTAATGTACATGCTCACGAGCAAATTCCCATCGGCGAGCTTTACTATTTTGCGACACAAAACACCTGACCAATCAGCAAATTCCTTTGGAAGGAAAATTTTAGCGGGGTCGCTTTCCCTGCTTATTCCATTGTCTTTTGAACGAAAAAAATTAGCCTCAAAAACTCCTTCCTCGTTAATCTTTTGTAAAGAAACTTCAGGTCTTCCCTCATTTGTTGAGCTTCCTGCCGGATTAGCAGATTGAAACATAATCACTTCTCCATCTGATCCGGGATACTGATAAGTAGAATTTTCAAGGATATGATCTACTTGTTTCCAGCTTTTTCCTCCATCGGAGGATCTTCTGTTATACACCTGGATATCGCCATTAGTAAATTTAAAAACACTGCCAGCCGGACAAAAACTTTCGTGTTCAGGCGCGATAACATGAGTTTCGCCTCTTATAACTTTTATTCCGGGAACATAACTCACCCTTGATTTTACCTTTTCAAACTCAGGATTAAAATCTATTTGGTTTTCCTGAGCAAAAGACACAGGAGAAAATATTATTGTTAAAATTATTGCAAATAGTGTGTTTAAAAGATAATGTTTGTACGTTTTCATTGTAATTTATTTTAATGTCATTTTTTTAATGCCCGCTTAATTTTTCTGAGGTGAGTTCTTGTTTTTCAAGTCCTTCTCCTTCAATTGAAATTTTATAAGATTCCAACCCGCCTCTTTGGATATATCTCACTTCAATTTGATGTATGCCCTTCTCCAGATAAATTTCTTTTTTCAATTCCTGAAATCCGAAAAAGACATCATAAATTAACAGTTTACTATCAATGTATAATTCGCTGTCATCGTTTGAACTGCAGTAAAAAGTATAGTTGCCCGATTTTTCAATATTAATATACCCAATCATTAATAAAGCATATTTTAGGACTTTTGGTCCAATTTCCCCAAGACTAAAATCAGGTACAATTCCTGTTCTGATTGGAGAGAGCTCAATTAATTCCGGAATGTCGTACCAACCCCCTTCGTAATATTTATATTGAACTCCATCCACCAGAGGAACCTGTTCGTATTTTGATGTTACCCCAGAACTGGGTTCATACCCATTTTTAAAAGCTTTTGCCCTAACGGTACAAGTATTCCCAATTTTAATTGGTTTTCGATATAACATCGAAGTTGCAACTGGTTCAGCTCCATCTAAAGTATATCTTATTTCAGCCTTAGGATCAGTACATGAAAGTTCAACATTTAAATCTTTATTAAAATATGAATTTGAAGGTTCGATTTGCGGATTTATGACCGTAGCCTTATCTAAATTTACTACTGTAGTGCGGCTTACATTTTTGTTCTTAAATACTTTCGCCTTAAGTAACACTTTTTCGGTATGTTCTACAGGAGTACTGTATTTTTTCGACGATATTGTAGGCTCTGTCCCATCGAGTGTGTAATAAATATCACTATTAGGAGTGAAGGAAGAGATGTTTATCAAGCCAAATTGATCCCTTTTTACAGTTGGTTGAAGTGTAGCAAACAATGATTTGTAAGGAAAGTTACCGGCAAATTGAAGATTGGCCAATTTGATTGATTCATCCAATACTAATGGTTTATCAATTCGGTTAAAGTTATTGCCGATCAAACCAACTTGTTCACTATTATTTTCAATTTTTAAAAAAATGTCTGTTTTGGCAGGATAACATTCAGAAATAAATACCTCGTTGGTATTCTTTAAAGTTACCTGTGGAATTTCAGGTGATACTTCTGCATGCAAATTGTATATTTTCAATTTATTTACATCATCAAAAAGTAGGGCAGTCCTTTTTTCAGCAGTATAAAAATCAAAATAAATATCCCTAAAAGTAATCTCTTCAGCGTGTCTTACAAAAAATCCATATGCTGGTAAATTTCCAAAACGAGTACTTTCGGGATAACCATCCACATCTTCCGGAATTTCCTTTTGAGCATCCAACAAAGTTCCCCCACCGGCAAAACTTATTCTGACATCATTAATAGAAACATTTTTTATAGGATGATCTTTCAGCCCAAGGATCGAACAGCCTGTATCTCCGGCTCCGGTTGCAATTATGTTGCTGATTTTTACATTTTGAAAAACCCCTGTTTTTGGTGTTTTAATATTTTTCCGATATTTCCTTGCCCTGTTTCCAAGTCTTAAAAAAATGGGGGCAATCATGTTTTCAATTGTAATATTGGAAATGGTAATTTTATCGAGAACACCACCATCCACTAACTCAAGAGCAATTCCTGCCTGTCCTTTATTAGTTCCCGCAACGCGCTCACCAACTGTAGAGGCTTTTATTACACAATTGCTTATTGATATATTTTTAAAGCCCCCCGAAGATTCTGTTCCGGCTTTTATTGCATTAGTCCGGGTACGGATAACACAGTTGCTGATACTCACATTTTCAGTTGGCATTTCTGCTGTGCTTTTTAAAGTAAGGGCATCATCTTCTGTATCCCCAAAGCAATCCGACATAACAACATTTCTGCAACCATCAATGTCAATCATATCGTTATTTGCACTGCCATGGTTAAATACGTTTATATTTTTAATTGTAACAAATTCACAATTTAGATAATGCTGCATCCACATTGCTGAGTTTCTCATTGTAACTCCTTCAACCAGAACATTTGAGCAACTTATAAAACGAATTGCATAGGGGCGGTTAATATAATTTTCACCGGGAACATACCGGGTACTGTCTTTATAAAATTTAATCTGCTCTTCCCATTCTTCTTTGCTTGGGTGAATATCCCTGAATTCTGTTCCTCGTCCATCGATAGTTCCTCGCCCGGTAATAGCGATATTGTGCAAACCTTCGCCCCAAATCAATGCCCTTCCGGTGTAACTATCCGTAAAAGATGCAAAATCGCAATTATTGAGTGGGTAATCTTTATGTGTGGTGCTTCCCATTAAAATTGCCCCAGCCTCTAAATTCAGGGTTATGTTATCTTTTAGATATATTGTACCAGAAACATAATCTCCAGCCGGAAAATTAACAACACCACCTCCTTGAGCAGAACAGGCGTCAATCGTTTGTTGAATGGCATTTGTATTTATTGTTTGTCCATCACCAATTCCGCCAAAATCAGTAATATTAAAAATGTTTGTCGATTGAGCTGAAACTGATAACAAACTAATCACAAATACATTAATCGAAAATATTATCCTTAAATTTAATTTTTGAAATGAATTTCTCATTTTGCTTTTTGGTATTTACCAGACTGTTGTCCGATTGCTCCTTTCAATATTGTTGATTCTTCAAACCGATGTTTACAACATAATAATTGCCAGTCAAATTTTGTTGAACCTGTTATTCAATAATAAAATCTCTGATACTTTTTACTGGTTCATCTTTGTATATTATTTCTGCGACAAGCTTGTATTTCCCATTTTCTGATGGCATTTTCATGGATAAATTATATACGTTTTTCCCCAACATTTCTAAGTCGCATTCTATATTCTGCTGAGACACAACTTGTTCGCCTGATATGATAGAAAGTTTAATAGTATCAAACCACTTTTCATAGGTATCGTTTATAATATGTACAGGGACATCAACAGTAGCTCCTGGTTTAAATGCTTTATCCCATACTTCAATCATTAAACCGACCGGGCTAAAAGACGGTTTTACATATTGAAGAAAATGCGGCTCGTAAACAAGGTTTTTAATGTCAGTAAAGTTGTCACTGGTTTGACCACGTGGAGCTTCCGGACGTGAATACCCCAAACCACAGAAATGCATAATTGCAGCAGAATTACGGTGTACTCTCCAATATTCAGTAAGAATGCCCAAGTGTTTTGAATATGCTTCATGCTTTTTTTCAGGGGTATCGGCTTCCGGAAAACAGATTCGAAAAACTCTATCAGTAAGTGTGGTTGGAGAGCCATCGCGGTTTAGCCAAATCCATGCGTATTCATTTACAATTATCGGGTTATTGTATCGTTTTCCATCAGGTCTTGGAGATTTCATATTTGGCCCGTTAAATGGAATCCTGACCTCGGTTAACAAATCTTTTAATGGTCCAAGTTGAGAAGGGAATTGCCCTCCATATGGACCTGGCTTTGAGCCTTCATTATACCTTTGAAATAAATAGGGGTGAGTTTCGACACAATCTGATTCGCTAACCGGAGCACCCCAGCCATTGTCCCATGGGCGATTTGATAAATCGTAATGTCGCACTTTTTTGATGGCATCTCCCGTTACATCAGTTACAGTTTCATTTTGTGCATCCCAAATAACTACGGATGGATGATTCCAACGTTCTTCCATCCATTGATAAAATTCAGTTGAAAGATGGGTTGAGGTTAATCCGCCCTGAAACTCTTCAAATCCTTTGCTTAATGTCCAGATAGGAAATTCATCCTGAATAAGGAAACCTAGGCTGTCAGCAATATTGTACCATTCTTCGGGAGGAAAACCAATACAATAACGAATGCTGTTCCAATTCATTTCCTTGAATTTCTCATGCAGTTTAGTTACCCATTTTTTATCCCATGGTAATCCATTCCTTTCTGGGTCTTCAAAAAAACGGAATATACATACGTTTGTTCCCCGCATGTAGTATGGTTTTCCATTTAGCATGGCATAACCCTTGTTATTGTCAAAATAAAAATTTCTCATTCCAAACCGAACTTTTACTTTGTCGTTTTGGGTTGAAAACTCTAATTCATAAAGAAATGGATTTTCGGGAGACCAAAGTTTGCAATCAGGTATCGATACCGTAAAATCGATATTTCCTTTTTCAATCAATTTAATGTTTTTATTGCTCCCACTTGCTACAACTTTTTTTGAAACAAGTTCTCTTATTACATAGGATGATTTAATAATTTGACCCGGATTATCTGTCTCAATATTTGCCACAATACGAAGTTCTTCCTGTTCAATATCTGGCACAGTTTGAATATTGCTTATAAATGGTCCGTTAGCTAAAATAAGTTTTACATCGTCGTAGATTCCGGGTATATATTTTATTTTTTCAAAATCATGGCCATTGGCCACGGTGTCAGGCAGATTATTTCTAGAGCCAATAGCAATAATCAATACATTCTCTTCACCCGATTTATTTAGTGCTGATTTAATATCAAAAACGGATGGTGTGAAATTGTAACTGTTTTCTCCGACAAGCTGGTTGTTCAAATACACGCTTGTGGAATATTTAGCCTTATTGATTTTTAATTTTACGTTTTTGATTTTGGCATGATCAAGTTTGAATTTTGTTTTATACCAAAATGTAGAGTTCTCGTAAATAGTATCTTGATTTTGAATAACAGGTTTTGCCATGTCAATTAAACCCGGAACCGGGACTTTACTTTCAAACACTGTGGGAATATCTGATTGATTGTCGGTGCTGGTTAATTCCCACGAGCCATTTAGGCTAATCTCCTGTCTTTCGTTATCAGAAATTGCACAAGCTCCTAAAGTCAATAATAATATTAAATAAATAAAATTCTTCATAATAATTCTATTTACGGTTTACTAAAAAAAATGTCATTTTTATTATTTTTTCAGAAGAATTTGTCATGCTGCTTCATTTAGATTTAGCTTTTGAACAGAATCCTTTAGGTAAAAAACATATTTATTTTGATGGATGTTCTATTCCTATTTCATCAACTCGAATAGTTTAGTGGTGCCATCTTTTTGCTTTTTCAATTTTATTTCATTCAACAATTTTCCGCTAGCCGAATTTTCCAATCATTTGTTTTAAAAACTATTAGTTTCTCAATCCCTTCGATTTAAGATATTGTATTAATAATTCCGGCTCATCGGTTTGTATAATGTTGGCTTTGTATTGAAGTAATGTAGGCAAATCCTCTTGTGCTTTTCCATCGCGTATTTTTTCGTCAATTTCACCAAGAGAATTAATCCAAACCCTGGCACCGTTATTTCTTATTAGGTCTGTTACTTCCGGTGTGTAGAAAGATGGATAGATATGAATAACCTTTGGATGAAACATATTAATTGCAGAGTCAGTCGTTTGGTAGGAGTGTGTAATAGGCATAAGCATTGAACTTTCGTCCAATAATTGAATCTCTTTCAGAATATCGTTGTTACTGCTGTAGTACAGAACTTGCTTATTTGTATTTGTTTTCTCTACTACTTCAATTATCTGTTTCACACTGGCAGTAATAATGTGAATGTCAATCATGAGATTTCCAGAAATCACTTCCAGGGCTTCTTCTAATGTGGGTATAGTTTCTTCCGCCGTTGTTCCATCCGTATTCTTTAATCGATATGTTTGAAGTTCAGCCAAGGTTTGGTCTTCAGCCCTCCCGATTCCATTTGTTGTCCTATCAATTGTATTGTCATGCATAATTACAACATTCCCATCTAATGTTGTTCGTGCATCCAACTCAACAATGTCAACGCCTAATTCAATAGCTCGTTTAATTGCTGAAATAGAATTTTCAGGATATTCTTTATGTGCCGCCCGGTGAGCTACAACCATTACATATTCGGAATTAGCATCATGGAATTTTTCAAGAATGTTATCAATGTTGTTTTTGGGGGCAAGCCCATTACAACTAATTTGTAACAGAATAATAAGAAGACTAATAAATGAAATGTAACGTTTCATAGTTCAATATTTTTAAATTTAAATAAATAGTTGGTTTGTTTTAATGTTACAATTCAATAATAGGTTCAATATGCTGGCCTACAGTTCACCTAAAATGGTTTGAAATTCTTTGTGTAAAATTGGTGCTGTTTCAGGTCCAAAAGAGTTTCCTTCGCCGTAAGGAGATTTTTTTGCTCCGTATAAATAAGGTGCTTCCACATCCCACTCGCTTTTTGGTATAATGTATCCAATTTCATCATTGGCTAATCCGAGAACAAATTTATATTTTCCAGGCATTAACTCACGTAAAGGTGGAGTTTCGACAGGTTGAATATCAAAATCTTGTCCTTCCGGCGTTTCAATCCCACCATTAACAATTTCGGGATATATTTCTCCCGGAACACAAATAATGCTAGCCGGGCCAATTGAGAATGCAGCAATTTCGGTCCGAGCAGTAAAAAATCCGGTAAGTCCTTTGTTCAGTAATCCTATAGCTGCTGCAAGTTTAAAGGTATTGTTGGCAAGTGGTAATTCAATTGTTTTTGCATGAATTGAAATTTGTGATTCTTCTACAATTGAATCAGGGTTTGCCAAAGCATTTAGAGAAAGTAATCCCAATTTTTGTCCTTGAGCTAAAAGTTTGTCATAATTGGGTGTTGTGAATTCTGTATCAGAGAAAGGTCCCTTTATTGGCATCGAACCACGTGTTGTCATTAATCCACCAACGGCACCGCTAAAATAAACTGCAGTTCCACCAACGCCCGGCATAATTAATTCCCCATTATTATATACACCTTTTTCAATAAATTCGCGAACATAATGTGGAAAGTCGGAGCTGATTAGCAGGTTATCGGCCCATAATGTTTCAGGGTGGTTTCCCCAGGTTACTACAACTCCGAGTGTTGAATCATTTTCTGTGTCGATGGCTTGAATAAAACGCATTCCTGCATCAAATACAATGGGCTCGCGCGTGTCCATTAATTGGTCTTTTGCACCTGTTAAATCTTCTGAAAATTGGAGTTTTGCAGGACGCAATCCTTTGACAGCTTTAGTAATTGACGCAAGAGTTTGACTCTTCACATATTTCATCATCTCTTTATTCACCCCGCTTTTCAAAGGACTTTCGCCCCAAATACCAATTAAGTCGTTGCTTTCGTGTGTGTGTGTACTCGAAATAACGGTATAATCTATTCCCAGTTCTTCAGGAATTTCCAGCCGGATATCAACAACATCTTCGTGCATAAAACCAATGGCATCGAGCGAAACCATTGCTAGTCGGGTGTTGCCATCATCAAAAACTACAGTGCGTGCCCAAACGTCGTCGTGTACTCCGTTGGCAGGCTTTTTATTGCTAAAACCGGCTATCCAAAATGCATCGAATTTTCCATTGTTATTGTTGTCGTTATAGGTGTCGCCATCTTTTTCATTAAACCTTGCATCGCCGTTTTTGTCGTTCCAGGTGTCGATAACTGTTGGAGTGATTGGAAAAGCCGCAAAACCTACTTTGATTGTACCAGGAGTTTCTGCTCCGTGAATGAGCAAATCTACTTCATATCCGGGATGACGATCACGCATATTTAACAATCCCAATACTATTAACAGAAGCAAAATACCAAGTATTGTTGCTCCAATTCTTAATAACCATTTTTTCATATTATTCAATTTGAATCTTAATCTTTTATATATAAAAAAGCAGGAAGACTTTGCCTCCTGCTTTTTACAATTATAATAATATTCTAATAAGGTTTACCTGTTCCCTGTAACAACCATGTTTTTGACCATGCACTGTTATTACTTATGTCGTTACCTTTAAAAGCCGTTGGTTCTAATTTCTCTATTGCCGCTTCTGCATTGACCGTATTTTTTGCTATTTCATCATCATAATGATAATAAAACCGAAGAGGTAATGCAGCTCTTTTTGCAGATTCGCCTGTTTGCAGATCTGGCAGACCAGTTCTTCGATAATCAAACCAGGATTCGGCTGCAGCGGTCCAACTTGCAATCCATTTTTGTTCAATTATACTTTCGAGGCCTGAATAAGGAGCACCGTCAATATAATTTCCAAAAGCATCGCCAACACCCCAGGCATTAAATGATTGTTCAATACCGACAGCATAATGTCCTTCCGGAGTTCCTGATGCCCAGCCATATAAAGCTGCTTCGGCTAGAATAAAGTGAACTTCGGCAGCGGACATTATTCTCATTAGTAACAAGGAACCTGCTGATTCTTTATAAATGTCGTTCAAATGAGAAGCATGTGGATTAAAAACTCCCTGATCCAAATTTGGATTTAAATTGTATTGTGGAGCAGCAAACACCGAGGGAGGAATTCCTACATATTCAGGATCATAATCTACTCCCAACGACCATGATAGCTCGTACGCATCAACAATGTCTTGCGAAATTTGTCTTACGCCACCAATAATTTGGTCAATATTTTCCCCATCCACTAACTCCAACGGTGTTTCAATCTTATTTGCCCATACACCTAATCTTGGATCATTCAGATCCTGAAGAACATCAACAAGAGTTGCACACAATTTTAACCTCATGTAAGTACCACTTGGATCGGGATTGAATACTGTATTTGTTGGCCATGAATCAGCCGGTGATAAACCTATGTAACTAACAGTTGCATCATCGGCTGCACTTGTAATTAATGGATAAGTGCCAGGATTAGAAGCAATATTTCTAATCCCCTGTTCCGCTACTCCCGGTTCTTTTAGGGATAATCTCATATAATACCGAAGTGCCAGTGAATTTGCAAATTTTCTCCATTTTGTTACATCACCATTATACAATACATCCTGGCTTGGAGATATATTTGAATACGAGTCGCTACTTTTTGACAATAATGTATTTGCAGTCTCCAAATCAGCAAGAATACCGGTATAAATATCCTTTTGAGAATCAAATACTGGTTTGAAAAATTCTTCACCCAGATCGGCCTTTAGTGCTTCTAAATATGGTGCATCACCCCATAAATCGGTAATTAGCCCAAAAGTATAAGCTTTCATTACTAATGCAACACCTTGATGAAACTCGTTTTCCCCTTCTATTGCTTTTTTGTAATACTCATCATTATTTCTTAATATACTATAGTAACCTGACCAACTAGTACTTGAATTATCCCAGTCATAATCGTTATGGTTACCCGACCACCCGTCTTTTTGGGTATGTTGCATAACGCCGGAAAAACGATCGAATCCTAAACTTACAACATATTGACCAACGCCCGTAACTATTGTAGGTAATAATAAGTTAAGGTCTGCCTTTTCAGGATCAACACCATTTGGATTAATATTTAATTCGTCCAGATCTTTACAAGATATAACAAAAGTAAACACTAAAGCTAATGCGATTATAAAACTATTTTTTATTTTATTCATGATCATAAATGTTTAATTTCTTAAAAAGTAAATCCTACCTTAAATCCAACAGGAACAACCCAGGGCTCCGCATTAAACCTTTCAACCCCTTGGCTAAAACGCCCACTTCCTTCTGCCTGATATGCCCTTTCGGGATCCACACCTAATTTAGCATCTTTGGTCCAGATTAATATATTACGACTATAAACAGAGAAATTTACATCCTGCATCCCAATCGATTGTGAGATATTATTGGGAAGCCTGTAATTAATTGAAATTTCCCTCAATTTTATATAGTCGGCGTCAAACAAATTAGCCTCGCCAAGATCCCAGGGATAGCTCACAACGTACGGTAAAAATACTGTACCCTCGTTACCCAGGTTCTCTTGTACCAGAATAAAATTTCCATTATCATCATAATAACCCATTACACCAGGTGCAAAAGTACCATCGTAAACAGTTACCCCGCTAAAGCTTTCAGGAAATCCACCATATTCGGGTGTTGGCCCACCAACAGGCCTTAATTTATCGCTTAACAATAGTTGATCTTCGTTTGCGACAACCCAATCGCGAAGTGCCTGGCTTGGTGCACCACCCAATTCACCTGGATGTACTAACTCATCAAGCCATGTTTGCGTGGACACCCCTTCAGTTAAATAACGTGTGGTTTGCGATATATACTGGCCACCATATCTCCAATCGAATGTCAGGTTTAAGGTAAAATTCTTATACGAAAGTGATGATTGTAAGCCCATTATAAAATCGGGGTTATAATTTCCCACTTTTGAATATTCCTCTTCACCTTCCCATTCAGCATCAAGCCCACTACCAAGGATTGGATATCCAAAGTATGGCGAATTTTCATCGCTTACCCGATTAACCTTTCGGGAGTATAAATTACCTACCAAACCATCGCGATCAAGTTCTTCATCTTGAACATAACCGATATTTTTCACCCTGGCATTATCCCAGAACTGGATAAACTCCACCTCATCAGTTAATTCTATGATCCTGGTTTCATTTTTCGTGAAATTCATATTCAGATCCCAATTCCAGTTAGTTGTATTCACAGGAGTCCCCCCCAGTAAAAATTCCCAACCAGTACTTTGCAATAAACCTGCATTAATTTGAACCCCGCTAAAACCGGTAGAAGCTGCTAAAGGGACACCTAATATTTGGTTCCTGTTATCAACGGTATAATAAGTTCCTTCAAAACGCAATTTATTACCAAATAATCTAATATCTGCACCAAATTCAAGCGATGTTGATTCTTCGGGTAAAAGATTAGGGCTTAACAACCCACTGCTTTTTGCTAACCTTATTGCATCTCCCCACTGTCCGGCATTACCGTACGTTGCAACCAGTCCATATGGACTTGTGTCGTTTCCTACCTGTGCCCAACCACCCCTTAGTTTAAGCATGTCAACAATTGCTCCCATATTAAATATTTCATCAGCTAAAATACTTAATGAAGCGGAAGGGTAAAAGTAAGATCGATTTTCAGGTGGCAGGGTACTCGACCAGTCATTTCTTGCTGTTAAATCAAGAAACGCAATATCTTTCCATCCTAAATTAGCCATGGCATAAACACTGTTCATTCCTCTCTGGCTTCTATAGTTGCTGAAATTTAATGCACCGGAACTTATATTTTGAACGGTAAATACATTTGGAACCACTAAGCCTGATCCCGATTTAGATGAATTACTTATACTTGAAGCTTTTGAGTATAAAATATTTCCTCCGGCAGAAATTGATGCTGTTATATCGCCCCAATTATTTTTATAAGTACCCAATATATCAATGTTTCTTTCAAGCCCGTTGCTATTTACAATTCCATAAGCTCCATTGTTTGGTTCTTTTGTATAACCTGGAGCCATTTTTGTTTCTCGCACTTCATCAATTTTGTTCATGGTAAACCGCCCCATGACATTTAGCACCGGCGAAATCTCCCAATTAGCAACAATATTGCCATAAATCCGGTACCTGTTAAAACTGTTGTTTACATCGTAAGCTAAAAAATATGGATTTTCATGGTTTCCTGAAACCCTTGCGATATCGCTCCCTGTCCCATAATCCTCCAATTTCAGAATGTCGATATTTGCCGGATGTTTGTAAACCCACTCCAATGGATTTGCCCCCCTGTTTGAAGCCGGCCTGTTATCAGCAAAGGTATTGCTAAAATTAATATCTGTGCTAACAGTAAAATTCTCCCGCACCTTTGATAAAGCCGATAAGGTTAAACCATTTTTATTAAGGTCGGAATTTGGCACCAATCCACTATGAACCATATTGGTTAAACCAAGCCTGTAGCTTGTAGTAGAATTACTACTTGAGATGGATGCACCATTTGTAGTAGTGTAAGCATAGTCGTTGATGAAATTACTAATATTATTGGGGTACGACATAACCTCTGTTGGCACCGGAACTCCATTTGCATCTAACGGTGCATCCCATTGCACTGCCCAGTAACCTTTGTCATTTTCAGGTCCAGCACCTGTTCCATCGCCTGCGCTTATTGTTGGTAATATTCCTCCTCCAACATCTTCTGGCCTAAAGGAGAAAAATCCGGAAGAGAATTGAGTTTGTGCATCAAGAAAACGGGCTGGTATATCAAACACTGTATTGGATGTAACCGAAACCTTCATCCCATCTGTGCCCGTTGCTTTTTTTGTTGTTATAAGAACAACGCCATTCCCTGCACGTGTACCATAAAGAGCTGCCGCGCTGGGTCCTTTTAATATTGTAACATTTTCAATGCTTTCGGGATCCAAATCCGCAATCGCATTTCCATAATCCACTCTGTTATCTTTACCAAATCCTCCTACATTATTTACGGTATTAGACATTGGAACTCCATCTACAACAAAAAGAGGTTGATTATCCGTGGTCATCGATGAGGCACCCCTAATTACCATACTAACTGTGGAACCTGCACCTCCGGTTGAATTAATTGTTACTCCTGAAACTTTCCCTGCCATTGAATTCAGGACATTCTCCTGGGCAACCCTGGTAAGTTCTTCTCCGTCGACCCTGCCAACAGAAAAGCCAAGGGATTTTTCTTCCCTTTTTATACCAAGTGCTGTAACAACCACTTCCCCGAGTGCTTCAAAACTTTCTTCCATAATCACGTCAATAACGCTCTGTCCGTTAACAGCAACTTCTTTTGTTGTAAATCCTACAAAAGAAAATACCAGTGTCGCATTACTTTCATCTACCCCGATACTGTAGTTACCATCAACATCGGTAACTGTCCCACGAGTCGTACCTTTTACAATGATACTTAAACCGGGTAATCCCAGGTTATCGCTTGCTGAGGTAACTTTTCCAGTAACCCTGTGCCCGTTCGTATTTTGTGCAGTTGCCACGGAAAATACCAGTAGCAAAGTTGCAGATATTAAAAAGACAAGTAATTGTCTTGTAATATTTTTTAAATAATATTTATAATCCATAACTCTTATATTGAATTAATTTCTTTACGTTTATTTTAAATTTTTACCGTATAACATTAATTTCTAATTAACTGCGTCGAATGTAAGTACAAGGGCGTGCGTGTTAAGTGGAAGATGATCAGGTGAAGCTGCCATAAACATTACCACCTGCATTGATTTATCTTTTACTTCTTTCACGATTATCTTTTTTTGGAAATCCCAAAATCCTAAAAATTCAGTTCCGGAAAAGTCGAGAGTACTAACATTCTTATACGTCATAACCCCACCTGGTCCATAAACAGAAGGGACATTGAGATCTTCGTTTTCAACATAAGTAAAAGTAGCCCCGCTCTCTGGAGTATATGAAGCGGTACAAAGACCAAATGCTGCACCACCGGCATTCTTGATTCCGGCACCGCCAGTTGTAACCAACTGATAAACGTATCCGCTAAAGGCAGCACCATCTTCTTTTGTGTCATGTCCATAACCTCCATCAAAATGAAATGTAAATTCATCGTTATAAACTTCCCCCATTCCCAAATACAAATCAAACGCACCCTGTGGAAGCGCTTCAACTTCAGAAAAATCTGCATCTGCATCTGCAAATCTGTCTGTGGCAGAGTGATTTGCGCTAAGTTTCCAGGTTTTGCCGTTTGTCGCAGTTGGCCCTCCGGTAAGTAAAACGTAAGGAGTTAAAGCAACTGCTAAATTTACTTCAGCAACAACAGAATTGCCACTGCCATCTGTGGCAGTCAAAGTAGCTACATAGTAACCACCACTCTCATAAACATAAACCGGATTCTGTTCGGTACTTGTGTTTCCATCACCAAAATCCCATAACCAACTTGTGGCGCTATGGGTTAAAGCTGTAAAGGCAACTTGTTTATCCACCACGCTATGGAAAATTACAGCTGAAAGTGGAAACGTTGGCCTAACTGGTTCCTTGTCACATGACGATACAACGAATATCGCAATGAGAAAAAGTACCATGCCACTAGTAAAAGATTTGTTTTTCATAAGCTAGTTTTTTAGTTAAAGTATTATCACATCAAAATATTTTAAGATTGAAATATCAAGTCTTTTTACATAATTAAGCAATGAACTTTAAATATATTTTTTGGGGGGAGTTATTTTATTAGGCAATTAATAAAAATTAACGAATACTAATTTAAACTTTCTTAACCTAAACCAATACTATTTTCCCCCAACGTAGGTTTCGTACCGTAAATATAACTTAAAAAAGGTTAAGGACTTAAAAAAATATTATATTTAAAACGGTTTAGCAAACGAAAAAAATAACTGAATGAAGTATTTATTAGGTATTCTGTTTTTAGTGGTAACTTATTCAATATCCTTTGGGCAAGAAAAAATTTTTAAGGCTGGGGCGGCAAAAAGAGTTATTACTCCACAACCATTATTATCCGTTTCGGGAGGAGTTGGGACTCCGAACCCGGTTACTACAAAAAAGGGAGATTTATTTGTACGTGCCCTTGTTTTTGAAAAAGGTTCGGAGAGGATTGCAATTGTTGGCATCGATAATTTGGGATGGCCGGCAGTTCTTGGTAATAAATCGCGCGAGTTAATAAAAGGGATTCCTGCCGAGAATATATTAATAGGTGTAACTCATACGCACAGTGCACCCGATGCTTACGGTTTTCCCGATGAAAACGGAAATATTGGTGCCGATTTGAAATACCTGGATTGGTGTGTGATTCAAATTGCTGATGCCGTAAACGAAGCAATTAATAATTTAGAACCAGCCAATTTAAAAATTGCTGTTGAAGAGGCAAAAGAAAATATAGCCTATAATTATTATGCACCACAACTTTACGATCGACGGTGTGGAGTTATTCAAGCCGTTTCGCAAAACAGCGATAAAACTATTGCAACACTTGTAAACTATGCAACTCACCCCGAAATCATTGGCTCTGAACGCGGGATATTAACGCCTGATTTATGTGGCCCATTGTACGATAGAATTGAAAATAAAGTTGGCGGCATCGCAATTTTTATGAACGGAGCGCAGGGTGGAATGGTAACTGCTGACAACCGTTTGGAAGGTGGCGGAGAAGCAAATAACTGGGAAGAGTGCATTAGAAATGGAGAGTTGCTTGCAGACGAAGCACTTCGAATTATTGAAAAAGCCAAGATTCAACCGAACCCGGAAATTTATTGTACAAGCAAAATAGTTGAGTTTCCGGTTGAATCGGAATTAATGCAGACAATTTTAAATGGTTCCCCTTTAATGCAAAACAAATTAGAAAAAAATAAAATATCTACAGTTGTTAACCTTTTAAATATTGGAACGGCACAAATTTTAACAATCCCCGGAGAAGCTTTACCAAACATTGGTTTTTACCTGAAACGAAAAATGCCCACAAAACATTCCTTTCTTTTTGGACTTACAAACGATGCTTTTGGTTACCTTTTAACAAAGGTCGATTTTAATAGTTTTGAACGCTATAATTATATTAGCCGCACCAGCCTTGGAGAAATGACCGGTGAAATTTTTATTGAAGAAGTACTCGAACTAATTAAAAATTCCCCGGATCCAAATAAATAGGAATAAGTCCACAGAAAATTTCCAAAAAATAAATTTTACAAATTCAAAATACATTATGAAAAAGAAACTCTCGATTCTAATATTAATTCCAGCCTTATTATTTGTACTATCGTGTTCTACAGGAACGAAGAAAGCTCAAAATCAGGAACCAATTACTCCTAAAACTGCTTTGCAAAGATATCTCGACAACGGTGATGAAAGTTTTAAATGGGAATTAAAAGAAAAATTCTCGTACGGTGAATTATCAGCATTCGACATACTTCTCACCTCGCAAAACTGGCGCGATCATATTTGGACTCATCAACTTACATTGTACGTTCCTAAAGAAATTAATTATGATGGTGCGTTACTTTTTATTACCGGAGGCAGTGTTAAAGATGGTTTGCCAAATTGGAAAGAAAAAGATAATAACGAAGCAAAACTTTTTGCACAGGTTGCTCAGAAAAATAATGCTGTAGTCGCAATTATCAGGCAAACTCCAAATCAGCCACTTTACGACGATTTAGTTGAAGATCAGTTAATTTCGTTTACCCTGCATAATTTTAAAGAAGACAAAGATTACACGTGGCCATTGCTTTTCCCGATGGTAAAAACTGCGGTTCGTGCAATGGATGTTGTTCAAGCATTTTCTAAAGAAAATTTTGATACTGAAATCTCACGTTTTACAATTTCCGGAGCTTCGAAACGGGGCTGGACAACCTGGCTGACCGGTGCAAACGATTCGCGTGTTGAAGCCATCGGACCAATGGTTATCGACGTTTTAAATATGCCGGTAAGTCTCGATTACCAGGTTGAAGCCTGGAGCGAGTATAGTATTCAAATTGAAGATTACACAAAACTGGAAATTCCGCAAACTGTAAATTCGCCCGACGGCGATGCAATTAGTCAAATGATCGATCCTTATTCTTATCGCGAAAAACTGACTATTCCAAAAATAATTTTTATAGGTACCAACGATGAATACTGGCCCGTTGACGCCATAAAACATTACATAAACGATATTCCTGGAGAAAATTATATTCATTATGTACCAAATGCAGGGCACGATTTAGGTGGTGGCGAGCAAGCTGTTCGAGCATTAAGTGCTTTTTGGGGACGGACTCTTGAAAAACAAGAATATCCAAAATTTAATTATGAGATTACTTCAGATGAAAAATCAGCAACCTTATCAGTTGAATCGAATTCTGATGAATTATTGAATGTATTTCTATGGATTGCCGATTCCGATGATCGTGATTTTAGAGATGAAGAGTTCACAGCAATAACAATTGAAAACAAAGAGCAAATTAGTTCTGAGGTTGAATTTCCGAAAAACGGATTTAAAGCATTTTATATTGATATGGAGTATGCCGATCCGAAAGGTGGGAAATACACCAAAAGTACAAGAATGTATGTGGTAGATAACGATGAAATACTTTAATTAGAGTCTGACAATAAGTTTGCAGTTTTTTAGATGAAACAACAAATAGCAAAATTCAAATCACAAACCTGCAATGTTTAAAAGTTATAAACTATTTTGAATATTGAGATTTCGGTCGTTGTAATTTATTTGAACTTTGGTTTTTGTTTTTTGGAATTTTATAAAAACTAATCAAATTGAGGTTTATGCAATTCAAAACTATTATCTATTTATTTATACTCGTTTTTTTAATCTCTTGCGGGAACAGCAAATTACTTCCGGTTTCCAGTTTTTATGAATACGACAAAAAGTTACCACTTCAGGATTCTGTAAAACTGATAAAAGAAACTGCTGATTACAAACTGTTTTATGTTACATTCCAGAGCGTTCAAAACAAAAAGGTAACCGGATTATTAACGATTCCGGCTGGCCATGAAAATCCATTGCCCGTAATAATTTTGTTGCACGGAAAAGGAGATCGTAAAACAGTTGATTACATTGAGTATGGTAACGAATTGTTATATAAAAACGGTTTTGCCGTTCTCAGAATCGATATTATAAATCACGGAGATAGAATAGAAAATAGTTATGATTTCGATTTTAAAGGAGATACGCGATATTGGACACGCGATATTTTAACTCAAACTGTTTTTGACCTCCGACGTGCAGTAGATTTTATATCGAGCAGAAACGAGCTTGACCAAAATAGAATTGGATTTCTAGGAATTAGTCTGGGCGGAATAACCGGCACCATATTTTGCGGTGTGGAAAAACGGGTACAAGTTCCAGTTATAGTTTTGGCAGGCGGCCAAATGAACCTGATGTTTGGAAAACAAGCTCTTTCAGCAAACACAAAAAACTACCTGAGTATTATTGAACCAATAAATTTTGTGGAACAAATTGCACCCCGGCCTTTGTTAATGATAAATGCTGAAAACGACGATATTATTCCACCATTAATGAGCAAGCTGTTGTACAAAAAAGCAAATAAGCCAAAACAGATTATTTGGTATACTTCGAAACATCACGACATTCCCATAAACGATGTTTATACCGATGGAATAAACTGGTTTAATACGCATTTGAAACCTGAAAACGAAAAGAAATAGTTGGGTGAAAAGAGGTAAAAAGATCATAAAAATATTTCTAATAATTGTTGCGATTTTAACGGTAGTTTACTATTTCTATTTTGCATTACCATTTCGGGGTGTTCCTTTTAATGCACAACGTCATGGCACTCTCCCGTTAACTCCGGCCTGGGCTTTGGAATGCTGGCTTTGGGAAGACGATGTAAATACTGCCGAAAAAGTTGACGAATTGCTTGAAGGATATAAAAAACATGATATCCCGGTTCGTACAATTTTATTAGACAGCCCGTGGAGTTTGCGATACAACGATTTTAAGGTTGATACAACATTGTACCCTGAACCTAAAAAGTGGTTCAAAAAACTACAAGATAACGGTTATCGAGTTGCCTTATGGATGACTCCAAACGTTAATAATTTCAACAAAGGATTAAAAATTGAAAATTCGGATGATTGGTACATTAAAGCACACGACAAAGGATTTTTAGCAGGAAAAGGACAGATAAATAGTTGGTGGAAAGGCAAAGGTGGATTTATCGATTATTCAAACCCGGAAGCAGTAAAATGGTGGCACGGTTTACAACAGGAAGTTTTCGATTATGGAATAGATGGTTGGAAATTAGACGGTTCGGCCACACTTTTCTGGTCGAAAATTGGCCCGGTTCCATTTTTCTATAAAAAAACAAAATCGGGAATTATCACAACCCGTAAATACATGGATCACTATTATCGCGATGAATATTTTTTTGGATTGTCTCAAAACCCTGAATTTGTAACCTTATCGCGTTCAATGGATCGGGGATTTCACCCCGAAGGTTTTGCTCCCTTCGATGCCGCACCAGTTACCTGGGTTGGCGATCAACGTCATTCATGGAAATCAAATAAGGACAGTGATTTTGGTGCTGAAGACAAAACAGAATTGGTAATGGATGGAGCCAAAGGCATTGAAATGGCAATGGAAAATATAATGAATGCCGCCAAAGTAGGATACAATATAATTGGTTCTGATATTGCTGGTTTTTCAGGAAGTAAAATTCCTCCCCGGTTATACATTCGTTGGACACAGTTTTCGACATTCTGCGGACTGTTTTTAAACGGCGGACATGGAGAACGGGCTTTATGGAAAAGAAGCCAGCAGGAACTAGAGATTATCAGGGAATTCTCGTGGTTGCACACCGAATTAATCCCGTACATTTATAGTTATGTTGTGAGTGCACATAATGGAGGCGACGTACTTCAACGACCTGTAAAAGGAAAATATCACTACATGTTTGGCGATTACCTTTTGGTTGCGCCCATTTATAAAGATGACCTAAAAAACAAAGTAACACTACCGAAAGGAAAATGGAGATATTGGTTCGATGACAATGAAATAATTGAAGGACCAATAACTTTCGAACATGAATTTCCGCTGGAAGAATTTCCTGTTTATATAAAAGAAGGTGCAATAATTCCGATGAATATTGAAAGAAATTATACAGGAATTGGAGCTGAAAACGACAAAGGATTTTTAACGTTTTTAATTTATCCTGAAAAAGAAAGTAGTTTTACTGTTTTTGACACAGAAAATAGCGATAGTACATCGATAAAAATAAATGAAACGGCCAATGAAATTGAGATAATATTAGGCGGGGAAAAAATTCCTCATATTCTAAATATTAAAATGAATGAAAAACCGCAGCAGGTTTTATTAGATAAGCGGCCACTCGAAGCAGGTGTACATTTTCAATTTGAGAAAGAGAAAAAAAGACTTAAAATTAAAACCGAAACTTATTCAGTTGGAGAATATCAAATACTTAAAAACATTTCTAAATAGTCTATATTTATAAAAAATTAAAATCGTATTTTACGTCATTCAAAAAACAGTTCGTTATGAAAAAAATAGTAGTTGCATTATTAATTATCAGCACTTTTATGATTTCTCATTTTTCAATTATAAAAGCATCAAACAGTGAAACAGAAAGTAACAAAACCGAGCAAAATTGGGCCGAAAAGCTGGGATATCCTGCCGGTTCGAAGGTAATTATTTTACATTCCGACGATGCCGGAATGTGCGAAGAAGCAAATATTGCCACCGAGTATTATCTTGAAAATAATTTTATACAATCGGCGGCGGTAATGGTTCCATGCGAAAATGCAGAGGCTTTTGTTGAATGGGCTAAAAAGAATCCAACAAAAGATGTTGGTGTGCACCTTACCCATACCAGCGAGTGGAAAGAATACCGTTGGGGAACTGTTGCCGATCCGGCCGAAGTACCTGGTTTAATTGACCCGGATGGAAAAATGTGGCACAATGTACCGCAAGTTGTTATGAATGCAACGGCGGCAGAAGTTGAGAAAGAAATCAGGGCACAAATCGAAAAAGTAATTGCACAGGGTTACCGTCCGAGCCACATCGACACGCATATGGGAACTTTGTACGGTCACCCGAGTTTTGTTGCTGCATTTTTAAAAGTGGCGCAGGAATACAAAATCCCTGCAAATGCCATCGACCTTTCCAACCCGGAAGTAGTTGCTGTTTTTCGTGAGCAGGGATACCCAATTACCGACGATGTTATTGAGTTAGTAAATAAATATACCTTACCTAAAGTAGATTTTTTTACAAGCGCACCCAACGCAAAATCGTACGAAGAAAAGGTAGATAATTTTAAACAATTAATAAATCAGCTAAAACCGGGTATTACCGAAATAATTTTTCACCCGTCGGTAGAAACTGAAAATCTAAAGTCGATTACTGGTTCGTGGCAGCAACGTGTTTGGGAAGCCAAAATATTTGCCGATGCCGATCTAATTCAGTTTTTCAAAGACGAGGGAATTATTTTTACCAACTGGAAAGAGATGATGGCGAGGTTCGAAAAGTAGTGTAGATAAATGTGTAATATTCAATTTTGATTTCTTAAAAATGACTTTAAAAAAGCTTTGGAAAATAATCTGGGTTTCATTTGTGGTATTGTTTTCATTGGTTGTTATAATTCTTGTTGCAACCATTCGGGTTGTAGATAAAACTCCCTATTTTAAAACGGAATATTATAATGAAACCTTTGATTCGTTTAACGAAATATTAGCAAATAATACGGAGGGAACCGGGCAATTAGAAGCCGGTTTTGGAGTAGTAAATATTACTCCCAATATTATTTCCGGAGAAGAAAATCCACTTGAAGGTAAATTTAAAAAAGTTCCGCTGGCGGGTTTTGGCGATCGGAAAACTCCTGCCACCGGCGTTCACGATTCAATTTTTGTAAAAGCAGCAGCCCTGAAAGTTGGGAATAAAACAGTACTAACAATTAGTGCGGATCTTTTGTTAATCCCCCCACAAGTTGCCGACAGTGTTGCATTTCTACTAAAAAAGAATGCCGGGATTTCGCGAGAACAATTATTTTTTGGAGCTACTCACACCCACTCAAGTATTGGTGGAATGACACCCGGGATTATTGGTGAAATGTTTTCGGGCGAATTTCAACCCGGTATTATCACATTTTTGTATCATAAATTTACCGATGCTGCTATTCATGCTTTAACAGATTTGAAACCTGCTACATTTAACTCTTTTGAAATAAATGCACCTGAGTTAGTTAGAAACAGGATGAACGGAGAAAAGGGAAGATTAAATGATAAATTTTCAGGGCTTCAGATTCAACAAATAAATGGACGAAAAGCTGTAATTGGGGCTTTTGCAGCTCATTCAACAACACTTGGCGATAGCAACATGGAATTTAGCGGCGACTTCCCCGGATACTGGCAACGAAAAATTGAGGAAGAATTTGCCGATGTGGCAATCTATTTTGCAGGTACGCTGGGAAGTCATTCTCATAAAGGAATTGGCGACGGATTCGATAAACCCAAATACATGGGAGAAGAGTTGGCAAAAAAACTTATCGAAAGTAATGAAATGCAGGTTAACGACTCTGCTTCACTTTCATTTTTTTCTTTTCCTTTAAAAACTTCGAGGATGCAATTTCGGGTTACTAAAAACCTTTTCCTTGCACCGTTTGTGTCGGATAAGATGCTGCCACAGGCCGATTCCTGTTACATTCAGGGAATGAGGCTGGGAGATTTAATATGGGTTACTGCCCCGCTTGAACTCAGCGGAGAAATTGCGCTCGATGTAAAAAATGCGTTAAAACATGCTGGCTACAATTCAATGTTTACCAGTTTTAATGGTGCGTATCTTGGGTATGTAACTCCTTCAAAATATTATTACGATAAAACCTACGAATCGTATTTAATGGGTTGGTTCGGCCCATCGATGGGCGATTATGTAAGCGATTTATTATTTAAAACAAGTAATAACCTGGCGGGTAAAAGATTATAACAAATAATCGGGGCCTCTCTTTAAAACCTAATTCAAAAAACTAACAAAAAGAACAAGTACCAAATTACAATTAATTATTAATAACAGATCTTCTTTTTAAGATCCTGAAACAAATTCAGCATGAAGTTCTAATAAACAACGCTAGTTTGAACGTAATGCCGAATTTATTTCGGCATCTCAGCTGTCATTTACATATTATGCCTAATATTTTTGGGTGATCTCTACCAATGACAGATCTTAATTTAGAGATCCCGAAACGAGTACGGGATGACGTTAAAAACTTAGACCTTAGTTGATAATATCGTCATGCTGAATTTGTTTCAGCATCTAATGTCATTTACTTATTATGCCTATTAATTTTGGGTGAACTCTTACAATACGGACATTTTGATTTTTCGGAGTTGGCAAAGTTTTGTTAATTGAAACTTGTTTCAATATTTGCATAATTTATTGAAGAAACTCATAAAATTTTTTTTCTATTTGAATGAAAAGAGACTTGATTTTCTGAGCGTTGAATCAAGGTTTCGGTTTGAAAACAAAAACTCATCACCTTTCAGTCCAATCATTCCGTACGACATGTCAACATCAAACGACTGAATCAATTCAAGGTCGTCGTTGTTATTTTCCTTAACTTTTAACACTTTTGGGAAATACCCTTTTTCTAAATTTCCGTAGCAGGCAAAGTACCAATAATCTTTAAAATAACATGCAGTCTGAATTCCTTTATAAGTAAAACCACTTGCCAGTTCGTGTATTTTTTGCAAGTTGAAACTCAGGTTGTATTCATAAATAAAATTTACATCGTAGTTTCCATCTTCGGGAAGACCGCCAACTATCATTACTTTTTCATCGTGAATAGCAATCCCGCCTGCTCCATGCACAACTTCTGGCACAGGATATTTTTTACTAAAACTTAAATCGTCAGCGTTGTAAACATGAACCCACGAATCGGCCAGACCAGGTTCTTCGTTAAACTTACCAAAATTTACTGCTACAAATATTTGTCCTTTATAAAATTCTAAATCGCCATGATGAAACGGGACATCGATAACTTTTAAAATATTCCCGGTCAGATCGGTTTTTACCAGTTGTTTGGTATGCGACCAAAAAATGAAGTTATCGAAATCGCTTGCTAATCCTTGCAAATGTCCATCGTAGTTTTTTGAGTAAGAAATAATATCGGGAATTGATTTGAGTTTTTGTTGTTCTAATTCTGTTTTATATTGCGTGAAACAGCCTGGAACAATTGATAAAGTAAAAAACAAAAGAAAAAAATATTTAAGTGCTAATCTCATTTTAATAGAATTTAACGTAGCAAATCAGGATAATTTTTGCGAAGATTAAAACTGACTTTATTTAAACGATTTTCGATATTCCGACGGCGTTTTATTCATTGTTATTTTAAAATAGTGATTAAAATTTGCAAGATTATTATAACCACATTCATAACAAATTTGTGTAACCTGTTTATCGGTTTCGGCAAGTAATTTAGCCGCAATTCCAATGCGGACACTTTTTACATATTCCATAAAAGTCTTGTTGGTTTTTTTCTTAAAATACCTGCAAAACGAACTGGGTTCCATAAAAACCAACGAAGCAGCTTCCTTAAGTTTTACGCCTTCCTGAATATTCTGAAAAACATATTCGTAAATTGTATTTATCTGATCGCCATCTTTTTTATAAGAACTTGGAAGTGAAGAAGGCAGTGCCAAATACTCCCTGTTTTCAATCTTAAGCAAAAGATCAAATACCTTTAGCAACTGAATGTACAACTCCAAACCGCTTAAGTTAACCATTTTATGTAAGGTCGCAGCAACTTTTTCTGCTTTAGGCCCTTTAAACCAGATACCATTTTTCGCATCTTTCAACAAATTTACAACTGGCTCTAACTCTGGAATATTAAAAAAATCGGAACTGATAATATTTTCATAAAAATGGGTTACAATACATTCCGGCTCAGTATTTATTTCAGTTTCCAGAATTTCCCAACAATGCGAAATATTTGGTCCCAATAATACCAAATCACCCTTTTGATAACTTGAAATATGATTTCCTACAATTCGCCGCCCAGCACCGGATGTTATTAAATTAAGTTCAAAATTTTTATGAGAATGAATTTTATCCGAATTTGGATCCATCTTTAATTTACGAGTAATAAATGAATGTTTGTGTGGGACAAATATTTTTTCGTAAATAAATTCCATCTGTCTTTTTTAAACCTAATTGACGTAAATATATAGATTTAATCTTAACATGAATCAAAATTCAATGCAAACAAAACAAAATAGCAGAAGTAATATTGCTTACATTCCACTTCATTTGTATATGAAATTATTATTAAAAGGAATTATTCCACCAGTTGTAACCCCACTGAAAAATAACGATGAAATTGACGAACAAGGGTTAAGAAATTTGATCGAACATTTAATTTCTGGGGGTGTGCATGGTATATTTTTATTGGGAACAACAGGAGAAGCACCCAATTTAAGTTATAAACTCCGCAGTACATTTATAACAAAAGCGTGCAAACTAATCGATAAAAGAATCCCAGTCCTGGTAGGAATTACAGATACTTCTTTTGAAGGTTCGCTAAAAATAGCGGAATCAGCAAAAAATGCAGGTGCCGATGCCCTTGTTATTGCGCCTCCCTATTATGTGCCGATTACCCAAAACGAAATGATCGAATACCTTGAAGATCTCGTTCCGAAATTACCACTTCCGTTTATTATGTATAATATGCCAAGCTGCACAAAGCTGCACATGACAATTGATACAATTAGAAAAGCAAAAGATTTGGGTGCAATTGGCATAAAAGACAGTTCAGGCGACATATCATATTTATATTCCCTGATTGAAGAATTTAAAGGCTCACCAGAATTTTCAATCATTTCAGGCAGCGAACTTTATATTCCCGAAACAATTATTTATGGCGGACATGGTGCTGTAGCCGGGGGAGCAAATATATTTCCGCGTTTATATGTTGATTTGTATGAAGCTTCATTGGAAAAAGACCTTGCGAGAATTGCCCTGCTTCGCCAAAAGCTGATACAAATTGGAGATAAAATTTTTGACGTTGGCAAAACGCCATCAAAGCATATTAAAAGTATAAAATGCGCTTTGTCAGTAATAGGGGTTTGTAACGATTATGTTGCTCATCCGTTTCGTAAATTTAATAAAGCTGAACGTAAACAAATAGAAAAAAACCTAAAAGGGTTTTAGAAACTGTTTAAAAAAATTGCCAACTTTATCAGCTAAATTTACAAAATCTAATAATATTAAACTATGAAGCTGCCCGTTTTAGACCTTGCCGTTTTTATATTAATAACCTTTGGGAATGTCCTGTTTGGCGCCAGTTTTTACTTCAGGAACAAAACATCCGACCAGTTTACTTCGGGGGGGGGCAAATTACCGGCCTGGGTAGTTGGGATGTCGATATTTGCAACTTTTGTAAGTAGCATTAGTTTTTTGGCTTTGCCCGGAAAAGCGTATATGTCGAATTGGAATGCTTTGGTTTTTAGTTTTTCTATTCCCATTGCATCAATTCTTGCAGTTAAGTTTTTTGTTCCATTGTACCGGAGCCTTGGCAGCATTTCGGCCTATAATTACCTTGAAATCCGTTTTGGGACATGGGCGCGTATTTATGCTTCAATATGTTACATGTTAACCCAATTGATGCGGACAGGTGCAATTTTACTTTTGCTGGCCCTTCCCTTAAATGCTTTGTTTGGATGGAACATCAAAACCATTATTATTGTAACAGGAATTGCGGTAACTGCATATTCAATGCTTGGTGGCATCCAGGCAGTAATCTGGACCGATGCTATACAGGCAATTATCCTTATTGTGGGGGCATTGGTAAGTGCAATAGTTTTAACATTTTCGATGCCAGAAGGCCCAAAACAATTATTTGAAATTGCAGCGGCAAACGATAAGTTCAGCCTGGGCAGTTTTGGTGCCAGTTTGTCGGAATCTACCTTCTGGGTGATACTAATTTATAGTTTGTTTATTAACCTTCAAAATTTTGGGATCGACCAGAATTTTGTACAACGTTATATGACAACCAGCTCGGTTAAAAAAGCAAAATCATCGACATTATTTGGTGCCCTGTTATATCTCCCCGTTTCATTGGTTTTCTTTTATATCGGTACTGCACTCTTTTCGTATTACACGGCTCAACCAGATTTATTACCTGCTGAACTAAAAGTTCCCGGTGCCGGCGACAAAGTATTCCCGCATTTTATTGTGAATGCCCTGCCTACCGGAATAACGGGATTACTAATTGCTGCGATATTTGCCGCCGGGATGAGTACTGTTTCAACAAGTATTAACAGTACCGCCACAATTGTTCTTTCCGATTATTACAAACGCTATTTCAACAAAAACCCGAATGAAAAATCATCGATGAAAGTGCTTTATATTTCATCGGTAATATTTGGTGCCCTGGGTGTAATTATCTCGCTGGCCCTTGTTGGTGTTGAAAGTGTTTTAGATACCTGGTGGTCGCTTGCATCAATTTTCAGCGGCGGGATGCTTGGCCTTTTCCTACTTGCATTTCTATCAAAAAAAGTGCGAAATATAGATGCTGTTATCGGGGTAATTATTGGTGTACTTGTAATTATCTGGATGAGTTTGACCCCACTCTATTTTACAGAGGGGAACCTGTTAGCATTTAAAAGCCCATTTCACAGTAACCTTACAATTGTTATTGGTACGCTGGTTATTTTCCTTGTTGGCTTTATTTCAATAAAACTATTCTCAGTAAAAAAAGTTGAAAAATAGTTTTACAGGATTAAAAAATTATTCAAAACATGAAACCCTTAATGCTAAACTGTTTTTATTTATGCTTCTATCGGCAGAAATTTTTGAACAACAACCTTTTAATGACAAAAACGCAGTTGTAAAATTAAAATTTATTTACACAGCTGAAAATGTAACGTTCCAAAGTTGTCATGCCTCAACAATTAAAAAGACAGAAAATGGGCCGATTGCCACATGGTTTGGAGGAAAGGCAGAAAAAGATCGCGGTGTTGGAATCTGGTTGAGCACTTTTTCGAATGGTTCAAGGTCAATCCCGGTTGAAGTGGCCAATGACATTCGTCAATTTGAGATATTCCACCTGGAACCGAAAATTAATAAAACACACTGTTGTTATTCCTTCGAAACTAAAACCAAAGCAAAATTAAATGATGATTGACAGTTCAATAAAGTTTTAGACGATTTTTATTACTTTCGACAAATTAAACTCAAATCATGAAAAATTTTATACTATTTCTGTTTTTAACTGCCTTCTTTTTTGCATGTAACAATAACGAAGAAAACGGTTATCTTTGGTTCAAAGGAAATACACATTGTCACTCGATAATTAGCGACGGGGATAGTGCACCGTTTAAAGTTGTAAAAGCATACCACGATCATGGATACAATTTTTTGCTGCTAACCGATCATAATTACCTCGTTGACAAAGACACGATAAAAATGCCGGAAAATTTGCGTACTGATTTTTTAATGATTCCTGGAGAAGAGGTAACTGACAAAAAATCGGTACATACCACTGCTTTTAATATAAAGGAATATGTTCCTTTTAGTGGCGATCCAAACCTTGAAACCGACATACAAAAAAGACGGGAAGAGATTATTAAAACTATAAAATCGCCAACTAATTTAAGTAAAACAGAATTACTGCAAATGCATGTTGATGGAATTCTTAAAGCAGAAGGCATTCCATTTCTCAATCATCCTAATTTTAGTTCTGCCTTGCAAGTCAGCGATATTTTACCTGTTACAAACCTGCACCATATTGAATTATACAACGGACACCCGGATGTTGCCAATTGGGGAAAAGAAGGGCACGTTTCTGTCGAAGCAAAATGGGATTCGTTACTTAGCCGGGGAAGGATAATGTATGGTGTTGCTGCCGACGACATGCATAGTTTAACAATCAATACGCCAAACAAATCGAGCCTGTTTAAAGGTTGGGTAATGGTAAAAAGCAAAGAATTAACTATTGAGTCAATTCATCAATCTATTTTAAATGGCGATTTTTATTCTACCAACGGTGTTACTTTGAAAACAGATAAAATGACCGCTAAAAAATGTGTAATTGAAATTGATGAAATTGCAACTCAAAAAGAAATTCTGGATTCGTATGGTGTACCTCGTATCGACAAAACCGGGCAAATTGGTTACACAATCGAATTTATTGGAAACAATGGTATTGTTCTTTCAGGAACAAATGGATTAAAAGCAAGTTACAAACCAAAAAGAGTTGATAAATACGTAAGGGCAAGGATAACATATTGCACTGAAACTGACAAAGGTTTTGAAAAACTTTTTGCCTGGACCCAACCGGTTTTTTTGAATTAGCCTATAAACTTTAATCTATTCAAAAGGAATTCGGGAAGAATTTATTTCCAGAGTTTAAACTATTTTTCGGTACATTAACCGACAGATAATTTGTAATTCTCAAAGTTGCCCCTCAGCCTTTTCCTGTATTCCGCAATGAGGCACCTAAATCGCTTGAATCAGGTATTTTTAGACACTCTATTACATCATTAATATTTTGCTGTGAATAAGGAATATCCAATCTAATATTATATTCGCTGTGTTGCAACAAAGAACTCTGGTTTGATTACCCGCCGAATCCCGCATTGACTTTAAATTTGCATTGACAAACATTAGAAAGGTTAGTTTATAATGTATATGATGCAAAGCCAGGGAATAGTTTTAAAAGTCGTATTTTACATTTTCAGGCAATGTTTCCACCCGCAATTTCATCCATTGTCCATCTATTTTTATTACTACAATATGGTTTTCTTTATCGTAAAAAATGGTTCCGTCGTCGCTGTTTTTTAGTGCTTTGTAGTTTACATGTTTTGCACTTTCGATATAATTTTGCTCATCGTCTCCGGCAGGTTCATCCTCTCTTAAATCTTCTTTGCTAATTCTTCCCAGTGTAAGGGCATTTGTTAATTGTAAAGCTCCGTAAAAAATGGCATTGTCTCTACTAAACATAAAAGAGTGCTGTCTTACATCGGAGCCAATTCGAAACCAATTGTAGGTCTGGTTTGAATGACCCCACAAGGGACTGTAATAGTACAACTCGGCAACCGGACGTTCTTCTTCAACATGTTTGTTTACTAACATTGTAATCCTCGATTTATCGTCGCTGGCGTACCCTTCAAAAACATGATAACCCCAGCGTTTTTTGTTTTTCTCGTAAGTATTTCCTCTTACCTGAATCATATACGGAGTGCTTAATATTCCATCAACAGTTGTAAACATTGGTGTTAAGCGAGTGTCGAATCCAAAATGATACCCTTTTTGTTTCCACATATTCCATGTGGTGTCGATATCAGAAGTTAATACCGCACGGTATGAATGGGAGAAAGAGGAACCTTTATGTAATTTTAAATATTTATTATCGACAACTCCTGTGTTTTGCTGTGTATATCCGGCCTTAATAATCAGAAGAATTGCGAGTAAGCTAACTATTCTTTTCATTGTACTTCTTTTATTTTAACTTAAATATATAATTAATACCGAATATAGTTCGGTCATAGAGTAAGAACTATTTAATCCCTGTCAAGTTAGTATAATCTCGGTCATAAATACTTAGTATGCTCAAATGTGGCACAGATTGCAAATCCGCGCCAGCGGGATTAGAATAAAAAGTTGCCAACTAAGGGTATTCATACCATCCTAGATATAACTTTAAAAAAGAAGTAAACATGTTAAACTGGTTATTACCAGATTGGTGTTTTGAATTATCGAATAGTTTTATTTACAAGTATTAAAATAAAATTATTTATTTATATTACAACAGAACTCTTGTCAACGTAATATTCGAATTATGCTCTGTAAACATTAAATCTTTAATCTATTTATTTATGAAAAATGCAGTTTTATTATTCCTGGTAGGTTTTATATTATTTCAATGTACTCAAACCGATACGGATGATTTGGATCTATCTATAAAAATCCAAAAGGTAGGAGATGAAAATATACTATACGATTCAGCATATTTTAATTGGGGTTCATCAATAATAAAAGGGGAAGACGGCAAATATCATTTATTTTATGCTCAGATGCCAAGGGAGCATGGGTTTCATACCTGGCTTACTAATGGTGTAATATCTCACGCTGTGTCTGACTCTCCTGCAGGTCCATATAAACATAAAGAAATTGTACTTGAAGGTCGTGGTACCGGATATTGGGATGCCCACACTGCCCATAATCCCAGAATAAAATACTTCGAAGGAAAATACTATATTTATTATATGTCCACTAACCTTGGTGGACAAACATTAACTCCTGAGGAATGGGATCAGGCACAACACGAAAGATACGACAATAAATTCAGATCGATTGTTAGGGAAAATCAACGAATTGGGGTGGCTGTTTCCGAAAGTATAGATGGTCCGTGGACAAGATTTGATAAACCTATTGTAGAACCAGGCGGACCAATTGCAAAGATCACCTGTAACCCGGCCATAACTCAACGACCTGACGGAGGTTACCTTATGCTTGTCAGGGGAGACAAACCTGATGAAAATGATTTGGTTAGAAGTCAGGCGGTAGCACTTTCACCTACTCCAATTGGTCCATGGGAGATCCAACCCAAAGCTGCTGTAGGTGACCTGAATTCAGAAGATCCTGCTGTTTGGTATGATCATAATAGAAAAAGGTATTATGGGATTTATCATGCTTTTGGATATATAGGACTCATAACTTCATTAGATGGATTAAACTGGAAAAATGCAAAACACTACAAAGTCCTTGGAAAATCTTATTCACATAAAAATGGAAAAGAAATAAAAGCCACCAAATTAGAACGTCCGTTTGTTTTTGTTGAAGATGGAGTAGCCAAAGTACTAACAGTTGGCATGAAAGAAACAAATGGCGACTCTTATTCAATGTTTATACCGCTTGAATAAAACAATACCCCACTGCATACAATACGAAATAAATACCTTCACGATTATAGAACTTGTATTTTTTTGCTCAAATATGGCACGGATTGCAAATCCGCGCCAGCGGGGGAAGAACTACAGTTGGATTACCCACTGAAACTCGCATTACATTTACATTTTGTTACCTGCTGGGCTTTCATTTCAATTTAATTATATTCTCTTTTATTTTATTAATTTCCACATGTTTATCTTTTACTGGTAAATTTTCTATCATGGTAAGTAATTCTGTTTTATTCGAAGCTCCACTTAGAATTTCCTCTCTAACGAAATTTACAATTGCGAGAGAATGGAGATATTGAAAGTCCTTGTCCTTTGCACTTTTTATTGCCTCTAAATATAGTTTTCGTCCAGCATCATGAAAGCCTTTTCTATGAAGAATTAATCCTTTTGTTGCCACTAAGCAAATTTTGTTTTTTTCAGTCAAATCAGGATTTAAACTTATTTTGTTTAAATACTTTTCAGCTTCTTCAATTTGGTTTGTTAGACCTAATGAATATGCAATATTATTGAGCAATTCCGCATCATTAGGATGTGATGTCAATCCTGCTTTGATAATTTTTATTGCGTCTTCTTGATTATCAGTTATTGAACTAGCAATATGAGATGCCAATTGAATCGGTCTTTTTGCGTAAGGAGTATCAATAAACCACAATAATGCATTATTAAAGGACATATCCCAATTCTCTTGAAAGAAATTATCCATTGCAACAGCTTCATAATTATTCTGAATGTCAAAGTCAATGGGGGAAGAATAAAATGATAATCCAAATTCTTTTGAAGCCCATTCAGCTTGCGCTAAAGAATTATCATTTGGTGAAATCAATGAACTATTAAAAAGTTTTTTCCCGCTTTTAAAACTACCATTTATTAATTCTAAAGTCCCAATTGAACTTGACAATTCCGTTAGAATATGCGGATGGAAATTGTTAGAATTTATAAGATTAAGTCCTTTCTTAACAAATCTTGATGACCTATTTCTAATTGTAGCCAATGCAATTTCAGTTGAAGTTAACCACGGGTCAACATTTGTTAAATTTGACTTTCTTAGAATATCATGAGCAAATCCAATATCTGTTTTTGCAAAATGACGCGAAATTGCACGCAAGATAAATCTATTGTCTGGTGCTATTGAAATCGCATTTTTTAAATAAAAATCAGCTTTATCATTTTGTCCTAAAATTGAATAAAGTCTTGCTATTTCAACATACGCGATAGCATTTCTTGGAAATGCTATTATATTTTTCTTTAACTGATTTATTTTTTTATAAAAAGGTTCTTTTTCAATAATTATATCCAATAAGTCTGTAGCAAGTTCCTCTTCTTTCTTTTTATTATTTAAAGACAAAATATTTTTTGCTAATGAAATTTGAGCTAATGTTGAATCTTGCTTATTTGATAGTATGAACTGCGCCGCTTCAATTACAGAATTATTTGTAATATAATTGTTTACAATGGCAGCACTTAATAATTCACCGGCTTTAGAAATTGATTTATCAAAATTCCAGTCAATAATATAAGAATCAATATTTAAATTTGGCAGTTCTTTTATTGCCAAAGAATTATTTAATTCGCCTAATGAAACTGTGGTGCAAAATGTTCTCCAATTAGGGATAACTCTACGTTTCTTGAATTCAAAAATGTTTGCCATTTACTTTTTCTTAGTGAGTTGATATAGAAACTTTTTATGCAGTAGTTCAAATCTACTGATATACCTTTCTAAATTATAATTACTTCCTATGGATTTAATGTCTTTTGGATGTCCTCGCCTTTCAGGCAATGGATAACATAATTGTTCAACAATAATTGTTAGTTCACTCTTTAATAAGTCATCTTGCAAAGTTT
>JABGRN010000119.1 GCA_018648265.1 Prolixibacteraceae bacterium | reverse complement strand
TATTCAAAGCAGTTTGATTTCGGAATAGATAAATTTATGAATAGTTCAGGTTAGGTCCAACTGAAACCGTTACTGTACAAAATAAAATAAAAGAAATTAAGTAAAAACAAATGTCCGAAAAATCGTTAAGCCAATTACGAAAATATTTACACGATAACTTAGGTTTAAATTTTACTAAAAACCAGGAGAAAGAACTTTGTAAAAAAATTGAGCAGGCGGGAAAAGATTTTAACTATGATAATACAGATGCATTTATTAGTTGGTTATTAAAGACTAAACTTATCCCAAAACAAATCGAAAAACTCGCATCATTTTTAACTATTGGCGAAACCTATTTTTTTCGCGAAGTCAAAGCACTTGATTATTTGGAACATAATTTTTTGCCCGAACTTATAAATAATCGCAGAGGAAAAAAACAACGTTTGAGAATTTGGAGTGCTGGCTGTGCTTCGGGCGAAGAACCGTACTCTGTTGCAATTTTGCTTAAAAGGGTGATCCCCGATATAAAAAGCTGGAATATCTCAATTCTGGCCACCGATATAAATGCTGCATTCCTTGAAAAAGCAAGGACCGGGATTTATACAAATTGGTCCTTCCGCAAACTTTCCGGGTCATTTAAAGAAAATTATTTTACAGAGCTTGGGCCAAACAAATTTCAAATTAATCCCGAAATACGAAGCATGGTTACTTTTGCTTATCAAAACCTGGCAACAGATACTTATCCTTCGCTGATAAATGGTACCAATGCCATGGATATCATTTTAAACCGAAATGTATTAATCTATTTTTCCAACGATGGAATTAAGCAGGTAAGCAATCGCTTTTATAATTCTCTCACAAAAGGGGGTGTTTTTTTGGTTAGTCCGGTAGAAATGTCAAATCTGATATCCCCAAAATTTGGGATAATACCTTATTTGGGTTATACAATTTATACAAAAGGGCCAACTAAAGTTGAGCAAAAAGGGGTTGTTGAGTGGGAAGTTTCCGATACTGATGAAATTAGGAAAACACCTCAGCAGATTTTAAATACTGAAATAAACAAATCGCCGGTAAAACCAACCGGTATTAAACCGGAAAAACAGGATCAAGTTGAAAAGGAGCAGAAAGTTAAAAATTCAGATTATGAATCTGCCCTGGCTTTGTTTAATCAAGGGAAATTCGATGAGGCAGAAAACAAACTGAATAATATTTTTGCAAACAGGGAGGTAATCTCGAAGCAGGCACTTTGTCTTTTAATAAAAACAAAAGCAAATTTAGGCAAATTAAACGAGGCCCTGGCTTTATGTAACAAGGCGCTGAAAACAAATAAGTTAGAACCGAACCTGCACTTCCTTATAGCAAATATCCAGCAGGAAAAGGGCAATTTGGCAGAAGCAATTTTATCGTTAAAAAGGGTTATTTATCTCGACCCCGATTTCCCGCTTGCTCACTTTTCGCTTGGTAACCTTTGCCTTAAATCGGGTAAAGATTTGGCTTGTATAAATCATTACAAAAATGCCTTAGGTATTCTTGCAAAGCTCGATCCCGATGAAGTATTAAAAGAATCGGACGGATTGACTGCCGGTAGATTGGCTGAAATTATTAAATCGATAAAAGGATAAACAGATGAAAGATTGAAAACCAGAAAACATGACAATAGAAAATCATATAAAAAGTATCTTAAAAGAGAGGGCGAATCTCCTGAAAATTCAAATTGAAAAAGATGATATTTCAAGCGGATTGCTCGACTGCATCGAATTTATTTTGGAGGGCGAAAGATATGCGATGGAATCAGTTTTTGTAAGCGAAGTAATTCCCCTGATGGAAATAACCCCACTGCCATGTACCCCAGGATTTATTCTGGGGATCGTTAATGTTCGGGGTAAAATCATATCGATAATCGACATGAAAAAATTCTTTGGCCTCCCGGAAAAAGGGATAACAAATCTTAACAGGGTAGTAATTATTAAATACAACGGGGTTGAACTGGGAATTCTTGCCGACGAAATTGTTGGGAACACTAAAATTCAACTAAACAAACTTCAATCAAAAATTAAAACCATAACAGATATCCACAACGGCTTTATTTTAGGTGTAACAAAAGAGCGGTTAATTGTATTAGACATAAAAGAGTTTTTATTAAACAAAAAATTGATAATCGATGATGAAGTATAAAAGTTTCAAGTTTTAGGTTTTTATTTCACCCGAAACCCGAAACCTTAAACCTTAAACTTTAAACCGGAACCCGGAACCCGGAACGTGAAACCCGGAACTAATTTTTTTAAATAAAAAGGAGGTAAAAAATGAGTGTTAAGAAGAATTTTTTTGCAAGGAGCATCAGTACAAAGTTAATTGCTTTGTTCCTGGCCATTTCAATAATCCCTATTTTGATAATAGGAATATTAAGTAATAACAGATCAGGCAATGCTATCGAAGATGAGGTTTTTAACAAATTATCTTCAGTAGGATCGCTTAAACAAGAACAGGTTGTTTCGTTTTTGGAACGTAAGCTCAGGGATATTGATGTTCTGGCGAAATCTCAAAATACATTAAATGCTTTTAGTAAATTAAAAGAGTATCACGATACAGGGGGGGCAACTCCTGAAGGCCCTTTTAATGCTGCATCAGATAGGTTCAGGACAGTTTATGATGAAATAAACCCTTATTTTAAGAATTATGTTGAAGCCTATGGTTTTGATGACGTCTATTTTATCTGTGCTGCCCATGGGCATGTAATGTACACAGTATCGGGAAAAGCTGATTTGGGGATTAATCTTTCAACCGGAATGTATAAACACATTGGATTGGCAAAATTATGGCAAGACGTTGTACGGACTCAAAAGCACGTTTTTATTGATTTTAATAACCACGAACCAACCGGGGCAAACGCGGCATTTATTGGAACTCCTGTCTTTGATACAAGTGGCAACCTCATAGCTGTTATGGCCTTACAAATAAGTACACTAAGGATTAATGGAATTATGATTGAGAATACCGGACTTGGTGAAACAGGTGAAACTTATCTGGTTGGCTATGACAATTTAATGAGGTCGGATTCAAGGTTTGAAACGGAAACTACAATCCTGAAAAAAAAGATTGATTCAGAAAGTGTAACATTAGGTAAACTGAATAAATCGGGAATTCATATTATAAAAGATTATCGCGATATAAATGTTTTAAGTTATTATAGTGATTTAGGTCTGGAAGAAAAATTTGGGGTTGACTTCGACTGGATTTTAATGGCAGAAATAGATGAAGCTGAGGCCTTATCACCAATAAAAACCCTGAGAAATCAAATATTGCTAATTGGCTTAATCATTGCCGCCATTGTGGCAATTTTGGCATTTTTGTTTGCCCGGTATTTTACAAAACCAATAATACAATTAACCGGGTTTTCGAAATTGTTTGCTTTGGGCGACCTAAGCTCAGATATTAGTATTAATCAGGCTGATGAAATAGGTGAATTAGCAGATTCATTTAAATTGATGCAGAAAAATTTGCGCGAAAAAGCAACCATTGCAAACCAAATTGCAGGGGGAAACATGACAATCGATGTTAAACCTTTGTCGGAAAACGATACTATGGGGATTGCATTTGCCTCGATGGTAGATAATTTACGATCCCAGATAACAGGCATTAACAATGGCGTAAATGTGATTTCATCGTCGGCAAGCGAGATAATGGCAACTATTGCACAGTTGGCATCGGGGGCGGCTGAAACTGCAACTTCTATTAGCGAAACAACTTCAACAATTGCAGAGGTAAAACAAACTGCTGAGGTGTCAAATCAGAAAGCAACAAATGTTTCCGAAAGTTCTCAGTTAAACAGGCAGGCCTCTCTTAGGGGAACGAAGTCAATAGCCGATACAGTTAAAGGCATGAACAGGATAAAAGAGCAAATGCTTTCAATTGCCGATATAGTTGTCAGGTTAAGTAGCCATAGTAAATTGATTGGCGAAATTTCAAATACCGTAAGCGATATTGCCGAACAATCGAACCTGCTTGCGGTAAATGCTTCAATAGAAGCGGCTAAAGCTGGTGATCAGGGAAAAGGATTTGGTGTTGTTGCACAGGAAATTAAAAACCTGGCCGAACGCTCAAAAGAATCTACCCGGCAAATACAGAATATTGTGGGCGATATTCAAAAATCGATAAACAGTACCGTTATGGCAACCGAACTCGGAGAAAAAGCGGTTAATGAAGGTTTGGAACTCACAGCAATTGCCGACGAGGTTATTAAAACATTGGCCTTTAGTGTGAATGAGGCGGCGCAGGCATCAATTCAAATAGCATCTTCAAGTCAACAACAGCTCATTGGAATGGATCAAATTAATGCTGCGATGGAGAATATAAAAGAGGCAAGTATCCAAACCGCTACAAGCACCAAACAATCAGAAGGTGCTGTGACTGATCTTCATAAATTGGGTGAAAAATTACAGGAAATTTTAAAGAGGTATAAGTTGAGTTAGAAATTGGATAAACATTTAATTGTTAATGATAAAAAATTAATTAACGATGCAAACCAAATGATACGAACGTAGCGCATAAATTATAGCAAAGCGAATAAAAATGGACAAAAAACAGGAATTTCTTAAAAGGCTTCTTGTAACTTTTCAGATAGAAGCTGAAGAGAACCTAAAGAATATGTCGGCGAATTTAATTAAGCTTGAAAATAATCCCACTGATTTCGCCGCCCAGGAATTTATTGAAAATATTTTCAGGGATGTGCATAGTTTAAAAGGATCGTCGAGAGCAGTTAATTTATTGGAAATCGAATCGGTGGCCCACTCTTTTGAGGGTGTAATGTCGGCATTAAAAAATAACAGGATTCAACTAAATGAGAATATTTTTAATGTAATGCACCAAATCATCGACCTTATCGATGATTTATTAAATAGTACAGAAAGTGGAATAAATTCAGAATTAAAAGAACGTGTTTCCGATGCTTTAAAAAATCTTCCGTTGATTGAAGCGGGTAAATTTAAGGAAATTGAACATTCTGCTTCATATGATAAAAAGACAAAGATAATACCTGACCCCGAAGATTTAAACCCAAAACCTGAACCAATAGAACCAAAACCTGTTGCACCAAAGCCGAAAAATACTTCCGAAACAATCAGGGTGTCAACCAGTAAACTGGATAATATGTTAAATCAGGTAGAGGAAATGCTTTCACTAAAATTGGGGTTTATTCAGCAAATAGAAAATTTGAGGCTTGTTTTGGATAAACTTAATATTTTGAACAATGAATCTTCCAATATTCTTAGCTCGACAAGTAATCTATTGCAAACACTGGAGAAGAAAGAAAAAGCAGGCGATATATCAATAGAAGAACGGGAAGTAATTAAGATAATTCAATTTTATGATTGGAGCGGGTCGTATATTAAAACAATAAAAAATGATCTTGTTGATATAAGAAAATTTTCTGTTCAGGAATCCCACTCTTCAGGTTTAAAAATTGAAACCTTATTAGACGGTGTAAAAGAGATAATTACAGTTCCATTTTCGATGATATTAGATGTTTTTCCAAAAACCGTGCGCGACCTTTCGAAAGGTTTTGGAAAGGAGATTGATTTTGTAGTTAAGGGTGAAGATACCGAAATTGACCGTAGAATTCTTGAAACTATAAGAAACCCACTTTTGCACATTACAAGAAATTGTGTCGATTACGGAATCGAAAAACCGGAAATAAGGCTTGAGAAAGGTAAACCCCAAAAAGGGACCATCTTTTTTATTATCGAACGCCTCGAAAATAGCAAGATCCTTGTTAAAATTTCTGACGACGGAAAGGGAATAAACATTGAAAAATTAAAAGAAGTATATATTAAAAACGAAGGTATTTCTGCTGAAGGGGTGGCAAAAATACAAAAGAAAGAGTTGTTGGACTATATTTTCAAATCGGGCATTACAACCAGTGATATTGTAACTGATATATCGGGACGAGGTTTAGGCATGGCAATTGTCCAGGAAAAAATTGAACAACTCGGAGGAACGGTAAATGTTGAATCTGAAAAAGACAAGGGGACTTCGTTTAATATTCAGTTACCCTTGTCGTTGGTAACATTCCGTGGTATTTTAATTGTTGTGGCAGGTAATGAATTTGTGGTCCCTACGGCCAAAATCAACCGAGTTCAACGTTTGAATAAAAAAGAGATAAAAACAGTTGAAAATAAAGCGACCATACTTTTTGAGGATCGGGTAATCCCTTTGGTAAGTTTAGGAAATATTCTTGAATTAACACCAAAAGAAAACGATTCTGAATGGGTTCAGGTTTTAGTTTTTGGTTCCAATAAAAAGGAAACAGGATTTTTAATCGATGAAATTATTGGTGAACAGGAGGTGTTAGTTAAGAAATTCAATAAACACCTTGCCCGGGTAAGGAATATTTCGGGAGCCACTGTATTGGGTTCGGGGAAAGTTGTCCCGATTTTAAATGTTTTCGATTTGATAAAATCATCTGAAAAGCCATCGGCAAAAGAAATAACATTAAAAATTAAAGAGGAATCAGCCAAAATTGAAACTAATGTTTTGGTAGTTGAAGATTCTATTACTTCCAGGATGCTGCTGAAAAATATTCTGGAAACGGCAGGGTATAATGTAACAACTGCAATCGACGGAGTTGATGGATTTACAAAATTAAAAGAAGGCAGTTTCAATGCCGTGGTATCAGATATACAAATGCCCCGGATGAACGGATTCGACTTAACAGAAAAAATCAGGGCCGACAAAATATTTTCCGAAATGCCAGTGGTTTTGGTAACCTCGCTCTCAAAAAGCAACGATAAAGAAAGGGGGATTGAGGTTGGGGCAAATGCTTATATTATTAAAAGCAATTTCGATCAAAGTAATCTGTTGGAAATTTTGGAAAGGTTAGTATAAAAAGTATTCAATGGTGAGTTTTTTGTTACTGCTCATTAGGTTTAATGCGTTGATTATCAATAGCCCCATGCTTTAGCTTGGGGTTGAATATTGTAAATGTTGGTAGTTTTGGCGGGATTTTTGGTTTTTTGAACAAAAATCAGGACAAAACGGATTGATAACTAACGATTTAGATTTTAGTTGTCCTGTTGAGTGTTAACAGTTTTTTAGTTGTTATGAGAAGTTATTAAACACGGTTAGTAAAAGTATAAAACAATAAAGAGTGTCGATCAATTGAAAGACAAATTGCCACAATAAAAAGATAGTTTTTAATAATATGAATAAAAATAAAACAATAGTAATTGCAGAAGACAGTGCTACTCAGGCTGCACATTTGCAATTTATCCTCGAAGATTATGGATATACCGTATTTCACGGTAATGACGGTAGAAAAGCACTTGAAATAGTTAGTAGTAAAAAGCCCGATTTGGTAATCAGCGATATTATGATGCCCGAAATGGATGGTTACGAATTGACAAAACACATTAAAAATGACCCTCAATTAAAACATATTCCTGTGGTTTTGTTAACAACACTTTCAAGCCTTGCCGACATATTAAAAGGCCTTGAGACTGGTGCCGAAAATTACATCATTAAACCTTACGAAGAGGAAGATCTGATTTTTAAAATAAATAGTGTTTTACAAAAAGATGGTAAAAAAGTTACCGACTTGAAAGGCGACCGCTTAAGTATTACTTACGATAATTGCGATTACCTTGTTGATCCGGGTTCAACAAAACTTGCTGATTTTTTAATAACAACTTACGAAAATGTTCTTAGAAAGAATAAAATAGTAGAGGAAAAGCAGAATGAATTACGTATTCTAAATGAATCTCTCGAAGAGAAAATACAAGAAAGGACAGCAAAATTAACTGCGGAAATTGAAGTCAGGAAAAAGGTTCAGGAAGAATTAGGGGAATCGGAAAAAAAATACAGGTTGTTAACAGAAACGTTGCTCGATTCTATTTTTGTGATTGATGCTGACTTTCGCTTTGTTTTTGTCAATTTGCCGGCAGCAAAAGTTTTGAGGTCCCGACCTTCCGAAATAATTGGGAAAAAAATTATTGATGTAATTAAGGGAGACGCCGATGAATATCAAATAGAGGCCATTGAAAATGTTTTTTTAACCAACGAAACCGAAAATACCATTTCAAAAATTAGCTTTCCCCGTGGCGATACATGGTTCGATACACAATTAATACCGATTGTCGATAAATCGGGGAAACCGTATCGGGTATTGGGAATAGCTCGCGATATTACAGAAAAAAAGCAAACTGAAATTGAACATCAAACCATTATTCAAACATCGCAGGATGGATTCTGGATTGTTGATGCCGGCACTGGAGATTTATTAGACGTAAACTCTGCATACTGTTCAATTATAGGTTATTCGCGCGAGGAACTCCTTAAAATGAAAGTTCAGGATGTTGAAGCACTTGAATCACCTGAGGAAACAAAAAAACACTTTGAAAATGTATTTGAAACAGGGCACGATTTATTTGAAACTAAACATAAAAAGAAATCAGGTGAAATAATCGACATTGAAGTAAGTGTTAATTTAGACATTGTTGGCAAAAACAGATTTTACGTTTTTTTAAGGGATATAACAGAACGCAAACAAGCTGAAAAGGCATTGCACGAATCGAATGAAAAATTCAGTGTGCTTTATAATAATTCCCCCGACATGTTTGTTTCAGTTTCCCCCCTCGATGCCACTATTCTATTATGTAACGACACATTATTGGAAAAAACGGGTTATACCAGAATGGAGATAATTGGTATGCCCATTTTTAAAATGTATCACGAGAATAGTTTGGAAGATGCAAAAAAAGCATTTCAACAATTTGTTGAAACAGGTGAAGTTAACGATAAAGAACTGGTTATAAAAAGAAAAGATGGCAGCAAGCTTGAAGTTAGCTTAAATGTTGATGTGGTAAGAAACGAGGCGGGTGGGATACTCTATTCTATCTCATCGTGGAGAGATATTACAGAACGTAAACTGGCTGATAAAGCACAACACGAAGCTGAGAATAATTTAAGAAAATTATCGCTTGAATTGCAAGAGCGAAACAGCGATTTAGAATCTTATGCCCATACTGTTGCCCACGATTTAAAAAACCCGGTTGGTGTTATTTCTGGTTTTGCCGAAATAATTTCTGAAGAAGATAACCTAACATCGGAAGAAACAAAAGAATATAGCCAGCATATTTATAAATCGAGTTTAAACCTGGTTAATATTATTAATGAGTTACTTCTTTTTGCCAGTTTGCAAAAAACAGAAATTGATTTAAAGGAACTTGATATGAAAGAAATAGTTTCTTTGGCAATCGATCGTGTAATCCCCGAAAAGGAACAGGGTATGATTGATATTACTCTCCCGGATAGTTGGTTAACTTCAGTTGGCCATGCACCCTGGATTGAGGAAGTTTGGAAAAACTACATTAGCAATGCCTTTAAATATGGTGGTGTACCTTTAAAAATAGAATTTGGTTGCGAACAAAATAAGTCAGAAACTCACCCAAATTTTGTAAAATACTGGATAAAAGATTTTGGCCCGGGGATAAGCGAAAAAAACCAGAAACTTTTGTTTAAAAAATTCGAACGGCTCGATCAGGTTAAAGCTACCGGGCATGGTTTAGGTTTATCGATTGTACGGAGGATTGTAGAAAAATTAGGGGGGAAAACAGGCGTAGAAAGTGAACCGGGAAAAGGAAGTACTTTTTATTTTATGCTTCCATACAAGTGCCCTGATAAAAATGAAGTTTCAAAAGCCCCATCAATCAATAAACTTCTTTCGCATAAAACATTAATTGTTGAAGACGATATGGCATCGGATATTTACCTTGGAGTTTTAGCTAAAAATTTCAGTAACGAAGTTATACATGTGCCCTCCGGGAACGAGGCCGTTAAGGCCTGCCTTAATAATCCGGGAATAGATTTGGTGCTTATGGATATTTCGTTGCCCGATATTACGGGGTACGAGGCCACGCGGAGAATAAGGGAATCCAATAAAAATGTCATCATAATTGTGCAAACCGCCTATACCCTGAGCAACACACGCGAAAAGGCTATCGAAGCAGGATGTAATGCATATATATCAAAACCCATAAGGCCAGATTTACTAAGTGACATTATTGAAGAACAGTTAAAAAACAGGGCAACTCCGTAAAAAATAAAAGTAATGATAAAAGTACTTATTGTAGAAGATTCGAGAGTAGTAAGCGAGTATTTGGAGTTTATATTTAGTGAAGACCCCAAAATAGAAGTTATTGGCAATGTAAGTAACGGAAAACAGGCAATTGAATTTATAAAAAAGAAAAAGCCCGATATAATTACTATGGATATTGATATGCCCATAATGAATGGCCTCGAAGCAACCAGGATAATAATGTCAACAACACCAGTCCCAATAATTGTTGTTACAGCCAGCAGGAATATGCAGGAAGTAACAATAACGATGGAAGCCCTGGCCGCAGGCGCCCTTTCGGTAATTGAAAAACCAGTAGGCATCGGGCATCCAAACGAACAGGGAAAAAGGGATAAAATGTTAACCATGGTAAAAGTTTTATCGGAAGTTAAGGTGGTTAAACGAATAACTTTCATAACAGAAAAACCAATGTTAAAACCTTTAATACCAACGCATGGACCTTTATTAAAACATTTTGTAAATAGGAAAATTGTGGCGATTGGAATCTCCTCCGGAGGCCCTCAGGTACTTGAGAAAATATTTTCAAAAATTACAGGGCAATTCCCTTTTCCCATTGTTGTGGTCCAACATATTACCGAAGGTTTTCTCGATGGCTTGGTTAGCTGGTTGGGCCGTCTTTTAAAAATCCCGATCCACATTGCTGCCGATATGGAAACGGCCCAGGCAGGGCATATTTATTTTGCGCCCGATAATCACCAGATAGAAATAATTGATTTAAAAATTAAACTTGTGCCTTGCTTTGCTAAACCCGGTTGCTTATGCCCTTCGGTTGCAAATCTTTTTAATAGTCTGGCCAAAAATCATGGAAAAGAAACTATAGCTATGATTATGACAGGAATGGGACGTGACGGTTCTAGGGAGCTTAAAATATTGCGCGATGCCGGGGCAGTTACATTTGCCCAGGATAAAGTAAGCTCGCTTGTACATGGAATGCCCGGCGAAGCAATAAAAATAAACGCAGCCGAGTTTATTCAAAACCCCACAGAAATTGCCGATTTATTATTTCAGATAGAAAAAAATCATTAGTAAATAATTCCCGTTGAAAATTAGAAACTGATGATTTTAAAATATAGTAGAATGAAAGGGAATAAACTTATAGTAATTGCAGAAGACAGCCCAACCCAGGCGGCCCGTTTACAATTTATTCTTGAAGATTATGGATTTACAGTTTTACATGGGAAAAATGGTAGTGAGGCATTAAATATAATCAGGGAAAATAAACCGGATCTGGTAATCAGCGATATTACGATGCCGATAATGGATGGATATCAACTAACAAAAAATGTTAAAAACGACCCAGTGTTAAATCGCATACCAATAATTATGCTAACTACACTCTCCAGTTTGGGTAATATTCTGAAAGGCCTGGAAAATGGAGCCGACAATTATATTTTAAAACCTTTCGAAGAAAAAAACCTGATCTCTAAGATTGAATCCGTTTTAAAAAACGGAAATGAGGGAATTGTGAAATTTTCTGGCGATAATTTGCTTGTAGCCCATGAAGGTTTATCGTATAAAATTGATTCGAAATCAACAAAAATTGTCGATTTTTTAATCACTACTTATGAAAATGTCCTTAAAAGGAACCAGGCTGCGGAAAAGTCTAAAAGGGAATTGCGGGTATTAAACGAATCGCTTGAAGAAAAAGTAAGTGAAAGGACTGCCAAGTTGTTTAAAGAGGTAACCGAAAGAAAACAATATCAGTATGAACTTGAAGAATCAGAAAAAAAATATCGTTTATTGTTCGATAACGGCCCCGATGGAATTAGTCAAATCGATAATAAGGGTAATATTGTTCATAGTAATAAACGCGAAAGTGAACTTATCGGGTATGAAAAGGAATTTATTGTAGGCAAACATTTTGCAACTTTCTTAAACAAAGAATCAGTAGGAAATTTTAAAGAGTATTTTGATATTCTCCAAAAAGAAGGGTATCTCGAAACTGAAATGTGGTTAGTTAGAAATGACGGGGTAGAATTTCCGGTTTGGCGAAAATTTTCAGCAATTTATGAAAATGGCGGGTTTAACGGTGCGATTGTACATACCAGGGACATAACCGATCGAAAACAAGCAGAAGAAAAATTGCTATATTCCGAACAACGTTTTTGTCAGGTTACCGAACACTCTAAAGAATGGATTTGGGAAGTCAATACAGATGGTTTATATACTTTTTCGAGCAAAGTATTAGAAAATACCCTGGGTTTTAAACCCGAGGAAATAATAGGCAAAAAACATTTTTACGATTTTTTTCATCCCGAAGATAAAGAAGAATTAAAAAAAGGTGCTCTACAGGCGTTTAAACAAAAACAACCATTTTATGAATTTATAAACCGTAATGTAAATAAAAATGGAGAAACTATCTGGCTTTCAACAAGTGGAGTTCCAATGCTCGATAGGGAAGGTAACCTGATTGGATACAGGGGTACCGATTTTAATATAACGGAGCGTAAAAATGCCGAAGAAGAATTAAAGGAGGCATATTTAAAAGCCACCGAGTCAGACAGATTAAAATCAGCCTTTTTGGCAACCATGTCGCACGAACTGAGAACGCCCTTGAATGCGATACTTGGATTCTCTGATCTTATTAGCGAAGACTTATCGGGGGAGGAAACGGTAAAGTTTGCCAAAATTGTCAATTCAAGTGGAAAACATTTGCTTACTATTGTTGACGATCTTTTTGATATTGCCTTGATTGAATCTGGTGTTATAAAAATCCAGAAAAATGAAGAAAACCTTTATTCAATTCTGAAAAATGTTCATGATATCATTACAAGCCTGCAACAAAAAATGGGTAAATTAAATATTGATCTTAAAATGATAATTCCGGCAGACAGCAAAGATTTTATCCTTCAGACTGATTCTGCTAAATTGAAACAAATCTTGATCAATATTTTAAAGAATGCGGTTAAATTTACACACAAAGGACATATAAATTATGGTTATTCGATAACGATGGGACATAAAACCTCCGAGCTTGAATTTTTTGTTAAAGATACGGGCATCGGTATTCCTGAGAAAAAGCGTGAGTTTATTTTCGATGCTTTTAGGCAGGCCGACGATTCGCATACCAGAATATACGGTGGTACTGGAATTGGTTTGTCTATTGCCAGGAAACTTACCGAGCTTTTTGGGGGTAAAATATGGTTTGAAACAGAACCAGGAAAAGGCAGTACTTTTTACTTTACAATTCCTTTTGTAGAGGCTGAAAAAGTTACCAAACCTATAATAAAAGAGATTGAAAAGAATGACGATCTTTTACTAAAAAAAATCCTTATTGTTGAAGATGTTTATATAAGTTAT
>JABGRN010000162.1 GCA_018648265.1 Prolixibacteraceae bacterium | reverse complement strand
ATTCAAAGCAGTTTGATTTCGGAATAGATAAATTTATGAATAGTTCAGGCTAAAATTATTCGCCACAAATTATTACAATTGAAATGTATTTAAAAATGAAGTAACTTTGCGCCTAATTACAAAAAAATGCAAGAAAAGAAGTTATTTATAGAAACCTATGGTTGCCAGATGAATGTGGCAGACAGTGAAGTTGTTGCAGCCATTTTACAAAAAAAACAATACAAACTGGTACAAACGGCAAAAGAAGCAGATGCAATTTTCCTGAATACCTGTTCAGTAAGGGACAATGCCGAAAAACGGATTTGGAACAAGTTGGATATATACAACAGTTACAAAAAAGAAAATAAAGATTTGATAATTGGTGTTTTAGGTTGTATGGCTGAACGTATTGGTAAAAAATTCCTGGAAAAAGGAATTGTTGATTTAGTTGCAGGACCTGACGCTTACCGCGATCTTCCGTATTTGGTTGATAAAGCCGGGCAAGGCGATAAAGCTGTAAATGTAGAATTGTCAACCAACGAAACATACGATGAAATTACACCGGTACGTATTGGCGATAAAACTATTTCGGGGTTTGTTAGTATTACACGAGGCTGCAATAATTTTTGCACATATTGTATTGTCCCCTACACCCGTGGCAGGGAGCGAAGCCGCGACCCGAACGATATTTTAAATGAGGTAAAAGATCTTTCAGCTAAAAATTACAAAGAAGTAACTTTGCTTGGACAAAATGTAAATTCCTACAAATGGTTTCCTGAAAACGAAAGAAAACCTGTTAAATTTTGGGATCTTCTTGAAATGGTTGCACAGGTTGACCCCAAAATGAGGGTGCGGTTTACAACTTCTCATCCAAAAGATATGTCGGACAAAGTACTTCGGAAAATAGCCGGATATCCCAATATTTGCAAACACATTCATTTACCCGTTCAGTCGGGCAGTTCGAGAATCTTAAAACTCATGAACAGAAAATACGACCGCAAATGGTATCTCGATCGAATTGATGCAATAAAAACAATAGTTCCCGATTGCGGTATTTCAACCGACATATTTACCGGGTTTTGTTCCGAAACGGAGGAAGACCATGCTGAATCGATCTCTTTAATGAAAAAGGTTAAGTTCGACATGGCTTTTATGTTTAAATATTCTGAACGCCCGGGAACTTACGCTCACAAAAATTTAAAAGATGATATCCCGGATGAAGTTAAAGGAAGTAGGTTAAACGAAATAATTCAGCTTCAAAATAAATTATCGTTTGAAAGCAACAAAAACGATATTGGCAAAACCTATGAAGTATTAGTCGAAGGGTTTTCAAAAAAATCGAAAGAAATGCTTTTTGGACGGACATCACAAAACAAAGTGGTAGTATTTCCTAAAAATAATTTCAAAAAGGGCGATTTTGTAGAAGTTAAAATTAAAGATTGCACCCAAACCACTTTAATTGCCGATATTTCAAAAAAATAAAAAATGGGAAAGTTAGTTGAAGAATCAAATGCCTACCGGGCAAAAATGAACGAGAAAATACTTGCTTCCGATAATAAAATATTGAAACGGGTTTATAGCCTCGACACCCTTACTTATAAAGAGGGCGCACTTAGCAGCAAAGTTAAAGAGATGCTGGGACTGGCTGCTTCAATGGTCCTCCGCTGCGATGATTGCATAAAATACCACCTTGAAAAATGTCTCGAACTTGGAGTCGCCAGCGATGAAATTTTTGAAGTATTTTCGGTTGCGAATGTCGTAGGTGGGACAATTGTAATTCCCCATACCCGAAAGGCAGTTGAGTACTGGGAAGAACTTAATGAAAAAAATATATGAAACTTTTTAGTTTGAAATTGTTATAATACAAAATAAAAATTTGTTATGAGTAAAATATTTGCGATTTCATCGGCAGGAAAGACCGAAAAATCATTTCTCGATTTGCGTTTCGGGAAATGTGAGAATGTGGTTACATACAATGCAGAAACGGGCGAAACAACAATTATTGAAAACCCATACAAAAACGAGGCACACAGTGGGATTAACCTTGTAAAGTTCTTAATAAACAAGGGGGTTTCGACCATAATTACGGGTGAAGTCGGGGCTCACTTCATAATTCGGGTTGGTTTTGTTTTTAAGCATAAATTTTAGCAACT
>JABGRN010000015.1 GCA_018648265.1 Prolixibacteraceae bacterium | reverse complement strand
TTGCTAAAATTTATGCTTAAAAACAAAACCAACCCGAATTATGAAGTGAGCCAAGAAAACGCGCAACCAAAATTAGAAAATATTCAGAAACAAGGGGAGAAAGAGAAAGTTCAAACAAAATCAGAACCTGTTCAAATGCAGGAAGAGGAGGAAGAAGAACCAGTTCAGATGCAAGAGGAGGAGGAAGAAATGGCTCAACCTAAACTAGAAGCTATTCAAAAACAGGAAGAAGAGGAAGAAGTCGCGCAACCAAAATTAGAAAATATTCAAAGACAAGAGGAAGAAGAGGAAATTCAAACAAAATCAGAACCTGTTCAAATGCAGGAAGAAGAGGAAGAAGAACCTATTCAAATGCAAGTTGAGGAGGAGGAAGAAGAACCAATTCAAGCAAGTGAAATAGCAGATAGAACAGTGGCTCCTTCCCCTTCAACAATTCCAATAGAATCATCAATTAGAGATAGCAGAGGAAATGGAAGTCAGTTACCTGATGATGTTAGATCTCGAATGGAAAATGGACTTGGGATTAATCTTTCCGGTGTACGTATTCATACTGATAGCAATGCGCAACGCATGACCGAACAACTCAGGGCTCAAGCTTTTACTAATAAAAACAACATTTATTTTAACCAGGGGCGTTACAATCCTGGCTCTCAGGAAGGACAACATTTGCTTGCACACGAATTAACACATTCTGTACAACAGGGTGGAATTCAAGTTTCTCCTGGCAGTACTCCCCAATCCGAAGCAGAAAATGAAAATCCGGCCGTTGCAAATACCGGAGCTCAACCACAAACAGAATCGCAAACCTCAGCAGCACAAAATGGATTAAATCAAACCCAAGTTCGAGAAGACCGAGAACAACAAACTGGAGCGGACGAACAATCAGTTTCTACCGATTCAGGAATCCAATCGGAATTAAATATTCCGGTTCCGACACAGCACGACAATGTCAGTCAAAATAACGAACAAAGAGAACAAGTTCAAGACAATTATCCCCGGTCTCCACAGGAAGATCCTAATTTTCAAGCAGCTGAAAGAAGGGTAAGTTCAGAAGCGAGTACTCAGCAAACAACGAGATCTGCAACTCAGGAAGCGCAAGCTGCACAGGGAGCAGCGATTTCGCCTGAAAACGAAAGACAAAGCCAGGCTCAGAGTGAGCAGGTAAATACAATGGAACAACAAGAACCAGGGGAATTTGATGCTGCGGCTTTTAAACAAAAACTGATGGAACGCATCAATAGTATGCAATTGCCACAAAATCAAGAACAAGCTTCAAATTTCGAAGACAATAATAATATTGAAGAAGTTAGCCAGGCGGCACAAGGAGATGTGTCGCAAGAACAAACCCAGGCTGCTGGTCCAATTGAACGAACAACCAGCCAGCCACCAAATACAGATGCCATTCCACAAAGAGAAGTTAAGCCATTGCCAGATCCTGACGTTTGCAGAGTTCCAGCACCTATTGAAGCCAGCAAGGCAATGCCCAGACCAAGACCAGGTAGCCAGATTGATGTTCCATTGCAGGAAAATACACAGGAAGTTTCACAAGCAATGGCGGAAAATGAAATTACCGACGAACAATTAGAGAAGTCAAATGAACCCCAATTCACTTCTGCTTTAAACTCTAAAAAAACGGCTCAAATTCACGCTCAATCAGCTCCAGGTCAATTTCGTAATCAAGAACAGCAAACACTCTCTGGTAATCAGCAACAAACTGAAATAAATAGCAATACACATTTACTGGGAATGCATACCGATAGAGTTGATATTGCCACGCAAGTAAACTCTCAACAAACTGAAACAGGAACACAAGATTCTGCTGAGCGTAACCGAATTGCCACTGAAATAAATACACTTTACGAATCTACAAAAACAGATGTTGAAAAGATTTTAACTGATTTGGATGAATCTGTTGCCAAAATGTTTCGGTTAGGTGCAGAAAATGCCAAACAGAAATTCGAAGCACATGTTGAAGGACGGATGAATGCTTATAAAAGAAGCCGTTATTCAGGTTTGAGGGGAGCTGCGAGATGGGTTCGCGATAAATTTATGGGGATTCCAGATGAAGTAAATGAATACTTTTCTGAAGGCAGAGAAAAATACATTGCTTCAATGGATGTAACTCTGACCAATATTTCGCAATATGTTGCACTAAAATTAACAGAAGCAAAAACGAGAATTACACTTGGAAAACAAGAGGTTTCTGATTATGTAATTGCTTTACCTCAATCGTTACAAAATATTGGAAAGGAAGCATCAGAAAGAATCCAAAATCGTTTTGACGATCTGGAAAATAGTGTTGATTCAAAACAAGATGAATTGATTGATTCTTTAGCACAACAATACAATGAGAGTTTACAAACCGTTGATGCGCGAATAGATGAAATGAAAGCTGCAAATCGAGGACTGGTTGACAAAGCTCTGGATGCAGTAAAAGGAGTAATCAATATTATAATTGCCATTAAGAATGTCTTAACTAATTTATTAAGCTCTGCTATTTCAGTAATCAAAACTATTATTTCAGATCCAATTGGTTTTCTTGGAAACCTAATTTCTGGTGTTGCACAAGGTTTTAGAAGCTTTGGCGCAAATATTCTCAAACATCTTACTTCAGGACTTATTGGTTGGTTAACAGGTGCATTGGGACCAATGGGAATAACACTTTCAAACGATATTTTTAGCCTGAAAGGAATATTTAGTTTGGTAATGCAAGTGCTTGGATTAACATGGGATTACATTCGCAAAAAGGCTGTTAAACTTTTAGGCGAGCCAATTGTAAAAGCACTTGAAACAGGTTTTGAAATTTTCAAAATAATTAGGAAAGACGGAATTGCCGGATTGTGGAATTACATCAAACAACAATTCAACGATTTAAAAGAAACAGTTATAGGCGCCATTAAACAGATGATAATTACAAAAGTAATTGAAGCAGGAATAAAATGGGTTCTTGGACTCATGAGTCCGGCTGGTGCTTTTGTTAAAGCAGCAATGATGATTATTGATATTGTCCGATTTTTTATTGAACGAGGTAGTCAAATAATCCAACTTGTTCGAGCATTTATTGATGGTGTTAAGGCCGTTGCTACTGGTTCTGTATCAAAGGTTGCAAATGCTATCGAAAATGCATTATCAATGGCTTTGCCTGTTGTTATAGGTTTTTTGGCTTCATTGCTTGGAATAGGAGGGTTAGCTTCAAAAGTTAAAAAATTAATTAGACGAATTCGCAAACGAATTGATAAAGCAATCGACAAAATTATTCTTAAAGCAAAAAAATGGTTTAAAAAGGCAGGGAAAAAAGTAAAAGGTGCTGTTGGTAAATTTGTGAAATGGTGGAAGGCTAAAAAAAGTTTTAAGGGGAAAGATGGAAAGAATCATAATTTATACTTTTCTGGTGATGGGAATTCTGCAAAATTAATGGTAGCTAGTAATCCAACAGCATTTACCGATTTTATTATTAGTGTAGAAGTTGGAACTGACAAAAAGAAGAAAAGTGCTAAACAACAAGCATTAACAATTGCAGGTAAAATAGATGCTAAAAAAAGAGAAGCCGTTGCTGGAGCAAATGAAACTGAGAAAAATAAAAATAGTGAGAAAAAACAAAAAGACCTTAACAAATTATTAGCTGATTTAGCCAAACATGCTCAAATACTATTTGGAACAGCCGAAGGTGATTTACCCGCTTCCGAAATTTCATACGGCTCAGCAAATAAAGGCGGAGATATTATGGGAACCCAAATGACGGCAAAAATTCTTACAAAAAAAGGAGATGCAGGAAGTGTTCCAACATCAAGGAAACATGTTGCTTTCGATAAATTATTAAAACGCCGCCTGGGCGGAAGCAGTTATTATATTAGAGGACATCTTTTGAATCATAATACTCATGGTCCGGGCAAATGGACAAATATGACTCCACTTTCAAAAGAAGGAAATCGTTTACATGAAAGTGTTGCCGAATCTAAAGTAAAAGCAGCTGTTTCTTCTGGTTCTATTGTTTATTATTTCGTAAAACCAGTTTATGGAAGAGGAGCCTTAAATACTCCGGAAAATGCTGATCCAAAAGTTAAGGAAATTCGTTCGGCCGAAAAATATGTACCACACGGTTTAGAAGTAGAGGCCCATACTTTGAAACCCAAAACTGAAAATTTTGCTAAAAAACAAAACCTTGTTCCTAAACAAACCATACGAAACCCAATCGACACAAGTATTGGAAATTATCAATTAACATCAACATCCAAAGACAGAGTGGTTTTATTAAAGGATAAAGCTCAAACAATTGTTGATAATACAGGAGGAGTTTTCAGTTTAAGTAGAATTCAACAAATAAAAATAGCAGCTAATTCGGTTGAAAATCTTAGTCAATATGATCAAATCAAAGAAAAAACAAATAGTGATGTTGTAAAATCTGATATTGACAAATTAAGAACGATGGATAATGTCGTTTTAAAATAAACTGCATAATTTTAAATTTTTTATATGATTGGAAACGATATTCTTAAATACCTATCTAAAATATTAGAATGGCGACTTTCTGGTGAATTCGAAAAGCATAGAAATATTTTTCCGCTTTTAGAGATTACAGATAATAATTCAAAACTTATTCAATTTATTTCAAAAAATAATCTTTCTGAAGCTGAAACAATAACATTGTTTCTAGCCTTAATTCCACATATTGTACCCGATTTTTTTAATAAAATCATTGAAAAATATTATCCAAATGGCGGTGAGTTTCCAGAATTTGGAGGAACAAAAGGCAAAAACCACAGAGGTATTCTGCCAACCGGCGAAACGGTTTTATACGTGCTTGCCGGAAAAGACATTGAAAAAAGATTAGAGATTTCAAACGTGTTTGAGGAAGATCACTTGTTTGCTAAAAAAAATGTTTTGTGTCTGGAACAAACCGAAACTGGTGAACCAAAAATGAGTGGGAGACTCATTCTTGATGATGAATATGTGGATTTATTTACCATAGAAAAAATATCAAGGCCAAAGTTAACCAGCGATTTTCCGGCGCAACTAATAAATACTGAACTTGAGTGGAAAGATCTTGTTCTTCAACAAAAAACACTTTCAGGAATTAAAGAAATTGAAACCTGGCTGAAATACAATGAAAAGTTGATGAATGACTGGGAAATGCGAGGTAAAATAAAACCCGGTTATCGCATTTTATTTCATGGACCACCGGGAACCGGGAAAACAATGACTGCCTGCTTGCTGGGAAAATATACCAAACGCGATGTTTTTCGGATTGATCTTTCCATGGTAGTTTCAAAATACATTGGAGAAACAGAAAAAAACCTTTCAAAGCTCTTCAACAAAGCCGCAAATAAAGATTGGATTTTATTTTTTGATGAAGCAGATTCGATATTTGGAAAGCGTACCAATGTACGCGATGCACACGATAAATACGCTAATCAAGAAGTTTCTTACCTATTACAACGAATTGAAGCTCACGCGGGTTTGGTAATTCTGGCATCAAATATGAAAGCCAATATCGACACATCTTTTACCCGGCGATTCAACAGTATCATTGAATTTGAAAATCCCGGAACATCGGAACGTTTAAAACTTTGGGAGAATTATATTCCCGAAAATATTAAGACCGACGATAAAATTTCAATAAAAGAGATCGCTCACAAATATGATATTACAGGTGCTAATATTGTTAACGTAATTCAATATGCAGGATTAAAAACTCTTGAGAAAAAATCTAAAACAATTGCATTCGAAGATTTAATGAAAGGTATTCAAAAAGAGTATGTTAAAGAAGGGAAAATGATGGGGCGCAGATAGAAAAATCTAAACCTAACGGAAAATGAAAAACCATGAATCAAACTTTCAGAATTTCACCCTAAAACTAATTTTAATTGTTCTCAGTTTATTTTTGTTTTGTTCAACCGTTATTCCACAACAAAGAATAAACGATTTACAAACAAGGCCAAACAATAGGGCTCTAAATGTTAATGCAAGCGATTTAACTTTGGCACAGCCACAACAGTTTCCAAATTTAGTTGGGATATTATATCATTTGGATACAATTGCAAAGCACCTTCAGGGAACAGAATATATACTTGGTGAAGTGACTCAAATTGATGATAATGAACGAATAGGATTTATTGTTCGTCAATCGATAAGCAGAGTTGAAAATAATTCTGGTCGATTTCCAATTCATATAACTTATGCCGTTGAAACTCCAAACCGAATTCAGCCGGTTCGTTATCCGCAAAGACCGGTTATCGAAATACCCCCGGAAATTATAGAAAGACAAAAAGTATTAGTACCACAATTAGTGGGAGAAAGATTTGATGACTTCAGGATTGCTGAGATTCTTGCTGAAAATAATTTACGACTTGGCGATACAGTTTCGGTTGTTGATGACCAAAATGCTGGATTTATAGTTCGCCAATATCCAATCGCAGAAACAGAAGTTAATACCGGAACTCAGGTTATTATTGCCTTTGGTGTTGAACGTCAGATCAATACTGCAACTTCAATTCCGCAAGAAACAGAAAATGTTATCGTACCAAATTATATCGGATTGACCATTGATCGTGCAATTGGAAGGATGCCAAACGACCGTTTATCGCCTGTCGAACCGCGCATCGTAAATTCTGATGCGCCGCCGAATATTGTGATTGCACAATTTCCGGAACCGGAAATGGAGGTAGATCCCGGAACCGAAATTTTTTTGGAAATTTCAGGTGGGCAGCCGGAAGAAAGTCCTCCAATTCAAGTGCCTCGATTAATTGGAAGATCTCTTCGCGAGGCCGCCGAAATTTTGCGTGAATCTGACCTTTTTGTTGGGAACATCAGCGAGCAGATTTCAGAAGAACCGGAAGGAATAATAATCAGACAGTTGCCTGGTGCTGGTACAGAAGTACAAAGGGGAGAGGCAGTAGATATTGTATATTCTATCAATGTGAATAATGAAGTGCAGGTTCCCAACGTGGTTAATTTGCCCCGAATTGAAGCGATTTTGGTTATTAAGGAAAGCGGTTTGAATTATTCTGTAAAAAACGGAAATCAAGATGATATTCCGGTTGATAATGTTATCGATCAGTTTCCTGAACCGGGAACGATGGTGCCAACAGGTTCGAAAGTAACAATTATTACACAGCGCGACAATAATAATATTCCGCCCCCATGGTTTTACTGGGGAGGAGGTATTTTAGCTGCTGGTTTAATGGGAGGTTTTATTGGCCGAAAGATTAACACGGGCCGCGGTAAAAAGCCAATTGGGAAAAAAGATGTTTCGGTTAATTTAAAACCGGTTTGGGATGTTGGTAAACAAACTATTTCATACGAAGAAAAGAATGTTATTCTAAATAAGATTCACCTGAAATCAATACCTGATAAAGGAATACAAACTTTAAAAACCAACTAAAATGAAACGACCATGAGAAAAAATCACACATTGAAGCTTGATAATAAGTCATGGGTGTTCCATCTGTTACCTTAAAAAATAAAAAATTATAAATAGATGAATTACGAAGAAATAACACTTAGCCACTTTTTCAGGGAACAGGATTGGCACGATGAAAAACTTTCTAAAATAGAATTGAAAGGAAAAGTAACTGAGCTAAAAGCACAAATCAATAAAAAGGAACCAGGGTTGAAATGGGAAAATATTTATCGCGAGATTATTGAAACCGGTTCCAATTTGCTTAAAACCAAACTGAAAGATATTCTTGAAAATACCTGGCAGAAATATAGCGAAGTAAAACAATATCTTGATGAAGAAAAATATAATTCGGAAGAAACATTTCTAATTCCTTTATTAGAACACACCGTTGTTTCTGAACACCACCCAAAAATTGAAATCCGTATTGGAGATGTTTATATTGGAAAAATTGATTTTGAAGTGAATCTGAAACTATTGATGTCGGGAATTATTTTGAAAATCAGCCAGGGTAAAATTCAGGGTGTAAAAGCTGGAAAATGCAAAAGCAATGGCACTTTTTTGTGCGAAGGAATTACCCTTTTTGAAGATGAAAATTCTGAGTTTTCGTTTTAAAAATTATTCTAATCCTTTTATTTGTAATGTTCTACATCATTCCGACAAAACCGGAATCTTTTACTGAAATGAGCAGAGATTTACGTTTGCGCAGGAGTGAAGATCAATTTAAATAACATGAATTCGACCTAAAAGAAACGAATAACGATAAGAATATTAACAAGTTAGTTTATGCGGGCGCGTCAAAATTCCGTAAATCGGGCGAATTAGCTGCTATAAAAAAACACCAAGGTTAATTTTGACATGATTTTTCTTTGCTTCGTTTCTTTTCATCTAAGAAAAGAAATGCAGTGGGGTTTGGGGCAAAGCCCCATTCAGTCAGATAACCAGATAGTTAAATTTTTATATAATAAACTTAGATAAACATTCTTACATCGAACTCACGTTAAATAGTATGTTTTTCAACTCATCAACTTTTTATATTTCACCCGTTTTGGAGCTTCATTCCCCATTCGTTTTTTACGATTTTCTTCGTATTCCGAAAATGAACCTTCAAAAAAAGTTACTTCCGAGTTTCCTTCGAAAACTAAAATATGTGTTGCGATTCGGTCGAGAAACCAACGGTCGTGCGAGTGTACAATTTCTTTAACCGTTTTCGATTCATCTAATTGAGGTTCTTGATTTAACAAACCTACCGAATAACCTGCCCCAAAAACCAATTCGCCGTTAAACGATTTCTCTTGACCTGCAATAATTCGCAATGGAGTTAATTTCCCAGAACCATTTAAACCAATAATTCCAATTTTCGCCCTAAGAAAAAATGAAAGTGAGATATCCTAAAATTAAAGTTTTATTGGGTGGGTAAGTTTTACTCACTTTGTGCATAAAAAAAATCTTTTTATCGTCGCAATTTTTTTAGATTTTAATTGTTATCAACAATACAATAGATTATTAGATATGACGGAAAAAAAGGATACCATTTTTATTGTTCGTTTGAATCTCTAAAATTATAAACATCATACTTACTCTGACCCTCTAAATCTCCCAAAGGGGGGACTGAAGAGTCCTTTCATTTTACAATTAGTTTCTTATTCCTCCCCCCTTGGGGAGGTTAGGAGGGGTCAGACTCCTATTCTTTTTTTACCTGAATTATTCATGAGTATTTCGTTATGAGAATTCAAAATGCACAGAATAAAGGGAAGCACAGAGTTGAGCCTCGCAGAAATAGCCTTAGCTATTTTGAGAAGCGAGAATCGAGCATTCTCTTTATTCAAAGCAGTTTGATTTCGGAATAGATAAATTCATAAATAGTTCAGGCTAACACCAATATTCTAAATCATACTTACTCTCACCCTCTAAATCCCCGTGCAATAGTGCGGCAGTGGTGTTGAGGAATTATTTTACATCAATTTGAAAGAAAACTAAACAATTTCCAAATCATATTTCTAAATTTACAGCAACATCAAAATTCACCTAAAAAACCTGCTTTATGCAAACCATTGTAAAGAAATTCATTTTGTTTTCAATTATTTCAACTTTTGCTATTAACACTTCCTTAAATGCTCAAAATAAAATTACTTCACCCGAAGAGTATTTTGGTTTCGAAATGGGTGCCGATTATAAACTGGCACGCTGGGATAAAATTGTAGATTACTACTATTTGCTTGAACAACAAAGTGATAAAATTAAAGTCTGGAATTTGGGTGAGTCGTCTGAAGGCCATCCTTTTTTGTTGACATTAATTACTTCACCCGGAAATCTGACCAATTTAAGTGAACTTCAAAAAATTAATAAAGAAATTAGTGATCCTCGTGGAATGTCGGAAGAATTAATAAAACAACACATTAAAAATGGGAAGGCTGTTATTTTTCAGTCGATGAGTTTACATGCCAGCGAAGTGGGTGGCACACAAATGAGTCTCGAATTGGCGCACGATTTACTCACAAAAACAGATGAAGAAACACAACGAATTCTTGACAACGTACTTTATTTTATGGTTCCGAGTTTTAATCCCGACGGGCAAATTATGATTACCGACTGGTACAATGAAACTGTCGGGACCGAGTTCGAAGGAGTAAGTATGCCGTATTTGTATCATCAATATTGTGGACACGATAATAACCGTGACGGTGATTATTTGAATTTGCCAGAATCGAAATTAATGGCAAAAGCAATGTACATTGATTGGTTACCTCAAGCTTATATCGATCATCATCACATGGGATCGTACGGCGCTCGCTTTTTTGTCCCGCCTTATTGCGACCCAATTCGTCCGTACGCCGACCCACTGGTTTGGCGCGAAATTAGTTGGTATGGCGCGCACATCGCTTATAAATTAGAAGAAGAAGGTTTTCAAGGAGTTTTAAACGCGGCTCAGTTTTCTGGCTGGGGACATTTTGGCTGGCACTGGATTACTCCGTTTCATAATATCGCAGGCATGTTAACCGAGTCGGCAAATGTAAATTATGCAAGTCCGATTTATATTCATCCCGAACAATTAAAAGCAAATACAAGGGCGTTTCCCGATTATGAAGCTCAATCAACTTTTCCGAATCCATGGCCAGGTGGTTGGTGGAGATTGCGTGATATTGTTGAACAAAAGAAATCGTCGGCTATGTCCTTGCTCGATTTGGCTGCAAAAAATAAAGCGAACGTTTTAAAAAATGCATATCAAAAAGCAAATAATCAAACTGAACGTGGCGAAAATGGTAAAATCAAAACCATTGTTATTTCGAAAAAGCAGCACGATTATTTGACTTCAGTTAAAATGATAAATATTCTTTTGCAGTCGGGAATTGAGATTCAAAAAGCAAAATCTGATTTTGTTGTTGATGGGATGATGTATCCAAAAGATTCGTATGTTATTACATTGGCACAACCCAAAATGGGTTTAATTATGAATTTACTTACCGAAACGCATTACGCCGACAATGCATGGACTCGAACTGAAAATGGTGTGCCAATACGGCCGTACGATTTAGCTACACACACAATGAATGAATTTATGGGAGTTGATGTGGATGCTTTAAGTTCTATAATTGAAGGTAATTTTGAAATTCTAAAAGGACAAGATAAAATTGTGCCGGAAGTAGAAAAAGGTGATGCCGGTTATTATTTAGATGGAAAACAAAATGCAACTTTTCTTGCGGTTAATAATCTTTTGGGAGAAGGTATTTCAGTTAAAAGAATAGAAGAAAAAACGGAATTTTTAAATTTTGGTGATTTTATAATCGAAAAGGGAAGTGAAAATAAACTGAATGAAATTGCTTTGAAAAGCGGTGTTAGTTTTAAGCCATTAAAAGAATTTGATTCCAAAAATTCTCATGAAGTAAAACCTGCAAAAGTTGGACTGTTTCAGCGTTATTATGGTGGAAATATGGATGAAGGCTGGACAAAATTGTGTTTTGAGAATTTCGAATTTGATTTTGAAAAGTTGATGAGCGAAGAAATTAAAGCTGGAAACCTTAATAAAAAGTACGACGTAATTGTTTTACCAAGCGATTCGAAAGAAGCAATTACAGGAGATTTTAGCGAAAATAGCCGTGCAAATCCTGAAGACTATCCTGAAAAATACAGAAGCGGAATTGGAAAAGATGGAACTGAAGCACTAAAAGAATTTGTGAAAAATGGAGGGACTTTGGTTGCATTTGGAGAGTCGTACGAATTTGCAAAAGAGGCGTTCGATTTAAAGATAAAAAACGTAACTGATGGATTAACTTCAACAGAATTTTATTGTCCCGGTTCAACAATAAAAGCTGAATTTGATAACAACCACCCGCTGGCTTACGGAATGCCCGATGATGGATTGGTTTTGTTCAGGTCGAGCCCTGTTTTTGAAGTGGTTCCCGGGAGATTTAATGATGATTATAAAACGGTTGTTCGGTACAAAGAAAAAGACCTCCTTAAAAGTGGTTGGTTGATGGGCGAAAAAAACATCGCCAAAAAATCGGCTATGTTAACTGTAAAATATGGTGAAGGAGAAGTTGTACTATTTGGTTTTCGAGTTCAACACCGCAATCAAATGGACGGAACATTTAAGTTGCTTTTTAATACAATCATTAAGTAATAAATTCAATAAATTAATCAGTTACCAATTAGTCAGAAAAAAAGAATTATTGCAAATCCTCCTTTCCAAAGGAGGTGGCTGACGAAGGAAGCCGGAGGATTAATTTGATGATTAAGTTAACGGAAGTTTGATGCAAGGAAGTTACTTGAAATTATAAACATCTTCATTAACTTATTTACCCACTGACTGGATGGGGCTTAGCCCCAAACCCCACTTCATTTCTTTTCCTTGATGAAAAGAAACGAAGCAAAGAAAAATCAAGTCAAAATTAACCTTTGCGTTTTTTCAATGTATTCAATTAGCCCGAATTACGGAATTTTGACATGCCCGCATTTAATAATTTTTTATTAATTTTTTTTCTATTCCTATAAAGCCCCACTTTCATTAATTTATAAAAGATATTTTGTGTCTGACTATAAATTTTCCAATTCTTCCCGATAATCAAACTGAATATCTTCGTGCAACATTGAAAGTACTTTATTAATTCGTTTTATCTGATTGATATACATGTTAAAAACCACACGGTTGTGCCGGTAGTTTAATCGCGAAGATTTCATTTTTTTACAGAAATAGATAAGCAATTCAATTTCGGTTTGTTTTATTCCCGAAAAACGGATGTATTTGTTGGTGGTCCGCAGTACTTTTCGAAGTGTTTTTTTAGCTAAATAAAGGCTGTTTCGGTTGAGGTTTAAAAACTGCTCATCGATTTCTTCTTTTACCAAATTTATAAAAGCTTGTTCGTCATTTGCTTCAAAAAGTAAGTAACTAAGTAACTCTTTGTTCTCCTTTTTGTATTTGGTCAGCCTGATTAAAACCTCGTTTAACTTTTCGGGCGGGAGATTTTTGAGTTCTTTTTTAATAATACTAATTGAAGCAATGTCCATTAACAGGGTATTATTTTTTTGACTTCGACTTCGCTCAGTCTGACTTTACATCAAGCATCTGTTACATCACTAATAAGAAGTCGAATTTTAATTGTATTTAAAATATTATCGTTTTACAGGTTTTCCATAAACTTCAATCCAATCTAAACGCGAGCAGGCTGCCGATTTTCCTCCGGGCATTAAATCGGTAAAACCAATCGCTTCAACACTCGAAAGGTCAGGTTCTTTGGCAATGCCAATTTCTGTAATTCGTTCAGCATCTAATTTGTGCCAGACAATATCCTGGATATTAAATTCCCAAATGCGCCAGTCTTTTGATGGGCCGGCCGATTGATCGCTTATCAACCAGTTTCCATCTGCCAGTTTAAGGGTAATTCGTAATTGACGTAATCCCACTTGTTTCGAGCGCCATTTTATTTTTGCAAATTCAGCCAAATTTACGTTGCTGTTTTTATGTTTTAAAGTAACCATCCAGTTTCCTAAACATAACCCTGACCACACATAAAATGGGTCATCAACTGGTTTTTCGTGGTTGCTTTTTTTAAGGCTGTCTTTTCCGGCGCCGTACAAATTAACTTGTAATTCTACATTGTCAACATGCTTTTGCGAAAGTGGTATTTCTGCCGGGGTTTCTTTCCAGTCTTCACGGAAAAACAAATCAGGTCGATAATTATTCTGCTGTGCAAAAATGGTTCCTGAAAATAGGATTAAAAGTAAAAATGCAATTGCTGATTTCTTCATTATTCTGGATTTTTTAATGGAATTTAAAAACATAAAAGTATAAAAAATTAGAAAGCATGTAGAAACAACATGCTAAATGAAAATTGAACAAAGTTTTTATATTGTTTTCAATAAAAGCGGTTGTGAAGTATGGCGTATCAAATTATATTTTTCATAATTAACATTTGTTCTTGTTTGTTTTTAAATATTGTATTACTTTAAGTGACTTAAAAACTAAATATTAACCGATGAAAAAAGCAATTTCAACTCAAAGTATTGGTTTGTTCGTATTTTTATTAATCCTGATTTCTTCAACCGTAATTAATGCACAGAATCCTAAATCAGCACAATGGGCAAGTGCAGGAGGAGAAAAACTTTTGTCAGGAAATCACAGTTTCACCGAAACGTGGTCATCTCATGCTAACTCCCGGCAAGATAATAATAAATATTGGCGGGGTGGTTTTTGGGGTAAACGCGAACCGCAGATCCCTTGGGAGAATACCGTTCAAAAATCAGTAGCCCCTGTTAAAGGGCAAATTACAGTTCAAGGACCAGGAAATATCGGACTTTTTCAAAGAACAAAAGGAGCGAGAATTCACATGAACGATGCCGAAACCAAAGCCATTTTTATTCCCTGGATAAATTCGCTTGAATGGAATGGCGACGGGCACGTTAAAGACTTTTACATAAATGGTGACCAGATACCTGCCGGCACTGAAATCACCATCGATGTAACAGCCGTCATGAGTATGTATAACAATCAAGGTGGTACAGGTGAAATCTCGTTTAATGCCCCTCAAGAAATTGAGTATGAAATATGGTTTTTTCCCAGAGAAGGTGGAAAAGTGATTAGTGTCACTCAATCTTCTGGTGGATTTGATAAACCACAGCCCGGTATTGTTTACTACATCGATAAAGAATGCAAATAAGCTAATAACTATCACTATGAAAAATAAATTACAAAGAAATATTTGGCTTGTATTGATTGCCACAATACTGATGTTTACGTGCAACGAAGCATTTGCCAAACTAGGTACCAAGGTTAGAATTTGTGCGGTGAAAGGAAGTGTCCAAACTGGCACAATCGTAGATAATGGCCCTGAAGATCCTTCATTTTATTGTCCTTTAAAAAGGACGCTTAACAAAACAGAATGTAGAGTTATAACGCAACAAACAATGATTGAAACCGGTCCTGATGGTTGGGCTACTATTGAATACCAAAATGGAGATATTATAAAAATTCAACCCGATACAAAAGTGGTTGTTCAACAAAATTTCATTTATGTAGAAAGTGGGAAAAGCTGGTTTAAAATTGAAAAGAAAAATAATGGAGAATTATTTATTAAAACACCAACGGCAATTGCTGGAATTCGCGGAACTGAATTTTTAGTTAATGTTGAAAAAGATGGCTCAACTAAAATTCAGCTAATTGAAGGAAAATTAGAAGTTTCGGATATTACTCAGCAATCGAAAATGAATTTGGTCGCTGGTATGGAAGTTACAATACCAGCCAGCTCATCAACTTTAAATACAGGCTTGTTAAACATTCAAAAAAACGATGAATGGTGGACCGATTGGCCAACACTTGTTCCTATTACTGAAATGCCCGGGAATACTAATACCGGAGGGACAACAAGTTCAAATACAACAAGTTCAAATACAACAGGAAATATGTTATCACCAATCGCAGATTCGCATGTTTATGCCTATTCCTATTCGGGATGGAGCAAAGCCAATTGGGGGAAATATTATATAATTAGTGCCGGTTGGAATCCAACAGGTGGCGAGAAAAGGGCATATTTGAAATTTGACATTTCAGGCATCGATAAATCAACTTTCGAAAAAGCTTCCTTAAAATTGTTCCATTATCACACAGCAGGAGGGAATTCAGCTGAACTGGGAGTATATACCGTTAGGAACCCTTGGAATGAAGGGAATGGTAATTACAAATCTGCGAATGTTGCTGCTCCCGGCGAAGTATGCTGGATAAGTCAGCCTCAATCCGATCAGTATCCGGTAGCTTACTTTAATCCTGGCACACAAACAAATGATTTTGTTGAAGTTGACATTACCACTTTAGTTAAATCGTGGTTGGAAGGAATGCCAAACCATGGATTAGCCATTAAAACAGGAGAAAGTTATTTGAACGGCCCTGTGTCGGTTTATGGATTTTATGCCCGCGAACATGAGGATATTGACAAACGACCATCGCTTATAATAAATAGCGCAACAAATGGCACAACAAATACTACAACTGAGGGAATATTGGAATTACCAAATATTGCCGGAGAATGGGAATTGACTTGTATTGGCGATATTATTTTTAAATTCGATGTAAAACTGGTTCAATCTGGCAATGGCTTTTACGGTGATATGGTTCAAACAAATGGTTCCTCACCGGCTACAAAAATAGAGGGTGAGATTTTAACTGGCAATCGGATTAAATTTACCCGAAGTGTTGGAAACTGGAAACAATACTTTACCGGAGAAATTAATCAAAAATCAGGTATCCGGGCTACATCTTTTGAAGGTTTGTTTGGATTCAAGGATCAGTTAAACCACGAGTGGTATGCAAAAGCTATTAATCCTGTCAATAGTTCAAACATCAATAATTCTCAGGGCACAGCCAGGCTGCTGACCGTCAACTCAAATCAGGACATAGTTGGCCCTAATGAAACACTCCGCGAAAACGGAAAAACTGACGCCATATTCCGAGCTCAGTTCAAGGCCCCCAACCGGACGGTTACGGCGGTGGAAGTTAGCAACACCAATGGACTTCGCTCGGTCTGGGATACCCGGCCCAACAACGGGTTATGGCTGGGCGGTGTGGTCATCCAGAACAGGACCATGAGCCAGTCTGACGGTTCAGTCAACTTCAGCCTGGGTTCTGACCAAAACACTTTGGACTTTTTTGTGGAGGACAACGGAGCTATCAAAGGCGGGAAAACCAACTACCGCATGACCATATTTTTTGCTAGCGGCGAACCGCTCATAATGGACATTGTTCCGGCCAATAATTAGAACACCAACGTGGATGGGCAATGGAAAGTTAATCAGCATAATGGATATTAAGGAACACTCACTTTTAGCAAAACCAAGCAGGTTGAATTACTGGAACAGCGAATTGGAACCAATACGATAATGGGACAATTGATGTTCAAATATCAGGGAATTCTATTGTATTTACCATCAGTTATCCAGGTGGGGTTCAAGGATTTTATAAAGGGACTTTAACCCAGAATGGAAGCAAAATTATTAATGGAAATGTAAGGGCAAATAATGGTGATACTGCAACCTGGAATGCATCAAAAGCTGTTGCTGCATCATCTATAGCAGGACAATGATTAATCGACCAAAGTAATGGTTTTAATGGTACAATGAATTTACAGCACAATTCAGGGCGGATTACAGGAGATGCAATCTGGAATGGATACCTAAAAGGAACAATAGATGGCAAAGTATCGGGGAGTGCTATTGAATTTACCATTAGTTATTCAAACGGTGATAACGGATTTTATAAGGGAAGCTTAACACAAAACGGCACCAAAATTATTAATGGAACGGTAAAAGGGAATAATGGTGTTACTGCAACATTGAAAGCATCAAAATAACATCTGTAACTTTTTGAGATTATTTATTTCTTCAAAATAAATTCAAATGAAAATCTGGTTACGAAGAGTACTGGCCTTGGCACTAATTGCAATGGGAATTGCATTGGTGGCATTCAAATTTAACAACATTCAATCCGGATCAATTGACACGGAAATTGTTAAGTTGCAGTTGGTAGAATTTGTCGATTCTGAAATTATAGAATCTCAGTTTCCGGGAATTGAAATAATTGATGTCACTGGCCCTGAACTGAATGAAGACGATTATCCATGTATTTGGAGGGTATTTAATTATTTGGACGAAGACTGGTTAACCGATAGCTGCGAAATTGATGAATGGGAACTATTAGAGGAATCGGTGCTAATAGAAAAACAAGATAGCAATTTAATTATTTTTCGGGGAGTTTTAAGTAGTTGCATTAAAAACAGGGAGAACGGGGTCGTTATTTTTAATTATTTGGGTGAAAACAATCTGGATTTACAAGATCTTACAGATAAGGATTTATCTCGTTTTCCAATTATTCAAAAATCTGTTATTGAATTGGAAGCAGGAAAAGCCGGAGAGGATATTTCTGAAATTCCTTTAAAAGAATGGGAAAAATTAGTTGATCGTCATTTGGAGCTTATGTATGATTTGCAATGTTTCAGATACAACGGGAAAGTTTATGGCCCTGAATTTAGCTCCGTTTACACAGCCATTGAAGGCGAAATCGCCAACCTTGGAACTATTTTAAAAATTGTAGGTGGTTTGTTGCTTTTATTGGGACTAATTCTGATAAGAAAACTCTATTTCAGAAAACGCGGGATTATGGTAAACCCGCAAAAAGTGGCATTTATTTACGATGTGGTTACCTTACTTTTAGCTGTTCCATCTGCATGGTTGGTTGCCAGTTTAATTCTTGAAAAGTTGCTTTTTATACCACCGGTTTACGAAGATGATGAAATGTATTTTATGGGTGTATTTTTCTTTTGTTTTGGAATTCCTTTTGTTGCTCTTTTCACAAGTCGGTTAACTTCGCAAAGTGTTAAAATTGATTCAAAAGGGGTTTTAATTGATAGCATCAGAAACAAAGAATTTATTTCCTGGCAATCTATTGAATCAATTGATTTCTCCGATGAACATATTTTAGTTGGAAGGTTGGGTGTGCCAATGCCACGGAAACTCCAAAAAAGCTTGAAAATTACAGTTAAATCGGGGGATTCAATCCTTATTAACGAACCTCAACTTAAGTCGGTTAAAAAGAGAATAATTAAATGTTTTGAAGAAAATGTTCCGATAAGATTAAATGCCGAATTTATGAAATTAATTAATAAGTGGTGAACTAGTACCCAACTGTTGGATAATTCTAACAACTAAGAATACTCATTTACAACAAACTAACAATACAAAATATCTTTTGCCATCCGATTTATAGTACGGATAAAGGAGTAAAAAAACAAAGGCTTCAGCCCACATATTCTGTATTATTAAACATTATCTTAAATACAAACCACAGTAAAATAAATTGATCTATTCAAACCCTTCTATTTATTTCCCCAATAAAAGAAATCAATCAAAATAACTTTAATATTTTTACAACAAAATAACCAGCAAATGAATGATTTTTTATATTCGCAAATGAAAAATATTATTCTCATTGTAGTTTTTGTGGTATTTACTCCTTTTTTAATATTCAGTAATAACTTTAGGTATTTAGGTACAAACGAGGGATTAATTGATGGGGAAATCAACTCAATAACGCAGGACAGTACAGGAAACATGTGGTTTGCAACCTGGACCGGGTTAATAAAATACGATGGCTACAACTATGAGGTATTCAGACCTGAATTGGCGAACAAACAAAGTTTACCAAATAAAAAAATTAAAAAATTGTATGTCGATTCTTACGATAATTTGTGGGTTGTTACATTAAAAGATTTATCGTGGTTTAACAAAGAAAATAACACATTTCAAACCATTCTTTTTGATCGGAACGATGACACTGACCTAAATATTTTACATCTCGCTGAAATAAAAAATCATTTGATAATTCATGCAGTTGACGGTTTATATATTTATCCCTTAAACCAAATTAACAATGCTAATTATAATGTTAAAAAACGGGATGTTGTTGAATTTGACCAAAAAGTAAATTATTATTTTAATTATTCGGTTTCGTTCAATAATAAATTATTGTTTGTATCAAATCATTCCTCCCAACCTTCCGAAGTGTTTACAGTAGATATTGTTATTAATGACCAGGACACCTTGTTGAAGGCTGAAAAACTAACTGAGTTAGAAAATCCGGTTAATTTTATTGAATATGTACCAAATGAAAACAACCTTTATTTTGCAACAACAAAAGGTTTAGTTTCATTTTCGCTGAGTTCAAGTCATTCTATTATGAATACTTTTTTTGAAAATCAAAATATTCAAAAAATCATTTATACAAGTAATCAAGAACTATACTGTTCGTTAACCGAACCAAAACTTTTGGTTTTGAACTTACATACAGGCCACACAAGTAATTATTATGCCGATCCAAATCAATTAGGAACACTGACTAACAGCAATATACATTCTCTGTACGAAGATTTTTCAGGCAATTTATGGATTGGCCACATGGGACAAGGTATAAGTATTTTGAACCTTCACCAAAAAGAGTTTTATACATTTCGTCGAAAACCTTCAAATAAATCCCCACTAAATTCAAATACTATTATGTGTTTTGAAGAAACCGAAAACGAGATTTTTATAGGAAGCCGAACAGTGGGTTTAAACATACTACGGAAAAAAGATATTCAGTTAAATAAAGAACCACAATATCAGAAAATACCAATTCCAAATGGTTTCAATTCTGTAGGAAGTGGTATTTGGGATATTGAAAAAGAGTCGGACACCCTTTTTTGGCTGGGAACAGATGCCGGTTTATTTAAATTAAAAAAAGAAGATCAAATTTGGGAAATAGTTCCCTTTGGTGGTGATCCTGCAATTAATCAGGTTGTATTAAAAGTTTTTGTCGATGAGAATAAAAATATTTGGTTTGGCACACTTAATAACGGTTTGTATTTTATCCCTGCAATTCACACCAATAAAAACTTAAACTATTATCAATATTCGTATAACCCCAGCAACAAAACCTCAATTTCGGATAATGGCGTAATGGAAATTTTTCTTGATGGCAAAAACCGATTTTGGATAGGTACGATTAATGGATTAAATTGTTTAACTGGTAGTTACGAAAACCTCGATCTATCGGGCAAAACAAAACCCGCTTTGGAATTTGAACGATTTATTGCTGAAACTTCCAAAGAAAATTATTTAAACAATAACGAAATTAACTGCATATTTGAAAATTATGATGGGAATATCTGGGTTTCTACATATGGGGGTGGGATTAATATTTTAAATCCGGAAACCAAAGTTTTCAAGCAAATTACAACGAAAGACGGCCTGCCTTCGAACGATGTTTTTGGGATACTTCCCGATGGCACAGGAAACTTATGGATTAGCACTATTAACGGATTAATCACTTTCAACCGTTTTCAGAAACCTTCAACCTTCACAGTTTTTAACAGCTCCGATGGAATCCAGGGAAATGTTTTTATGATAAATTCTTTCTACAAAGCTTCCGATAATATGATGTTTTTTGGGGGCGACAATGGCTTTACGTGTTTTTATCCCCAAAAAATAGAAAAAAACACTATCAAACCCAAAGTTATATTTTCCAACTTAATGTTTCAGAATGAGATAATTAAAGTTGGGGATAGTCTGGACAATAACGTTATTTTGGAAAAAAATTTAAATCAAACCGACAAAATCGTTCTGCCTTTTAGTAGTAACTCCTTTAATATAGGAGTAGCCGCTATTCATTTTCAATATCCAAAAAATAATAAAATTGCATACTTCCTTGAGGGATACCACGATAACTGGCACACAATTTCGGCATCGGATAAATATATCGCTTTTACGAACATTCCATTTGGCAAATACACTCTAAAAACCAAAGCCATCAGTTCAGACAATGTCGAATCTGAAAATATTAAATCTTTGTTCATTGAAATTAAATCCCCATGGTACCGAACGTGGTACATGAACATACTTATTGTATTTTTTGCATTTTCAAGTATTTCGGGATTTGTTTATGTTCTGATAAATCGTCAACGTTTAATTTATCAGAAACAACTAAGTGAAATTACCATTGCGAGCAACGAAAATAAAATGATGTTTTTAGCAAATATCGCACACCAATTAAGGACTCCTTTGAGTCTTGTAATCGCCCCTATCGAAGATTTAATAAAAAGTTATTCTACGGAAGACAAGAATTGGAAAAATCATTTGCAACTAATTTATCGGAACTCCAATTATCTTTTGCGCCTGATAAACCAAATTATCGATTTTAGAAAATTAAATGCCGGAAAACTAAAACTCCAACTAAAAAGAACTGATTTAGTGAGGGTTATTAAAGATGTCGTTTTAAACTTCAAAGGTTACGAAAGCAACAGAAAGGTGAGCCTGCATTTGAAAGTTCCTTCTAATTCTGTTTTTGTATCGATTGATGCACAAAAAATAGAAGAGGTATTGTACAACCTGATTTCAAATGCCTTTAAACACACTTTCGACAACCATTCAATTACTGTTTCAATGCATTTATTCACAAATGAAAAAGATTTTCGTGACAATACGAAAAAAGTACGTATTACTGTATTTAATGAGGGAATTGAATTATCTGATGAAAACAAATCAAAAATATTCGAGCGTTTTTATAAAGTCGATGAGAATGTTGAAGGGGCTGGAATTGGGCTCTCTTTTTCAAAATCGCTTATAGAAATCCATAACGGTACTATTGAAGTTGAAACAATTCCAGGTAAAGGGGTTGCTTTTCATGTAAACCTATCCTTTTCCGATATTGAAGTGAATAAAAAAGAAACCCATATAAATGAAATGGAACCGTACCTCATACAAACAGAAAAAGCTGAGAAAAATAAAAGCAATCCTGAAACGATTAAAGATAAATCCAGGGTTTTAATTATTGAAGATAACGATGAACTTCGTGAATTTTTAGTAACTGTTTTTTCGCGAAATTATATTTGCGAAGAGGCGGCGAATGGGGCTGAAGGATTAAAAATAATAATAAAACAATTGCCGGCTATTGTAATCTCTGATTTAATAATGCCGGAAATGGATGGCCTTGAATTGATCCGGACATTAAAAGAGAACCGTGAAACTTGTCATATTCCTTTAATTTTATTAACAGCAAAAAATACCAATGAACAAATTATCGAAGGATTTGAGATGGGTGCCGATGCGTACATTACAAAACCTTTCAACGTAAACCTCCTGTTATCGCAAACAGCCCGTTTAATAAAAAACAGAGAACTAATAAGAGAAAAATATGTCACCCAGAACTTTATGGTAGAGGTAGAAAGTAATATTTCAAAAGATAAAGAATTTTTACAAATGGTAAGTAAGCAGCTGGAAAAAAATATTGCAGTTCCGGGATTTAATGTTGTTAGTTTATCAAAAGAATTGAATATTAGTACAACCCAGCTTTATCGAAAATTAAAGCTGCTAACCGGCCACTCACCTGTAGAATTTATAAGAATAATAAAATTACAAAAAGCATATAGTTTATTAATCCAACGTAATAAAACAGTAAAAGAAATTTGCTTTCTCACCGGATTCAACAATCAGTCGTATTTTATTAAATGTTTTAAAGAACAATTTGGGACAACACCAGCTAGTTTTAGGGATAATGGTAAGTTAAATGAAACAAATTTGAATAATACAAATAGTGCAGTTATAACAAATTATAAGCTAAAAGAATGAAATGTGTCAATTTATAAGTTTTATTACTTTTTGGGCATTTTTTATCCTATTTTCAAATTTCTTTTTTTGTATGTTTGACAAGAAGTTTTTTAGTTTTCTATAGTAGTTTTAAAATTTCAAACCAAAATGACCAAAATAAAATTATTAATCATACCTGTAGTATTAATTATATTAACGTATAGTTGTATTCAAGATGAAATAGATAGCCGATATGAAAGGCCTGCATGGTTAGCAGGGAAGGTTTATACCCAAATGTTAGAACAGCCCGGACTATCAACATTTGTTAAATGCATTGAATTGACCGATTTTGATTCAATTATCGATGTATCAGGAAGTTACACCGTTTTTGCACCTTCAAACGAGGCATTTAATACTTGGTTCTCAAATAACCCAAATTACAATTCCGTTGAAGATATTCCAATTCCAGAATTATCGAGGATAGTAAAGTACCATTTAGTACAAAACCCATGGAGCAAAATTCAGTTACGGACCCTGGATATTTATGGATGGATAGATTCCCTGGACATCAACAACAACGAACCCAAAGGGTTTAAACGTGAAACACTATTGCTCGAGGAAAATCAAAAATACGGTATTTCACAAATAGGTTCAGGATTAAATAAACGGACTGTTATTGTTGACACATTAAATTCAAACTGGGATAGAAAATCTGTTACCGATTCCAGAAAATTTGTCCCAATCTTTTTTCAGGAATACTTTGACATTTATGATCTTGAAAAAAGTGATTATGAATTTTATTTTGACAGGTCTTTTGATGCCTCAAACGATATTTACTTTGCAGGGGCAAAAATTGTGAGTGACGAGATTTTTGCCGAAAATGGCTTTGTATATATTATCGATAGAGTTGTGGAACCATTAGGCAGTGCATATCAAATAATTGCAGATAACGATGGGCCAAATCAATACACCGATTTTCTCGATTTATTAAATATTTTTCCCGAATTTGAATACAATCAGGAAAGAACTTACGACCAGCCTGGTGCCGATCAGGGCTTAGTTGTAGATTCATTATTTGATCTTTCGTACCCGGAACTTACTTTCGATTTTAATAACGAAAAAACCAGCCCGCCTTCTGGAATCTATGGATTGCCTCAAAATGTTACAATACGCTACCATCATGGATTAATGGCACCTACAAACGATGCTTTCCAGGAATTTATTGATTATTACATTAAAGATCCAAAAAGTTGGGGGACCTTAAACGGAGCACCTGAGCATATTAAAAGGATAATTGCAAAAACATACATGTCAACCAACACAATTTATCCGACTGATTTTGAGACTGGGTTTTACAATGGTGAATTGGATATTGTAAAATTAAACCCAACAAATATTGTTCAAAAAGAATTTGGGAGCAACAGTACTTTTATCGGATTAAGTAAAGCAGTTATCCCAAGGGCATTTAGTAGTATAACCGGGCCAATATATTTACAACGGAGATTTAGCAAAGTTATGTATGCCATTGAACAATCGGGTTTATTGCCGGCATTAAAAAGGGAGAATAAAAATTATATGTTCTTTGTTGAATCTGACACAAAATCCTCTTTGGATTCTTCACTTTTCTACAACCCGACAACAGAGCGATTTTCTGTCATTTTAAGGGCGGAAGGTAATTTTACTGAATTTGGATTAACAAATAGCGATTTGCGGACATTGCTGTTAAACCATGTAGCAACCGAACAGCCAAAAGGTATCGCAAAAAAAGAATTTATCCCGAATTTAGCGGGAAATTACATTGTTGTAAATAATGAAACAGGAGAAATTAAAGGAACCGGATCTACAACTGATGGGTACCGTGGATCTGTTATTATGCCTGAATTCCCGATTGCTTTAGGAGCCGATGCGGATAATGGGACTACATACGAAATTGACAATTGGTTTAGTTTTACCAGTTCAACTTTGTTTTCAAAAATATCAATACAGTACCCAAAATTTCATGCTTTGTTGAGAAAAGCAGGTTTAACAGATGATAAACTGTTCCGCTATAATTTTCTTTCGAACAATGAATTTTATACAGTACTTGTGCCAGGCGATGAAGTATTGGACAGTGCAAATGTAAATTCTTTACCAATTACCGAGCTGAAAAATTTATTGAAGTTACACTTTGTTCAAGGCAATATTATTTTTACCGACGGAATAAAACCTCCTGGTTATTATGAAACAGCAAGGATTGACGAAAACTCAACTCCTTATTCAGTAAAATATACAAAAATATATATTGAACCGAATATTGACATAATCAAAATAAAGGGAAAAGAAGGGACTGATTATGTAGAAATACCTGAATCTGAAGGTACAAATATGCTTACAGGGATTAATTTAGGTACTGGGCAGGAAGTATTTCCGGTGATGTACAATAATGCGGTCATACACGAAATAAGTAAAGTATTGATTGTAGAAGAATTGGATACCAATTAAATGATAAGATCAATTTTCAGAATAATTAAACCAAAGGTTTGTGAATAAGATGAAAAAACTCAAATCAGCAATAATTCTCATCATAGCACTATGTAATTTTTTTACGGTTGTTGCCCAGCAAAAAACAATTATCAGGGGGCGTGTTATCGACGACTTCGACAAAACAACAATTATTGGTGCCAATGTAGTTGAATACGATAAAGAAAACCGCGTTGTTAACGGAACAATCACCAACGTTAATGGCGACTTTGTTTTACAAATGCTCGATCCAACAAACATTGTAAAAATCAGTGTAATTGGATACAAAGCACAAGAAATAGAAGTTGATCCCAATAAATCAATAATGGTCGTATTGCAGTCAGACGATGTTGCACTTGGGGAGGTTACAATTACCGCAGAAGCAAAATCAACCAATTCGTTAACAAATATCGATGACCGTGACAAAGCCTCATCAAGTGTTAAAATTGATTTAATGGATATGCAGGACGCAGGGGTATTATCTGCCGCCGACGCACTTCAGGGAAAAGTAAGTGGATTAGATATTATTGCTGCTTCAGGCGACCCCGGATCAGGGTCTCAATTGGTTATTCGGGGATTAAGTTCAATGGGAAATAACCAACCATTGATAGTAATAGATGGAATCCCACAATTCAGGGTTGACAACAGTTTTGATTTAAGTTCTGCCGACACTGAAGATATCAGTAACCTTATAAATATTGCGCTACAAGATATTAAATCTATCGAAGTTTTAAAAGATGCCGCGTCAACAGCAATATACGGTTCCCAGGGGGCAGATGGTGTTTTGTTGATAGAAACACACAAAGGGAGAATGGGCAAAGTGCAGTTCGATTATCAATACCGTAATAATTTAAACGTTCAACCCCCCCCTATACCAATGTTAAACGGCGACGAATACATTATGCTGCAATTAGAAGAATGGCATAATGCAAGAGGAGTTTTCGAAATCCCACCTGAAATAGCTTATAACAAAGATTATTTTGATTTTTATAATTATTCAGCAAATACTGATTGGTTAAAAGAAATTACCAAAAATGGAATTACTCACGATCACTATTTCAGTGTATCGGGAGGAGGTGAAAAAACCAGGTATTTTACTTCATTCAGTTATTTAGATGAAGGCGGAACTACAATCAATACCGGATATAAAAGGTTTTCTACCCGGGTAAACCTTGACTATTTTCTATCAACTAAATTATTGTTTCAGGTAAAATTTAATTACACATCAAGTATAACCGACGGAAATGTTTCACTACAAGGTAACTATTGGAAGTCTAGAAATATAAGGGAAATGGCCTATATAAAAGCACCCAACATGAGCATTTGGGAATACGATGCCAATGGAAACCCTACAGGTGAATACTTTACGCCTATCCAAAGCTATCAGGGCGATGGGGTTACCTATTTTAACCCAGTGGCTGTTGCCCATCTTGGAAAAAACGACAAGAATAGAAATCAATTAGAAAATACATTTACCTTACAATACCGTTTTAACGACTGGTTAACTTTCCGTGAAACTATTTCTTTTCAATATGCAGGTGAAAAATCTAAAAATTACCTCCCATACAATGCAATAGGAGCAGATTGGCTGCAATGGAATATTAACAAAGCCGAAGAAGGCAACTCTTTAAACCGGCAAATACGTACTGAAACACAAATTGCGTTTAATTCACCTTTTAAAAATGAAAATCATGAGTTGTCAGGAGCTTTTACCTGGATTACGGAACAAGCAGGATACGAATGGATGAACATTCAAAGTAACCGCACTCCAAGTACCGACATCCAGGATCCGGCCATTGATGCACAAATAAATTGGATAGGTACCGGTTCGGGCGAAAACAGGTTAACAAGGAGCGTAAATAACCTTAATTACAAATTGTTAGACAGATATATGTTCCAGGCAGTGTTAACAGCCGATGCACACTCTTCTTTTGGCGCAAATAACCGTTGGGGACTGTTCCAGGGTTTATCAGCAGGATGGAGATTTTCTAATGAATCATTTTTAGAATCGCTTACCTGGCTGGACGAAAGTATGTTGCGTGCCAGTTGGGGAGTATCGGGCAGGCAACCAGGTAATGTTTATGCCCGGTTTGCAACTTACCAATCAACGGGTACAGGAAGTTATATATTAGAACCTGCTGTTGCCCCTCAGGGAATTCAGCTGAACAATTTAAGGTGGGAAAAAATCTCTTCTTACGATTTTGGGCTGGAATTAAATTTGTTTAAAGAAAGGGTTTATTTCGAAGCCGATATATATGAAAAAGTAACCAACGACCTGCTCTTCGACCCTTACCAAATACCTTATACATCTGGATACTCGGAATTAACTTATTTAAATGGCGGCCAGATGACAAATAACGGTTGGGAACTAATGGCCGATTTTAAAATTATTAGGACAAAAGATTGGTTGTGGTCAGTTAATTTCAATACTTCGCAAAACATCAATTCATTTAATAAACTTCCTGAAAACTTTAATAGCGAACGTTCTACTTCGATTGGCAACGAACAATATCCATTAAGGGTGGTTGAAGGTGAGCCTATTGGTTCGTTTTTTGGTTTCCGCTATTTGGGGGTGTGGGCAAGCGATGAAGATGTAGTGGCCAGGGACGCCGACGGGAACACATTACACGATAGCGAAGGAAGGCCTATTCCGCTAAGATACACTGATTCTTATACTTTTAAAGGAGGCGATCCAATTTATGAAGATATAAATAATGATGGTAAAATCGACTTAAACGATGTAGTTTATATTGGCGATTCAAACCCAAATTTTATCGGTGGATTTGGGACAACTGTAAAATATAAAAATTTCGACTTTTCCACATCATTTCATTACCGCCTCGGATTTGATATCGTAAATGGGATTGCCATGCAAACCGAGGGGATGAATAACCGCGACAACCAAAGTAAAGCCGTTTTAAGCCGGTGGCGGGTCCAGGGGCAAGACGAAGAAGGAATGCTGCCAAGAGCGTATCTAAATCATCCGGCAAACAACCTGGGTTCAGATCGATACGTTGAAAAAGGAGATTTTTTACGGCTAAATAACGTAAAAATCTCATATCGCTTAAGTAAGGAACTATGCAATAAAATAGGTGTACGTAAAGCTAATATTGCACTAAGTACCCGTAAATTGTACACTTTTACAAATTATAGCGGACAAGATCCGGAAATTAGCCAGGACGCAACCGATCCGTTTTGGATAGGGGTTGACTATGCCAGGACCCCGCCCCCGAAAGTATATACTATTAGTATTGGTGTTGGATTCTAAATTATTAAACGATGATTAAAAAAATTAAATATTTGCTGGTAATCTTCATGGTTTTTGCACAATTCTCTTGCAACGATTGGCTGGAGTTGATCCCTCCGAATGGGTTAATCCGGGAAGAATTCTGGAAAACAAAGGAAGACGTAGAAGCGGTTTTAATGGCTTCGTATGAATCTTTTGCCGGGTTAAACCGAAACCTGTTTATTTTTGGCGAGATAAGGGGAGATATGCTCGAAGGAGATGTTAACCAGGGAACGGGAGAACAGTTACTGATGGAAAATAATATTTACCCAGACAACGGGATATGTAACTGGAGTAATTTCTACAAAGTAATCAACTATTGTAACGAGGTCATCAAAAATGCTCCCTTGGTGCAGGAAATGGATAATACGTTTACCGATTATAAAAAACAGGGTTTAATGGCCGAAGCCTATTTCCTGAGAAGCTTAGCTTACTTTTATCTGGTACGGCTTTACAAAGAAGTTCCATTAATACTAGAACCAAGTGAAACTGACGATGCCGATTTTTACGTAACAAAATCAAGCGAAGAAGTAATCCTGAACCAGTTAGTAAGCGATTTAGAAGAATACAGGACATTTGCGCCATCGGGCGGGTTTGCAACAATAAGGGAAAATAAAGGCCGGGCTTCCAAGGCTTCTTTCGATGCATTGCTGGCTGATATTGAATTATGGAGGTTTAACTACGAAGCTGTAATCGAACATGTACAGGCTATAGAAAATAATATTGAATATACACTGATGCCAGGTGGAAGATGGTTCGAAATGTTTTTCCCGGGAAATTCGCTCGAAGGTATTTTTGAATTCCAGTTCGACGATAACTTAAACCAGAAAAATGGCCTTTACGGAACAATGAACCGAAACAGTAGTCAATACATCCCAAGTCAAAAAGCATTGGAGATGTTCGCCTTTGAGTTTGCCAGTGAACTGGTTCGTGGAGAAGATGTTACGATTAAAAAATATGGTGAAGATGAATTTATTATTTGGAAATATGTTGGGATGGCACCCGACGGACAGAGTGTAAGATCAGGTTCTTATCAAAACAGTAGCAACTGGATAGTATATCGACTGGCTGATGTGTTATTAATGAAAGCTGAGGCATTGTCGCAGTTGGAAAGGTATCAGGAAGCAATGAATATTATTATCGAAATCAGGGACCGGGGCAGCGTGCAACCAATGCCGATTGCCAATTCGCCAAATGCTTATGAAGATGCCATTATGAACGAAAGGGCCCTTGAACTGGCTTATGAAGGAAAACGTTGGTTCGATTTGCTAAGAATGGGGCGAAGAAATAATTTTGCCAGAAAAGATAAGTTGATTGAAATCATTGTAAGCAATGTACCTTCAACACAAAAAAGAATATTGGCGGCAAAATTAACCAATCCCTTAGGTTGGTATTTGCCCATATTTGAAGATGAAATTGAGCGTAACAAAAATTTAGTCCAAAACCCGTATTATGATTTTTAATATGAAAAAAATTATATACATATTAAGTTTATTTGTTGTAGTTGTACTTAGTTCATGTCAGGAACCTGAACGTGTTGCAGGCTTCGAGGATGCCGAGCAATTTACTATTTACAACTACCTGATGGAGAACAAAGAAAATTTTTCGAGTTTTATTTCTATACTTGAAAAAGGGGGGATAGATAAAACATTGAGTGCCTACAATCCCGACGGAGTTGGTTACACCCTGTTTTTGCCCGACAATAACGCTGTTAACGACTTCATTAGTAAAAACGAGCAATTCAATTCATTGGAAGCTATTTTAAGTAATGTCGAATATGCAGCAGCATTTAGCAGATATCATGTAGTAAATATGGGCGTGCACACGAATGATTTTCCTTTTGGCGCATTTTCTGAACCTACATTATCGAATGATTTTTTAACAGTAAGTTTTGTGATTGAAACAGATACTTCGTATTATAAAATAAATAACCAGGCAGCTGTCATTTATCCAAACATTGAAGTATCAAACGGGTATGTCCATCTTATCCAAACTGCTTTACAACCAGTTACATTTACAAGTTATGAGTGGTTAGGGCTAAATACAGGTTATTCAATTTTTAAAGCAGCAATAGATGTGACCGGCTTGCAGTCGATTGTAGATATAAATATCAAAGAAGATGAAAATTTGCAACCTGTTACCATGTTGATTGAACCCGATGCAATATTCCAAAAATTCGGTGTCAACTCGGTAAACGATCTCGCAAATCTTATTAGCCCCGATAACAGCGATTATACAAATACCACTAATCCATTGTACAACTTTGTTGCATATCATGTTTTAACAGGAAGTATGTTTATCGACAATTTTGAAGGTGTAAGCTCAAACTACACAACCTTTTCTGAGATTCCGTTGAACATAAACGGAAATGGCATTGACCTTGCAATAAATAAGGGAAAAGAAATATATGACACTATTATTGTCCAGACAGATTCAACATTTATCGATTACATAGGATTTTTGTATGATGAAAGTAATGTTTTAACACAAAGTGGGGCTATTCATTTTATCGATAGGATTATGAAACAACAAACACCCTCCCGTTCAATTAAAACCTATGAATTTTGGGAAGAGCCGTTAATTACAGGTTTCCGAAGGGAAATAGGGACATATCTTATCGAAGACAAACAATCATTAAACAGTATTAAATGGTCTGGAGCCGATCTGTTTTTTGTAGAATTAGGAGAACAAAATACTTCTGCATGGGGAAACGATTACCTGGAAATTGAAGGCGATTTTATTATTTCGTACGAAATTCCCAAAATAATACAAGGGAAATATGAGGTGTTTCTTGGTGCAGAAGCATTTAATTCACGAAATGCTTTGGTAGAAGTTTTTATTGATGATAAAAAAGTAAGCGGACTGGTGGATTTATCAATCGGTGGCAGTTCTAACTACCCATTTCAAAGCATCTTATTGGGAACTATTGATTTTCAAAGATATGATTCTCACAAGGTAGAAATCAGGCCCTTAATACCAGGACGATTCTTATGGGATTATATTCGTTTTGAACCAATTTAAATTAAACTAAAAATGAACTTTAAAATAGGCATATTAGTTTTTGCAATCTTTGTTTCCCTTTTGGTGGCATGCACCAAACAATGGGACGATCACTATAATGTTTATCCGGAAACGGTCGATAAAAACATTTGGGATGCCATGCAAAGCGATCCAAAAATTTCAACTTTTGTTCAAATTTTAAAAGAACATCAGGCTGACACTTTGTTTCAAACAGATATTCCATACACTATTTTTGCGCCAACCAACGACGCAATTGCAGAATATACAAGTACAAATTCAATTACCGACGTGCTTTTGGCTTATCACATTGCTCCTCATTTTATACAGTCGGGGAACATTGAGGGAAAACGAAAAGTCCAAACTTTAACTGAAAAATTTGCGCTATTCGAGAAATATGGAAAAACTGTAATGATTGATGGAATAAACGCTGATTCGGAAAGCCCCTTGTTCTTAAATGGAAAATATTTTGTTATGGAAAAAGTGGTTGAACCAAAAGCAAACCTGTACGAATATTTTGTGTTAACTAATCCGTTTTTAAGTAACTACATCGATGGTCAGGATTCAATTATCCTGGACAAGGAAAAAAGCAAGCCGATTGGTTTTGACGAAGATGGAAATACTATTTATGATACGGTTTCTATCATTTATAATAAATTTGAATATAAATATTTTCCGGTAAAACATGAGTTCCGAAATCTTACCAGCACCATTGTTTTTCCTAAAGAAGACGATTATAACGCAGCGCTGGACATAATGGCAGATGCTCTTGGTAGTAATTATAACAACCATGGCGATATACCAATCAAATGGCAGGAAAATATTCTATTCCCACATTTATTAGAACAAGGGGTATTTTTAAATATGCTTGAACCTGAAGAATTTATTTGGGAATCGGAAAAAGACACATTAAAATTACAAAATATTCTAGGTGACAGTATTGTTATTGATTATATACCTATCGAAAAAACACTATGCAGCAACGGATATGCCTACAATTATCAAAATTACGCAATACCCGACTCCTTATACCTGGGCGGGACAAAACTTGAAGCTGAATGGTTATTAAAAGAAACAGGTGTAAACCGATATTCCTGGACAGATAGTGTAACCGTAAATAGTGGCATTTCTGTTATTCCGCTAAGGGAATTTATTACAACAGCATCAAACGATTCCATAGTAAGGGTGCCTTTCCCCAAAGGATATTCCGGGGAGTATTCAGTTGAATTCAAAAGCCCAAGTTTATTCCCAAGAAAATATGTAATGATAGTAAGGACTCACATGGATATCGGGGGTGTTTACGATATCTATATAAACGATGAATTGGTTAAGACATTCGATTATTACGACTACATATTATACAGAGGCCTAATGTTTAGTGTAACCGGGGCAAGGTATCTCCCTGACGGCAGGTTTAATAGTTTTGATATGTATGTTGATAATTTACAGGAATACGGCAAAGCAACAATAAGGTTTGAATATAAAAAGCCGGGTTTTGTTGTGAGCAACGGTTTAGTAATCGATTACATTGAATTTGTACCAGCTGCCGATTAAGCGTAAATATTGAATTTAATAGTGAAGAGAACATACAACATAATAACTTGTAATAAGCACTTTAATAAAGTGAACAATATGCTTTTGGATTATAAATCAGGCAAATTGATGACATATTTTATAAAAAAAATAAAATTGCATCAAGTGCAAACCAGTGTAATAATGAATTATCGATTCTTCTTAACAGATTTTAGAAAGCTGGCTGTTTTAACAGCGTTTCTGATAATAGGCATTTCAACAGCTTTTGCCCAAGACACTTTGCTCATAAAAGGAACTATCGTAAATGGTGCAAATCAGCCCGTTGCTAATGTTTCAGTGGGTATTGAGGGGGCTTTTGAATTACCTGCAGTAACAAACCAGGAAGGCGAATTTACTTTAAAAGCTTTAACCGGTAGCGAATGGTTAAACATCTCCCCTTCGAGCGATTACAAAAACAAAAGGGTATTCTTAAACAACAGGGAAGTTCTTACCATTTATCTTACAAATAAAGAAATAGAATCGGGCGATGACGTAATTTCAATATTGTCTCAGGATATTTTAAAACGTGATATGGTTTCAGCATTTTCAACGCTTAATTCAGACAATATTAAAAAAACCACTGCACTTTCTGTCGATCAATACATGCAGGGACGGGTACCCGGAATGCATGTTATTAACCGATCGGGAGATCCGGGAAGCGGCGCTGTAACAATGATAAGAGGTATAAATTCGCTAAATGCCAGCAACCGCCCACTGTATGTAGTAGATGGAATCCCTATAAATTCAATGGGAGTTTTTGGTTCAAACCTCGAAGGGTTTGAATATAACCCGCTTTTAGGAATAAATACCCTCGATATTTCTCAAATTACTATTATAAAAGATCCTTCCGTAACAGCAGCTTATGGATCAAAAGCATCAAATGGTGTAGTATTTATCGAAACATTGGATCCCAGTGCTACTCAAACAGTTATTGAACTGGATTTACGAACCGGGTATTCGTTGGCTCCTTCAAATCAAATTCCACAAATGAGCGCAAGCCAGCATAAAACTTTAGTTAGCGAATTGCTGTTTTCTTCGGGATTGCAGGAAGAACTTATTATTGAAGAATTCCCAAATTTATATCTTACACCGGAAGACGAGCGTTATATCGATTATCAACATGCCACGAATTGGCAGGACATGATTTTTTCGGATGCAGCTTTTACAAACCTCAACATTAATGTAAAAGGCGGGGACGAAATTGCACGGTACGGACTTTCTTTTGGTTATATAAATGGCGATGGGATAATTAAAACCACAGGCTACGATGGCTATAATCTCCGATTTGTTAGTTTACTAAACATTTTTACCTGGTTAAAAATGGATGCCGGAGTTTCTGTCAGTTATAATAACTCTCAATTAAAGGAATCGGGGAAAATTGCAGAAACCAGTCCAATTTTAACAAGTTTGGCCAAATCGCCAATGTTAAACCCATACCAATACGATGAGGACGGGCTACAATTAACCACCCTTGCACAGGTAGATGAGTTGGGAGTTAGTAACCCCCAGGCAGTCATTGATAACTATGAAGCAAAAAATAACAACTTCAATTTTACATCTGCTTTAGGTTTTGAAGCTACTCTAAAAAAAGACCTTATTCTTTATTCCAATTTCGGATTAAACTACAATGTACTTAAAGAACAACTATTTATGCCAAACCGAGGCATGGAGCGATATTACAACGATGAAGCAATTAATGTTTCAAAAGCTTCCAATAACAATTTAACATCTTTTTATAGCAATACATATTTGAAATTTAATAAGAAGTTAGGTAGAGATCATGTTTTCAGCACGATTACCGGTTTAAATATACTGAGCAATAAATTTGAATATGACTGGGGACTTACTAAAAATGCCCATCAAAACGATGAATATAGGATGTTGCAGGATGGTACAAACAATTTAAGGGAAATTGGTGGCGCAAACCGCACATGGAATTGGCTTTCAATATACGAAAACCTAACTTATAGCTACAAAGACAAATACATTGCAATGGCTTCGTTTTCTCTCGACGGTTCTTCCAGGGTTGGCGACAATGCAGCAAATACAATGAAATTAAGTGGTGTGCCTTTTGGTCTGTTTTATTCTGCAGGTGCTGCCTGGAGAATTTCAAACGAGTCGTTCCTGAAAGATAAATCTACTTTGGAAGAGTTAAAACTTAGGTTGACCTTTGGCCGTTCGGGAAATGACGATATCGGTGAATCGAATGCTACAAATTATTATAATGCCATAAAATTCAGGGAAACATCAGGATTGTATCCGGCACTGCTGCCCAATGATGAGCTAACTTACGAAATGGTTTCCCAAATTAATGCAGGAATTGACTTGTCGCTTTGGGGTAACAGGTTAAGTACCACTTTTGATATTTACAAATCGCAAACAGATAATTTGCTTATTTACGCCCCACTCGAAACTTATTTTGGCTACGATTTTAGACCTGAAAATGGTGGAAAAATGAAAAATTCCGGTATTGAATTAAACCTGTTTTTCAGATTAATCGACAATCCTAAATTTAAATGGGACATTCAAGCTTCGTACTCTACAAATAAAAATGAAATAGTAGAAATAAAGGGAGATAAATTAGTAACGTACGTACAGGGAGGAGAAATTGTAAATACCATTGGTGAACAAGCCAACAGTTTTTACGGGTATATTTTCGAAGGGGTATATTCAACAACTGAAGAGGCACAGGGAGCAGGTTTGGTAAACAACAAACTTGTAAACTATAAGGCGGGCGATGCAATTTTTACCGATTTGTCAGGGCCTAACGGATCTCCCGATGGAGTCATTAATAATTTTGACAAAACGATTATCGGCTCTTCTATGCCAGAACATTTTGGAGGATTTAACAATACTGTTCAATACAAGAATTGGACGCTAAATACATTTTTCCAATTTGTAACTGGTAATGAAATATTTAATTACGTACGAAGTGAAAATGAAAATATGGTAGGCCTTGAAAACCAAAGCACAAAAGTATTGGACAGATGGCAATTTGAAGGTCAAACAACAGAAGTACCAAGGGCACAATTTGACGATTTAATCGGAAACTCTTCTTTCTCGACCCGTTGGATAGAAGATGGTTCGTATCTCCGTTTAAAAAATATTTCTTTAAACTATACAATCCCTAATGAGTTTTTGGCTTTTAAAGATGCCCAATTTTATATTTCGGCTAGCAACATATTTACGATTACAAAATATTTAGGCTACGATCCCGAATTTGGCCACTCACATAATCACATTAGCCAGGGCATAGATTATGGACAAACACCGCAGCCGAGGCAATTTATTTTGGGAATTAAACTAGGTTTATAATGTATTTATTTGAATAGAAATGAGAAACATTAATAAATATACAATTACAATCAGTGCGTTTCTGTTATCACTGATTTTATTTTCTTCATGCACTGAGTTCCTAAATCCTGATCAGGAAATAAATATCACAGAAGATAAATTATTCGATGACTGGTATGAATATCGTTCTATTGAAATGGGCTTATACGGACTTCAGGCCGAATTGGTGGAACAAATTGTAATTCTTGGCGAATTAAGGGCCGATTTGCTTCAAATTACAGAAACCGCCGATGCCGACATGGTTGAAATCTATAATTTCAACATAACAAGCGAAAATAAATATGCCTCGCCAACAAACTTTTTCAAGCTAATTTCTGCAAGTAATAATTTTATTAAAGTATTGCAAAACAAGCACCCAGAAGTTCTTGATCCTGCAAGCCCTATAAATAATTACGACAGGCTGTATGGTGAAGCTTTATGTATGCGTGCCTGGGCCTATTTTAATGCAGTCCGCATTTACGGTAAAGTACCTTTTATTCATGAATCACTAACCTCAATAGATGAAGTAAATAATTACCTCAATTCGCCGGGTACTTATATCGACAGTGTTAATATTGTTTATGGATTAAACGGTTACGATAACGACACCTTGTACAACAGCCCCATTTCTTTGGAAAAACAATATTTCAGCCAAGATTTAATTATCGATTATTTCACCAATGAACTGGAAAACAAAGTAAAAGCGGTGGGTGTAAACCATCACATCGAAAATAATGACGAAACCTGGGAAGTTACGATCTGGAATACGCACGCATGGCATACATTGCTCGGGAGCATGTACCTAACCGACGGGGATTTAGCCAAGGCAGTTTACCATTTCGAGAAGATTGTTTATTTACCATCCGATAATTACCGTTACCAACTCGACCAAAGTTTCAGTAACTGGAATTGGAGGAATATTTTTAATAATATCGATTTAAAAGAACACATTTTTACTTTGTGGTTTAACAAATCAAATTTTCAACAAAACCAGTTACAAACCTTTTTCGAACCAAGGCCACCACATAAATACATGTTAAAACCAACACGCAGGGCAATATTGAATTGGGAAACCACCTGGGATAATTTTACATTACAAACAAATAACAGCCAACCCTGGTTGGCAAAAACTGTTTGGAAAGGAATGCCAGGCGATTTTTCAAGAGGTTATGGGGTTTCATATGCCTATTTGCAAAACGGGGTTCCGATTTCAGAAAGTAATGTATTTGCAAGCCTGTGGTTAAAATCGGAAGGCGATTTCAGGACTGCTGATGTGCTAATTCAAGATGTTGACACCGTTGTTTGGAAATACTCGTGGAATAAAAATGTTTTTGACCAGGATGCCAATTTTATTGTTTACAGGGCAGCCGGTGTACATTTGTGGCTGGCTGAAGCTTATGTTTATTGGAAATTTGTAAGAAACAATGTACCCAGCAATTTTACAAGCAATGCAGTTAATATTGTAAATAATGGTGCCAATTACTCTGCCGATCTTAGCCGGCCACAACTTGGTGTAAGGGGCCGGGTTGGATTTGGTGGATCAAACGATGGTATTCGGGTGGGCAACATTAATTATTTGCGCGATCCGTTTAGCAACGAAATTACTGGTTACCTGGATTTTACGGGCGATTTTTTAAGCCTTCAATTGTATTTAGAAGAACTTATTATGGATGAACGGGCACGCGAACTTGCTTTTGAAGGTGAACGTTTTTATGATTTAATGCGTGTTGCCAAAAGAAGAAATGATCCTTCATATCTTGCTGAAAAAGTTTCCGAAAAGTTTCCGTCAGGAAGGCGAGAAGAAATTTACAATCTGCTCCTCAACGAAAACAATTGGTATATTAATTATTTTGAATAACGTTAACTCTGTTGTAATAATGCTGTCAAAAAATACTACTTTTTATTCAAAAAAGTAAGGTATTAACCGATTCTGCATCAAGTAAAATGCGGTTGTTTTTTTTCAATTTTATTTCAACTTCCTTCCAGTTGTTATTTTTTGTGGTTGTTGTTATTATACCTCGATTTTCAAGTATTCCATCTAACTGAACATCAACCGGCACTTTTTTTAAATTAATCAGTTGAAGAACAATTTGATTTTTTTCATTAATCCCGCAGATTGATAGGATTTCCGGATCGGAACTTACTGAATGGACAATATTGGTGCCCGAATTTAAAAAGTCGGTGTAATGTTGTGTTACATAATATGTAGGGAATTTAACCCGGGTGTCGGGCGACATAATTGCATAATTGTTTTGCCAGGTCCAATACATTGAAACAGAAACTTCGGCGTATTTCATCATTCTAAGCGAAATCGTGGCAAAGCGAAAAGCAAAATCCCATGATTCATTCATCCCTTTAGTTTTCCACGACATTGCATCGAAACCCAATTCGCTGCACCAAACTTGTTTATTCCATGCTTTAGCTAATCCAGCAATCCTTTCAAATTCATTGTTGGGGATGTTTTCCGACCACCAACTGTGAAAACATAATGGCCCCAGATATTTCCAAATGGTTGAATCAGCCGCAATTAATGTTGCAAACTCAACTGTCCCTTTTGTTTGTGCGGTGTCGGCCCATAAAAATTTAGTTTTAAGCCCTGCATTTTTAAATCGCTCTCCTGCCATTTTAAAAAACCGAATAGATTCTTCCGGCGAAAAAATAGTCATGTATCCCCCATCCGATTCATTAAACGAAAAATAATCCACTTCAACACCATAATCATCTTTTGCTTTTATTAAAAAAACAAGCAACATATCAATTACTTCATCATATTTTTCATAAAGGACCCGACGTTTATCCCTTCGTTCAGGCTTGTCAACCAGTTCGTTTGCAACGCGCCAAACCGAAACAGTAAAATTAGAAACTCCATAATCATCTTTCATCCGTTTCATTGTTTCCAGCAATGATATAACCGCATTTTGTTCCAATAATTTGCCACCTTTATATTTAGAATACTCCAGTTCGTTAAACTGTAAAGGCAACGCGACACGAACGTGACTGGGTTTAAAATCTTTTAAGGTTGCTTCGCCAATCGCATCCCAGGCTTTTCCGGTATAATTCGCCTGGCAATAATTTCCACCTATCGATTCAATTTTTTGCCGTTTAATTTCTGGATAAATTTTCACTACCAATGGTTGTGAGAATAATGTTAACGCAGAAACAAAAATCAGCACAAATAGTATTAAAACAGGAATAAAACGAGGTTTAAGTTTCATAATAAATAGTTTATTTTTTAATAAATTTACTTTGTAACAAATTGTTTTCGCGAACCACTTTTAACAGGTACATACCTGGCGTTAAATCACCCAAATCAAGTTTGAACTTTAATTCTTTTCCAAACAATAACGAATAAATAAGATTCCCTTTTAAATCCCTGATTTCAACATTTCCATAGCTAATGTTTTCCTGAATTTGAAAATATAAAACATCGCCCACCGGGTTTGGCCATATTTTTATGATTTTGCTATTAGACAACAATACCGGACCAGTGGCATAAGCTTGCATTTCGATGTTGACTGTGGTATCGTTATTTAGAAACAAATTTCCGCTGATATCGTTGTACCCCCCCTTATAAATCAGGTAACTGTAATTTGCAAACACTGGCATGTCGTTAAATTTTGCTAATCCAAGATTTGTTGAAATAAGTGTATCGCTGTTTAAAATAACATTAGCATTATTTACCGGTGTTGCTGTATTTCCCTCTTTTAACCTGAATTTTATGTATGCACCTGATCGGGTCAAAAAGAAATGAAAAGTGGTGTCTGAAACAATGGTAACCGTTCCGCTTTCATTAATAAAGGAATTCTTTTCAATTAAATAGTCGAAATTTCCGGCATAAGCTGTAAAATAGGTTTCACCATTTTCATCTGTAACTTCCGAATTATTATTAAAAATTACAGGAGTCCCTTCAAATGTATTTCCTGTACTTTTATCGTGAACAACAATAGTTACATCATATTCTTTTGGGTTTAGATAAAATGTAAATGTCGTATCGCTGTAAATTGTGTATTGTTTGTTGAATAAGGGATAAAACTCATTTTTATTTAGATTGATGATCAGCAGCGGGTTTACTTTCTCAAAAATGGCTAAACCTGTATTATCGGTTAATAAAGTTTGATTTAAAATTTGAACTTCGCAGCCTGACAATGGTTCTTCAGTAAAACTATGTTTTATTTTTATTGAAACTTTATAAACAGGAATCCCGGTACTATCGTTCATTCTTCTTTCCAGCTGATCGAGATACAGCGATTGGGGAAACAAATCTGTTCCTTCACCCACTCCTTCAACAAAATCGCGTGGTGCAGTATTAAAATCATATCCATTTATAGAACCTGCAACCGGATCGACTTTTACATTATTTGCCTCACCGGATGTACCAATAATATAACCATTGCCAAATTGTCGCGATTCAATAATGTAATCCTTGCCGGGATGGTACACAATTCCTTTTGTATTGTAAAAAACCGATTGTGTTGAAGAATAACCGTGAATCACATCACCACCCCAGGGGCGAAACGTAGATTCCAAATAATCCTGATCAACCGTAAAACAATCAATCAAATTCGACATACTTAAATACATGTGGAAATCGCTGGAATATTTTGAATTTTCGCCAATACAATTGTGAATTACATTCCCATTGCTGTACGGAAATTTAAAATCATAATTGTGCCTGCTATGGTTCGCACGGCAGTTTTTAACCAAACAATCGTTTGAAATTAAGGTAAACATGTAGCCATTTCCACCACCACCTTCGTACTGTGGTTTTTGAAAAAAACAGGAATCCACCGTAATTCCCCGGCATTGATTAAGCAAAAGACCATTGGACAAAATATGGATATCTTCAGTATTATTTTCTGGTTTATAGGTATTTACATTTTTTACCCAGCAGTTTTGTGCATATTTTAATTGAATGGCATGTGAGGCATGAACATCGTAAGCACCAGTGCCTGTATTTGTGTAAGTCTCTTCTTCCCATCCCGGTTTATCGTTTTGACGGTTACCTATACTCAGGTTTTCGATACCACATTCAGTAATGTGATTTTTAGCATGGTAAATGCGCGCATTGTCGCGCATTTTCATAAAATACCGCGTTGGGGAGTCGATGTAAATTAAATTGTTTTCAACATCAATAGAATCGATTTGGCGCAGAAACATAAGTCTGCTGCCCATTCGGTCCAAATATTACTCATTCCATGTTCTTCAATAAAATCATCGGTTCCATCGGTACGTAATATAATTTGGTCTCCTTCTTCAAAACCCAAAACAGACTTAACAGGAATTATCTGAGTTGGAAAAAGTAAATCGGAACTTAATTTCGTTGTTGTACCAAATTGCTCGGACCACGTGCAATATTGCCCCATCATCCAAACAATATTTTTCTGCCGCATGTAACTTGCATCATTAAAAATAAATGTTGAATCGCTGCCTGCCCCTCGAAGTATTGTATTGTTGTATTGAATCCTCAAAGCACTTTCCGCGCTTCCAGGGTTAACTTTGTATGTTCCCGAGGGAATATAAACAACTCCGCCCCCACCCTGGCCAACATCATCAAGTGCCTGCTGAATAATTTGGGTAACATCAGTTTCACCGGAATTGTCAGCACCATAAGGTTGTTGTGTGACATCAACAATATTTTTTTCGATAACAGGTATTTCTTTTTCGCCCTGATGATATCCGGCGTAAGAAAAATCGTGCAAGAACCTGTTGTTCAAATCTTTAAAACCAGGTTTCCAGTTTTCCGGATAAAGTGTACTTCTCCAGGAATTATCTGTTTTTGCATTTGTAGATTCAATGGTTAACACACGTGAATTTGCAAAAACTTCCTGAATGTGTTCAACTGAGTTTTGCTCGTTTACAAGGTTGCTCCACGACATAAACCACAACCAGGGAGCATCTAATTCAAAACATTCACCGGGATCAGGAATTGGTCCGTTTTCAGTCATGGCGATTAATTTTTCACCATTAGTTAAATTAAATAACTTATCGAAAGAAGCTTTCTGCGGACCATAATTAAAAGCCCCCGGATACGAATCATGACCAATAATATCGACCTTATCGTTGCCTGGATACCAATCTGTTTCGGGTGTGGACCAAACCCAAATCAGGTTGTGAATTTGATGATGGTTCTTAATTCGTTCGAATATTATATCGTACAATTTTTTACAAGGTTCCGATCCTTTTGCCCCCCACCAAAACCAGCCACCACCGGCTTCGTGCAATGGCCTGAAAATAACCGGGATATTGGCATCCTGAAATTTTTTTAATTGAAGGGCAATGGCATCAATATCCCTGATAATCAAGTCGTATTCCTCAGTACCCGGAATAACTGCCAGCCTAATATCGAAATCGGTATATTCGGTATAAAATGTATTTGTTCCGGCTTCCCCACCAGTTGGCGAATGCCAGTGCCATTGAAAAGCAACAATCCCTTTTCCATTTGTTGAGTTGTACCACTCGATTAAGCGGTTTACCCTTCCATCGTCAACTGCACCAAAAACATGGCCACCACTCCATTTGTATGGATAGCCTTCGGTATAAGATTTAAGGTCTTCGTTATTGATCATTGGGGTTTTCCCTGCCAGGTTTTTTAATTCGGTAAAATAACTTGTGGTTTGCCCCGATATTATCCGCTCTCCAAACTGTAACTTTAAAAACCGGTACAAAGCCCTGGTTTCTTCTGTGGCATCCGGATCGACCAAATCTTCTACTATATTAAACTGGTTTTTTTCTGCAGCATAAATTTCAAACTTATCGAAATCGGTATAACCCCAGTCGCTTTTTATGGTAATCAGGTTTTCGCCTTCCTCTAAAAGAAACTTTCCTACTTCGATATTTGCGAATGTTTCTGTTTTAGGGAATTGAACATTGCCCTGGCCTTTGCCATTTATAAAAAGTTGCTGGTATTTATCTCCATTTAGACCGTTGTACCGAATAAACAATTTGTAAAATCCTCTTTCATAAATAGTTACAGAAACAGTTAATTTATCGGCCGAAGAATCAAATCCGGTAACATATCCTTTTCCTGAAAAACCCGTGTTAACTGAATCAATCCTGACGCCGTCCAACTCGCCGTCTTCTGCCTCAATTTCTGCAACCAAGGGATCGTTTTGGGCATTTGCATGCCAAAAATTTACAAACCAAAATAATTGTACGAGCAGGATTATTAAAATTTTTAATTTCATTTATTTTGTTAAATTCCTGATTTATTTTAATTGTTGTTTTTATGACGTTTCGTTATACCTTAAATAATTTACTTGTTGTATTTTCTCAACAATTCACGGGTTTTTATCCCCGATTCTTTAAGATCTGAATTTTTCCAGTTTCCGATATCACTAGCACTGCGGTTAAGCATTGAACAGGTTTCATTTTTATCGGCAATCGACCAGCAAACCCAACTTATTTTGTTTGTTTCCATCCAGTCGATCCAGATTTTCCATGATTCAAAATCAATTTCCCCGTTTCCATTCGCTTCCATGCCTGCGCATTCTGACACAAAAATTGGAATCCCTTTATTAAGGGCATAGTCAGACCGTTCGCGCAATGATAGTCCGTGTGTACCCGCATAAAAATGTACGGTATACATCAAATTTGAAAACCCTTCAATCGGATCGTCCGCAACAATATGAATGTCCTGATCCCAATGAGGGCTTCCCACAAGGATAATATTATCGGGATCTTTTTCGCGAATAGCCTTAATTACTTTAATCGAATAATCCTTTACCTTTTCCCATGAATCATCAACTGGTTCATTAAAAATCTCGTAAATCACGTGTGGATATTCACCATATTTTTCGGCCATTTTAGTAAAAAAACTTATTGCTTCATTTAAATGCAGTTCATGACTGTGCCAATCAATAATCACATAAATATCATTTTCAATAACCCCCTTAATTACTGCTTCTATTTTTTCTTCCGACCATTCAGTTTTATCGATGTAACTATTTCGTGGGCCAACACCGAGTGCTGCCCTAACTACGGTGCATTTAAAATCGTTAGCAAGCCATTTAACCGATTCTTTATTGTAAAATCTGGGCCACCAATTATGCCAACCATAACTTATTCCACGAAGTATAATCGGTTCGCCATTTTCGTTCACCAAAAAAGTACTTTCGACTTCAAGCTGGCCATTTTCTTTAACCGGTTGTGCATTGGTGCTATTTATTCCTGAAAAAAATAAAAGAAAAAAAACAATAACAAGTGTAGTTTTCATACCCGTTGATTTTAGAATAATAAATATTAGACACTATATTAAATTATTAATTTATTGCTTGGTAACAGTTTTATTTGATTACTATTTTTCGTGAATATCGTCCATTTTTAGATGTGGCATGAATAACGTAAATCCCAGTTGGGATATCGTAAGTTGGAATTTGGGTCACTTCACCAGGTTTAATAAATGTACGGAACAACGCCCCCGATAAATTATACAAATCAATTGTTTCAATATTTGTGTTACTAAGTTGTTTTACAATTAATCCGCCATTTTTTTGCTGAAAAACAGTAAAAGGAAATTCAATTTGATTTTTCAGGTTTGAAACATTTGTTGTCAATTCAAATATCATTTTATCGATATTGAACAAGGGATCGCCAAGTACAGAAAAGCGCACGATTTGTTCGCCGGTGTACAAATACATTTTCGTTGTAATAGGTTTTGTATTTAACCAACTGTAACAGGTTAGGGCTGTTAAAATATCCGATTTCACTGTGTCCACACTAATTTGAAAGGTCCCCCCTCCATACAAAGCTGCCACATAAGTAGTAACATCATACCATCCTTCTGTTTTTACATTTACCGAATATTCATACCATTCGCCGTTAATTGCATTTCCAACGTGGTATCCATCACCCAGGCGTTCGTAAATATCAACTCCCTCATCAGGCCGGTAGTCACCACCAACATTCAATAAATCAGCATCGTGGTACGATAATCCTTCGCCACCTTTATCAAAATCTTCAGCTTCAACAATACCAGGAATTACCTGGAGCGTGTCGTAAAATGGTATCCTGACAGCTTTAACCCAGGTTGGAAAAAATACCTGAAAGGGTTGTGAAAAAAGATCGGTAGTATCGCTATAATTGGCAATTGCCCTGTAACTGTAATATTTCGACATAGCAGGTTTAATGTCATAATAAAGGATTGAATCAGGTGGAAGAACAGCGATGTCGGTATAATGATTTTCAGTCCCCAGCCGGCGTTGTATAATAATGCTATCGTGATCTAAAACCCTGTTTGCCCATCTGACCCTGACAATTGAATCCTGGTAAACATCAACTCTTGGATCTGGCGCATCAACTGTTGTATGAATTAGAATATCTTTCACTTCATTCCAATCGTGTTGTTCCCTTTCCATAATTCGAAAATCACCACCATCATCCCAGGCCGCCGAGGCAAAACCATATTTTTGCGACAATTCAACATAAGCCCTGTAATGCCTCATCCTTGAATTATAATCAGCAATTCTTTTTGAACCAAATTCTCCCAAAAAAACCGGGATATTATTTTCTTTCGACCAATCATCAATAGTTTTAAATTTAGTGTCAAGCTGGTTGTAATCGTAATTCCCTCCAAAAGTCCCGGTTCCTTCAAGCCCAAAAGGCCAGGGATCATACGAATGAAATGAACCAATAATATAATCATCGTCTGGAATCGCAGCTTCTAACAGATCCTCGGAGCTGCCCCAGTTATGTCCCTGAAAAATCACCAAACGTGTTGGATTGGTTTTACGTATTATTGAAAGAATGCGGGCATGCATATCATCGTTTTGTGTTTTGTTTAATCCATGAGGTTCATTCAGGACCTCAAAAATTAGTTTCTCAGGTTTGTCTTTAAATCGATCGGCTATCTGTGTCCAAATACTGTCGAAACGGGCTTTGTTTGCTTCGCTGTAATTATCTTTTATCCAATTGTCGTGGTGAGAGTTAATAACAATAAACATATCGCGCGACAATCCCCACTCTACTACTTGTTCGATTCTGTTTAACCAGACAGTGCTCACTGCGTAAGGAGGTGTTTTGCCGGTGTAATTGTCCCAACGTACGGGAATCCTTACACATTGAAATCCTGCATCTTTGTACATATCAAAATAATACTCCTGTGCTTTAGGGTTGTTCCACCCTGCTTCGGTAGGTGGTTCATGGGTATTTCCAAGGTTAATCCCTTTTTGAATTTGCAAAATGGCTTCGTGAGGTGTTATTTGGGCAAAAGAATTTGATATTATTCCTATAAAAAGAAATACTGACAATAGTAATTTAAAACTTTTTGAATTCATTTTTGTAAAATCTAAAAGTATTGTTTTTCAAAATAAATTTTTGTCTTGATTTTCACCAAAAAACCAGAAAACAAATTGAATTGCTGGCACACCAATTTCATTCCTGCTTTTTGAGGTTAATGTAAAAAGTAAGAGCCTGCGGATACAGGCTCTTACTTTTTAAAGATTATAAAATTTTTATCTTCTTAGAACTTTATAACGACCAAGCATTTTGTCTTCATCGCTAACTACAATTAAGTACATTCCTGCAGGTTGATCATTCAACATTACCGTTTCAACACTATTTTGGATATTTATATCCTGAATTGAAACGCCCATTAAATTGAAAACCTGAATTCTTCCACCAACTTCAACACCCGAAATGTTTATCCTTCCGCTGGTTGGATTTGGATATAAATTAATCTGGCCCGAATCAAACACATCAGCAGATGTGAGGTCAAGGTTCAGGGTGTACATCGCTTCCATTTTACCATCGGCAGATGTTACTTTCACCATGTCCCCGTCGTCCAAATCACCAGTAGTTTTTTCATTTCCGTTGGCATCAACTACAACCGCTGTAGCCCCCATCGAAGTTGTAATACTACTATAGAAAGCAGCCAAAGTTGTGCTTCCTGATGCTCCGCCAATAACATTATTTACCTGATCTACTGCGTAAGTATTCGACAATATGTAGGCAAGGTAAGTTGTTTGTGGTATAAATTCGGTACGTAACATCGAGAGGAAATAAACCGTTTGAACTGTTCCGCTTGGTGATGTTACTATCACTTTATCATCCTGATAAAGTTCGCCAATAGTTCTTTCAAGACCCGATTTATCGACCACTTTGATACTAGCACCCAAAGATGGGACGACATTCGCAAGGAAGCTGCTAACACTTGTTCCCCTTGGAACAAATGTGACAAGGAGATCTTTTTGAACTACAGTGTAAACATCAGAAGTTAAAAATGCTGAATTTTCAGAAACCTCTGGTTTAAGTTGATAAACAATTCTTGTTACGCCATTTTCGGCTGTAACTTCGAAGAACATATTATGGTTGACAGTTACATCAACATAAGCTGTATCAAAATTCAATTGTTTTTGTGCAACATAAGCACCATCGTTACTAATAACATTCATAATTGCCCCGGCAGGAACAACAACATTTGCCACAACTGTTTTTAACTGTGTACCGTATTCAAACCCTTCGATAGAACCAGCACCGTCATTTTCGTTGCCTGCGCTTTTTGGTTGAACATCGATGGTAACTTCGTACCTTGCAGAAGTTAACACCGCATTTCCGCTTAAGCCGTTTTCCGAAACCTCAAGTACATATAATGTTGTATTGCTACTGTCGGCTGACATTACTTCCAAAATATCGTCCATACTAAGAATAGCGTCCATTGGCAATTCAGAATCATCCGCACCACTTTTCACCAATAGTGTTTGATTTTCGTTTGCTTTAATCAAATTATCGAGGAAATTAGCTACAGTTGTACCGTCAACCATTCCCCTGATTTCTTCATTCATAGAAAATCCTTCACTCACTTTATAAACGATAGAACTCACCGTAGATTTATAGTGTGTTGGTTCATACATAAAATGTTGTCCTATATCATTTCCAACATTAAGGATTTCATAAGGCCAGCCTGCATTACGGGCTTGCCAATAAGGCTGGTCAGTAAACCCCCATTCACTATCTTCAGGATTTGTTCCAAACGAACCTTCAAATTCGGGATTCCCCATATAAACATCTGGTTTCCTGAACCAGTTGGTAATCATATTTGCTCCCTTTCCACCAATAACCCAATTAGAGCCATCTGCCATTCCAAAAACTTCAATTAATTCGAAATCGTTAGGATCGTTTGCTGGTTTTAACCCTAGTTTAATCGAATCGTTCAGGATTTTAAACATATACCAGTTAGCATTAAACCATTTACGTATTGGAGTTCCATTACCGCTAACTTCTTCGCCCCATGGATTTGTATATACAAAATTACCGTTAGTGTTATGAAACTGTACATCTAATTGTGCTGGCACAGGCCATACATAATCCGGTCCCCATGAAAATACGACCTGCCCATCGGTAGCTATGCCACCAAAACAAAATACATCGCCGGGCATAACAATCGGGTTAACATTGAGGTCTTGTCTCAAGATTCCAGGGGTAACTGCCCATTGCGCCTGATCCACCCATTTATAGCCAGGAACATATTTATCGTACCTGTCTAACCAATCATTTTCACCCATCCTCGAACCAACCATTGCGGCAGGATCTGTATTCCAATCCATGGCAATCATGTAATTACTTAAATCGAGGGGTTGGTTGCCCGGATTACAAATTTCACCAAAACTATTACTCCACTGATCCCAAAATACTAATTCAGATAAAAACGGTTCGGCAGCATAAGGTTGAAGTTTTGATGGATCTTTTTCTTTGATCAATTCAACACTATAATTATTTTTTACGCTGTCATCTTCGGCAGTAACCACGAATGAAACTGTCCTATCGGCAGTGGAACCACTAAGCGAAGCTGCGCGTGAAACATCTACTTTAGCATTTAAATCCTCTGTTTTTGTAACAAGTGCAGGAATTCCTTCAACATCAAGGGGTACCGTAACTTTATAATTATAAGTAGTTCCGTTAAAACCTGGTACTGTATCACCTACCCATCCAAAAATACCTCGGTAGAAATCAGGAATATCTGGCCATGTAATCGAACTTAAATATGCATTATGGCTTGGATCAAAAGGTTGAACCTGAATACAATATTCTTTTACAGCACCATTTTGAGCGGTAACTTTTAATTTGTCTCCATTTTTTAAGTCTGGCCTGGCGACTCCATCAACCCAAACAAATTCCCAATTTGCATTTACGGCTTTTTCCAAACGTTCAATTAAAGTATCAGAACGAGTCGCAAACGGAATACCAAACCATGTACCTGTAATTGTATCAATTCCAGAATCGTTTTGTGTTACCCTTGGCCAATCTAACAATCCTTCTTCATTATCATCTCTCCACCACTGTTCGCCTCCCACAGGATCTAAGTTAGAAACCGGAACAACAATATTTGCATCTGCTGTTGGATCTGCCACCACAATATCAAAAATGGCCACATCCAGATCTTCTCCAAAAACATAAATTTCTATTTGGTCGCCGGTGTGGCAGGCAAAACTCAATGAATCTTCAAATACCGCAGAAACATGATATTGCCATGCAATACCTGGTTTTCTGACCATATTGTGCATAATTCCATCGCCTCTGCGAATTCCCCATGGTACTGTTAATACCTTATTAGTAAAATCGACATCAATAACATCCGATTCAAGCGTATTTTCGTCTAAGTTATATGCACCGTGGTTTCCAACACTCCAATAAACATCTCGCCATGGTGAAACACCATTCGGAACCGGCATCCATTCTGAATCGTCTAAGCCAACACCCCGTGCATTAGCAAAATCAAGATTTCCGGTTTTTACACCAAATTTACGTACAAGGGTAGAATTTCCTGTTGCCCCGGTTACACCTGCAACATCATAAAAACCAGCGCTGAAGTTCAACCCATCGTTGTCAAAAACACCGTTAACCTGGTCAATAACCACTGAATCGGTTTCCGACAAATGTTGTTCAATATAAAAACTTCCACGTCCACTCCATTCTTCAAAAGTCCATTGATATGCATCACCATAAATATCATCAACCGTTACACTGTCAGTTTCATCGCCCTTTGGTTCTGCAACATGAACAAAATAATCTCCCAGTTCATACATTTCGGCTTGTTTCTGTCGTTCGTTGCCTTCGAAACCAGGTACCTTTTTCAGGTATTGAGCCCTTCCGAAGTCATAAGCTGTAGTAATTACCCAACTTTCACCAGGTTGAAGAATAACTTCTGGTAACATAAAAAACCGGTTTCCTTCCGGTGTCCATGGGTCATTCCAAACATCTAATACCGGATTAGCCCAGGGGCGCATTAATCCAAATTCAAACTGGCTTAAATCTACAGGCTGATCGCCCATATTTGTAAGCTCAATAAAATTCTCTGGTTGCCCGTCGGATCGTGCCTCGGTAATTACCAAAGATCTAATGGTATCCTGAGCATTAATAATACCAGTTGAAAACAAGAATAAAAAAAGTAAAAGTTTTAATTTCATAGTACTTAAGTTTAATGTTAATTTTAGTAACTTTCTAAAACAAATATGTAGATTATTTTACGATTGCAAATAAATATGACAACATTAAGAGTGAAATTTTTCATTCAAATGTATAAAAAATCATGCATCATTGCTAAAACACTTCAATTTAAATTGTATTGAATTATTTGAATTTACAAGATTTTTTAACCATTCCATAAGTTTCTTGCAGGCAATTATTTAATCAGAGTTAAATCAGACAAATTAGGGTTTATTTGAAAAAACATTGTAACCTACTCTGTATAAATTACAATTAGGCGCTTATCAATAATATTCGTGCGCTTTTTTGCAGAAAATAACAAATAAAAATTATCAAATTACAAATAAATCACAAAAATCAATATCAAAATTACAAATTGCTTGAAACATAATAAGGAATAGTTTAGAATTTGAATATTTAAAAAATTGGAACTTATTTGTTTTTTGAGATTTGTCTTTTCCAGTATATCTGGATTAGGTTTTTACATGTTATTTTCCTATTTGTAAAATGCACAAAAAATCGATATTTGAAGAATATGATGATGATTATTTTTTGCTTTTTGACGCAAAATTACCTTAACCCGGAAAATATGACCTGACAATTTTTAAAATCGGGCTTTGGCACAATTATTATAAATGTGATTTGATAGTTTTTTAAGCCTGTTCATTTAGTTACATTTGCACCGGCTTTATTAATTGAAATAATAAATTTTAAAAATGGCTTTCGTAAATAAAATACTGGGGAAAATTCTCGGAAATAAATCGGAACGGGATATAAAAGAGACTTCACCAATAGTTGAAAAAATTAAGGAAGAGTACAATCGTATTGTACAGCTTTCGAATGACGGTTTAAGAGAAGAATCAGAAAAATTAAAGAATATTATCAGCAATAGGATTAAACCTGAAGAAGACGAAATTGCTTCAATAAAGGAACAGGTTGAGGAAGCTGATATTCAGGAAAGTGAAAAACTGTATGCGCAAATCGACAAACTTGAAGATCGGATTGTTGCTAAACTGGAAGAAGTTTTAAATGAAATACTTCCTGCTGCTTTTGCTGTTATTAAAGAAACTGCGCGAAGGTTTTTTGAAAATGAAACCATTGAAGTAAGTGCCAACGATTTTGACAAAAACCTTGCGGCCAATCGCGATAGTATTTACATTAAAGGTGAAAAAGCTTTTTGGAAAAACAAATGGATGGCCGGCGGTAACGAAATTACCTGGAACATGGTTCATTACGATGTGCAGCTAATTGGGGGTGTTGTCCTTCACGATGGCAGAATTGCAGAGATGGCAACCGGAGAAGGTAAAACATTGGTAGCAACTTTACCGGTATTTTTAAATGCACTCACAAAACGTGGGGTACATATTGTTACTGTCAACGATTACCTTTCGAAACGAGATGCCGAATGGATGGGGCCGATTTACGAATTTCATGGCCTTTCGGTCGATTGCATCGACAAACACCAGCCCAATTCAGAAAGCCGTAGAAATGCTTACAATGCAGATATTACTTTCGGCACAAATAACGAATTTGGGTTCGATTACCTGCGCGATAACATGGCCATTAATCCCGAAGATTTGGTACAGCGGAAACATCAATACGCAATTGTTGATGAGGTTGATTCTGTTTTAGTTGACGATGCCCGAACACCCCTTATTATTTCCGGTCCGGTCCCAAAAGGCGATAACCAGCAGTTTGAACAGATGAAAAGTTATGTGGAAAAATTGTTCAAGGCCCAGCGGGATTTGGTCAACCACATTTTTATCGACGCCAAACGAATACTTTCAAAAGAAGATGCAACTGCCGATGAGAAAAAAGAAGGTGCTTTGTTACTTCTCAGATCACATAAAGGATTACCTAAAAATAAATCGATAATAAAATTCCTGAGCGAAGAAGGCATGAAAGCACTCATGCAAAAAACAGAAAATTTTTACATGCAGGAGAATAGTAAAAATATGCATGTAGTTACCGATCCTCTTTATTTTATTATCGAAGAAGCTCAGAATTCGGTAGAATTGACCGACAAGGGAATTGATTTAATTTCTGCGGGATTAGATGATTCTGAATTTTTTGTGTTGCCTGACATAGGTGGGAAAATGGCCGATATGGAAAATTCTGGGCTTTCACAAGAAGAATTGCAATCGAAAAAAGATAAATTACTCCAGGATTATTCCATTAAATCGGAACGCGTTCATACCATCAATCAGTTGTTTAAAGCGTACACCATGTTCGAAAAAGATGTGGAATACGTTGTTATCGATAATAAAGTTAAAATTGTTGATGAGCAAACCGGCCGAATTATGGAAGGGCGTCGTTATTCCGATGGATTACATCAGGCCATTGAAGCAAAAGAGAGGGTGAAAGTAGAAGCTGCCACCCAAACATTTGCAACTATTACACTCCAGAATTATTTCAGGATGTACAACAAACTGGCAGGTATGACTGGTACTGCCGAAACTGAGGCTGGCGAATTGTGGGATATCTATAAATTAGAGGTTGTTGTTGTACCGACCAATCGGCCAATTGTACGAAACGATCGGGAAGATTTGGTGTATAAAACCAAGCGCGAAAAATACAATGCAGCAATAGATGAAATTGTAATCTTAAATAAACAAAGCCGACCTGTTTTAGTTGGTACCACTTCGGTTGAAATATCAGAACTCCTGAGCCGGATGTTGAAAATAAGGGGGATAAAACATAATGTTTTAAATGCCAAAATGCATGCCCGCGAAGCTGAAATAGTTGCCGAAGCAGGAAGGGCAGGCATGGTTACAATTGCAACCAATATGGCAGGCCGTGGTACCGACATTAAACTTTCTGTAGAAGTTGTAAAAGCCGGGGGTTTGGCAATTATTGGTACCGAAAGGCATGATTCGAGGCGTGTTGACCGTCAGTTACGTGGACGAGCCGGACGGCAGGGAGATCCTGGTTCTTCTCAATTTTATGTCTCCCTCGAAGACGATTTGATGCGTTTATTTGGTTCCGACCGTATTTCGGGGGTTATGGATAGATTGGGGTTAAAAGATGGTGAAGTAATTCAGCACTCTATGATTTCAAAATCGATTGAAAGGGCCCAGAAAAAAGTAGAGGAGAATAACTTTGGAATTAGAAAACGCCTGCTGGAATACGATGATGTAATGAACTCGCAACGCGAAGTTATTTACAAAAAACGAAAACACGCTCTGTTTGGCGAAAGGCTTGAAGTTGATGTTTTGAATATGATGTACGATTCGGTAGAAGAATTGGTAAATGAATACCACGGATCTGATTTGTTCGAAGACTTTAACATGGAATTGATGCGGCTGCTTTCGTTAGAATTACCTGTTACAGAAGAGGATTTTAAAAGAATGAATCCCGCTGGAATATCTGAGAAAATATATGAAAAAATGATAAGCGGGTATAAGCGGAAAGTAGAAACCATTTCGAAACAAGCTTTTCCGGTTATTAAAAATGTTTATGAAACAAAATCGAAAGTTTACAAAAATATTGTAGTGCCAATTACCGATGGCAAACGAATGTTCCAAATAATTTGCAACCTTGAAAAAGCATACCAGAACAAAGGGAAAGAACTTGTTAAATCGTACCAAAAGCAAATTGTTTTAAGCACCATCGACGAATCGTGGAAAGAACAACTGCGTGAAATGGACGATTTGAAACAGTCGGTACAAAACGCCTCTTACGAGCAAAAAGATCCTTTGCTTATCTACAAATTCGAGTCGTTTAATCTTTTTAAAGTAATGGTTAGCAAGGTAAATAAAGATGTGGTCTCTACCTTAATGAAAGGCCAAATCCCAATTCAGAATCCTGATCAGGTGAAGGAGGCTGAAACAAGAAGAAGGACAGATATGAGCCGATATAAAACTCAAAAATCAGAATTACCGGGAGCAGAAAATCCAATGGATGGAGCTAATACACAAACACAAGAACGTTCGAGGCCCCAACCTGTTAAAGTAGAAAAAAAAGTAGGCCGCAACGAACCTTGTCCATGTGGAAGCGGTAAAAAATTCAAACAATGTCACGGCAGAGGTGGGGCATAAAAAGTTAAGAATCAAATAAAATTATTAAAAAACTTATTTACCAAAAATAAAAGACATGATAAACTTTCTGAATTTTATCCACTGGAATATAAATCCCGAAATATTTAGTCTTGGGCCATTGTCAATTCGTTGGTATGGTTTACTTTTTGCCTCCGGGTTTTTAACGGGGTACTATGTCGCCGAACGTATGTTAAAATCGGAAAATGTAAGCGAAAAATGGATCGATAGCCTGTTCTTTTATTTAATAATTGCTACAATTCTTGGGGCTCGTTTAGGGCATGTTTTCTTTTATGGGTGGGAATATTATTCACAAAACCCATCAGAAATATTAAAAGTTTGGCATGGTGGATTAGCCAGCCACGGTGGAGCTATCGGAATTATCGTTGCCATGTACATTCATTCCAGGGTAGTTACCAAACGTACAATTTTATGGACACTCGATAGAATAGTAATTCCAACTGCTTTGGCAATCGGTTTTATTAGGCTGGGAAATTTAATGAACTCTGAAATTTACGGTATTGAAACTTCGTTGCCATGGGGATTTATTTTTGAAAATAATGGTGAAACTGTAGCTAAACATCCAACCCAAATTTATGAAGCACTAGCATATTTACTAACATTTGGAGTTTTAATATTCCTGTTTTGGAAAACTAAATCGAAAGACAAACCCGGATTATTTACGGGAACGTTTTTTATTTTAGCATTTTCAGCCCGGTTTTTAATCGAATTTATTAAAGAAGATCAAGAAGCATTTGAAGCAACCATGCAATTGAACATGGGACAGTGGCTAAGTGTTCCTTTTGTATTGTTGGGGATTTTCTTTGTTGTAAGGGCAATCCGAAGGCCTGAAAAAGTATATACTAATTAATTTATTCCATGGTCGGGAAATTTAAAAACTAAGTGAATTGTAGCCACATATTAAATAGTAATCGGTATTACTATTGATTTTAAGTTATCCAAAATTATCTAAAACAATCGTTTAAAATCTATATTCCTGTTTCCCGCCGACTGTAAAAAAATAGTTTTCGATGTTTAACGCTTTGAGCAATATCATTTAGAAATTGAATTAAAATTTAGTCTTGCATTATAACTATTCGAAAAAGGAATAGTAAGTTGCCAGATTCCTTTTTGTTCATTCGATATTTTTACTATTATTTCTTTTGAATTTTCCGAGATAAGTTTGGCTTTTAATTCTGATATTTCATTTACTGAAGGAATCAATAGCCAAACAAAAGTTTTATCTCTCTTAATTTTTGTGGAATGAATGACAACATCGTTAGATTCAAACTTATTGTATTCTTCGCTGTACCAACCTTGAATTTCAGGTTCTTCCTGTCCTTTAATAACATCAATTACCCACGTCGATTTCTTAATAGGAATAACTTTCAAATTCCCCTTGTCGTTTATGGTTGAAACAATTCCATCTTTCAAAACCTCAATTTTGCAATCGGGATGCCAATGCCAAAGTGTTTTAATTTCACGTGGTATTTTAGTTTCTATTTTATCAACTATTACCCAAAATTCATCACGGACATACATCATTGTACGGTTGTGTTTTACTCCCTCCACATCGAAGTATTTATCGAAACTATTCCAAGCGTAATCAAACTCCGGAGTAATCTTCCAATGAATTTCTGAAAGTGGTTCATCCACCACACGCGTATCTGGCATTTGCCCTTTTCCATCAATTAAAACTGAATTATGTCCTTGAGTTCCTTTGGCATATCCACGAAATTTCTGAGCAACTTCTCCTGTGTAAGCAAAGCGACCGGCATCAACCAACAAATCTCTTCCAAAGGCTGAAATTGATAGATGAAGCTTGTCGTTGTGCTGATGTCCGCTTCCCCATGGACCGACATCGAAAAACGACCAATGAGCATCTTTCGAATAGTTGTTACGCGAAATTAGCTGTCCTGCCCATGGATAAAAAAAAGAAGGCCCGTTTTTGGGCTCTACCCCTGAATTTCCATTAGTTGCAGCAAACTTCCATTCCGGTTTATTAAATGTTTCTGCACCCCGAAGAATTAACTGTACATCACTCCCCCGGTCACCATCATTATTTAAAATTCTATTTCCGTCAGGCCGAATAACATGAGCAATGTAACTGTACATTTTTTCAATTGTTTCGTTAAAGAAATCGGGAAGCGGGTAATTTGCACGGTCGCAAATTTCTTTGAATAAGTGAAAATTTTGCATTGCCACATTGTGGTAATGCGAAGTGAGCTCAGTTTGCGTTCCATCTTCATAAACCTGCCCCTTCATACTTTCACTAATTGTTTCAACCGAATAAGCTAACCAATCTTCCGATTTTTTATATTCTGGCCAGTTTGTTGCAACCGTTGCCAAAGCAGATATTTCCATGGTCAGCCAATTATTACCTCCATGAAAATTTCGGTTATAATGTGCATGGTCTGGCAAACTGCTCAACATCAATAATTGTGTTGAAGGCGATAAATATTCACTGTTTAATAAGCCATAAAATATTCGTGACCAAACTTTTGCCCGGGCAGCTACTTCCAATCCCCTCCAAACCGAAGTACTGCTTTTTACTCCCGGATATGGCATACTTTTTATAATAAAATCTCGTAAAAATAAATCGATGTATTCAGCATATTTAGGATTACCCGTTTCGAAGTAAGTTGACAGAACATTGCTAATTTGAGAATGCCTGTTCGAAAGCCAAGCCCATTCGCGGTCGTTGTTGGGTCCTTTAAAATACCAGTCGCGGTGGCCGTCGTCACCAAACTTTACTTCACCCCTTACATTTTGAACTATAAAAACGTTCGTTAAGGTAATATCGGCATTTGCATCTGTTTTTGATGATTTCTCAGGTTGTGTTACCCTCAAAAAAGATGCTGTATTTCCATTTTTGTAATATGATAAAAGTTCGTTACATGCTTCTACCAAATTTCCATTTTCATTGGCAGCTTTTACTTTTTCCAACCCAATGTAGTCCAGATTAAACTGATTAAGCATGTTTTGCATAACTTCGGGATAGGCCGAACAGATTTCTTCAACAGTAGTAATTTCGCGCCAGCCGGGCTGAGCTAGAAGAACAACTGATTTCAACAAAAAAAATACAATTAACAGGATCAAATATTTTTTCATTTTCTAATCTTTTAATATTTAAAAATAATTCCGAAGTTTGAAATCCAGGTTAGTACAACCTTCTGTCTTCCAGTTCTGACTTTCGTTTTAATGCCTCCAAAAAATAATAGTCAGCATAATTTATCGGAACATCAATCTCTGCCTTGTGTGGGATACTTCCAACAGAATGCATTAAAAGGAAAAATCCATTTTCACCAACTTTAGCTCTGTATTTATCGCTTGCAAGCGAATTTATGATTTTATCAGCCCAATTTTTATAATCATTGTTTTCTGAAAAGGTTGACATTTCATATAATGCAGAAGCCATAATTGCGGCTGATGAAACATCGCGCAGTCCATTGGGAATATTTGGCGCATTGTAATCCCAGTAGGGTATTCCATCTTTAGGAAGATTTGGATGTGTGGCAACAAATTCAAAAGCTTTTTGAGCCTGTTCCAGATACTTTATATTTCCGGTTGCCCGATAAGCCACGGTAAATCCATAAATTGCCCACGATTGTCCACGAGCCCAGGTAGATTCGTGTGCAAATCCCTGTGCTGTGTGTTTGTGACGAACCGAACCATCTTCAAGACTATAATCGATAACATGCCATGTACTGTAATCTGCGCGAAAATGATTTTTTATGGTATTGTTCGCATGAGTAACAGCAATGTTATAAAAAGTTGAATCGCCCGAAAGTTCCGTTGCTTTAAATAAAAGTTCCAGATTCATCATATTATCAATAATTACCGGACATTCCCAGCCTCTTTCCGACTGCCAGCCACGATCAACATTCCACGACTGGGTAATTCCTGCTACAGGTTTAAAACGAGTTGACAAAGATTTTGCTGTTTGAATCATAACGTTCTCATAATCTTTTTTGCCGGTAATTCTAAAACCATTTCCATAACTGCACCCTACCATAAAACCTACATCATGATGCCAGGTAAGGAATTGAATTTCCTGCAGTGCTTCAGTATATTTTTCACTAAAATTCCTCCACTTTTCATCGCCGGTTAATTCATACATATACCACATACTACCCGGGAAAAATCCTGACGTCCAATCCTGCGGTTTTATATATTTGATTTTGCCATCGATAAAATTTCTAGGATTGAGTACTTTCCCTGAATCTTCAATCGCTGCAGTCTGAAATGAATACTGTTCAACTGCAAAATCGATATTTTCTTTTACAAAATCCGGTTTTTCGGATTGTGGCTTATTTTGACAAAAATTAAATATTATTGCCAGAAGAAAGATTCCAAACAGCTTTAAAAAAAATTTCATTTTGTTACTTTTTTAGTCGATATAAATACATCTGACTGGATTCTGGCCACGGCTTTTCGCGTGGTCGGTCACGATTACGATTAATGGTTTCCCATTTTAAAATGTAACGTGAATTTTCATCCTCAGCATTTCCAATATCTCCGGAACTTCGAACTTCCAGGCCAGGGAACGTTCCTTCAATTTTCAAATCTGTACCAAAAGGTTCCGGTTTTAAAACTTTACCAAAACTCTCAAATTTTTCGTTTAACAAAATTGTACCGTTGCCGTATTTTATATGCCAGTAATCCACTTCGTAATTCCCATCCGTTCTTTTTTGGAATCCTTTAATTCTGACTTCGCTATTTATACTTCCGTTTCCTGAGAATTCCCAACGATAATCCCAATTTGTTATTTGCTTGTAAAGCCACTTTTCATTTTGAATTTGAGCGGTAAAAAACTGAAGGTTACCTGCAGAATCGTATTTGTGGTAAGCAAAAACCGGATTATTTTTTACATCCAATACCATTTTTGCCTCCAGGTTAATTATGCCACCTTTTGGAGGAATTGGATCAACAATTAGTGTTTTTTCATCTAAAGTTGCGGGCATTTTTATTTGTTCTCCAAAAACATTAAACCAGTTTTTCAGGTCAGGACTTTTCATGTACGATAAATCGTGGTTGGTTGAACAATCGGGTGTATCGCGCCATACCCAATACATGTGGTACCAACCATCTTTCAAAAGAGTTGGCTGTGTTTGATAAGCGTTCATTAAACCTTGCCCGTCGGTTAAAGGAACATCCAACATCCGCAACCATTTTTTAGTTTCACAGGAATATATGTTATAAATTTCATTTCCGTTTCCGCTGCCACCATCTCGATAATGGTACAACATTTCGCCTTCTTTTGTCAACATAAAATGCGGGTAGGTTGTCCTTTTTTCTTCAGTCCCCACCATTTCAAAAACTTGTTCTAAAGTTGAAATGTCGTTGGGTTTGGTGCTTCGGAAATAGGTCAGCGGGTGCACATGAACATTTCCGGAAAGATGGATATAACCTTCTTTATCGATTCCTATTGTTACCGAATTATGACTGTCCCAACCCAAAACAGTACTTGTACCACCAGCCGTTTCTCTTGAAGTTGGTGGCATAATATGAAGCTGAAAATTCTCTTCATCCAGATTTCGCTGTCCAACAACCATATTCCGATTAGCATTGTAATAAGCAATGTATTGCCGGTTTTCATGCGTAAATAAACAGAATCCAACAGGATGCCCTGCCCAAACGCTGTCTATTTTTATGGTTTGGGTGATTGATTCGGTGTTGGAAGTTTCGTCGATTGTGATGGGTTCTTTTTGCTGTTGAGTGCATGAAAGAATGGTGAGGATTAAAATAGAGATAAATAGTAAATGAGTTTTCATATTTGGTATTTTTTGCATTTCAATTAAAATTTCAAGTGTGCGGTGCATGACAGGTCAGATTTTCAAGTTAATTCCTTTGATGCACCTTCTTTCATTATTCATTAATTATCCCCGGGTTGAAACCCGGGGTTACAATTATTCAATCCTTTCGGATTAATTTTTCAGGACTAAACCACCTTTTCTGTTTTCAAACTCGTAAGAATGTTTTTCTCCGTTTGCTGAAAATGAAATCGTAAGATTTCCTGAGTTATCTATTCTCAATTCTTTTGTGGAAACTATTTTTTGCGCTTCGTCCATGTTTTTAACAGGAAGAATTATGGTTGCAACATCAGTTTTTTCTTTGCTGGAATTAATTTCAATGTCGAAATAATCTACCCAGAAAAAATCGTTGGTTGCATTTATAAATTGTGAGGCATGTTTACCTTTTTCTATTTCGAAGTTTTCAATTGCAATCGGAATTACAGCCATTTTCCCTTTTTCTCCTTCCATAAAAACAAAACCATCGTTAACCTCAAAATCTACCCCAGGGTGAAAACGGATTTCAATTTCTGAATCAGGTTCTGCATCCACTTCATCCAAAACAACTGTTATTTCCGGTTTATCTAAAATAACATGCCGTTTCCATTCTTTTAATTCATTATTCGGATACGCTTTTGTAGGGTTCATTCTTACATAATCAAGATTTTCCAGGGTTCGGAATTCTTCAACTTTCCCACCAACTCCAGGAATCCATTCTTGTTTTCTTAGCTTTGCAGAAATTTGTTTTTCTCCATTCACGAACAAAACATTGTGCCCAATGCTTGACGCTTGTGGATAGTCAAAACGCATATCATCAAAATACTTTTCATCGTACGATCCTTTTCTGCCAATATCCTGAATAAAATATTCGCCTTGCCAGTAAACCACAAAATGACCAATGTCGAGGTGTCCGTGGTGAGGATCATCGTTCATTCCTGCTTTTCCGGCAACTATTACTTTATTATAATCTTTAAAATCGCTGCGTAAAATCCACCAGTCAATGGTTCGAAAATATTTGGAAGGATTTTGTGGAGGCACCGAATTAAATTCAGGTTTTGGCCAGATAATATCAAAAATATCGTTGCCTGCTCCGAGCAAATTTGTCCGGTACCAGGCAGCTTCTTTGCTTTTGGTTTCAGTTGCTAATTTATTTAGAAGATGAGTGCTTCCAATTAAGGAACTCCCGCCAGAATCTTCAAAATTAAGGGAACGTTTTCCGGGAAGCGAAATATGAAGAGGAAAAGTAGCAGGGTTATTTTTTAGTCGCTCATTTTCAAAAAGATTGTATTTTGAATTCGTGATCCGCTTTAAGGCATCGGCAAAAAATGTAGAAGTATGAACTCCATAATTCCAATAGCCGCCACCTTCCTGCCAACCGCCATCTTCTCCCAATTCGTTAAACATGCTGTTAATACGATTGTACGATTCTGCAACAATATCGGTTAGTTGAGGATGCTCGGTGAGTAACACTAGTCCTGTTAATCCGACACCCGAATTACAAACGCCACACCAATTGCATCGGTACGCGGTTGCCCACCAATGAAATTCGTAATCGCCCCGAACGCGGGTTACTACTTTTTCTAATAAAGCACCCCGAATACGATCGCGTTGAGCTGAATTAAGTGCCGGGTATAACCAATCATAAACAGCCGCCATCATCCGCCCGGCATCGCCATTGTAATGATCGAAATTAAAATTCACCTGATCATCATCGACATTCCACGGCATAATTCGGGAGTAAATAATCGGAAATTCGTGGGCACGCTGAGTCCAGGTTGCGAGGTCGCAAAAGGCATCAGCAAACTCAAATGCTTTGTCAGCATATTTCTGTTCGCCCGTCATTTGGTACAAAAACGCGAGGTAAAAAGCATTATTCCGATTAGTGTTGTAATAAGTTGCATACTTCTTATCATTATCGTATTCTGTCCAACCGGCTCGAGTATTTTTTCCTTGAATCGGTATATTTTTATCGACGGGCATGTGTAACCACATTTGAGCTTCGGCTTCCAATTTTCGAAAAATATCGCTGGATTCCTGATCGTTTTTAATGCGTTCCAATAAAACAGGTTTCTCCCCTTCGGAAAAATATAAATAGGGATGTTTTAACGAAGAGATATCGATGGATTTGTCGATATCTGATTTTGTTAACTGAGCGTTTGAGACACCTATAAACGATATGATAATCAGGATAATTGTTAAGAGTTGAATTAGTTGTTTCATGTTATTTCGGTTTATGAAAATTATTAGTCTTTTTACTCCATTAATAAGCGACTCCCCCGATTAAAAACGAGGGTTATTTATATTTAACTCCTGCAAATTTTTACCACTCATCAAGTTTCAAGTTAAGAAAATTTGCTGTATCATTTGCATTCGAAGGAACAAGAAGAACTTCAAACGATTCTTTGGTATTTGCCGGAATTTCGCATTCGAAACCAACCATAATTGTTCCCGGGTTTTCAGCATCGTAATTATTGGTTGGAGCAGTGCTCCATGTTTTCATTTCAATATTACCGGGCCCCTTTACTTTTAACCTTAGTATTTTACTGCCATCGTTTAATGTTGCTTCCTTGTCTCCCAAAATTACGTTTGAATAAGTTACCATATTCCAACGTACAGTTGTTGTTTTATCCAGTGTTTCGAATTCGTCTCGAATAACCGTGTATTTCAAATCTTTCAGGGCAACTCCGCGTGTAGCATTTTTTAGCTGTCCATTGTAAATACTTGAAATATCGGAAACCGAAAACATAAAATTTTCTTCATCGGAAGACTTATCGATTTTCGCATAACCGTTTACTCTTTGCTGTTCATTATCAACTATTAAAACATTATGCGAATAAGTATTCATTCTAAATATAGTCCAACGTTCAGCATCCTGATCTTTCCCAAAAATGCTCATTCCAAGCGATTCCAGCGACTCATAATTCTGACTGCCCAAATCGGTTGCCCAACGTCGTCCATCTGCTTCCATCATAAAAGAACCCACATCCATGTGTCCATGATTAACAGATGGTGAACCGGCTTTAAATCCGAGATAAACAGCTTTTGAATCTGTCCAACTCGAACGCATCATTGCAATTGGATTTGGCCCCTGTCCCATCCAGAATTTATCAGCTGGTTCGGTGATATTATTAAGCGGAATATTTTTACCCCAAATCATGATCGCCGGCAAATCTCGAATTCCTTTAAATCCATCAAAATCAGAAACCTCTAAAAATCTTTTTTCAGACCATAAAACAGAAGGATCGTTTGTTTTCTCGGCAAACCAAAACATGGCAGGTTTTAAGTTGGTTCCGGTTCCACAATCGGCCCAGGTAAAATTACCGCCTGTTGGTGTAATCATATGTTTTAGGAAATGGCCGGTTTCAATAAATCCAGGAGTTGAACTTAGACCACGATCGTTGCCCAAAGCTTTTTCAACTGCACTTAAAAACATAATATTAAACCCCGAACCATATCCCCAATATCCATATCCCTCAGGATAAACTCCGTCGGGCTGGTAAGCTTCCATTGCAATTGGTATTGATTCAAATGACCGATCTACTATTTCTTCAGCGACATCCGGAAAATCTTCCTGAATTGCCAAGGCGCCATAAACCATTCCGGCATTGCAAACCTGATTCCAATTATTTTCGGAAGTTAACCACCAGTGAGTTCCATTTAAAGATTCATTTAATCCAAGCATTAAAATTGCACTTTGCGCTTCCAGTCGGGCCCGTTCTGACAAGTCCTCATAAAGCCAGTCGTAACCAATTGCAACTGCCATGGTCATTTCAGCAACATCGAGAAAATGAGATGGATTCCAATCGGAAAAACGTGAAACAGCCAATATTTCTTCGTCTGCTCTTTTTAGGAATTTTTCATCACCTGTCATTCGGTATGAATACGAAAGGAAAAATATTCGTTTTAAAGCTTCCCGCGATACTGAAAGTAATCTTCTGCCAGTCATTACTCTTTCCAAAACAGGATCTCCAAGTAGGTCGTTACTCTTTTCCAAAATAGCGAAGTGCATTTTTGCCCAGGTTTCATCCGAAGCAATCAAATCGTGAATTTGTTGTTCTTCTCCTTTTAGAAGTAAAATTCTGGGATGGCCGTCTTCGGACAAATCTGGTTCCGTGGATGTTTTCTCCTTGTTACAGGAGAGAGCTAAAAACAGGAATATTATGAATTTTAGTTTTGATTGTAATGGCATTGTAATATTTTTCTTAATCAAATTTTTCTTTTGCGGCACATGTGACTTTTCTTTTCATTGAAACAAGCTGGATGTGCCTTTCTTTTTCAGAATAGCATTCCCTCGACTAAAGTCGAGGGCTATAAATATTATACTCCTTTGGAGTTTAAATTTATAATTCAATAGTTACACTTTTACCGGCATAATTGCCTTTTGGTAAATCAATTGTTATTTCGCTTACTTTTTCTTTTTCATTCCAAACAGCCGTGAAATTATCTCCTTGCTTTTCAATTTTTATTGAAAGGGAAAGTAACATTTTTCCTAACTCACGGTTAGGATCTGAAACCGTAATTTTCATTCCATCCGAAGCTTGTGCTTGTAATATCACAATTCCGGGAGTTTGGCAACTTAGTTTTAAATTATCGATTATTTGAACTTCACCAGCTTTGTAAAATACTGCCTGGCACATTTTTAATCCCGAATGTTTTACAGCCTGAATTTCAGGAGTATTTAATAAAACTTCTACATTACTTTTGGATGTATTTTGTTCCAGTTTTTCGATTGAAGTAGCCGGCACAACAATGTATTCATACATTTCTTCGCTTGGACTTTCGCCGTGATTGAGCCAAAGTTTAAACACATCCAATTCTACTTCATCTTTTGGGGAATCGGTTTGTTTGTTTATCAACCACCATGAACCTTTTGAAGCACTATTTTTAATATTAACTGAAGTTGGTTTTGGAAAAACATATCCAATTCCATCCTGAAAAACCCAATCAACTTTTTCAAATTCCTTTTCTCCTTTTGAAATAACCCATTTTTTGCTTTCGCTGGAAATGGTAACATCATCACGAAGAAGACACTGATTTAATGTAGTAACAACGGGAAGATTGGTTTTACACGAAATTCCAGCTCCGAGACAAACATATTCCTCATCAAAAAAGAACCAGGCTTTTCTGGTAATTAAGGGATCATGCGGACTTCTAAAATCGAAGGCTGCAGTTCCATATTTCCCATCAGTTGCCGCTCCAACAAAATCGGTTATGCCCAATTTTTGAATTTCGTTTGGAGCAGGCAATTCCGGTTTTTGCAACACAGTTGTTCCCGGTATTTTCTGGTAATCGAAAACCGGGGCAATATCGTAGTATTCATCTCCAGTCCGTGAAATATGATTTGTACCATCTCCACGATGATGATTGAATAATCCTTCGCTGTTGTACGGCTGTTCCATGTTGTGAGTTCGGGTTGAATACAATCTTACCGATGTAAAAAAATCGGGCCGCTGAAAAGTAAAATGCTCGGAATGCCAGTAATAGGTTGCATGCGAAGTTGTTGGCAAAATACCTTTATTTCGAATATCTACAATTTCCTGTATTTCATCTTTTCGATAATCTGAAGTAAGCAGCAATTTTTCTGCTGTTTTTGCACTGTAAACATGCAAAGTACCTTCACGACTAATACTTCTGTTTTTAGCTCCGGCATCGGGATATTTTCCAAAAACAGCTGTTTTACAAATCCCATCTAAAAAGTAATCAATTAATGGTTCTAGTTTTTCTTCCGAAAAAGAAAATTGTGTACCCGAGGTATAAACTGCCCATTCTACAAAAGCGTCTGCGTATCCCAAACCGTACGAAAGCGTGTTATTTACACCATCAACACGGTGGTGAAAACTATTATCGTATTGAATTCCACGTCCACCCATTTCGCGATTTGAGAAGCCCGTGGGAATGTGCCTGAATCCATAACCATATTTTGCACCAACCCATTCCGAAAATTTAATCTCACCTTCAATGATTCTTACAACTTTATTAAAAGTTTCATCATCGCCTAAAAAGAGCATATTTTTTGCCTGAATTCCCGATATTTTTATTCGGTCGCCACCGGGACGGGCACCGGGTGCATCAACATTCGCACGGCCAATAATAGGCTGGGCCTTTTCAACTAAATCCTTATTTAATTCATCGCCGATAATCAACATTAAACTTACCAAACCATTTGTAGTACCAATTTGGTTGTGCCACCAGTTATCACAGAAATAATCGTTATCAACCCAATTTTTGAGTGCCAGCTCAATTGTTTCTTTCGCCTTTTTCTTTTTAAAATATTTTGAAGATTTTGTTTTGTAAGCACGTGCCAAAACAATCATGTTTGCGTAATGATTTCTATGTTCAAAACCGGTTCGCGAAACATCTTCGTAGTTGATCCCCGGCCAGGTTCCATCTTCTTTTATTGTTTCCAAAAGTTTTGCAACTCTGGAATCATCAACTTCTAGTTTCATTAATTCTGCAACAACTCGTTTTTTGATTTTTTCGATGTCGGACTGTGCATTGCTGTTGCCAATAAAAACCATAAAAAAAATTCCGAGTAATAAATACGTACGATTTTTCATATTTCTAATTTTAATATCTCTAAAATTTACGAGATTCCCACTTTCGTGGGAATGACAGATCCGACCTAACTATTCTCCGGTCAACCGGACTTTTATAACACCTTTATTGTTTTCAAATATCCATGCAGGAACCCGAATTTCTAGACGTTTTAAATTTTCAATCGTCTTGTCGATTTCAAGAGGTGGTGGATCCAGAGAAATAACTGAAACCTGAATTTTCTCCGGCGACAAAATGGTTAGTTTCAACTCTTTTCCATCTTGTTTCAGAATAGCACCATTTTTTACTGGAATGACATCGGCAACAGTCATTAATCCCCAAGTGATATCTTTTGTCGAATCGTTAATTTCAATTTGATCTTCAATTAAAATCGAATTGCTATTCTCTTTTACAAAACGTCTTTTCAACGAAGCAAGATTTCCAAAATAAAGATCGGTCATATCAATAGAAACTTCTGGTTGATCACCCTCTTTGAACTCGATAATTCTTGCGTGGCCTTCAACATTAAACCGTTCGTCATTTACTGTAATTGTGCTGTGTGCATCGTTCCTTTTTGTTAACAAAGTCCAGCGGGGACAATCCTGACAATGACCAGAAAGATTAAATCCAATTTTATTCAACGGATAATAACTTTGGTTGCCGGGATCGATTACCCAGCGGACACCATTTAATTCAAAAACAAATGTTCCGGCATCCATATTTCCATGGCTTAAATGGGCTTTTCCTCCTTTTGCCCCGAGGTAAAAATCGTTTTCCTTATCACGAAAAATAGCAACCGGATTTTTCCCGTTTCCATGCCATTGAGTTGTTAACGAACTGGATTTTTTCTTTTCAAATTGCGAAAGCCAAATCAAACCGGGTGCTGCCATTCTACCCATATTTTCAGGCTTTGCGAAGAATTCACTATCTAAATAAAGATCATCTCCTGTTTTAGAAGCAAACCAGGTCATTAGTACCGCAACCCGACCTCTGTTTGTTGAGCCACAATCGGCAAAATTAAAGGCTTCGCCCGATGGTGCAGTTGCTTGCAAAACAAAACTTGGGCTTTCCATAAAACCCGGACTTTTTGAAATTCCAAAATCGCTGCCTAAAGCAGTTTTCAAAGAATTAGCGGCAACTACCGTGTACGACGTTCCATATCCCCAATAAGTTGGCCCTTCGGGATAAATTCCATCGGGTGCATATTCGCTTAAAGAACCCGGCAATTTCTCAAGGGCACGTGAAATGGTTTGAGCCGATAATTCAGGATTTATGTCAGCCGTAACCAAAGCTGCGGCAATCATTCCACCATGACAAACTGCATTCCAGTTATTTGTACCACTTATCCAAAACATGCGCCTGTTGCTTTCGTCAAAACTTGGTTTGATTCCTTTTTCAATCAAAGAATTTTTTGCCAATTGTACCGTTTCTTTTGGTAACCACTTTCCTACCCAATCGATGCCAAGTGCCACTGCAAAAGACATTTCAGCTACATCAAGATAATGCTGATTATTCCAGTCGATAAAATTACATACAGTTTGTATTTCTTCATCAATACGTTTGAGAATTAAAGGATCTTTTTCAATCCTGTAAACCATACATAAAGCTCCCATTCGTTCAACCATTTCTCGTGAAACCGCTAACAAACGAAATCCTTCTAGTTCCCTTTTTAATAGAGGTTTTTCAAGAATATGGATGGATTCGTCTTTTAAATATTGATAATAGCGCTGAACCAAGGGATCAGATTTTAGTTTGCTTTTCAACTCCTTTTCAATTTGAGGAGTTAGAATAAGTTTTGGCGATTTTTTCACCAAATGCTTTTTTAAATAGGCTTCTGAAATTGGATTCTCAAGCTTTTGGGCATTTGAACTGAGAGACGAAAACAAAAGAAAACTTATTAATATAAAAAGGTATTGTGTTAAGTTTTTCATAACGAACAATTTACAGTTTAGAACCCGGACAATTTAAAAATTTATTATTCTTCATTCTGCCCGTCTGCTGACGGATTCTGAATCTACCAAAACAGATTTTATTTCAGATCATCCCTACGATTGGAAAAATTTCTTCATTTCAAAATTATTTCATCTACTAATTATTCACATCAAAATTAGGTAAACTCTGCCATTGACTGATTTTTTATTTAGACCCTGAAACAAGTTCAGGGTGACGTTTTTAACTAACTTTTACATTATACTGTTTTGTCGTCATGCTG
>JABGRN010000118.1 GCA_018648265.1 Prolixibacteraceae bacterium | reverse complement strand
ATTATTCATTATCTTCATTTTTTGAAAGAAATGAGTTTTTAGAGATGCCCTTAAGTTGATTAGTAGGATTGTCTATTGGACGGGCTAAATGTTTTTCTATTAAAACATTACTGTTTTTTCAAAGTTTTTTCATAACTTGTATTGTTTAAACTAAAGTGCTGATATGTAATATTAAAAGCACCTGGAAAACACACATTCAATAGGGCAGCTGTTTAGTTGCCCTAATTTTTTTACTTTATTGTTTAGCCAAACTCGGGTCCGCTAATTGCAAACTGTCCTTTTATCCCACTTGCAAGTTGATCTTTGTTTTTAAACATCCTTGTGAAATAACGTTGTTTTACAAATCCCATTGAGGTTAACCACTGTATAAATTCAGGGTTGAATTCCGGAATATCGCAAACAACTGGCTGCCCAAACAGATTTTTAAGAGCATGATAAAATAAAATTTTAGCTTCTATTAAAGATTGTGTTGACACCGGACCTATGCGATGGTATTTATTCCCTTTTCTACCGAGAGCAAAACCGGTTATTTTATTGCCGTGTTTTATTATCCAGCTCCTTTCTGGATATTCACTTAATAGCGATTGGATTAAATTAGTCCTGTCGGCACCGAATGTACATTTGTCGAATTGAATAATTGCAGGGATATCTTTTTTCGTAATCAATTGAGGGACGATTTCAAAATCCGTATTTGGCAAGTTTTCATAACTGGTATTTACCAGGTTTAAAACCTGGTATTCATCGGAAAACCCGAATTTTTCATATAAGGGTTGACCAGATGGCGTTGCATCCAGTTTTACAATTTTATGATTATTTATTTCATGTAAAATAGATTTTAGAAGGATTGTACTTATCCCTTGTCTGCGGTATTTTTTGTTTACCAGTATCATACTAATCCATGTAATATTGTTGGAATAGTTAATAGTGCATGCGGTTCCAACCAACTTTTCTTCAATTTCAGCAACCTTGCATTTATTTAGACGATTTTTTATAAACAGTTGCCAATCGGTTGGGGTTTGATTCCATCCTTCCGCAAGAACCAAATTCATAGCACATTCGATATCTCCGGTTCGTAAATCCCTAATTATAACTGGCTCTTTAATCATATCAACTATAGTTAAATCAGGACAACCATTTACTCAGGTTTTCTTTTACAAAAGTATCATCATTTAAATGCGGGTAAGCCTTGTAAACCCGATTTATTTCTTCCAGTTGACCGGGAGATAAAACCTCATTTTTGTTTAAAGTCCATAGTCCGTCTAATAATCCCTGGCGGCGCAAAACCTCGTGGAGACCAACAATGCACCCGGCAAAATTATTTGCTGCATCAAAAAATGCTGCGTTACTATCTGTAATTTGAATGCCAAGAGTTAATATTTTTTGAATGTTGTTTTCAAATTTACCATTTTGAATTTCTTCCAATAGTTTCACCGCAGTTTTGGTCCAGACAGCCCAATGCCCCAAAATCCCTCCCACAATTTTCTTTTTAATTATTTTATTATTTACCTGAATGAAATATTCAGATAATAAATCTACCAGGATATTATCGTCATTGCCGGTATAAAGTGCAATATCTTCGGCCCTGCCCGATTCTGCAACCCCGCGGACAACGTCTAAAGTTTGGTAACGGTTGAATGGTGCTATTTTTATGGCAATTACATTCTCGATTTGCGCAAATTCCCGCCAGAAATCCACATCCAGTTTACGGCCGCCAACTGCAGGTTGAAGGTAAAATCCCACTAACGGTATAATTTCGGCAACTGCTTTACAATGTTCAATTATTTCATTATTACTTGCATCGGAAAAAGCTGCCAAACTTAATAGCACAGCATGATATCTGTTTTTCAGTGCCAGCTTTGCCTCTTTGCTTGCCTGAATTGTTTTGCCAATAACACCGGCAATCCTTACTACTTGTTGCTGTGTTGTACGGTTAAATGTGTCAAACTCTTCACCGGCAATTTCAAGCAAATTTTCGTAAAGATTTACCTTTGGGCCACGGATCTCAAACTGCGTTGTATGAACAGCAACAGCCACACCTCCGGCTCCTGCACTCAAATAATAGCGCATTAATGCCCGCTGTTTTTGTGGATCAAGTTTTCGGTTTTTATCAAGGGCTAAGGGAAGGGCAGGAATTACAACACCCCTTTTTATTTTATTGATTATTTCTTGTGGTAATTGTGAATGTTTCATTTTATTTCAATTGCCTAATTATTGATAGCCTTTAAAGTCTGAATTCAAAATAAATAATAAAAATCTCAATCGAGAAACATCAACCTTTCAACTTTGCTCAGACTGGTTGTTGTCTGGAGTTGAGCAAATGTTTTTTGCTGAATTAAACCGTATTAAATTGAGTTTTGTTTTTTAGTATTTCATTTCAAAGATTGCCTGCTTTTTAGTTTGATTCATTTTAGTATTTTCCGTCCCTTACTTCGTAATGTGTTGGTTTGCCCAATAGTTTTTTGTCTTGATTTATCCAATCAGCAATCCATTGAATAATCTTAGAAACAGGTATTTTAGGGCGGCCAAATAAACTGTGTGCAAGCGCGGAGTTACTTAATAGTGCAGTTTTTGTTTTGTCGCCTATAAATTTAGCTTGAACGTTAAAAAGTTTTGCAAACTCCAGTGCGATATCCTGTACTTGTAAAGTTTTTTCACCTGTGATATTTAATATTTTTGCAGGGCTTTCAGCAAGTTCTAACGAACGGAGAACAACATCGTTAGAATCGCCTTGCCAAATGGCATTAAAATAGCCCATGGATAAATCAATTGGCTCTTCATTTTTTACTTTTATTGCAATGTCAACTAAAACCCCGTATCTTAATTCCACAGAATAATTTAACCTGATCAATGCAACCGGGGTACTATTCTTTTTACTGCAATATTCAAACATTCTTTCGCGCCCAAGGCACGACTGGGCATACTCTCCAATTGGTCCGGGTCTATCTGATTCTTTTGATCCTCCGGAATTAAAATGTACCAGCGGATATACACAACCTGTTGAAAAGGCCACAATTCTTGAGTTTTTGAAATGTTCTGCTACCAAAGCGGGCATGTACGAATTTATCGCCCAGATACCTGGCAAGTTGTTTTCGGCTCCAAATTTCGTTCCGGCAAGGAAAAACACATTTTTTACTTTTGGTAAACTTTTTAAAAATCCTGAATCCAACAAGTCGCCACGAATGGTTTTAATACCAATACTTTCAATATTTTTTCTTTGTTCGCTTGATCCAAAACGGGAAACACCGTAAATTTTTTTGCTAACTCCGGCTTTTTCGCAGGCTCTTTTTGCCATGCTTGCCAATGAAAGGCCAATTTTCCCATTAATCCCCAAAAACATCAAATCACCTTCAATGCGAGAAAACATCTCAATTACTTCGTTTGATGGTCTGGAAAGTAATTCCTCCAATTCTTCTTCATTAGTTATTTTCTCAGGAATCTCTTTCATTACTTTTTTTACTCTTGTTATTCAATTAAATAGAACCAATAAATCCGATTATCTTAGTAAAAATAAAATACACCATAAGACTTATCAGAAAAAAACCAAATATGGCAAAAGTATTTTGCAATTTGTTATTCCGCAAATGCCCCATTACCTTTTTATTATTCAAAATGAGAAATATTCCGATAGCTATTAACGGGACAGCAATAATTGATGATGCTTGTGCCAAAATAAGTGCATAAACAACATTTTCGCTAATGAACATTGCAACGAACATACCTAAAAGCAAAATAACTGATGTAAATATTTTTGGTGTTTTTTCGTTCATTGACCGGCCAAGCCCCAAACTATCGGCAAATAACCCACCTCCTATAACGGCATTTACTATTAACGAAGAGAAAGCTGCAGCACAAAATCCGATGCTAAAAACAATCTTGGCATAACTGCCAAACAATGTTTCCAATTGCAAAGCCATATCTGCGGCGGTGTTTACTTTTATTCCATTAGGATGCAAAGCTGCTGCCGATGTAACAATTATCAATATCGAAATAAAAGCAAGGAGTATAATTCCCATGTAAGAGTCATTCAGGCTTTTTTTTAAATTTGCTACGTTCCAGCCTTTGTTTTGAGCCAGGTAAGACTGATAGATTGCAGCATTGAGAACAAAAGTAGTGGCTACCAAGGCAGCTATAACATCCAGCTGTTTAAAATCGAATGTAACAGGGATAAAACCTTTTACAAGTGGTTCCATTTCCGGTTTTGTGAGTATAATATTGAATACAAATGCGGCTATCATTATCATCACCATAACCATCATAAGTTTCTCTAAAATTTTGTAAAGGTTTTTCGCCCAAAATAAAAGTATTATTGCTGCCAATGTAAATACTACCGGCCATAAATGTGCGTCAATTCCGGTAATTCCTTCCATTCCTATTCCAATTCCCAGGTTATTCCCAAATTGGAAACTTGAGGCAGAAAGGAAAGTTGAAATACCAATTAAAACTGCAAACCAGCGGCCATAAGTATCAGAAATCGATTGTAAAATCGACTTGCTATTGGCTACCCCAAACCTTACAGCCATCGAAGTATAAGTAAGCATTGAAATTGCAGCCAAAACAATAACCCACAAAAATGAATAGCCGTGCACCGAACCTATCATTGAAGCAACAGTAATGCTGCCAGGGCCTAAAACAACCGATGCAATAATAAACCCTGGACCAACAGACTTTAGACTTGCTTTTATTTTATTAAACATTATGCTCTTTTATTATCGCTATCAAATATATGATTTTACAAGTAATATGCACAAATAAATTAGCTGCCATTTATTTAAAATAAGTCTGTTAAAAAATTGAATAATACTTAGATTTGGTTAAATAATTCTTTTGGGAAATAATAGAATAAAAAATTATGTTTCGTTTGAATTGTTGTATAATACCAAGTGTAAACAGGTAATTGATCGGAATTTTTCTTATTTTTCGGGAAATATGATTAACAATAACCTAAAAATTTCATATTGAATTTTTATGCAGAAGAAAGTGGTAATAATTACCGGTGCTTCGTCCGGTATTGGAAAAGCACTAGCGGAGAAATATGCATCTGAAGGATGGAACCTTGTTTTGGCTGCCAGGAGGATAGGCCGTTTAAAAGAACTTGAAAAACAGTTGAACGGTGTTGAAGTATTAAGTGTTGAAACCGATGTAGCCAATGAGAAGGATTGTAAAGATTTAATTTTGGGAGCTATAGATAAATTTGGTCAAATTGATGTGTTGATCAACAACGCCGGGATTTCGATGCGTGCATCAGTAGAAGAAGTTGACCTCAATGTTATGCACAAAGTAATGGACGTAAACTATTGGGGAACAGTTTATTGTTCGAAATTTGCCTTGCCCTATCTTGTAGAAAATAATGGTACGTTAGTAGGTGTAATTTCGATAGCAGGCTATGTTGGTTTGCCGGGAAGAACAGGATATTCAGCTTCAAAGTTTGCCGTTCGCGGTTTTTTAGAAACAGTGCGTGTAGAATATATGAAAACCGGGTTGCGTGTTTTGGTGGCAGCTCCTGGATTTACTTCAACCGAAATAAGGAAATCTGCGTTAAATGCAAAAGGCAAACGACAGGGGGAAACACCTCGGAACGAAAATAAAATGATGTCGGCAGAGAAGTGCGCGGGGCATATTTTTAAGGCAATAAAAAAACGGAAACGAACAATTGTATTAACATTCTGGGAAGGAAAAGCAATTGTTTTAGTAACTAAATTCTTACCTAAATTTGTTGAACGGATAATGTACAGAGTTTTCTCAAACGAACCCGATTCCCCTTTAAAGTAGTTACAGGAAAAAGCTCACAGGTAGATAAAGTATTAAAAAGCTAGTTTGCTGAAAGTCAGCGATCGCGGGAACATCAAAAAAATATTTTTTAAATAAAATTGAGCAGGCGTGTTCCTTTAAAGAATGATATAAGGAAACCCACCAGCTCAATTTAATAAATCTATTTTGCGGGGATATTTTCTAATGTATTTAACAGAAAATCCCAGTATTTTTGAACAGTTTCGATGTTTACTTTTTCATCGGGTGAGTGTGGGAATTTAATAGTAGGCCCAATTGAAATCATATCCCATTTTGTATAGGTCGATCCCAAAATGCCACATTCCAGACCAGCGTGCATAGCAAGTAATTCCGGTTCTTTTTTAAATTGTTTTGTGTAAAGATTTTTCATCACCTCTAAAATTTCCGACTCAACATTCGGTTGCCATCCCGGATAACTTCCTTCGAGAACAACGGAAGCACCAGCCAATTTAAAAGTTGAATCTAAACGGGAAGCTAAAGCCATTTTTGCTGATTCAGAAAAACTACGGACCAAACAACATACTTCTATCGATTTTTTTCCTGTTTGAACAATTGCCAGATTCGAAGAAGTTTCAACAGTCCCCTGCATTGTGTCACTCATCCGGACAACATCGTTTGGAGCCGCCCAAACCGTATTTATAAGTTTCTTTTGTAAGGATTTAGTAAATACCTTTTTCGGCATTTCTGCTGCTTCAACTTCAATTTCTAAATCAGGCTCAACATTTTTCAATTCTGCCTTAACAATCGAAGCTAATTTTTCAGTTAAAGATAAAAATGTATCTGCATTTTTCGATTTTACAACCACCAATCCAAAAGCTTCACGTGGAATTGCATTTCGCAAACTCCCACCTTGAATATCAGCTAAAATTACTTTTTGTGTTTCGTTAACTTCTTTTAAAATCCTAAAAAATACTTTATTTGCATTTCCCCTCCCCAAATGAATATCGACACCTGAATGACCACCTTTTAAACCGGTTATTTTTAGGTTAAAAGCCAACATATTTTTAGGGATCTTTTTTGTCAGTTTCTTTTTAAATGTTGCAACCACATCAATTCCACCTGCGCAGCCAATACTAAAAGTACCTTCATCTTCGGTATCGGTGTTTAAAAGAATATCCCCTTTTAAAATACCATCTTTTAACCCTTTTGCACCATCCATCCCGGTTTCTTCAGTAGCTGTCAGTAAAACTTCAACTGGACCATGTTTAATTGTTTTTGATGCAAGCACTGCAAGGGCTGAAGAAACTCCAATTCCATTGTCTGCTCCCAAGGTTGTACCATTTGCGGTTACCCAACCATCTTCTATAAAAGCTTCAATCGGGTCGGAAGCAAAGTCGTGATTGTTGTCGCTGTTTTTTTGTGGAACCATGTCAAGGTGACCTTGGAAAATCACGCCTTTTAAATTCTCCATTCCCGAAGTTGCAGGTTTACTAATTATTACGTTCCCAATTTCATCTTTTATTGTTTCCAAACCTAAACTTTCCCCAAAATTAACTGCCCAATCCTGAATTTTGTCTTCATGATTTGAAGGGCGGGGAATCTGCAACATTTGGTCGAATATACTCCAAACTTCCCTTGGTTGGATATCTTTAATTTTTGTCATTTTATTATCAATATTTGAATTTGATGAATATTTTAATGTACAATATTTTAAATGGCCTAACCCCATAATTATTCAGGTTTTTGCCCTGAAGGCAACTCCAGGCCAAATCCTTGAATTTTATCAGCCTGTTTTAGTTTATAGGATAAAAAGATTGAAATTACACCACAAACAACAAGCATTAAAATAGGTATGGTGTAGTCATACACATCGTTTCCTGCTCTGATAGCTTCAAGATTACCTTTATTTGTTAGATCCAAAACAGCTCCTATTCCCCAGAAAAATAATCCCAAACCCCAATTTTGTATTGTAAACATTGTGGCATACGCTGTTCCTAACCGGCTTTCGGGGACTATTTTGGCGACAGAAGGCCACATTGCAGCAGGCACCAATGAAAACGCAACTCCCAAACTCAACAAACCTGCATAACCAAGGAATACACTATTAAAAACGGATAACGATAAATGGGCAAAAATCAATAACAATGAGCCCAACATCATTAATGAAGCAGCTTTCCCTTTCCTATCTACATAACTTCCAAAAATTGGTGTAAACAATATTGTTCCTAAAGGAATTAAACTGGCTGTTTTTGGACCATTTTTCAACCAAACTGAAAGAACATCTTTTAATGAATAAATGAAGATAAAAAACAATGCAAGAATTATAACCAGTGCAATTGTTTTCATGTTTTTTGCTTTAATCTGAGCGGGAATTAAAGTAATAGAAAGGGCAAAAATAAATAAACCTATATACACGCTGGAAGTTCCTAATGCCGTACTCCCAAATAAAGTAATAACTCCTTCTGTTGATAAAGTACTTGTGAACCCAAATTTATTTATCAAGAGGTCAGCTGCATATTGGATAAAAGGAAATACTGCTGCATAAAAAGCTACACATAATAAAGCAATATATAAAAAAGACTTATTTTTTAAGAGCTTGAATAAATCGGAAAACTTAAATTCTTCTTCCTCTTCGCCATCCACATTAGCGCCTTTTGTTTGTTTGTCAAGTTTAACATCAAATATCAAATAGATTACAAACATAATTAAAGCAACGCCTATTAATGTTGCAGCAAAAACAACAGCGGGGGGAACAGAATTTACAGCTAAATCTGGTGACACGGCAATTCCAAGTGCTGAACCCAAACGTCCAAATCCCATGTTGATTGCCATGGCCAAAGCGAGTTCATAACCTTTAAACCATTTAACCACTGTTCGTGTTGCAACCACGCAAACTACTTCCAGGCCAACTCCAAAAAATACGCGGCCTAAAATCATATAATTCAACATTGTAGAATGTTCTTCTCCAAAAAAACCAGTGCTTGCCATGGCACTTATAGCACCACCTATAACAGCAAGTCCACCAAATAATAATCCGGCCACTCTAATACCCCATTTGTCAAGAATCATTCCTCCAATAATGATCATTCCAAACATATTGGCAATGGTTGTTAAACCAATTAATCGGCCAAACTCTTCACTTGTGAACCCCATTTCCGATTCCATCAAAGGTTTAATTCCACCAAAGAAATCCTGAAACCAATAAGTACTAAAAGTTAATCCACTAATTAGTAACAGTGCGAACCATCTCATTGCAGGCGATTCTCTTAATGTTTTTTTAATTGCATCCATACAATATATTTTAATTTAAAATTATTACAAGTGAGTAAAAATAGAAAAAATAACAAGCTATAAAAATGACCCATAAAAAAAAGGCAGCCAAAATGAGACTACCTTTTTGGTTTTTGCATTTTATTTTTTCGAAACCGATTTAATTGCCCCGGTTTCAGGATGAATTTCTATAGCAAATTCACCATAAAGCAATTCTTCGGGAATTGGTGCAACAGCCCCGCTTTGTGCTATTAAGGTTCGAACCGTGGCAATAGTTTTTAATTCCTGTATAATTTTTATACTTGCAACACCCGGCATTCGGTAAAAAACCCCGCTTTCGCCGGCAGAGGGATTTTCGGATGGAATTAAACCAGAATATTTGTCGGTGAGATTCTTTTCAGGCTCAATTTCAATAATAACCGGTTTGCCCGAAAGGTCCGAAGCTGGCACTACTCCTTTTTCATCGGAAAAACGAAAAATTACTTCACCTTTTTTTGTAGAAGAAATTGGAATATAATCGAAACTAAATTTTTCGCTGCTAAAAGTTGTCCTTCCAACAAATAGGCTGAGATAATTTTTTTCTGTCTTTTTAAGTTCTTCCAAACTTACTTTATAAGCATTACCATCGGGATGGAATTCATCAAACATTCCTGCCGCCATGTCGTACTGGTTCATCCTGCATTCCAAAATACGGGCAGCAGCTTCCGCTGCTTTTTGTTCAATCCCAACCCTTATCGGCCGAAAACCGTTGGTTGAATCTCCTGGTGAATAAAAAGGCGTGTCGGTAAAATATGAAAATGAAAAACCATCATACGGTTTGGGCTTTTCGATAAAACTATTTGTATTTACATTTTTGGTATCTGATATAGAAACAGATGAATTAATTCCTGCCAAACAACCTTCAGTAGTGAGGCTAATTAAAAAGGAAGCATCGCCCATTGCTTTAAACACCTGTTCAGGATCGGGTTCTGAGAAAGTAGTTACTTTAATATCTTCTATCGCCCATTTTGAAGTGCCCCTTGATTTAGCATCATTTATTCCCAATAATTGATCGGCATACGATGCGTACGGACCAGGAACAAATGATTCCTTAACCGCCTTCACATAAATCCGGATCCCTGTTCTTGGAAGTGAATATGCAATTCCTTCAACATAAGTTGGAGTAATTACTACTTCATCCTCTTTCTTTTTACGTTGCCCAAAAACAGGAATCACCAAAACTAATCCTAAAATTATCGCTAAATACTTCATCGTTAAATTGTTTTTATAATAGTACCCAAAAGTATTAAATTTATTTTGTTGAATCGGTATTCATTGTAAGAAATGACTTGCCAAGGTAATCAATAAGATCTCTGGCAATAAGTGAAAATTCTGATTTCTCTTGTGCGGCAAAATCGCCAGCCATTCCATGCAGAAAAACTCCCGCCAAAGCTGCTTCTTTCGATGAAAATCCCTGTGCCAACAGACCCAAAATTATTCCTGTCAAAATATCGCCAGAACCTGCAGTTGCCATTCCCGGGTTTCCGGTTGAATTAAAAAACAATTTTCCTTCGGGAGTGGAAATGCTTGTAAACGCACCTTTTAAAACTATAACCACTTTATATTTTTTTGAAAACTGAATTTGTTTTTGAATGTTTTCAAATGAATCTTTTGTTTCGCTAACCAGTCGTCTAAATTCTCCGGGATGAGGTGTGAGTATTGAATTTTCAGGCAATTTTTCCAACCAGTCTTTATTTTCGGAAAGAATATTTAAAGCGTCGGCATCTATAACAAGTGGTACTTTTGAGGCCTCTAAAAGTGAACAAAGGCCACTACAAGAATTATGTTTCTGATTAAGACCAGGACCTATTCCAATGGCAGAAAATGTTTTTAAGTCGGGGAATTCGGTAAACATCGAATCGTGCTGATCGACACTTGCCATTGCCTCCGGCACCGCAGTCTGAATAATTGAATAACCCAATCGGGGAACATGTGAAGTTAGTAATCCAACTCCTGCCCGCAAACACGCTTTTGAGGCAAGAATGGCAGCACCCATTTTCCCGTAACTTCCAGCAATTAATAAAGCATGTCCAAAAGTTCCTTTGTGAGCAAACTGAGATCGTTTGGGAAGAATTTGATGAATATCTGCTTTTTCAATAAAAAAATAATCTGTTGGGATTTTTGCAATTCCATCGGGATGTAATCCAATTGGCAGCATTTCCCAATTGCCAACATATTTTTCGTTTTCAGCAAATAAAAAACTGATTTTAGGAAATTGAAAAGTCAAGGTAAAATCAGCTTTAATAATATTTTCAGGAATATTCTCTGTGTTGTCTTCTCCTTTTAAACCACTGGGAATATCGATGGATACGACCGTATTTTTAAGTTGGTTAATTTGGTTAATAATTTCAGCAGGAAATCCTTCCAAAGCCCGGGTCAAACCAGAGCCAAACATTCCGTCTAAAATAACATCGCCGTTATTAATTTTAGGAAACTCATTTTTACTGGTGATTTTTGAAAGTTTTACTTTGCTTTGTTTTAACAATCGTTGCCAATTAATTGCAGGCGAACTTTTAATGTCTTTGCCCAAATCAAGTAAATAAATTTCACATACATAATCTAATTCAGCCAGCTGTCGCACAATTGCCAATGCGTCTCCACCGTTGTTTCCTGCCCCTGCAAATGCAATTATTTTTTGTTCAGTCGAAAATTTTTGAACCCACCAATTTGTAATTTGCGTGGCTGCACGTTCCATCAAATCTATGTCTGCAATAGGCTCATTTTCGATGGTGTATTTATCGAGTTCAGATATTTGTTTTGTTGAGAAGAGTTTCATATTGAATACATTTTAGGTAAAATTACAAAAAAATCAATTCACTTCTTTTCAAATTAACTAATTGAAACTGAACTTTGCCAGGTTGTACAAGCTGAAAAGATTTCTATATTTGTCAGCCTGAAAAATACTGTAAATTAATAACGATTAAAATTGATACTATGCTAAAGGCACATCCTAAAGGACTAATGATTTTATTCTTTACCGAAATGTGGGAGCGCTTCGGTTACTACTTGTTACTCGGAATATTCACTCTGTATATGATTGCACCCGAAACAGCAAGATTTGCGGGAAAAGGAATGAGTAATATGGAAGCTGCCGACATTTACGGTACGTTTCTGGCACTGGTATATTTAACTCCTTTTGTTGGAGGATTATTAGCCGACCGTGTTTTAGGATATCGTAAATCAATTTACATTGGCGGAATTTTAATGGCTGCTGGTTATATAGGTCTTTCTATTCCAAATAATATGACGACTTTTTACCTGTCGCTGCTGCTTATAATTTTGGGGAATGGTTTGTTTAAGCCTAATATTTCTGTTTTATTAGGCAAATTATACGAAAAACCAGAGTATGAACATCTGAAAGATTCGGGCTATAATATTTTCTACATGGGAATAAATTTCGGGGCTTTCGTTTGCAACTTCGTTGCTGCCTACCTTCGTCTTAGTTATGGCTGGGGATGGGCTTTTGCAGCAGCAGGAATTGGAATGCTAATTGGTGTGGTGTGGTTTGCTTTTGGAACTTTAAAAATTCCTGAAATTAAGGAAGCCGATAAAATCACGCCCAAACGCGAAGGGGATCGTTCACTTGGAAGAATATTTGCCGTTTTATTTATTCCTGCTTTTTCGGCAGCAGCAATCGGTTGGTTAATTCCAAATAATATTTTTGGATCTGATTCGAATGATGCATTTATATTTTTCACAATTCCCGTATTATTGTTTTTCTTTAACACATGGCGAACGGCAGCTAAAAAAGAGAAAGCTCCAATTGCAGCACTACTTTCAATATTTAGTGTTGTAATAATTTTCTGGGCTGTTTTCCATCAAAACGGATCCGCACTTACGTACTGGGCTCAAAACAATACCGACCGCGAATTAAGCCCACGAATGGAAAAAGTAATCAAAACCATCGCTAATACTGAAGAAGTTTCAACAGTTCAACGCGAGCGTCAATTAATTGGATTACATGGCGAAGATCTGGGAACTAAAATGGACGACAGTTATTATTTCGACAACTATAACAAAGAACTTCCAAAAGGAAACCTGGATGGAAAACCAGATGACTTAACCGATAATGAATGGGAAAAAGCTAAGGCTGATTCTGGTAGTCATAATGGCAAACTTGTTCTTTGGCCAACTGAATTGCAAGCTTCAATAAATCCTTTCTTTGTAATTATTCTCACACCACTGCTTGTTGCTTTTTTCAACTTTTTAGGAAGAAGGAGAAAAGAACCATCGACGCCGGGAAAGATTGCCTGGGGTATGCTTATTTCAGCAATTTCGTGGCTGGTAATGGTTGTTGCTGCAGTGGCTTCGGGCAACGGACTTGACAAAGCTTCAGTTGCATGGCTGTTTGGCGTTTACGGGGTAATTACAATTGGCGAACTTTGTTTAAGTCCGATGGGACTGTCGCTGGTTTCGAAGTTAGCTCCAAAACGAATTGCAGCTTTAATGATGGGTGGTTGGTTTCTTTCTACAGCAATTGGAAATAAACTTTCTGGAGTACTTTCAGGTATGTGGGACTTGTTTGAAAAGAAATCGAATTTCTTTTTAACGAACGCGATATTAACGTTTGCAGCATTTTTGCTTATTCTGCTGTTACTTCCTTGGTTAAAAAGAGTTTATAACGAAAATGTGGGTACTGGTAAATAATACCAATTGTACTTTGAAATGCCGCATGGCAATTTCGAAGTTTATAATG
>JABGRN010000117.1 GCA_018648265.1 Prolixibacteraceae bacterium | reverse complement strand
GAAAGATAAAAGAAAACTTTTTATCCCACCAACCCGATAATTAAACTGATCCGAAGTCGGACCTATGGTGAGTAACTTGCTTGAAAAAGAAAAAATGCAACTGGTTCTTTTAGAAGAGGAAAGAATTAAGATTGAAGACGTAATAAACAAGATCGGCAATAAGTAGTACCCATTTAAAAAAAATCGGGATTAATAAACGGGATCAATGCCAACTGAACAGCTTGTTTGTACAATTCGGTGCGGCTAACAATGTTCTGGGTTAAAATACCCACTGCACCATTTTTTTGTTTTGAATTAGTTTTATTGAATACAATATCGTTGGCAATTCCTAATTCGTAACCTTGTTGAACAAGGGCGGCCACTGTCAGTGGCAAAAGAAAAGATGCGGTGCGCGCTTCGCCATATTTAACTGCCGACAATATTACAACCCAGGCAAAAGCAGTTAATCCCTTGTCGGTAGTTTCAATTCCCCCTTCAATTCCAACCCAAAAATCAGCATCTCTATAATTGTTCTTTACATTTTCGGCCCGGTTTCTTGCACCACTCAGTGTTTCTTTATCGCTCAAAGGTTGGTCGGCGACTCCTGAACCTGAATAAAAACCTTTTACTTCAACAGAATTAAAAAAAGATTTAAAACCAACTAAAACGGACTCTTTCTTTACGGGATTTTTTGATCCTACAATAACTTTCATTTACTTAAAAATTTTAAGGCCGATTATTCAATTCTTGCAAAAAATGGTGAAATTTAATCATTATTCAGGAATTGTTAATTTAGCCAAATTATTGTTCCGAATTATGATTGTAAGAAAAGCAAAAAAAGAAGATCTCAAATACATTTTGGAATTTCAGTTGGCCATGGCCAAAGAAACTGAAAATATTGAATTACACCTCCCCACTGTTGAAAAAGGAGTAGCAGCAGTATATAATGATTCATCAAAAGGGCAATATTATGTGGCCGAATTTGACGGAAGAATTGTAAGCTCACTATTAACAACTTTCGAATGGAGCGATTGGCGCAACGGTACAATTTTGTGGATCCAATCTGTTTATGTTGTCCCTGAATTTCGTAGAAAAGGGGTTTATCGCAGTATGTATTCTCATGTAAAAGAGTTAGTTTTAAATGACAATAAATTAAATGGGATACGTTTGTATGCCGACAAATCAAATCTTACGGCACATAAAACTTATCAAAATCTGGGAATGAGCCCGGATCATTACATAACTTTTGAATGGTTAAAATAATATGAGCAAAAAAATTGAAATAAAACCTTTAACGCCTTTGGTCAGGAAACAAATTATCCAGGCGCAACGTAACGAAGTAACCGAGTACCACATTTATAAAAGGTTAGCACGTGCAACAAAAAATAAAAAAAACAAAGGTATCCTGAATTCTATTGCCGATGACGAGCTACGGCACTACTCGATTTGGATGAAATATAGCGGGCGCGAAGTTGAACCAAGCAAGTGGGATATTTTTAAGTTTTACTGGATTGCCATGATTTTTGGGCTAAATTTCGGACTGAAACTTATGGAACGGGGCGAAGAACGTGCTCAAATAAATTACAACGAAATCGGGAAAGAAATTCCTGAAGCTATTCAAATAAGTATTGAAGAAAATCAACACGAAAAAGAGTTGATCGCCATGATTGGGGAAAATAAATAAAAGTTATAAAACCGATTAGTTTTTATTTTATTTTTTACCAGTTTATGTTGCCGCCATTTTTAATGTGTAATTATTTAAAGACTTAGTTTTGAGCACATTCCTGTACAATTTAATTGAAGAAGGAGAACATCAGCAGCAAGATTTTAAATACTGCATTAACGACTCCAAAAAAATTGCAATATCGTTGGTTGCTTTTGCAAACACCAATGGCGGACGGTTGCTAATTGGCGTAAAAGACAATGGCAAAATTATAGGGATAAGCAGCGACGAAGAATTTTATATGGTTGAAGCAGCAGCCAAAATTTACAGTAATCCTGCTATCAGTTTTTCAACAAAACAGTGGCAGGCAGAAGGAAAAACTGTTCTTGAAATAACGGTTAATCAAAGCATAAAAAGACCTCACTTTGCAAAAGATGATATGGGTAAATGGCTGGCCTACATCAGAATTGCTGATGAAAACTATATGGCACATAATATCCAGGTTGAAGTCTGGAAAAAACAAAGAAATCCAAAAGGGATTTACTTTACTTATTCCAACGATGAAAAATACCTCATCGATTTTCTTCAAAACAACTCCCATATTTCATTATCTAAATTTATGAGGCTTGCCTTTATTTCACGCAAAAAAGCTGAAGATATTCTCAGTAATTTCTTAATAATGAATGTTATAAAGATGAATACATCAAAAGAGGGGACAACTTTTTTCCTGAATAAAGAATTCAACAAAAATGAACTAAAAAAATTTAAATAACTGTAATTTCGTATTGTTTGTTTATTTCACTTTTTGTTTGAACTTTTGCACCGCTTTTTACGTTATTTTTTACGGATTAATTAAAATTAAAACAGATGTTAAAAAAATTATTACTGATAGCAATTATATTGCAAATGGGAATCCAGGGTTTTGCCCAGGATACATACTTAAATGCCGAGGCAAAGGATATTGAAAAAACATATCTCGGCGGCGAAACATACAAGGTTAAAATGTTCCCTCAGAAATTCAAATCGGAAAAACCAAAAAACATTATTTTCCTAATTGGAGATGGAATGGGGGTTTCACAGGTATTTGCAGGATTAACTGCAAACAAAGGGCATCTTTTTCTTGAAAACTGCAAATACATTGGCTTTTCAAAAACCCAATCATCCGACAATTACATTACCGACTCGGCAGCCGGTGGCACTGCCCTTTCGGCAGGAGTAAGAACATACAACGGTGCTATTGGGGTTGACCCCGACAATAACCCGGTAAAAACAATTTTAGAAGATGCCGAAGAAAACGGATTGGCAACCGGTTTGGTTTCAACATCGGCAATTACACACGCAACGCCGGCATCGTACATTGCGCATCAACCAAGCCGAAATATGTACGAAGAAATTGCAGCTGATTTCCTAAAAACAGATATCGATGTTTTTATTGGTGGTGGCACCCAACATTTTACCGAACGTAAAGACGGGCGTAATTTATTAAACGAATTGAAAGAGAAAGGATATCGCGTTGAAAGCGATTTAAATAAAATTAAAAATATTAAAACCGGGAAATTGGCAGCATTAACAGCCGATGTGCATAATGGAAGAATTAACGAACGAAAAAGTATGCTGCCGGTAGCAACCAAAACTGCCATCAACATTTTAAGCAACAATAAAAAGGGGTTCTTTTTAATGGTCGAAGGCTCCCAGATTGATTGGGGCGGGCACGCTGCAAGCACAATTTATGTTGTTGAAGACATGCTCGATTTTGACAAAACTATTGGTAAAGCACTTGAATTTGCTGCAAAAGATGGTGAAACTCTTGTAGTGGTTTCTGCCGACCATGAAACAGGCGGAATGGCAATTACAGGCGGCAGCTTCGAAACAGGTGTAGTAAATGCCGGATTTCCAACCGGAGGACATACCGCAGTAATGGTCCCAGTTTTTTCTTACGGCCCGGGAGCTGAAAAATTTATTGGTATTATGGAAAATACCGATATTCATGCAAAAATGAAAAAGTTACTTTTAGATAACTAAAAAAAATAGAATTAAACTATAAACCAGGTTCTCTACAAATAGAGGATCTGGTTTTTTTATTGCTTTTTCACAGAGTTTTCCTATTTTCAAGGCACAAAAATTTTTTTCATGAAAGGAGCGCTTGAAGTTTTTAATTTTAACTGGTACGTTGTTATCGCCCGGTGTTTCGTTTTCATGTCCCTGTTTAACAATCCAATATTTCAAACTACATTATGAAATACGAAAAATGGTCTTTTGGGTACTGGTGTTTAAAACGATATGTTATAATTGTCGATTGGTTTATTTATAAAAAAATTATTATTACCGGGAAAGAAAACATCCCTAAAAACAAACCCATTGTTTTTGCCCCAAACCACCAAAATGCTTTAAGCGACCCATTGGCAGTTTTATTAAACACACCTTATCAACCAGTTTGGCTTGCACGCGCCGACATTTTTAAATCGAAAACTGTTAGTGTCATTTTAAGGTTCCTGAAAATTATGCCGGTTTACCGCTTACGCGATGGAAAAGAAAACCTGGCACAAAACGACAAAACTTTTGCTGACTCTATAAAAGTATTGCAAAATAATTTTGCCCTTGCACTTTTCCCCGAGGCTGCCCATTCGGCAAAACGCCAAATGATACCCCACAAAAAAGCAGTTCCGCGCATTGCTTTTATGGCTGCAGAAAAAACAGATTACAACCTTGATATTCAAATTATTCCAACGGGGATATATTATAGTAATTACTGGAAATTCGACCGGTCGTTGATTGTAAATTTTGGGGATCCAGTTCCTGTTCACAATTATTTTGATGAATACAAAGAAAATCCAAACGCGGCCACCCTCTCGTTACGAACAAAAATTTATGATTCCGTTTTACCCCTGGTTCTCGATTTCAGAAGTAAAAAATATTATTCCGATTTTGAAAAAATCAGGGAGGTTTACGGAAAACATTTTCTCAAAAGACAAAACAAAAAATTCTCAATTTTAAACTTGTTTAAGTCGGATCAGATTCTGGCAAAACATTTGGACAATTTAGAAATCGAAAAACCAATAGAAACCGAAAAACTGGTTTTAGGAATTAATGCATTTAAATCAAAAATCGATAAATTAAAAATAAGAAGTTGGTTAATTGAAAACCCCAAAAACAACTTCTGGATGATTGGAATTAATAAACTGGTCTTGTTTATCGGTCTTCCACTCTTTCTTTTCGGCTTTCTATTTAACGCGATACCATTTTTTTTAATCGATCAATTTGTTCGTAAAAAGGTGAGAGACACCTCATTTTGGAGTTCCTTTTTTCTGGGGGCCGGGCTTATTTTATTCCCATTAATTTATGTTCTTGAACTAATTTCATTTTCCTGGTTGTTGCCAGGATTTTGGTTAAAACTGGCCTTTCTGATTAGTCTTCCCTTTGCCGGAAAACTGGCTTTTAAATGGTTCATTCTTTTAAGGAAAACAATTGGAAGGGGAAGATTATTTTGCTTGAAATTATTCAAAAATGATGAATACAAAAATTTGCTGCTTGAAAAAGAAACATTATTTCGGGATTTAGACAATCTGATTTCTGTGAACTTACTTTAAACCAACAACCTTAAACTTCAAAAAAAATAATTATGCCTGAAAAATTAAAAGACATCCTTTTCCCACTGGAAAAAGTTAAACTCTTTGCTGATATTTTAACAGAAGTTTATCCCGGTTTTAATTCAACTGGTTTTGTAAACACAGTTTGCGACGAAAAATGGGGGCAACGTGAATTAAAAGAAAAAATGCGGCATACTACTTTATCGCTGCACCAATTCCTTCCAAAAGATTTTCCAAAAACTGTTGAGATCTTAAAAGCTCTTGTACCAAAAGTTACAGGGTTCGAGGCCATTGTTTTACCCGATTATATTGAAGTTTATGGAATGGGATATTGGGATATTTCACTTCCTGCGCTCGGCGAACTGACCAAATGTGGAAGTTCAGAATTTGCAGTCCGTCCTTTTCTGAACAAAGATTTGGAGGGTGCAATGAAATTTATGGATCGGTGGGCCGATGACAAAGACTTTAAAGTCAGGCGGTTTGCAAGCGAAGGTTGTCGCCCTCGTTTACCATGGGGAATGGGAGTCCCTGCTTTAAAAAACGATCCGGCATTAATTTTACCTGTTTTAGAAAAGTTAAAAAACGATCCGGAAGAATTTGTCCGTAAAAGTGTGGCCAACAACTTAAATGATATTTCGAAAGATCATCCTAACCTGGTTTTAGACATCTGCGAACGTTGGCAAGGTAATTCTAAAGAAACCGACTGGATAGTAAAACATGCTTGCCGCACGCTTTTAAAACAAGGGAATAAAAGAGCTATGTTACTTTTTGGATTTGCCAATCCTGATAAAATGCAAATCGAAAACCTGAAATTCACAAATTTAACTCCCAAAATTGGCGATGAAATTTATTTCTCCTTCGATTTTAAGCTTGAAACCGAAAATAAACAAAAAGTACGAATGGAATATATTATTCATTTTGTAAAATCTTCCGGCAAAACTTCGCCAAAAGTGTTTCAAATGAAGGAAGTAGAAATGAAACCAGGGATATATCCAGTTTCAAAAAAACACTCATTTAAAAATCTTTCGACAAGAAAACATTTTGTTGGAGAGCATAAATTTGAGATCGTTGTTAATGGTGAAGTAAAAGCAGATGCTACAATTCAATTAATTTAATGTCGTTTTCCTCCTTTTTTTGAACGTTTTTGCCGTGTTTTAGTTCGCTGGAAACGATCGACAAAAGAACGTTTTGAATCAAATTTTCTTTTCTTTTCGTGAAATGCTCCCTTGTACGTTGGATCATCAATTTTTTTCTGTCGGTCGATCTCGCGAAGTTGATCTTGATTTTCCTTAAATTCCGTTTCCAGGATTTCAACTCCTTCCGGCATATCCAATAATGGAATTTCCTTCCTGATTAATTTTTCAATCTTTTTCAAATCCCACTCTTCCGAAGGATCGACTAACGAAATAGCATCTCCACTTTTCCCAGCGCGGGCAGTCCGTCCAATCCGGTGGACATAATCTTCGTAACTTGTCGGGAGGTCGAAATTAATTACATGGCTTACCATACTGGCATCCAGCCCACGAGCAGAAACATCAGTGGAAATTAATATCCGAACTTCGCCATTTTTAAAAGCATTAATAGAATTTATCCGCGAATTTTGACCTTTATTCGAATGTAATATTCGTTTTTCGCCTTCCGATTTTCTTTTAATAACTTTAAAAATCCCATCGGCATGTTCCTTTGTTTTGGCAAAAATAATCACCCGCGAAAATATTTCTTCATCTAATAATAGATTTTGTATCAAACTTAATTTTGTCCGATAATTAGGAACTTTATAAGCCAATTGGGTAACTAATTCAACAGTTGTTGCCGATGGTGCCATCTCCACTTTATCGTAATGGTCGAGAAATTCTTCGGCCATTTTTTCAATACTTTCAGAAAATGTTGCTGAAAACAGCATATTTTGCCTGCGGGGTGGAATAATTTCGAGCAACTGCGATAGTTGCGGCATAAAACCCATATCTAACATTCGGTCGGCTTCGTCGATTACCAGGTATTTTAATTTTTTAAGCGAGACTGCACCGGCGCGGTACAAATCCCAGAGGCGGCCTGGCGTAGCAATTAAAATATCAACGCCGGGTTCTAAAAGAGCTGCGTGTTTTGTCCAACCAATTCCTCCAAAAACTGCTGCACACCTTAAATCGGAATACGTGGTTAGCTCCTCAACATCTTCACCAACTTGTATCGAAAGTTCGCGGGTAGGAACCAGCACCAATAACCTTGGAGCCAAACCTTCGGCTTTTTTAAGTTTTGTGAATAAAGGCAAAAGATAAGCCGCCGTTTTTCCGGTGCCGGTTTGTGCAACCCCTACAACATTTGCCCCCGAGTTTATTTTAGGAATGGCTTTTTGCTGAATGGGTGTTGGTTCGACAAAACCAATTTCATCGAGCGTTTTTAAAATAACCTTTGATATTTTAAGTTCTTCGAAAGTCTGTTTCATGGGGCAAAAGTAGAAAATCTAAATCAATGTCGTTTAGTTATCTAAAATGAAATTCAAACAACTAACCAAACTCTTTGTCAACGATTAGTTAAAATATTATTCTAAACTAAATTGAGGAAAATAATCTTTAAAAAAACGACAATCAAATTTAAGTACTAATCATCAACAGATTGCATTATTAGTTGCCTGTATTTCCAACCAGTGTCGTCCGAAACAGGGCCTTGCGTTTGTTTCATAATAACACCGATGATTTTTTCTTTTGGATCGGCAAAATACTGAGTGTTAAAATAACCTCCCCAATCGAATGTCCCGATACTTCCAAGCCCACCCTTATTTTGTCCGTTTTGAGTAAGAACAGAAAATGCCAAACCATAAAATTTATCGGCATCTTCGCCCCAGATATCTCCAATTTGATTACCTAAAATACTTTGGACTGTGGTTCTGCTTAACAACCTGACACCGTTATATTCCCCTCCATTCAAATACATTTGCAAAAAAATCGCATAATCTTTTGCAGTGCTGGAAAGACCTGCTCCACCGGAGAAAAAACTTTTTGCCCCTTTTATAGGATAATCGGTGTCATAAAAAGTAACCGGGTATTTTTCCCATTTTCCATTCACTTTGTGTTGAACTGCAACCAACCTGTCAGCATTCTCATCTGGTTGGTAAAAGTGTGTATCGCCCATTCCCAGTGGATTAAAAATATTTGTTCTTAAAAACTCCTCGAAAGATATTCCAGAAATAACTTCAATAAAATAGCCAAGTACATCTAAGCCCTCGCTGTATGTAAAATTAGCACCTGGTTCATGATGAAGTGGCAGTTTCGCCAATTTCTTCACACTCTCTTCAATGCTAATATTTTTAGTTGTAAATAAATCAGTTACTCCGGCTTTCTGATAAATCATTTTCATCCTCTCATCGCCATCAATTACCCCATATCCAATTCCAGAAGTATGTGTTAATAAATGCCTAATGGTTATTTCAGTCTCTACAGGTTTTGTTAAATATGTTGTGTCGCTGAATTTAAATGATTCTAAAATTTGTGGATTTTCGAATTCCGGGATATATCTTGATATAGGATCGTCCAATCGGAATTTTCCCTCTTCCCAAAGCATCATTACCGCGGTCGAAGTTATTGCTTTCGACTGCGAAGCGATCCTAAAAATAGCATCACGTTTAAGCTTTTTACCCGACTGATTGTCGGCCATCCCATAAGCTTTCCAATGTACAATTTTACCATTGCGTGCCACCAAAGTTACAATACCTGGTAAATTATCTTCTTTAACAGCTTGTTCACACATTTCATTCAATCGTGCCAGGCGCTCAGAAGAAATCCCGACAGTTTCAGGAATTACTTCAGTTAAGGCCTGAGATTTTTTTATTGATATTGTTTGTGCATTTACAACTAAAAAACCGCATGTAAAAACGAGTAAAATAATTATTAATTTTTTCATTTGTTTTATTTTAATTTTATAAGTGCTTCAAATACAATCGAAAATAATAGTAAAAATAAATTTTTAGGCCTAAATTCAAATAATCATTAAAACAAACCGGTCAACAATGTTGTTCTTAAAAATGCAAACATTTTTTTAAAAAATAAGTATAAAATTTTAAAATCATTAAAATAAAAAATCATGGCTGATAGAAGAACCTTTTTAAAATCACTGGCAGGGGTAACTGCCGGACTATCGATAAGTAATGCCTCATTTGGAACTACCACTGATTCTGACAGGCTGGGTGAAGTTTTACCAAAACGCAAACTCGGTCGAACTGGCGAATATGTTACCATGCTCGGAACTGGTGGTTATCATGTTGGATGGACAAGCGAACGCGATGCGCAGGAAATAATAGAAGCTGCACTGGAAGGTGGAGTTCGTTTTTTCGATACTGCCGAAAGTTATTCAAAAGGAACCAGCGAGGAACGATATGGTAAATTCCTGACTCCCAATTACAGGGATCTGATTTTCCTGATGACAAAATCTACAGGGAAAGATGCAAAAGCAGTACAAGAGCATTTGGAAGGCTCGTTACGAAGATTAAAAGTTGACCAGATTGATTTGTACCAGGTGCATTCGATAAAAACACCAGAGGATGTTGACAGCCGAATTAAAGAAGGGGTTTTGGAGGTATTATTAAAAGCTAAACAACAAGGTAAAATTAGATTTTTAGGATTCACCGGGCATCAAAATCCGTTTGCACACACCCACATGTTAGAACGTACAAAAGAAAGTGATATTTTCGATACCGCGTTAATGCCTGTAAATATTCTCGACCAGTCGTATTTTAGTTTTACGAAAAACGTTATCCCAAAAGCCCTTGAACGAAATATGGGAATACTAGCCATTAAATCGCTGGCCGATGGCCGCTTTTTCGCCAAAAAAGAAAAAGCTAACTGGACTTCAGAAGACCCTTTAATACCTAATTATTTGAGTATTAAAGATGCCATGCATTTTGTGTGGTCGCTGCCTGTAACAGTTCTAATTTCTGGAAACGAAAATGCAACTTTTATGCGCGAAAAAGTTGCACTGGCGCGTTCATTTACAAAACTTTCTGAGGATCAAAGAATGGCTCTTATTAACAAAGTGAAAGAAATTGCACTTACCGGAGAGTTGGAATATTTTAAAAAGAAACAAGCGTAAATGAAAAATCCCGGTGCCTCTGCACCGGGATCAAAACTAAACCTAACTAAACCAAACTTATGAAAAAACAGCAAATTGCTGTGAAGTATCTTATCTCTCTTGTTTACTTATAACGAGAAAACTTTAAAAATGTTTTCCGTTTAATTGTTTTCATGTTGAAAACAATCATTACAAATCGTGTGCCAAAAATAGTAAAACGACAGTAGCCCAGAATTAGCCAGGGTATAATTATCTTATTGAATTGCCAGTGTTATACCTATTTGTTTAATTGTGCCGGCCAAAATCATAAAAATTATAGCAAAAAATATTGTTTGTTTTTTAAACAAAAGCTGCTTTTACGATACAAAACTAAGTTGACGATTATTAATCATTGAGTTATTGAATATTATAAAATCTGGCGTTTTGGATCTGACGCTTTATATCAACAAAAAATACTATTTCATAGTTAATATTTTTTACGTTGAAATTAATCGAATAGCATAAAATCATTTTTTTATCTTTGCCGTTTTTAAATCAAGACCTTATTCAACATTAAAAAAATGGAATATAATTTTGCAGAAATAGAACCCAAATGGCAAAAATATTGGGATGAAAATAAAACATTTAAAACTGTTAACGATTTTTCGAAACCCAAGTATTATATTCTCGATATGTTTCCCTATCCTTCGGGAGCTGGCTTACATGTTGGACACCCCGAAGGCTACACGGCAACAGACATTATAAGTCGGTTCAAACGGATGAAAGGGATAAATGTTTTACATCCGATGGGTTACGATGCTTTTGGACTCCCGGCAGAACAATATGCCATTCAAACAGGAACACACCCTGCAGAAACTACTAATAAAAATTGCGACAATTTCCGTCGTCAAATAAAATCTTTAGGATTAAGTTACGACTGGGACAGGGAGATAAACACCACCGACCCGAAATATTTCAAATGGACGCAGTGGATTTTCAAACAATTGTACAATACCTGGTTCGACAGTGAAATAAAAAAAGGAAGGCCAATCGCCGAATTGCCAATTCCTGACGAAATTAAATCGTCTGGTAAAGAGGCAATAAACAATTATATTAGCAACAAAAGATTAGCTTATTACGATAACGCGCAGGTTTGGTGGTGCGATTCGTGTAAAACAGTTTGTGCCAACGAGGAAGTGCTAACCGATGGTGCACACGAAAAATGTGGCAACCAGGTAGTTCGTAAAAATTTAAAACAATGGTTGTTGCGAATACCAAATTATGCTGAACGATTATTACAGGGATTAGAAGGCTTAGATTGGCCGCACGGAATTAAAGAAGCCCAAAAAAACTGGATTGGCAAATCGACAGGTGCCGAGGTTGATTTTGAAATCGACGGGTTGGGGAAAAAACTCAGGGTTTATACTACCCGTCCCGACACATTGTTTGGTGCCACATACATGGTTATTGCACCAGAACATGCCTGGGTAAATGAAATTACTACACAAGAAAAAAATGAAAATGTTGATAATTATATTAAAGCAGCAGCCTTAAAATCAGATTTAGACCGAACTGATTTAGCCAAAGAAAAAACCGGTGTATTTACCGGGAGGTTTGCTATTAATCCGGTAAATAACGAAAAAATTCCGATTTGGGTAGCCGACTATGTTTTACCGGGATATGGAACTGGCGCAATTATGGCCGTTCCGGCGCACGACACCCGCGACTTCGAATTTGCCAAAGAATTTAATATCCCTGTAATTTGTATACTCGATCCTGAAAATGCCAATAATAGAGATAAAATACTGGCAGGAGAATCCTGTTGGACTGAGGATGGCGAGTACATAAATTCATCGGACAAAGAAACCGGGCTAAATATCAATGGATTAAACAAGGCTGATGGAATAGATACGACAATCAAATGGTTGGAGTCGAAAAATCTTGGTGAAGCAACGGTTAATTATAAAATGCGCGATTGGCTGTTTAGCCGCCAGCGTTACTGGGGTGAACCATTTCCCGTAATTCATTGGGAAGATGGTGAAGTTTCCTTAGTTAACGATAACAACTTGCCACTGCAACTTCCTGAACTCGAAAAATATACTCCCGGAGATTCGGGCGAATCGCCACTATCGAATGCCACCGACTGGTTGAACATTACCGATGAAAATGGCAGGAAAGGAAGACGCGAAACGAATACTATGCCCCAGTGGGCGGGTTCTTGTTGGTACTTTTTGCGTTATATCGACCCCGATAATAACGACAATATTTTTGATAAAGCAAAAGAACAATACTGGATGCCGGTTGATCTTTATGTTGGAGGTGCGGAACATGCAGTTTTGCACTTGTTGTATTCACGATTCTGGCACAAAGTACTTTTCGATTTGGGAGTAGTTTCAAGCGATGAACCATTCCAAAAGCTGTTTAACCAGGGAATGATTTTAGCGTTTGCGTATAAAACTTCATCAGGTGCAAAAGTTGCATCCGATTTGGTTATTGAAAAAGAGGGCAAATTCTTTAGTAAAGAAACAGGTGATGAGCTGGAGCAAATTGTTGCCAAAATGTCTAAGTCATTGAAAAATGTTGTGAACCCCGATGATGTAACTAAGTATTACGGGGCAGATTCTCTGCGATTGTACGAAATGTTTATGGGGCCTTTAGATGAGCGAAAACCCTGGTCCGAAAACGGCGTAAAAGGAGTGTTTAACTTTCTAAACCGGGCATATCGTTTTTTCTCCGAACCTAAGAATATTGTTGAAGGGGATGAAGACAAAGAAGTTGCAAAATTGCTGAACAAAACCATCCAAAAAGTTGAATATGATATCGACCATTTAAAATTCAATACAGCCATTTCAGCGTTGATGGTATTTAATAACCTGGCAATTAAAAAGGGAAAAGTTACTAAAAAAACGGCTGAAGTTTTTGCTTTAATATTGTCGCCCTTTGCACCACACCTTGGCGAAGAGTTGTGGTCGGGGCATGGAAACAAAAAAACCCTGGCTTATGAAACCTGGCCTTCTGTTGACGAAAAATTGCTAAAAGAAGATTCCTTTGATTATCCAGTCTCGTTTAATGGTAAAATGCGGTTTAAGTTAGAGTTAGCACTTGACATGCCAAAAGATGAAATTGAAAAAACAGTTTTGGCAGATGAAAGGGCCCAAAGATGGTTGGAAGGAAAAACTGTACGTAAATTTATTCTTGTCCCAAAGAAGATTATTAATGTTGTGATTGGATAGAAATTTGATATTTTCATCGATATTTAAATTATTCGCTTTCAAACCGAACCAAAAAATATCAGTTCATGGATGTTTCATATTGAAATTTCCAAAAAACCGTAATTCAAAAATTGATGGCATTTTTCCCTTTCAAACAATATGTAGTAACTGATTCTGTCAATCTCTCCATCAAGTTTAAAAAACCTAAAATAATGACTGGTAAATATGTAACCAAATGTTACTACTCAGCGGCACAAAGAAAATCTAAATAGGTTCTACTGGTTTTCTACATTTTTCAATTTAAAGTACATTATATCAACAAGATATGTTAATATCTTAGTCAGATAACATGCATTAAAATGCAAGGAATTGAGTAAATTATGCTCAAAATATTTGCATCTATGATAAACTACACTTCTCAAAATCAATTGTCATTGGAACTGTTCAAACACCCTTTTGAGCAGGAGTTGGACA